>JBBKWL010000049.1:0-3182 GCA_037968975.1 Woeseiaceae bacterium | reverse complement strand
CAGTGTCGGAACGCCGACGTTTATAGCGCCCCGCAAAAGGCCGGAACTGGTCCGCAAGGGCACAGAAATCGACATCAGACCGGTCTCAAGCTCTTGATCGACAAGCGACCAACCTTGTTTGCGCACTCGCTCCAGAACTTTGCGAAAATTGTCCTTGTCGGTGACAGTCTTCTCGGTCACCTTCGTCAATTCGATTTTGTCCAGCATGTCGGCCCATGTCTCGACAGGTTTCGCCGCCAACAAAACGCGACCGTTCGCCGTGCAATGTGCGGGATAACGTGCGCCCACCGATATGCCGACGCTGATGACGCGGTGATATTGCGCACCACTGACATAAACCACGTCGAAATTATCCAAGACGGCGGCCGAAACGGATTCGCGCACATCTTCGGACAGATGTTCGATAAACGGGCGTGCAATGTCCCAAACACCTTTTGACGACAGAACTGAATACCCCAGCTCAAGCACTTGAGGCGTCAGATCGAAAAGCTTGCCATCAGCGACGGCATACCCTTCCTGAACCAGCGTCAGTAAAATGCGTCGCGCACCGGCACGTGTATTCCCTGTCTCGCTGGCTACCTGGGACAATGTCATCTTGCGCCCGGTGCGGTTGAACGCCCGCAGCACGTCAAGACCGCGTGCCAACGAACTGACATAGTCCCGAGGGTTCAGCTCGCCTGCTACGCGATCCTCACCACCGTCGGGCGAAGCTGTCATCAGGCCAGAGCGCCCCGCAGGCTTTGTAGGTGCATCATCCGCGACCACGGACTTCGTCTTTTTTTGCTGTACCATAGCGGCCTTTCCGCGCCTGATCGAACCCGAATTCTCATGCAATAGTAGTCCTTGAATAGCAAGAATTGTCTACCATCACCAAAATCGCACTTGCCAGACTCACGTTCAAATGTGCAATATCGAACAAGAGTGCGCTATGTGAACTTTTAATACTAGGGAGAAATAAGCAATGAAACGCTCGGACACAACGATGTCGATCTCACGGCGCGGAGCCCTGACGGGACTTGCCGCAACAACTGCATTAGCTGCTGTGCCGATGCGTGCATTTGCGCAAGATGCGACAATCCGCTGGTGGTCGCCGCAAGGTGCGCCGGCTCAGGTCGAGGCTTACAAAACTCAGATCGCCAACTTTGAAGCCGCCAATCCCGGCGTCAAAGTTGTTTTTGAAACAACGTCCGATGAAGGCTACGCGCCGCAACTTGCTGCTGCTTTCTCATCTGGCGAAGTGCCTGATATCGTGACCCACCTGCCATCCTTCGCAGTGCAGTCCTATTACGCCAATGGCCTTGTCGAACCGTTCAACGATGTGATCGACATGATTGGCGCAGATGACTTCTATGATGGAGCCAACGACGTCTTTAAAGCCGCTGACGGCAACTACGTCGGCACTGGCATCGGCAACTCGGCTGCCAACATGCTGTGGCTTCGCACCGACCTTATGGAAGAGGCCGGAATTGCAGCCGCGCCCAAAACCTGGGACGAGTTGCGCACAGCCTGTCAGGCAATGCAAAAAAATGGGATTTACGGCGCGCCCTTGCCTTACGGTGCCAATTCGATGACGACGCTTATCTTCGCAGGCGTCATCCATCAAGCTGGTGGTACGGTCTTTGATACAGACCTGAACGTCGCAATCGATAGCCAGGAAACGCGCGATGCTCTGGAATTCTACGCCTCTATGCGCGAATTGTGCCCTCCGGGTGCGACGAACTATTCATGGGGCGAGGCGATCACCGCCTTTGTGTCTGGAGCAACAGCTACTGGCATCTATACCGGGCGAGTATTGGGCAACGTCGCGGCACAAAACCCATCGATCGCTGACAGTGTCACTTGCGTCATCTATCCTACGAAGACTGCGGATACCAAAGCATGGACGTTCAACGACTTCCCGTCGGTCTTCATTCCTGCGCAATCCAAGAATATTGAGGCGACAAAGAATTTTGCAGCCTCACTGTTTAACCCGGACGGCTACATTCAGCAGCTTCACGCAGCGCCGGGCCACGTGCTGCCGGTGTTGAAGTCGATCAATGAGAACCCTGATTATCAGGCGAACGAAATCATTCAGAAGTACCCTGAAGAGGTCGATCTGATGAGCTCGGCGGCGGCTGGCGGCTTCAACCTTGGCTACGAAAGTGCTTCGCACCCATCGAACGAAAAGGCAGGCGAGGTCGTAGGATCGGGTCTTATCGCCGAGATGGTTCAGCGCGTGGTTCTGAATGGTGACAATGTCGACGAGGTCCTGTCGGACACCGCCAAGGGCATTGAAGCGATCATGAACGGCTGATTGCAATGGTGGAGGGGCCGTCCTATTAAAACGGTCCCCCACCACACTGCGACTTGATCCATGGCCAAGCAAAAACAAACCCTGCTAGAGCGCCGGTATTCAATGCTGGGGCTGATGCTGATCGCGCCCACGGTGCTCGTGTTTTGCGCGGTCATCGTGTATCCGCTGGTGTCAGCGATATACCTGTCGCTTTTCAAGATTTTCACGCCGACGCTGGAAGGCACATGGGTTGGTCTGGATAACTATCGCACGCTTTTACAGTCTGGCGAGTTCTGGACTTCGCTGCGCGCAAACCTCATCTGGACCGTTGGCACTTTGTCCCTGCAGATCATCTTCGGGGTCGGCATGGCGTTGGTCTTGCACCAGAACATCTGGTTTCGCAGCCTTGCACGTTCGCTGATCCTATTCCCCTATTTCATCTCTACCGTTGTTGCCGTGCTGGTGTGGAAATGGCTTTTCAACGACCTTTACGGCATCCTTAATCACCTGATGATGACCGCTGGTCTGATCGACTGGCCAATTGATTATTTGGGGACAATGCCGAACGCGATGATCTCTGTGATCCTTGTGGGCGCGTGGAAGTATTTCCCCTTCGTCGTCATCGCCGTGCTCGCGCGACTTCAATCCATTCCCGAACAGCTTTACGAGGCCGCGCGCATCGACGGTGCAGGCCCGATTGCACGGTTCTTCGACGTCACCCTGCCGCAACTTCGCGAGGTGCTGGTGGTCATTATCATGCTTAGAGCAATATGGGACTTCAAGGAATTCGACCTAATATTCCTGCTGACAGGCGGCGGTCCGGTTACATCAACCCAAACCCTGCCGTTGTTGGTTTATAAAGAGGCTTTCGCGCTAAATCAGATGGGCATGGCAGCGGCCTATGCAGTCA
>JBBKWL010000048.1:0-3852 GCA_037968975.1 Woeseiaceae bacterium | reverse complement strand
CCCGGCGCATGCTCGATGGCGTCTCATATCATCCTGAACGAACTTGGCACGTCTTTCGATCTCGACAAGACCGACACTAAAGCGGGCAAAACCGAGTCTGGCGAGAATTTCCGCAAGATTAGCCCGAACGGCTACGTACCGGCATTGATCACGGACGACGGTGACGTCATTACCGAAAACCCTGCAGTGCTCCAGTATCTGGCTGACCAGGCACCTGATACCGGCCTCGCGCCGCCGAATGGCACGCTGGCGCGCACACGGCTTCAGGAAGCCCTCAACTTCGTGTCGTCCGAATTGCATTAGGCGTTCGGTCCGTTCTTCTCAGGCAACGATCTTGATCTCGACGCAAGGAAGAAAGCCGAAGCCGGCGTGAGCCGCCGCGTCGACCATATCGAGCGAAGTCTCGCTGATGGCCGTGCCTATCTTCTTGGCGACGCTTTCACGGTTGTCGATGCCTATGCGTTTGTGGTGCTGAACTGGACCAACTTCGTCGGGATCAGCCTCGACGCATGGCCACAAACCCAAGCCTACGTGGCTCGAGTTGCTGCCCGGCCTGCCGTCGTCAAAGCCATGGTCGCCGAAGGGCTTATCGAGCAAGGGCAAGTGGCGTGAGCGACTTCGCTGCAGTAACTGGCGTGTTGGAGACCTATTTCGACGGACTCTATTACGCCGACGTCGATAGGCTCGCCGCTGCGTTTCACCCGAAGGCAATCTACGCAACTGCGGATGAGACGCCGCTGCTCTACCGCACAATGGACGATTATTTCGCGGTGGTGGCAAAGCGCGTATCTCCGGAGTCTCGCAACGAATCGCGGCGCGATGTGATCGACGCAATAGAGTTTGCGGGGGAGAACACCGCTTTCGCTCGCGTACGGTGCTCGATTGGCACAAGGGATTTCGTTGATTTCTTAACGCTGGTCAGAACAGATGGCGCGTGGCGAATTATGGCAAAGGTGTTCGAAATCTCCGAACGCGACACTTAAGAGGAACCGTTATGCCCTATGTAAACATCAAGGTGACGCGCGAAGGCGTCACAGCCGAACAGAAAGCCGAGCTCATTAGCGGCGTTACCGATTTACTGGTCCGGGTTCTCGACAAGGATCCGGCGACGACCTTTGTTGTCATCGATGAGGTTGCGCTGGCAGATTGGGGAATTGGTGGGCTGCCCGTACTCCAATATCGTGCACGCTAGTTATGAGAACGCGACTGACCGAGCGCCTCAACATTGAATACCCGGTTATTCAGGCGCCCATGGCCTTCGCCGCTGGTGGCGCTCTCGCATCTGCGGTGTCCCGGTCCGGCGGCTTAGGTTTTATCGGCGGTGGTTATGGTGATGAAAACTGGATTGATGAGCAATTCACCATCGCCGGCGAAACGAAGATCGGCTGTGGCTTTATCACCTGGGCGTTACGCGAAAAGCCGGGCCTTTTGCAGTCTGTATTGTCGCGGCGCCCGGCGGCAATATTCCTATCCTTTGGTGATCCGGCACCCTATGCCGACATCATCCGTGCAGCCGGCGCACTACTGATTTGTCAGGTACAGACGCTTAAGGACGCCAGGCATGCACTGGAAATCGGCGCCGATATCGTCGTTGCACAGGGTAGTGAGGCGGGTGGTCACGGTGCAGGACGCGGCACTCTATCCCTGGTTCCGGAAATTGCAGATGAAATCGCACGGACAGCTCCTGATACGCTTCTATGCGCGGCCGGAGGGATAGCGGACGGACGCGGCATCGTCGCAGCGCTTGCCCTGGGTGCCGATGGCGTCGTGATCGGAACACGGTTTTGGGCATCCAGCGAAGCTCTTGTCCATCCCAACTTTTTGGCACAGGCAGTGCGGGCAACTGGCGACGAAACAATACGCACGCAAGTCGCAGACCTTGTACGCCGCCTTGACTGGCCAGAACGATACGATTGCCGAGTGCTGCAAAACGCATTCATTCGCAGGTGGAGCGGGGCCGAGAATCAGCTGTCGTCCGAATTAACTGGACAAACCAAACTGTGGCAGCAAGCGCAAGAATCCGGCGACACAAACATCGCCACCGCGATCGTGGGCGAAGCAATCGGTCTGATAAATGACGTTCCAGATGCGGCCTCAATACTCAATGCATTGATGAGACGGGCAGAAAGCGTCCGCACATTGCTCTGATGATCGAACTTTATACCGCTAGAACTCCCAATGGCTTCAAAATTTCCGTCGCTCTTGAGGAACTTGGTCTTAGTTACACATTTCATGAACTCGATCTGTCCGCCCTTGAACAGAAGCAGGCGTGGTTCTTGAATATCAACCCCAATGGTCGAATTCCGGCCATCGTGGACAAAGCCGAAGAGGATTTCGTTATTTTCGAAAGCAGCGCCATACTCATCTATCTCGCCGACAAGACGGGTCGCCTGTTGCCCGCCGATCCGAAGGCCAGAAGCCGGGTGCTGCAATGGCTCATGTTTCAGACGGGCGGAGTCGGGCCGATGCTGGGCCAGGCCAACGTCTTCCACCGCTATTTTCCAGAAAAGATCCAACCCGTCATCGATCGCTATCAAAATGAAGGGCGGCGCCTGTTCGAAGTGCTGGACCGCCAGTTGTCAAAGCAACAATGGCTGGCAGACGATTTCTCAATCGCGGATATCGCCAATTGGTGCTGGGTCCGGCGTCATGATTGGTCTGGAGTTTCAGTCGAAGGGCTGTCCGGGCTTGAGCGGTGGATGCATGAGATCGCGGACCGGCCGGCTAGCATCGCAGGACTGAGCGTTCCACCCGAGCGAGTGACCCTGTCCGACCAGGTTCAAGCGAAGAACAACTTTAAATACGTGAACATCTAATTGAATAACGTTCTGACCTGGCAAGTCCGGCGTTATGCAAGGAGAAGAGAAATATGTCGGATAAAATTAGAGGCGCGTGCTTGTGCGGCAAGATAAGGTACGAGATCAAGAACAATTTTGAGCGGCTGTTTTTCTGCCATTGCAAGCAATGCCAGAAGATTTCCGGCTCGAACCACACGTCCAATCTCTTTGGGGAATCGGATCGCCTGACCTGGCTGACCGGAGAAGATCAAATCACGAGGTTTGATTATCAAGGCCGTGGTTTCACGAACGCTTTTTGCAAATTGTGCGGTTCAGGCGTCCCCTACCTGAATCAAAGCGGCACGGCGATAATCGTCCGAGCCGGTTCCCTGGAAGGCAAGCCACTATTCGAAAATGCAAGCAAGATCTTTGTTGCCGAGCGAGCGCAATGGAATGCAGAAAACACTGTCGCTGACAGCTACGAAAAGTTTCCAATTTAGAGCGCTTCGCTGCATCGCCGAACCATGTCCTTGGAAACTCGTTATCATTCTTTGACCCGGCAGGTAAAGGTCCTTTGCTTGCGACAGCATGCGCTGTAAATATCAAAGCTTACTAGCGGTTCATTCGAATGAATCAGTGTTTAATCCGCTGCTGAAATATTGGTTCCCACATTGCCTACAGCGGGAATATACTCTGCGCAGCCACCAATGGAGGTTGCTATGAATACCTATATATCGAACAGAAGTACTAAGGCTTTTCTCGCGTTAATTGCCGTTGTTGCCGCGTCTTACACAGTTTCGGCGGAGGGCGAGTCCAAAGCTGTCAAAATAGCGCGTGCCGCATCTGCTGCGCCAGCCAGCATTTCCTCTAACGCAACCATTGTCGATGTTGACGGCACCGTGCTGCGTAAAGGCAACAACGGCTGGACCTGCCTGCCCGGGGTTCCCCTAATACCGGGCGATACTCACCCGATGTGCAATGACGCCATCTGGTCAAACTGGTTAGCGGCTGCAGCAGCGGGCGAATCTTATTCACCTGATACCGTGGGTTACTCGTACATGCTGCAAGGTGATGC
>JBBKWL010000047.1:0-103485 GCA_037968975.1 Woeseiaceae bacterium | reverse complement strand
GCTGTGCGTCACGCTCGATGCAAATCAATCGAAATCTGGCGTGGACGCTGGTTTCAGACCACCAGCAGGCGGTGGTGGCGGTGGCGGTTCCGGCGGCGCGAGTATCGGTGATCGGGTCTGGCGAGATAGTGATCTCGACGGAATTCAGGACGGCAATGAAAATGGCTATGCCGGTGTCAACGTCACTCTGAATTCTTGCGGCGGCGGCTTTATTGCATCAACTGCCACCGACAGCAACGGCAACTATGAATTCTCAAACCTGGCGGCTGGCAGCTATAGCGTTGATTTCACGCGGCCGTCCGGTGCGACGTCAAGTCCTTTTCGCGCCGGGTCAGATTGGGGTGTGGATAGTGATGCGGATGTAGTCACCGGCGAGACCCTTTGCGTCACCATGGCTAACAATCAGTCAAGAGGTGGCGTTGACGCCGGCTTCAGGCCGCCGGCTGGCGGCGGCGGTGGTGGCTCGGGTAGCGCGAGCATTGGTGATTTTGTCTGGCGCGATAGCGACGGCGATGGAATCCAGGATGGCAACGAGTCCGGTTACGCTGGCGTAACCGTGCTTCTGAACAGTTGCAGTGGCAACACGCTTGCATCGACCGTAACCGGCGCTGATGGCGGCTATACGTTCTCGAACCTGGCTGCAGGTAATTACGAGATCGAATTCGAGTCGCCTGCCGGCGCAACCGGCAGTCCGTTTCGAGCAGGCAACGACTGGGGCGTTGATAGCGACGCGGATGCAGGGACGGGTGCAACGCTTTGTATCAGTCTCGCAGCGGGAGAAAACAAGGCCGGCGTTGATGCTGGATTCAATCCGCCTTCTGGTGGTGGCGGTGGCGGCTCCGGTAACGCGAGTATCGGTGATCTCGTTTGGCGCGACACGGACGGTGACGGTATCCAGGATGGCAACGAGTCAGGCTATGCCGGAGTCAATGTTTCTCTGACGTCGTGCAGCGGCAATGTGCTCGCATCGACCGTGACGGACAGCAACGGTAACTACGCGTTTTCGAATATCGCCGGTGGTAATTACGTCGTTGAGTTTGATAGACCGACCAACGCGACGGCCAGTCCGTTCAGGGCCGGTAATGACTTTGGTGCAGACAGCGATGCCAACGTAAATTCCGGTGCAACGCTTTGTCTCAGCCTCGGCGGGAATGAGTCCAAGGCCGGCGTGGATGCCGGATTTGTGCCGCCCACCGGCGGTGGTGGTGGCTCCGGTAACGCAAGCATTGGTGACCTGGTCTGGCGTGACGTCGATGGTGACGGCATTCAGGACGGCAACGAAGCGGGCTTCTCGGGCGTCAGCGTTGCGTTGAAATCGTGCAGCGGCAATACGCTTGCATCGACAGTGACCGACAACAATGGCAACTACGCGTTTTCGAATATTGCTGCGGGCAACTACGTGGTCGCATTTGCGCAGCCGAATAACACCACGAGAAGTCCTTTCCGGGCGGGCAATGATTTTGGTGCCGATAGTGATGCTGATACAAGCAGTGGCGAGACCCTGTGCATAAACCTCAGTGGTAATGAATCCAAGTCCGGAGTGGATGCGGGATTCGTGCCGCAGAACAACAGCGTTTCAGGCGCCAATATCGGCGATTACGTTTGGTGGGATGAGAACTCGAATGGCTTACAAGATGGCAACGAAGGTGGTGTTGTCGGTGTCGTGGTGCAACTCAGGTGGTGCGGCAATGGACTTGCTGACACGACGACAACTGACAGCAACGGTGCCTACGTGTTCGAGAATCTTGCGCCGGGTAACTACAAGATCCAGGTTGTGGCGCCGAATGGCGCGAGCTTCTCGCCAAGTCGAAGAGGCTCAGATTTCACCGTGGATAGCAATGCAGAAGCGGATGGCGTTACAACGTGTGTCTCGATCGGGCAGGACTCATCGCGGCCACATACGGACGTAGGTTTGATATTCTAGAAATAGAGTATTATTAGACACAAGTATCAGAGCGAACGCTGCTTTGTAGATAAGATCCGGCCTGAATGGTTCTTTTCTATAAAGTGGCGTTTGCTTTATTCCTGTCCAAACCTGAGTCGCGATTCATACTATGTTCAAACTGCTAGTGTCTACAGCGGTCCTCCTTGTTGCTTCGACTGCGACGCTTTTCGTCGCCAAAGGGAATTCCGCTCAACATAACACCGTCAATATCCGGGTTGATGCCGAAAATGTCATCCGCGCCGAGTTTCCGAGCCAACTCTTCGGTTTTAATATTAATCACTACGCGTTCGAGGATGACTTCGTTGACGCAGACGGTCACGTTGCCGAAGCTGTTATCAACAGTCTTAAGCCTCTCGAAGGCATTCGCTACCGCTACCCCGGCGGGCTCGTTGCAAATCGGTTCTGGTGGGAAGCGGCAGTAGACGGCGGGGACGGCGAGCCCCGCAGCTCGCAGAAAAAAGTTGCGCACGAATCGGCAAGCCCGGTTCAGTTCGGCGTCAACGAGTACCTGGATTTTTTAACAGCCGTGAGGGGCAGACCCTGGTACGTACTCAATCTTGTTGGCTGGGATACGAAAGAGATGCTCAAGGAGCTGCCGGCCGAGGCTATGGCCGCCTCCAATGCGAGGTTAGCGGCTCTGCTGCGAGAGCGGGCACCTGACGATTCTCCGCGTTACTACCAGCTGGGCAACGAACTTGATCGCGCCGAGTATCAGTGGCCGGTAGATAAATACGTCAAGCGTTCGCAGCTGACGATGGATGCGATTCTCAAAGTCGACCCGGATGCGAAATTCGTCGCTTTCCTGCGCGACTTTGACTGGAGTTACAAAGGCGCGCAACGCTTGCGCGGCAAAAGTGAGTACGCAGAGTTCATTCCCGAAGTGTTGCGTGGGTTGCCATCGGTAAAAGATGTTTCCTTGCACTTTTACTATGACGATCCGGACACCAAGCAAAAGATCAAAACCATTGAACGTCGCATGCAGCAGTTTCAGCACGCGATCAAAGTGGCCAGAGACAGTCGCAACGGCGTCATGCCCAATATCTGGATAACCGAACATGCGCGCGGCGTGGATCTGCCGCGTGGCCGGGCGATGGACCGGGCCGATTTGACTGGAAATTTATCCGGCACGATTAGTACCGCCGACTTTCTGATCGCGATTTCGCAAATTCCGGAAATCAAGGGAGCGTTCCTGCACGGTCTGAATGCAGGACCGTGGCAGGTGTTTGATGCATCCATTCGTCACCACGACTTGCGTCCTCGACCGGTCTACTGGGGTATGCGTATTCTGCGGTCGGTTGACTACGATCTGACGCTCGCAACGACAACACAGCAAGGCGAGGCGATTAGCGGCTATTTAGGTGGCTACGATGTGCGCGCAGCAGGGTTTTCCAACGCTGAACGTTCAGAACTCGGGCTTTGGATCGCGAACCGCGCGCAACAGGCAGTACCGGCCAACGTGCAGTTCGAGCCGCTGGCGGGTCGCGCAGTCATTGTCGAGCACAATCGTATCTCGCTGCCGAAGGGCGGCGAAGTAGAAGATCCAAAGCTGGATCCCGAATTAGTCACGAGTGCAGCAGGCGTCTGCCAGCGATTCTCAGATCAGGGAGTGCTCGCATTGCAGTTACCGGCGGCCTCGGTTTCAGGCGTCAAAATAAGACTCGCTGCGAATGATCACTGCTAAGATAGCGTGATGCGGCAACTTTTTGATCTATCAGGCAAGGTCGCTCTGGTTACCGGCGGCTCTCGTGGCATTGGCGAAATGATCGCTGAGGGCTTCGTGGCAAACGGGGTGAAAACGTATATTTCCTCGCGCAATAAAGAAGCTTGTGATGCGACCGCAGCAAGACTCTCGACGATCGGCGAATGCGTATCTGTGAGCGCCGACCTATCGACGCAGCAGGGGATTGAACAACTTGTCGCTGCAATCAATGCGAATGAAAACCAGCTCGATATCCTGGTAAATAATGCCGGCGCGACCTGGGGTGCACCGCTTGGTGATTTTCCCGAGGCTGGGTGGGACAAGGTCATGAACATCAACGTCAAGTCGCCGTTTTTTCTAACGCAGGCCTTGCTGCCGCTGCTTGATGAGTCCGCCAGCGCCGAGGACCCGGCGCGAGTCATTATGATCGGTTCGGTTGACGGACTGAATGTTAATGAGCTGCCGACCTTTTCCTACGGACCCAGTAAGGCGGCCATACACCATCTTGCGCGTACCCTGGCGTCACATCTCGCCAGTCGGAACATCACCGTCAATGCGATCGCACCAGGTCCATTCCCCAGCAAGATGATGGCAGAGACTCTTGCGAGCAGCGGCGAGAAAATCAGGCAAGGGGTCCCGTTGCGAAGGATTGGTCGGGCCGAGGACATGGCAGGTGCTGCGATCTTCCTTGCTTCCAGGGCGGCGAGCTACGTAACGGGCGTCATCATTCCTGTGGACGGTGGTATTACCGGTGCCAAAACGACCCTATAGGTTGGCATGTCTGAACAGCTAGATTGCGTCGTCATCGGCGGCGGCGCTGTCGGCCTTGCGATTGCTCGATCCATGGCAATGGCTGGCCGCGACGTTGCTGTGCTCGAACGCGAAAATCACGTCGGCATGCATAGCAGCAGCCGCAACTCCGAAGTCATTCATGCGGGACTCTACTACCCGGAGAACTCGCTCAAGGCGGAACTCTGCGTGGCCGGTAAGAAGCTGCTGTATCGCTACTGTGATGAATATCGAATTCCCTTCCAACGCATCGGCAAACTGATTGTCGCGTCCCGCGATAGCGAGCTCGATCGGCTGCATGCGGTGAAGTCGCAAGCCTCAAAAAACGGTGTAAACGATTTGCAGCACCTGACTTCACGCGAGGTTGAAGAAATCGAGCCTGCTATTTTCTGTGCTGCCGCATTGTTGTCGCCATCGACCGGCATTATCGACTCGCACGCTTACATGCTTGCGCTACAAGGTGACATTGAGGAACACGGCGGTGCGGTCCTGTGCAACAGCGAAGTAAGCAGTGTTGCCATTCACGATGAGGGTTTTTCTCTGCGACTGGCGTCTATTGAAGACGAGGAGTTTGTCTGCAATACGCTAATTAATTCGGCCGGGCACGAGGCACAGGCGATCGCGAAACAACTGGGGGTGAGTAAACCACCAGTCCGATACCTCGCTAAAGGTCAGTATTTTGCGTACCAGGGTCGCTCGCCGTTTCGGCATCTGATTTACCCGCTGCCGGTCGAGGGTGGCCTGGGAATTCACGCGACCAACGACCTGGCTGGCGCCGCCAGGTTCGGACCGGACGTGGTCTGGGTTGATGCAGTCAATTACGATTTTGATGAGGGCCGCAAGCCGGACTTCGTCAAAGCGATCGGTCAGTATTTCCCCGACTTTGATGAAGACCTGCTGTCGCCGGCGTATACCGGTATCCGATCAAAGCTATCCGGGCCAGGTGCACCTGCAGCCGACTTTATTATTCGTCGCGAAAAGGTGGGCGACAAGCGCAGCCTGGTGAATCTGTTCGGGATTGAATCGCCTGGCTTGACGTCGTCGCTGGCGATTGCCGGGTATGTGCAGTCCTTACTGGACTAAAGTCGGTACGTCAGACCCAGGTACGCGGTGCGTGGCAACCCCGGCCGCGCGCCTGCTGGTCGGCGAGCGGCAATGTAAGTCTCATCAAATACATTATCGACTTTCAGGTACGTCGACAGCTTGGACGTAAAATTCCATGCGGCGACAACGTCCCAGACAACATGAGCGTCAATCGATTCGGAATCAACGAACGCGCCCTGACCGGCTTGCGTGCGAAGGTCACCAATATAGCTGACGCCAAGATTAACGCGCCACTGGTCCATGACCAAACCACCGCTGGCACGCAGTTGGTGCTCAGGAATGTAGGGTAGTTCGTCGCCGGACTTGACGTTGCCCCACGGGTCGAAGCCACTTTCGAACGCGCTTCGAAATTCGGCTTTACTGGTCCACGTATATTGGAGATCAACGGGTACGCTCAGGTGCCCGAATTCCCAATCATAACCAGCGCTAAGCTCAAGGCCGCTGACCACAACTTCGCCGCCATCAAACTGATCGCCAACAGTACCGCCGCCACCCGTCGAATCGGTGACCGTACCGACGAGGTTGTCATAGTCGTTGATGAAGTAAATAGATTCGAACGACAAAGCGCCATTGTCGAAACGTGCGCCAAATTCGATATTAAGGCTGCTTTCTTCGTCGGCCGTGCTGCCCGGAGCCGGAGGATTGTATCCCTTGTGAATTCCGGCCAGCAATCGCCACTCCGTGCTCAAGCGATACAGGGCGCCCATGCCGGGTATGAGCGTCGCTACCGAATTTCTTCGAATTCGCGTTGGCCCATCTTCGCGAGATGGGTCGGCAGTCGAATAATCGAGTCTTCGCATGTCTACATTTTCAAACCGCAGTCCCGGCGTCAGAATCCATTTGCCAGTGCGAATCTCGGAATCAAAAAAGACCGCCTGCACATCTGCACCTGCAACCCGGTTGGTCGTCGAGCCAGGCGCGCCAGCGGTTGTCAGGACCAATCGTCCTTCTTGCATGCGGAAACTGTCCTCGTGCTGGAAACGATCTTCCTCATCTTCATGGATGCGAATGCCACCGGTTAGCCCGATGTCTGTGTCGCCGAAACCGAAGTCCCATTCAATTCTGGCCTGTACGCCCTGTGAATAGTAATCGCGATTATTCGCACGTTTGACAATGGCATCGTCCGGGCTGGTAGTTCCCTTGAGATAATCGAGCTCGGTCGCAAGTGCCGGGTCGGAAACGACGCTACCGATGCCGGTGCCGTTAACAGACTGCAGTTTGTACCAGTTACGGTGGAAGTTATTGCGGTAGGCGGTGACTTCGCCACGCCAGCTGTCCGCGGCATTAAAAACATAGCTGAGTTGATATTGTTCATGCTCACTGACGAAGAGATCACCCGCAGAAGCCGCGTAGCGTCGATTCGGATCCGCAGCGAAATCGATAGCGGTCAATCCCAGGTAAGTTTCGTCCGATGATTGATCGGTGTAGCCGGCTTTTAGTCGAAAATTACCGACACTCAGTTTTGCGACGTAATCCTGCAGCGCATAACCGGTGTCGCCGCCGACCGGCCCATCGATGTGCTTAAAGCCGTCACTGTTGCTTTGCACCGTCTCGATCAACCAGGAGACCGTCTCGCCTTTAACGCCCCAGTAGAGATGTGCATCGGTCGTGTGAAAATCGCCGGCGCGCAGGTCGAAATTGCCGCCCGTTGTTGCCGGTATTGGCGTCGATATCATGTTTATCGCACCGCCTGTCGTACGCGGTCCTACGACGACAGATGCAGGCCCCTTGAGGACTTCCAGTGAATGCATTCGTCGTTGCGTCGGGAAATAGTAGGCGGACGGCGCAGAGTAGGGTGCCGGTGCAATGAGTACGCCATCCTCAAGCAGCGCAATTCGTGCACTGCGATCCAGACCAGAGCCGCGAATGCCGATATTGGGTCGTAAACCAAAGCCTTCTTCTTCCTGCACATACACACCGGGTACGGCTCGGAGAACGCGCATGATGTCCGAATCAACAAATACATCCAGGGCTTCATGATCGATAACATGCGCCGAGCCCGGAACGTCCGCGACATCGCTGCTGTGTCCAAAAATGGTTACATTGTCGATGGGTGCGGCGTCCTGGCCGAACGCGGCCAGGGAGAGCGCTGAAGCGGCCACACACAACGCGCTGCGGCCAAGCGGACGAGTTTTCATTGCACAGACCTGTGGAGCGCCAATTTGGTGAGCAAATACTAATGCAAATGAGAATGATTCGCAACATCAAGTGTTTTGTCTTATGTTAAAACCTGGCGCTCGGGTCACAATGCGCAGTGATCACTGTGAACCAGAGCCTCCACAGGACCGCGGCAACGTGGCAACATTGGCAATCTGCCGCGATGGCCGCCTCTTGAACCCTGGAAAATGAGCGAAGACAGCCGAAAACTACTGATCGTTGAAGACGACCCCGGACTCTTGAAGCAACTCAAGTGGTGCTTCGAAGCGTATGACGTTTTTACAGCGGGCGATCGTAAGTCTGCGATCGCTGAGCTACGTCGTCATGAGCCAATGGTCGTCTTGCAAGATCTCGGGTTGCCGCCCAATCCTGAGGGTGTTGAGGAAGGACTGGCAACCTTGAGCGAGATCCTGAAGCTCGCACCGCACACAAAAGTCATTGTGGTTACCGGCAACGGTGACCAGGAGAATGCCCTGACGTCGGTCGCTCAGGGGGCGTACGATTTTTACGAGAAACCGGTCGATACGGATACCTTGAAACTACTCGTCGATCGAGCTTTCAATATTGCCAGGCTGGAGTCCGAGAATCGCAAGCTGCAAAGCCAGGTGAATGAGTCGCCGCTTGACGGAATTGTGGCCGCGAGTGAAGGCATGCTCGCCGTTTGTCGCATGATCGAAAAAATCGCGCCGACTGACGTCACCGTCTTGTTATTGGGCGAGAGCGGCACGGGCAAGGAGTTGCTCGCGCGTGCATTGCATCGCCTCAGCCCGCGCTGCGACGGAAATTTTGTGGCAATCAACTGTGCGGCGATTCCAGAGAATCTGCTCGAATCGGAACTCTTCGGTCATGAGAAAGGCTCTTTCACCGGGGCACACAAGCAAACTCTCGGCAAAATTGAACTGGCCGAAAACGGCACTTTGTTCCTCGATGAAATCGGTGACATGCCACTTGCGCTGCAGGCAAAAATGTTGCGCTTTCTGCAGGAGCGCGTGATCGAGCGCGTTGGTGGGCGCGAAGAAATATCAGTGGACGTGCGCGTGGTGTGCGCGACCAATCAGAATCCGGTGGACCTGATCAAAGAGAACCTGTTCCGCGAGGACCTGTATTACCGGGTCAGTGAAATCACCATAAACATTCCACCATTTCGAGATCGCGAAGAAGGCCGCCTGATATTGGCACGAACATTGTTATTGAAATACAACAAGCAACAAGGGCGCGCGTTGAACGGCTTTTCAGATGATGGCATGCAGGCCATTGAGACCTATTCATGGCCGGGCAATGTTCGCGAATTGGAAAACAAGATTAAGGGCGCCGTGATTATGGCAGACGGTAAGTTCGTGACGGCCGATGACCTTGGAATTTCCGTGGGCGAGGAAGAGGGCGTGTCGCTGAACCTGCGTGAGGTGCGGCAGCAATCCGAGTCCAAGGCTATTCGCGTGGCCTTGACCAAAAGTTACGGCAATATATCCAAGGCGGCTGAAATGCTGGGGATCACCCGGCCAACGCTGTATGACCTGCTAAGCAAGTACGGCATGTCTGCCGAAGGGTATTCAAAAAGAGCAGCTGGATCCTAGCGAGTCTTGAACTGATCCGGGTTCAGGTCGTAGCGCGCCAATAGCTTGTAAAAATCCGTGCGGTTGCGTTTCGCAAGACGCGCAGCCTGGCTGACATTCCCCATCGTGATTTGCAGAATCTGGGACAGGTAGTTGCGGGTAAATTCATCGCGCGCGTCGCTGAATGATGCGAGTTTGCCGCCATGTTCACCGAGCGATTGCAGTACGAGCTCGCCGCTGATGACAGGCGATCGAGACAAGGCAACATTTTGTCGTACTACGTTATACAACTGCCGGATATTTCCTGGCCATTCGGCGGTGACCAGCATTTCGACCGCCTCCGGCGCATATACTTTGCGTTCCTGGCCTGCTTCTTTCGATATGAGCTGCAGGAAATTGGCAACGAGCAGCGGAATGTCTTCACGGCGATCATCGAGCGTTGGCAGTTTGATATTGACGACGTTCAGTCGGTAGTAGAGGTCCTCACGGAAGCGACCTTCGCGCATTAATTCCTGTAAATCGCGATGCGTTGCAGAAATCACGCGCACATCGACTTGCAAAGCTTCGTTGCTGCCCACCGGGCGCACCTGATTTTCCTGCAACACGCGCAAAAGTTTGACCTGCAGTCGCATCGGCATGTCGCCGATTTCATCGAGCATCAACGTGCCGCCTTCGGCAGATTGGAAAAGACCCTTGTGACTGCGAGTTGCGCCGGTAAATGCACCTTTCTCGTGGCCGAATAATTCAGACTCCAGTAAATTCTCGGCCATTGCGCTGCAGTTGATTGCAACAAACGGCTGATCATGGCGCTGGCTTGCCTTGTGAATGGCCTGCGCCAGCAATTCTTTTCCGGTACCGCTTTCGCCGGTAATCAGTACACGTGCGTCCGTTGCTGCGACCATTTTGGCTTGCTGCAGGATTTCCTTCATGCCCTGATTGCGGGTAATGATCTCAACTGCCCAACCTTCTTCAATGTCGGCGGAGCCGGATACCTTGAGGGCCTTCTCAACGGTGACCATGAGTTCATCTTTATCGATCGGCTTGGTGAGGAAGCCGAACGCACCACTTTGAGTTGCGACGACTGCATCCGGAATCGTCCCATGTGCCGTGATAATTACGACGCGCAGACCCGGTGAACGAGTCTGCAATTCTTTCAACAGGCCGATGCCGTCCATCTTGTCCATGCGGAGATCGGTAATCACCAGGTCCGGGCTGAATCGATTCAGGGTTGCAAGTGCCTTGTGCGCGCTTTCCACTGCCTCTACGTCGTAGCCCTCGGCGCGCAACCGGATACTTAAAAGTCGCAGCAAACCGGGGTCGTCGTCGACCAGCAGGATTTTGCCGTTTGCGGGATTCTTATTAGCAGGCATAAACGCAGGTTAGAGGGATTTAGTTAAGTCGGCAAGGACCGGGACTACTGATCCTGTTCCCGAATTGAGCGTTCGATAGAAGTAATGGCATCAAGCTTTTCCTCAGCATCCGCAAGCTCACTACGAAGACGCTGGTTTTCGGACTCCGCCGACGCAAGGCGCTGCAAAATTGCCGCTTCTTCGGAGGTAGCTGCCAGCGAGCTGGTTGCCATTGCGCGACGCGCATCGGTACTCAGGGCATTTTGTCGATCGACGAACTGCAGATGGATGGTGGCTAATGAAATCTCAGCGGACGTAAGAATCGCGCGTTGCTCCAGCACATTGCGCAACATCGACTGGGCGATCTGCGGGTCGAATCCGGGATGGCCAGGTGTTGCCAACACGAGTGCATACCGCAGGTTGGTTTGCGGCCCCGGCGCCAGCTTTGCGCCAGACTCGGCATCTGCAAATATTTCTGTCTGCGCTTTGGCACCGCCAGCAGAGAGTTCATACAACTCGTCGAGGTAGTGTTCGGCATCCGGAGCACCGAGAATAATTTCGTCGTCCGAGGGCGTGGGCGATCTGCCCATGGACGAAACCAGGCTCTTGGTTTGCGCGCAACCACCGAGCAGTGTCACGACGACTGCCGTCATTATGATCTGGCGGGTCTTGCCTGTTTTTAGCTTGCTATGCATTCGCTACCATCTTTTGTTGTGCGACCGCATGCTTCTGCGGAATGTCTATGCGGAAATGCGCACCGGAAAACGCTCCGGAATCGACAAGTTCAACCGAACCCTCATGCGCTTGAATACACTCCAGTACCACTGAGAGGCCGATTCCCGTACCGGCGACCTGCCCCCCCTGTTCGCGCCTGCCCTGAAAAAATGCTTCGAAAATACGCGGGCTTTCCTCGGTCGGTATGCCAGGTCCGGTATCGCCAAATTCCAATACAAAACTCGAGCTCGTGCGGGATGCTCGAATCGTGATCAAGCCACTTGGAGGAGTGAATTTGACTGCATTAGACAGGAGATTATCCAGCACCGTACGGATTTTTTCGCGATCCGCGTTCACAGTTATATCATCGACTTCCAGTTTTAACTGAATGTTCGCGGCCTTCAACGCCAGTCTTTGTGCTTTAGCCACCGAAATGACCAGCGCTCGCATCGGGAAGTCGGTCAGTGTCAGTACCTCAGTTTTTGTTTGCCACGCACTGAAACTCAGCAAGTTTTCAATCAATTGCTGCAGTTTTAAACCGTTCGTCCGCAAGATATCGGTCACCTCGCGTTGCCCCTTGCCCAACTCGCCCACAGTACCATCGAGCAACAATTCAGTGCCCTCACGAATATTGGCCAACGGGGTTTTCAATTCGTGCGACATGTGGCGGAGGAAGCGATTCTTTTCCTGCGCCAATTCGAGCAGGCGAAGGCGTAGCCATTCCAGTTGGCGGCCCAGGCGCTCGAGGTCTGTTGGGCCTTTGACCTCAATCGGTTTGGCAAATCCACTTTGACCCAATTGGCTAATTGCACTGTCCAGCTGCCGGATCGGCCGTGCAACCAGAAGAGTGAAGAACAACACCAGAATTATTGTGCCAGGGACGAGCGCGGCCACCTGCCATGCTGAAACCTGCTGTGCTTTACGCGTACTCTCCTGCAATTCGGCCAGCATATTGTCGACGTGAGCTGTCAAAATGGTGGTCAACTCTGTGACCCGCAGACGTAGCGGGGCGAAGCGATCAACCGCTTCTTGAATTTCGGCTGGTGTCGATTCGGACGACCCGATCGTAACGACCAGCCGCCGCGCTGCAGTGCCGATCGATTGCAACAACGGCGTCGCGCCCGCTAACTCTGTCAAGGGTCGCATTTCATCGAGTGCCCCTTGCAATGTCGCAAGGTCCTGCTGCATGAGCTGCAGGCTGTCCGTATTGGACAGGACCTGATGCTGGCGAGCGACACGCTCGAGCGAACCCAGTTGCTCTGTCAGCTGTCGATTATTCTCGGCTGCCCGGACACCGGTGAACACCAGGTCCTCGCTCTGTGCGGCGAGTCGGTCGAGATTGACCAAAGCCCAGATCACGGCGACCAGCAGCGGCAAGGCGACTAAGCCAAACCCTACAAGAATCAGGCCGTTAAGCGAACGTGGTCGACGAAATTGCATCATGGCAGTTTAACTTAAGCTGGCCAGTAAGCGCTCGGGTCCTTTGCAGCAATTTTTCGCTCCCAGTCGAGGCTGGTCTTAACAATGGTGTCGAGATCATCGAACTGCGGCATCCAGCCGAGGATTTGGTGAATTTTCTCGGTCGCAGCAACCAGTTCGGGTGGATCGCCTGCGCGCCGCGGCTCTTCCTTGATATTGAGTGCGGCGCCATTGGCGCGCTCCACCGCCTCCAGGACCTCGCGGACGCTGTAACCGTGGCCGTAGCCACAATTCATGGTTGATGACTTGCCGCCACCACGCAGGTAAGCGAGCGAGTCGAGGTGAGCGGAAGCCAGGTCTTCGACGTGGATGTAATCACGCAGTCCGGTGCCGTCCGGCGTGGGATAGTCTGTTCCGAATATTGACACGCCGGGGCGTTTACCCACGGCGGCTTCGCACGCAACCTTAATCAGTAAAGTCGCCTTTGGCGTCGATTGGCCGATCGTTCCGGTCGGCTCGCATCCGGCGACATTAAAATACCGCAATGCGACGTAGGTGGGCCCGCCGGCGGCGGCTAGATCCCGTAACATCCATTCGGTCATGAGTTTGGAGCTACCGTAAGCGTTGATCGGGTTAGTGGGGGTGGTTTCGCCACATTTGGGATCTTTCGGCACTCCATAGACTGCTGCGGTCGACGAAAACACAACATGCTGTACGCCGTGCGCCTGTGCGCGCTCGAGCAGGGTGCGGCTATTGGCAGTGTTGTTACCGTAATATTTGAGCGGGTTAGCGACCGATTCCGGCACCACCGTATGTGCGGCGAAATGCATCACGGTGTCGATGTCATGCTCACTAAATATGCGGTCGAGCAGGGCAGCATCGCCGGTATCGCCGATAACCAGTTTGCCGGCGGTGACTGCCGCTTCGAAACCAGTGCTAAGGTTATCGAGCGTGACGACGTCTTCGCCAGCGGCGCCGAGTTGCTTCACGACGTGGCTACCTATATAACCTGCACCGCCCGTGACCAGGATGCTTTTGCTTGCCATACGAACAAATCTCAATGTTTTCGCGCTGAATTGTGAACCCTGCGCTCGTTCAAAGGACAAAGTTTATCAATACTGCCCTGTGAAGATCGGACTTACATCGCACTATATTATGTGACAACGGAGCTCAAGTGCCTGGAATTCTTGTGAAACGCCCTATTTTTCTGATCCTTCTTACGCTATCGCTCGGTGCCTGTAGTGGCGGCGGCGGTGGAGGCGGTGGTGGTGGAGGGTTCAATCCGCCTCCGGCTGGGACGACGGTGACTGTGTCTGGCACAGTTAGTTATCAATTCGTCCCGCCAAATGCTGCCTGCAATGGACTCAATTTTTCTGCCACATTCGTGCGCCCTATCCGCGGTGCGACGGTCGTATTGCTGAACAATAGCGGCGCCGAAATCGCAAGAATGGCGTCCACCGACAGCGGTGCCTATTCCTTTGCCGATGTCGCCGCCAATTCATCGGTTCGAATTCGAGTGCTGGCCGAGTCAAAGCGCGTTGGATTGCCAAACTGGGATGTTGAGATCCGCGACAATGTCAACACAAGTGCGGCGCCGCCGCCACTGGAAAGTCGCCCGAAATATTCGATAGAAAGTACGCTTTTTGACACCGGATCGAACGACTTAACGCGCAACCTTACGGCTGCGACCGGTTGGGGTGGTTCAGCTTACTCGGCACCCAGAGCGGCGGCACCGTTCGCTATCCTCGATACGATTTATACCGGAATGCAGTTCATCGCGGCGGCCGATCCGGGCGTCAGCTTGCCACCGCTGGATGTTTTCTGGAGTGTCAACAACACCGCGGATCCAAGTGACCTGCCAATAGAGGATGCTATTGATGCAGGAGAACTTGAAGGCTCATTCTATATTTTTGGAACAGGATTCTTGTTCTTGACCGGCGATGCAAATGGCGATACCGACGAATTTGACGATCACATCGTTGGGCATGAATGGGGACACTTTCTCGATGACACTATTTTTCGCGCCGATTCTCCGGGCGGCACCCATTTTCTTGGCGATCGCCTGGATTCTCGCCTCGCCTGGGGCGAGGGTTGGCCATCTGCTCTGGCGGCAATGTTCTTGAATGATCCGGCCTACTGCGAAACCGGCACGCCCGGCACCAGCGAGGGCTTCGAGATCAATTCTGAGGGTGGCTTCTTCGGCGGGCAAGGCTGGTTCGACGAAGTCGGAATCAATCGCTTTGTCTACGATTTGTGGGATACCGACAGTGAAGGCACCGATACCGGGTCGGTTGGATTTGAGCCGATTTACGACGTTATGACGGGCGGGCTGCGAAGTTCGGCGGCCTGGGCAAATATATTCACGTTTGCGGTCGAACTTAAGGCGCTGGTCGACGCGAATGGCGACGCTTTGATCGACTCGCAGTTGGGCGATGAGCAGACTGTCCAGGGCGCGGCCCTCGATATCTGGGCAACCAACGAGACCAATGACGGCGGCGCCAACGACCCGGCCGATGTGCTGCCGATGTATATAGACATGGCGATTGACACCACCATTAACATTTGTTCTGACAGTCAATTCGACTTTCGTACAGAGACAGACGGCAACAAGATTTCCGAGTTTCGATATATCCGCCTCGATATACCGTTCGCTGACGAATTCAACGTCGTAATTGCTTCAACAACGCCTACGCCAGCGACACCCGATACGACAGACCGTGATCAGAGCGATCCGGACATGAACCTGGTGCGCAATGGTAACCTGATCATGGAATTGATATCCGGCGAAGATAATTTGGAAACGGGCACGACGCCGGTATTGCAGCCCGGAACCTACATTGCCGACTTGCGCGACTGGCGTTACGCTGATCCGGATCGACCCGCGTCATATCCGCCGGTTGTTTGTTTTGACGTAAGCTTCAATTCAACACCTTAACCAGATTTGGTGAATTCTATGAACAGAGCGATTTTTTCGACCATAGCTGCGGTTTCACTGTTAACGGCATGCGGCGGTGAAACCGGCCCGGTTGACGCTCAAACGTCGACAGCGAAAGCGGACCTTAGTGTCGCGCGAACATCGGAAGTGCAAAGCCCGGTTCAGATCACCTACCGGGTGATCGGCACACCGATTGTCGGTTCACCGGTCGCACTGGATCTGCAGTTCAAGTCGGCGCTGGGCACCTCGCCATACAAAGTTTCATTTCGCGTTAACGATCCGACGGCTTTGCAGATGCCCGAAGCCCAATCGACGACGGTTACAATCTCACCGTCGAGCAAAAACGAGTCCGTAGCCCGACAGGTTACCGTGGTCCCGTTACGTGAAGGCCGCCTGTATCTCAATGTTGCCGCAGTTATCGAAACAGGCTCCGGTTCGATGCAGACCGTCACCGCCGTACCCATCCAGGTAGGCCCGGCGGCACCGCGAGAAATCCTCGAAAATGGCACCGTCACCCGCGATGAAAACGGTGATCTCCTCCGCACCCTCCCTGCCGAAGAAGACTAGAGCAGAACCGGCGAGAAGCCGGTGACTTCTCTCCCTCATGGCTCGCTGGCGCTGCGCTTTACTTCGGTCGAAAAGTCACCGGCTTCTCGCCGGTTTCCTATCTTATGTCTAGTGACATACGTTCAGATGAGAGTACATCAGCTTTTTGTCATAACGTGCTGATATTTATCGGGAAATAATTCCCACGAATGCGTCAGAATCTGAATCAGTTCACAGACCTTTGCTTGAATAGTCCCTAAAGTTGGACGCTGCAGTGGGTTTCAATGGACTGAGCGACGATACCGATGCACAAGGATCTGCGCGCGAAAATCAAACAGGCAACCGAGGATTCCGGCATTGAAAAGCCAGACTTCGTCGAGCTCCTGAGCCTGATCGATGCGCACTACGACCAGATGGAAGCGACCATCACGCAGTCACTGACGAGTACCACGCCGATTGAGGCAATCTTCGACAGCGTTACCGAAGCACTGTTATCCGTCAGCGAGAGCGGCATCGTTTGCAACTGCAACAAGACCTGTTCCCGATTCTTCGGGCTGACCAAAGATCAACTGATCGGGTCAAAACTGCAACACATACTTCCCGAGTCTAAAGATCAGTCACTCGAGCGGTTCTTGACGCCGTTCCTCTCCGACCTGGAAGATACATTGCCGCGTATAGAGGGCGGCCAGGTCGAAGCGCTGCGTGCCAATGGCGACCGTTTTGTCGCGGAAATCGCAGCCAGTCAGCTCGCCGCGGGGGACAGTCGAATATTCGTGATTAGTTTACGTGACGTCACCGGACGCCAGGAAGCAGAAACAGCGCTCAAGATTAACGAAGAGCGATATCGTGCCCTGGTCGAGAATGCCCCCGAAGCGATCGTCGTATTCGATGTCGATAAAGGCCGCCTTGTTGACGCGAACGCGAACGCCTGCAGTTTGTTTAACCTGTCGCGCAAGCGGCTGCTGACAGTCGGGCCGCAGGACATCAGTCCTGAAATGCAACCTGATGGATTGCCATCATTCGGTGTAGGCCGCGGCTTCGTAGACGAGGCGCTGGCTGGAGGGCATCCCACCTTTGAATGGATGCACCAGGATTCAACGGGCAAACAAATTCCCTGTGAAGTGCGTTTTAGTCGCCTGCCGTCCAGCGAATCGCGACTGATTCGTGCCTCGATATCCAATATCGAAGAGCGTAAGTGCAACGAGTCCATCGCCTTCGCACAGAACAAGATCCTTGAAATGATAGCGGCGAGCACGCCGTACAGCCGCACGTTGCGCGCTGTCTGTCGCTGCGTCGAAAAAATCGACGACGGATTTCGCGCCGCCGTGATGCAAGTCGACAACAACATGACGACGCTTGGCGTCATTCAAGCTCCGAGTCTTCCGGAAACTTTCAAGCTCGCCCTCGACTTCGTGAAAGTTGCGGATGACAGTCTCACCTGCGGTGTCGCTGTCGCGCGAGGCGAAGATCATTTCAGCACCAATCTGGCGACTGACCCGGGCTGGAATACGCATGCCAAAAAAGCGTCTACGCATGCAATTGCCGCCGCCTGGTCCTTCGTGCTGTCTGGCGCCGGTGGGCGTGTCATCGGGACCCTGGACATTTACGTAAAGGATCCACGTGCACCGACAACTGACGAGTTCGACAAGCTGAGCCGGATAGCGAAACTCGCAGGAATCGCGATCAAACGCCAGCTTGATGAAAGCAAGCTGAAAAACTCGGAGATGCGGTACCGCGGACTGTTTGAGAACGTAGTTGACGGCGTCTACATCGCGTCGCGAGCCGGCGAACTGATTGCCGCGAACCCGGCCCTGGTCGAGATGCTTGGCTACGACAGTACGGAGGAACTCAAGAGCGTCGGCAATACGACGATGCTGTATGTAAATCCGATCGATCGCGAACGCGTCTTTGCGCGTCTCGAAGCACAAGGGATTATAAAGAATTTTGAGTACCGCTTACGTCGAAAAGATGGTCGTGAAATTGTCGTACTTGAGAACGCGCGAGCGGTGTACGACGACGACGGCAACATTGTTGCGCATGAAGGCACCATTACCGATATCACCGAGCGTAAGCTCGCGGAAACCCGAATTTTTGAAGAAAAGGAGCGAGCGCAGGTCACTCTGCAGTCGATCGGCGACGGCGTTATTACCACGGATGCCGAAGGACGTGTTAACTACATTAATCCGGTAGCCCAGGATCTGACCGGCTACGACATGCGCAGTGCCAGCACCCAACCGATCTCCGAGATCATGACCATTATCAATGAACACACCCGCGCCACAGTCGAGAATCCGGTGATGCGCTGTTTGCAGGAAGAGCGGGTTATCACGCTCGACGATCATTCTATCCTCATCAACAAAAACAGTGATGAGATTCCGATTCAGGATTCGGCGGCACCGATCCGTGACCGTATCGGTAATGTCATCGGTTCGGTCATGGTTTTCCACGACGTGAGTAAAGAAACTCGGCTGTTTCGTCAATTGAGTTATCAGGCCTCGCACGATTCCCTGACTGATCTGATCAATCGCCGCGAATTTGAGAATCGACTTGTCACTGCTATGCGTTCGCTGCAGTCGGACCCGGAGCAAAGTCATGCGCTGCTGTACCTGGACCTCGATCAGTTTAAGGTTGTAAATGATACCTTCGGGCATGTCGCAGGCGATTCTCTGCTTAAACGGATAGCGGAGATAATTCATAGCCAAATACGTTCCACAGATGTGCTGGCCCGCCTGAGTGGCGATGAGTTCAGCGTTCTGCTGGAGCGTTGCAATGAAGAGCGTGCGATGGAGGTGGCTGAATCAATTCGTTGCGCCATTGAGGGCTTTCGCTTCGAGTGGAAGGAATCTTTCGCATCAGTCCGTTGTTCAATTGGAGTCGTAATTGTAACCAGTGAGGCCGCGGACGTTGCAACGGTGATGAGTTCGGCAGATGTCGCGTGCTACTCGGCCAAGGACAAAGGCCGCAATCAAATCCACTTATACCGCGACAGCGATGCTTGCTTGCGGCACGAGGAAATGAAGTGGGTATCGCGAATCAGCAGCGCGGTCGAAGAAGATCGTCTAGAGCTGTTTTTCCAGCCGATTATCGGCATAGGTGACAAGTGTGTTGAGTCACGCGGACACTATGAGCTGTTGCTACGCATGCGAGACGAAAATGGCGACCTGGTTAGCCCAAATCAATTCATTCCCGCGGCGGAACGCTACAATCTGATGTCTACGCTGGACCGCTGGGTGATTCATGAGGCACTTGCGAACCTTGCAGACAGGAGTAGCGACAGCGAGGCGCGCTATACGCTCGCGATCAATCTTTCCGGCACTTCGCTGAGTGAAGATCGATTTCTTGGCGATGTGATCCGCGAACTGCAGAAACAAAAGCTGCCGAAGGGTGCCATTTGTTTCGAAATTACAGAGACCGCTGCGATTTCAAATTTGTCGCGGGTTGTACATTTCATGCAGTCTCTAAAGGCGTTGGGTTGCAAATTTTCGCTCGACGACTTTGGCAGCGGATTATCATCATTTACCTATCTCAAGAATCTGCCGGTCGATTATCTGAAAATTGACGGCCAGTTTATTCGCAACGTTGCGGATGATACTGTCGACGAAAGTATGGTCAAGGCGATCAGCGAAGTAGGCCAGGCGATGGGTATCGAGACCATTGCCGAACGGGTTGAGACAAAGCAAGTGCTTGAAAAGCTTGGATCTTTAGGTGTCGAGTTTGCACAAGGCTATTACATTGCGCGGCCAGCATCTGTCGCATCGTTCGCGCCCTGGGGCAGCGGCAGAGGCATTAATCGTTTCACGGTGAAGAGCGCCTGAAGGTATACTGCCCCGCATGCGCGACGGCTCGACCCAAAAACCCAATTGCCTTTTGTCTGCCGCGGAGCCAGCGCCGTTCTATATTCACAATGCGGTTTCTGAAGCGCCGGTTTTGCTGGTATGCGATCACGCGAGCTGCCGATTTCCGGAATCACTGGGCGACATGGGGCTGGATCCTTTCGCAAGGCGTTGTCATCTCGCGATCGACATAGGTGCAGGATCGTTAACTGAAAGTCTGTCCGACAGCCTTGGCGTAACCGCGGTACTGGCACAATATTCTCGCCTGGTCGTCGATTGCAATCGTGAACTACTTGATCCCGGTGCCTTCCTCGAGTTTGGCGACGGGATTATTGTGCCTGGGAATCGCAATCTTTCGCAGGCCGACAAAGACGCTCGGGCGCGCGAAATTTATCACCCTTATCATCAGGCAATTGATCAGCAAGTCAAAAGGCTGCAATTGATCGGGCCGCCGCCGGCGTTCATTTCCATTCACAGTTTCACGCCGGTACTCAATGGCGAAGCGCGGCCCTGGGAAGTAGGCATATTGTGGGATACCGACGCGCGCTTACCTGACATTTTTATCGCGGAATTTCGCGCAGCCGGTTATGTCACAGGTGATAACGAACCCTACTCGGGTAAGGCACCACAGGACTACACGGTGGATCAGCACGCCGAGGCGATCGGGTTACCGCATCTGGGCATCGAGATTCGACAGGACCTGATCGATGATATCGCCGATGTCGAGAAAATAGCGGCAGTAATGCACAAGATTATCAGCTCGATACCTGCCGATATCGGCTTACAAGAGTCACGTGCGAGTGCGTAGTCCGAAATTCACAATGGGTGTGGAAGAAGAGTACCTGCTGGTCGATCGGGAAACACGCGCATTGGTCGTTGATCCCCCTGAAAGTCTAATGAAAGCCTGCAAAGAACAATGTGGCGGTCAGGTCACACCCGAATTACTGCGTTCGCAAATAGAGATCGGGACCAAAGTTTGCAACAACGTACAGGAAGCAAGAGACGACCTGCGACGACTGCGCAAAATCATTGTCGATGTAGCCAACGATTATGGCTATGCCCCGATTGCTGCTTCTACGCATCCATTCAGTAGCTGGGTCGACCAGAAGCAGACCCCCAAAGATCGCTACGAGGCGTTGACGCTGGAGATGCAAGCCGCAGCGCGCCGCCTCCTGATTTGCGGGATGCATGTACATGTCGGTATTGACGACAACGAGTTGCGTATCGACCTGATGAATCAGATGTCGTACTTCCTGCCGCACTTACTGGCACTGTCATGCTCCTCACCGTTTTGGGAAGGCCGCGATACGGGACTGAAGAGCTATCGTCTGACCGTATTTGACGCGTTGCCTCGAACCGGAATTCCGGAACGGTTTGCCAGTTACGCCGAGTATGAACGACACATCCAGATTCTGATGGATGCCGGCCTGATCGAAGATTCCACGCGCATCTGGTGGGACCTTCGTCCAAGTGCTCGCTACCCCACGCTCGAGACGCGGGTAATGGATGTCTGCACAAAACTGGAAGACACGGTTGCACTGGCATCTCTGCTGGTTTGCATTCTGCGGATGTTGTATCGCCTTCGGGCTCGCAATCAGCGCTGGCGCATCTATACGCCGATGCTGATTCGGGAGAATCGCTGGCGCGCGATGCGCTACAGCTTTGACGAGGGACTGATCGACCTGGCAAAGGGCACTGTTGTGCCTTTCGAAGAGTTACTCGAAGAGATTCTAATTTTAATTGCCGAAGACGCCGTGGCGCTTGGCTGTGAGGAGGAAGTCAGCCATGTCCGCGATATTCTGTCGCGCGGTACCAGCGCGCATCGACAGCTAAAGACCTACGAGATTTCTCGAGCGTCCGGTGACGACGCTGAAACGGCTTTGCACGCGGTCGTCGATATGCTGATTGAGGACACCGCGGCGGGTCTGTAAGCCTTTGTTTTAGCCATAATGCGACGCACGCCCCATTATGTAGCGTCGCAGACGGCTAGCATATCGAAATGCTGTGTCATTCTCACATCGCCGCGCGTGGAGCCATCTGATGTTCGACAATCTCGAACTCATTCTGCGCCCCATTTTTGCGATCGCTGCGCTCGCCTACCTGGGATTATCAATCTATGTGGCACGCTCGTCTGTTCAGTATACGAACAACATCATTGCGTTTTTTCTGTTCCTGATTGGCTCGCTCGTGGCGGGCACCGCATTCGCATATGGAACACAGGATCCGAATATTTACGGGATAGGTCGTACGCTTTCCCTGTTTGCTTCCGGATTCCTGCCGATCGCGTTCTACATCGTCTACCGCGATTACACAGTTGGCGCACCTAGCCCCATCATCGTCGCAATGTTAGCGGTTATCCCCATTGCCTCGACTGCCCTGGCACTGACGAACCCGATTCACAATATCATCTGGTCGTATGTCGTCACGGACAGTGGCATCCGTTTCACTAATTTAACTGAACACGACTGGTTTAATCGGGTACATGCGCCTTTCATGTACGGCTTATTCTTGTACACCGTCATCGCGTTGACGAGTCAGTTGCCGAGTATTGCGCCTGCGCATCGCAAGACAATTGTCGTACTAATCGTTTGTGCTCTACTACCGTTCATCGTTAGTGTGGGCAATAACTTTCTTGGTATCGGTCCGATAGATTTCCCCTTTTCTTCGGCAACCATGGTGCTTCTCTTGCCAGTTTACTGGTACGCGAGCGTAACGCTGCGTTTCTTCGAATTCAGTCCGTTTGCCTATGAAACTCTTTTCCACCACGTTCGTGATCCGATCATCGTGCTTGATACCGACGGCTCAATCGTCTGCGTCAACAAGAGGGCGCAGGAGTTTTTGCAGGCAACTGAAGCAGAGTTGCTGGGCAGAAAGCTTTGGGAGGACTTCCCAAAGGCGCGGGAGCTACTGAAGAAGGCAAACGCGCTTGACCTGACGCAGACGCTGCGAATGCAAGACGATCAGGTTTATGAGTTGAGCTCACGACCCCTTACCGGCCCGAAAGGGCAAAACCTGGGCCTGGTCGTTGTTTGCCGTGACGTGACAGAGCGGCGCAACGCGTTGGACAAACTGGCCGACAACGAACATCTCATCCGCACCCTTATCGAAACATCTTCTAACGGAATATTGCGTTTCGCACGCGGTGCTGCGGATACAGATCGTCGGTTTCGTTGTGTGTACACAAACCAGGCTGCAGAATTATTCCTGGGTTCCGGTGTCGGAACACTGGTTGGTATGCCCCTCGATAAGCTCGAGCAGCTCGATCCAGAGCAATTAATTAATCACTTCAACGATGATTCCGGCAACAGCTCTACTGTCAGCTATGAGACGTGCACGGAAACCAATGCGGGTCGCGTTTGGCTGCGTATATCCGGGGAGCCGATCGATGAAGACTTCTCGGTGACTCTTATCGACATCACGTCGCGCAAACGCAATGAGGATAAGATGCTTGCCGACGCGTTACGGGATCCCTTAACCGGTGTTCTGAACCGGCGTGGTTTCGAGAAGGAAGGGGCGACGTCGGTGCGGAATTTCGATAGCGGTGCAGTTCTCTATCTGGATCTTAATCAGTTCAAGAGTATCAATGATCGGTTTGGCCACCAGGCAGGAGACGCTTTGCTCAAGGCGTTTGGTCATCGCCTCGAATTCTGCCTTCGCCCTGAAGATGTATTGGGGCGTTTAGGCGGTGATGAATTTGCGATCGTGTTGCCTGGGGTGAGCATTGATGATGCGAAACATGTAGCCGAACGACTGGTCGTTGCCGCATCCGAGGCTTACATCATTCAGGGGCAGGAGATTAAGTGCACCGCCAGTGTGGGAATCGCTCTTATGCCCAAACACGGCGAGGAGCTCTGGCACTTGATTAGCGTTGCGGACGAGGCAATGTATAACGCAAAAGCAATCTCGGCCGAGGATGCTGCTAATGACAGAAGCGCCTATATCGAGGCCGCCACCGCGTCCTGACCACTGAACTGCCCGGATACTGTGGCTTGACAAGGCATAAATATATCGATTATTCTCGATATATGGATATAATAACTTCTGTGAGCATGCTTGAGGCGCTTGCGCATGAGACCCGGCTGGGCGTTTTTCGCTTGCTTGTGCAGGCAGGAACGGACGGGCTTTCCGCTGGCGCTATAGCCGACCGCATGGACGCGTTGCAAAACACCATGTCCAGCCATCTGCACAAGCTGAGTCGCGCGAGAATCATCAATAGTCGCCGCGAAGGCCGGCATATTATCTACAGCGCGAACTTTAAGGCTCTGAGTGGATTGATTGTGTATTTGATGGAAGATTGTTGCGGCGGCACTGCCGAGCTCTGTGAGCCCATTGCCGCTTCTATGAAATGCTGAGGAGAGGACCCTGTGAAACGGTTTCACGTAAACATAAATGTTGCTGATGTGAATAAGTCTGTCGAATTCTACAAGACCCTGTTTGGCACAGAGCCCACGGTGTTAAAAGGTGACTACGCGAAGTGGATGTTGGAAGACCCGCGAATAAATTTCGCAATTAGCCAGTCCGTTCGCTCCAGCGGAATCAATCATGTCGGTTTGCAAACTGACACCGAGGCTGAGCTGGCCGAAATTCAGAATCGACTGCATGCGGCAAACCGGCAAACGTTTGACCAGCCGCAGGCTGAATGCTGCTACGCAAAATCGACCAAGAGCTGGGTACGCGACCCGGACCAGGTTGCCTGGGAAACATTTGTCACTCATGGGGAAATTACTCACTACGGTGCTGACGTAGAACCGCAGAGCGACGGGTCTCGCTGTTGTGCATAAAGTCTTGTTCCTGTGTACCGGCAACTCTGCCAGAAGCATTGTCGCCGAAGCGCTGCTTAACGACATGAGCCCTGAGTACCACCGTGCTTATAGCGCGGGCAGTCACCCGGTCGGTGCTGTTAATCCAGGTGCACTGCAACTGCTTGAGCGGCACGGACACAATACGGATAGTTTGCGATCGAAATCCTGGAGCGAATTTTGTGGTGATCAAGCAGCCTCGATCGATACGGTTATAACGGTATGCGACGACGCTGCGGGGGAATCATGCCCAGTGTGGAACGGCAGCCCGGTAACTTTGCACTGGGGTTTGCCGGACCCGGCTGCGATGACTGACGTGGCTGCCCGGTCTGCAGCATTCGAAGCCATTTATGCAAATTTAAAGCGAAGAATCGCTGCATTTCTTGCAGGTGGCAGCGTTGACTGAAAAATCGATGGCCAAGCGACTCGCCGCTGAGGCCATGGGTACCGCGATGTTGCTGGCAACAGTAGTGGGGTCAGGCATCATGGCTGAAACTCTGGCTGGTGGAAACGTGGCTATTGCCTTGCTCGGGAATACGATTCCCACGGGCGCGATACTGGTCGTTTTGATTCTGGTGTTCGGGCGGATTTCCGGCGGGCATTTCAATCCAGCCGTGACGCTTGCTTTTGCACTGCGTAAGGAGATAGAGATCTACACCGCCGGGGCGTATGGCGTGGCGCAGATCGTTGGGGCGATCCTTGGTGTATGGGCTGCACATGCAATGTTTGATGTTTCAATACTGCAAACCTCGACGCAGCAGCGCAGCGGTATCGGGCAGTGGTTTTCGGAAGGCGTTGCGACGTTTGGGCTTGTCCTGGCAATTCTCGGCACACTGCATTTGGGAACGCGCGCTGTAGCGGCAACTGTCGGTTTGTACATCACCGCGGCGTACTGGTTTACCGCTTCCACCAGCTTTGCCAATCCGGCCGTCACAATCGGACGAATGTTAAGTGACACATTTTCCGGAATTCTGCCACATGACGCGCCCGCATTCATCGGCGCGCAATTGGCGGGGGCGATTGTTGCGGTCGCCGTCGCTAGCTGGCTTTTTTCAGACCCCCGGTCTACGGGAGCGGAATAAGAACCAGGTCCGCTGTCGCAGGGTCGACATTGTCGAAGGACAAGTACTCTATTACGTCGCCAAGAGTAGTGGTCAAGGCCAGCGGTCCGGCAATAACTGTCTTTTCACCGGCAACGGTTATATACAGTTCGAGATCGCCGTTAATGACATTCGTGGTCACCGGGGTTCCAGTTGGCGCGAGACTAAAAAACCGCGGCGCTTCGTCGGCAATATCCGTACCGGCTACGACAACGTAAAAGTCGACCAGAGGATGGTTGACCGCTGTGTGAATAAAAGTAAGTTTGACCAGCGTTTCTACAGAACGACGATCCGGAATGCGGATGAACGAGGTCAGAGCGCCTGCTTCGCCGATCACGTACAGCTGATTGTGGGTCGACGGAAACACATTGCCATTGCCCGAAAAAAGCACTGCTCCGACATTGCCAACAGAGGTGTACGTGAAGGTGTAGTTGCCGCTGTCTATATCGATGTCGCCGCTTACATCGCGAAATGAATGATCTGTCAGGACCTGGTCCATCAACAACTCGTCGGTATAGACGTCAGAGGGGTCGAGTGCCGCGGCTGCGTGAATAAATCGGATGCTTGGAGAAACGTTGACCTCGGCGAGGCTGGAAATACCACCTTCGTCCGGCAGGACTCGTACCGCGAGTGGGCCCGGGTCGTTGGCCGTCCCATCAAATACGGTGATAATAAAACCGCCCTGGGCGTTCGCAGCAAGCGTGTTGGATTCGAATAAGATGTCATTTGGATCGCCAGCGGTCGTGATCGTATAGACGAAGTCACCCGCTTCATAGTCCGATGCCGGTAACAGTTCGCCGAAACCCAGCGTGCCTGCCTCCTGGCCTGCGAGCGGTGCGACTCCAGGTGCGGCAAAGAAAATATCGATGGGGCCGAGGGATTCTGCAGTATGCGCAAAGCGAGCCTGAAACGTTGTTTCCGTCCCGGCCCACTCACGGACTAAATCGTCCCAGACAATGATCGTGGGAGTAGCGAGGTCGCCAGTGATCACGAACGTGTACTCATGATCTTTCTCGACATTAACCGTAGTGCTGGCAACCCTCTGCTGCAAATTGTTTTCCGGAAAAACCGCTTCAAAATTGAAGATATATTCCAAATCGTCAAACCGGCTCTGATCAGAAACATTCGAGTACTCGACGGTACTGATTGAACGTTCCTCAATCAGAAACAAGACAGAAGGTGAACTTGGAATCGTGTTGACTGCTCGAACGACGCCTTCGCCGTTCGCGACTGGTCGATTTGACTCGCTGGTGCACGCACTCGCGAGTAATGCCGAAATACAGCCCAAAACTAAAAGTGTCTTTCTCATCAGATTTTCTGTTCCAGGCCGCTGATTGACTTAACTTCAAGAAATTCTTCCAAGCCATGGCTGCCCCATTCGCGACCGTTGCCGGACTGTTTGTAGCCACCAAACGGTGCGCCTGCATCGAGACTGGCATTATTGATGTGTACCATTCCGGTCCGCAGCCGTGCTGCGACACTGCGCGCATGTTCCATGTCAGTTGATGAGACGTAGCTGGCCAGCCCATAGGGTGTATCGTTCGCTATCCGGATCGCGTCTTCATCGTCGTCGTAGGGGATGATCGAAACAACCGGACCGAAAATTTCTTCGCGGGCGATGGTCATGTCATTATTGACATTCGCAAACACGGTTGGTTTCGCGTAGTAGCCTTTTTCCAGGCCGTCGGGTCGACCAATACCACCGGCGGCGAGGGTAGCGCCTTCATCAATGCCTTTTTGAATGAGCCCTTGTACCTTGTTCCATTGCAATTCGGACACGAGCGGCCCGACTTCAACACCGTCGCCGCGCGGATCGCCAACCACGGTTGCGTTAGCAACAGCTGCGGCGATCGCAGCCGCCTCATCCATGCGCTCTTTCGGCACCAGCATTCGCGACGGCGCGTCGCAGGACTGTCCCGTGTTGAAGAATACTTCCGCAGCACCGGCTTTGACCGCTGCATCAAAGTCGGCGTCGTCGAGCAGAATGTTCGGTGACTTGCCACCGAGTTCCTGTGCTACGCGCTTCACCGTTGGAGCTGCGTTTTGCGCGACCAATATTCCTGCACGTGTAGAGCCGGTAAACGAAACCATGTCGATGTCCGGATGTATGCTTAGTGCCGTGCCAACGCCCGGACCGTCACCATTGATGAGATTGAACACGCCTGCAGGCACGCCGGCGGAATCCAGAATTTCCGCGAATATATAGGCGTCAAACGGGGCAATTTCGCTGGGTTTCAATATCATCGTGCAGCCGGCGGCCAGTGCGGGCGCAACTTTCACGGCAATCTGGTTTTGCGGCCAGTTCCAGGGCGTAATGAGACCGCACACGCCGATCGGCTCTTTGACAATCAAAGTGGACCGGCTTTTACTTTCAAACTCGAAACTTTTCAACGCGCGAATGGCAGCTTTAATGTGTTGGGTGCCACTGGCGGCCTGTGCTTTAGTCGCGACTTCCCACGGTGCGCCCATTTCATCCATGATGGCTTCTGCAACGTCGTCAAAGCGTTTCAGGTATTCGTCGAGGATCGCCTGCAACAGGTCGACTCGTTCATCGCGGGTGGTCCGCGAATAAGTCTCAAATGCGCGTTTTGCTGCCGCAACCGCAATGTCGACGTCGGCAGCAGAGCCAATACTAATGCGTCCGCATACCTCTTCAGTGGCAGGGTTGATAACGTCCAGAGATTTCGGAGTAACGGGATCAACCCATTTACCGTCAATATAGAATTGCAGCATGTCGCGCATGATTTTTCCTCGATTCGGTCCCGGCAGCGAGCCGCGAATCATATCGTAAATTGAGTGTTACCGGGTGCTTTCACAATGCGCTATTATCGGTTTGTCTGCGACGTGTAAAATACACATAAAAACAAAAGGTTACGGACTGAATTCATGCTGCCCCTGAATGACATCTTGCATCTTGCAATTACAGGGATCGCGCAAGGCTGCGCATACGGCCTGATCGCGCTGGGTTTTGTGCTGATTTATAAGGCGACTGAAGTCGTGAATTTCGCGCACGGCGAATTCATGATGTTAGGCGCTTTCACCGTGTTGGCGTTTTCGGAGGCTTTGGGCTGGGGGTTCTGGCCCGCGTTCGTCCTGGGTTGCCTGACCATAGCTGCTGTCGGCTACCTGGTGGATGCCACGATCATGCGCCGCATTATTGGCGAGTCGCAAGCCAGCGTGTTTATTCTCACTGTCGCGTTCGGGTTCATCTTCCGGGCCATGGCCGGCATGATTTTCGGCTGGAACACCCAGTCCCTGGATACTCCTTTTGACGGCAAGATCGCTATCGGCAATATGGTCGAAGTCAATACGGACCGAATCGCGATTATTGTTGCTACTGCGATTCTGGTCGCCGTTATCTATTTGTTCTTCAGTCGTACCCGCTACGGCGTCGCAATGCAGGCTGCCTCGCAAAATCAACTTGCCGCATACTACATGGGCATACCCGTGAAGCGTCTGGTTTCATGTACCTGGGCCATCGGTGCGTTTTTGGCAGCGGCGGCGGGCGCGTTGTTGGCACCTGTGACACAAGTCGATACGACGATCGGTATTCTCGGCATCAAGGCGCTTGCCGGTGCGATCGTTGGTGGTTTCGGCTCTATTCCAGGCGCGTTACTCGGCTGCTTGCTCATAGGGGTCATTGAGCCATTCGCCGATTACTACCTGCCTGGTATCAAGGGCGTGTCGGCTTACGTTGTCATGCTGATTGTCCTGTTCGTAAGGCCGGAAGGTCTCATCGTCCAGACCTACCAGAAAAAAGTCTGAGCGATGCAGTATCTCTTTAAAACCAGGTACAACGACGACATTCGCTTTCTGGCAAAGACCGGAGAGAAGGTTCGGGTCGCAATTGTTGCCGCTTGTATGCTGGCTGCGCCATTACTGCTACAGGATTATTACCTCGCCGAACTCGGCTTGATGCTGGTCTATGCCATTGCGGGTATCGGTCTGATGATTCTAACGGGCCATACCGGTCAGGTGAGTTTCGGTCACGCCGCATTTCTCGGTATTGGCGCATACACGCACTCATTTCTGTTGACGCTGGAGGTGCCATTCCTGGTGTCGATTCCGATCACGATACTTTTCACCGGCGTCATTGGCATGCTGATTGGTCGTTCCGCGTCCAGGATGCACGGCTTTTATCTCGCCATTGCCACGCTTGCGTTCGGCATTTTGATCGAAACGGTATTCGGCGAATGGCAATCAGTGACCGGCGGCCACTCGGGAATGGTGGTGCCCGACCTGCAAGTCTTCGGCATCTCGTTGGCGCACGCATGGCAGCAGTATTATCTGGATCTCGTGCTCGCAGCCATCGTCATCTGGGGTGCGTCAAACCTGTTTCGGACGCCAACCGGACGCGCCTTTGTGTCGGTGCGGGACTCGGAGTTATCGGCGCGCTGCCTCGGCGTGAATGTGGAGTGGGTGAAGATTCAGTCGTTTGGCGTCAGTGCGGCTATTACCGGTCTGGCTGGCGCGTTGCTGGCACATCATCTTACGTATCTTGCGCCCGACGTATTTGGGGTCCTCGAGTCACTGAAGCTCTTGCTAATGATCGTTGTCGGTGGCCTGGGAAGCGTTCTTGGCGCAATCTTAGGCGCAGTATTTATCTCAGTTCTGCCGATTGCCTTAAGTTTTCTCAAAGATGTGCTGCCGCCCTCGGTCGGTCAGACTGCGGGCCTCGAACCGATGTTGTTTGGATTGATCATCGTTCTGGTGATCATGTTTGAACCGCTCGGAATCTACGGTCGCTGGATGAAGCTGCGGTTCTTCTTCGAGACGTTTCCGTATTACCGGAAGTCCTCCTTCGTGCGGCAAAAAACTTACCTGAAAACAGAGCGTATGCGATGAGTGCTGCGGCAACTCTGTCGGTTCGAAATCTGTCGATCACGTTTGGCGGCGTGCACGCGGTTGAGGATGTTTCGTTTGATGTTGAACCCGGTGAGACATTCGCAATTATCGGACCGAACGGCGCCGGCAAGAGCACCATCTTCAATTTGATCAGCCGCTTATATGAACCTTCCGCTGGCTCTATTCGATACGGCGATCAGGACCTGCTCAAGTTGCCAGCGCACAAAGTAGTGCGCGCGGGTATTGGCCGTACTTTCCAGAATATCGAGTTATTCGAGCAGGCGACCGTCCTGCAAAATCTTCTGGTTGGCCGGCACTCGCACACGAATGCAAATCCGTTTACCCATTTTGCTTTTTTGCCGCGAGTTCGCAAAGCCGAGATTGAACATCGACGCAAGGTCGAGGACGTTATCGACCTGATGGAAATTGCGCAGTACCGCGATGAACGCATTTCTGATCTGTCCTATGGCGCGCGCAAGAACGTCGAACTGGCGAGGGCGCTTTGCGCCGAGCCGACCTTGCTGCTACTGGATGAGCCAGCCTCCGGACTCAACAACGAAGAAACGGATGACGTCTCGTTCTGGCTCGAAGACATTAAGCATGACCTTGGCGTCACGCTGGTGATGGTCGAGCACGACATGAATCTGGTGGGCCAGGTCGCGGATCGCGTGATGGCGATCAATAACGGCCGTTTGCTCACAATCGGTACGCCACAGGAAGTCCGTGAACATCCGGAAGTGCAGCGGGCGTATCTGGGTATTGCCGAGTGAGTACACCGCTGCTGCAAATGCTCAATATCGAGACCTATTACGGTCCGATCATGGCCATTCGCGGCGTTAGTCTCGATGTCTATGCGGGCGAAATCGTTACAGTCCTGGGCGCCAATGGTGCGGGTAAGACGACTTTGCTGAAGACAGCGACCGGTGCGTTGGATAGCAGCAAGGGACAGGTATTGCTCGACGGCGAGCAAATTCAGTGTCGTGACCCGGACTGGGTTGCCCGTAAAGGTCTCGCGCATGTACCGGAAGGTCGCGAAGTTTTCCCCTTTTTATCGGTTGCGGAAAATCTTGCGATGGGCGCATACAATCGCAAGGATCCGGACGGCGTGGAGAACGACCTCGGAATCGTCTACGAGTACTTTCCGGCGCTCGCGGCAATGCAGGGCAAGATGGCGGCGTACCTGTCTGGCGGCCAACAGCAGATGCTGGCTATTGGGCGCGGCTTTATGGCGCGGCCGCGATTGCTGTTACTCGATGAGCCTTCGCTCGGCTTGTCGCCTGTGCTGGTGCAGGAGATTTTCACAATAATTACGCGGCTTAATGAAGAGCAAGGGCTCACAATCCTACTTGTGGAGCAGAATGCGAAGGTCGCGTTACAGGTTTCGCAACGCGGCTATGTCATGGAAGTGGGCGGCATGGTGATGGATGGCGCAAGCGCTGACCTGCTCGAAAGCGAAGACATTAAAGAGTTTTACCTTGGCAAGAAAGCGGAGGGCGTGCGCGGGCGTCGTCGCTGGAAAAAACGGAAGACGTGGCGATGAGCAAGCCGCAGATTGTTATTGACGGTTGCGATACGTTTGCCAAACTGTTCCTCAAGAAATCGGCCGAGCGCGGCGATAGAATCGCTATGCGGGAAAAAGACTTCGGTCTCTGGCAGAGCTACTCCTGGAATGATTATCGCGAGCGCGCGCTGGAGATTGCCTATGGGTTACTGGCTGTCGGCATGCAGCGCGGCGAGGTTGTATCCATCCAGAGTGAAGACTGTCGTGAGTGGCTGTGGGCGGATATGGGTGTACTGCTGGCGGGCGGAGTGGTTAACGGAATTTATCCGACCTATCAGGTGCGCCAGGTGGAACATGCGCTCGTAGATTCGAATGCGCGGGTGTTATTCGCCGAAGACGAGGAACAACTCGATAAGTTTCTCGAGATCGAAAAATCCCTCCCTGCAGTAAGAAAAGTATTTGTTTTCGACTGGCGTGGTTTGCGCGGCTTCGATCATCCCAAGGTCGCGTCGCTCGAATCGTTGTATTCGACAGGCCGGGCCTATCGTGAAGGTCACAACGGCGCTGTTGAGGCGAGCGTTGCACAAGGGTGTAACGACGACCTGGCAGCGTTGGTTTATACGTCCGGTACGACGGGTATGCCAAAGGGTTCGATGCTGTCGAATCGCTACATTTTGTTTCAAACCACGCTGGCGCCCGAATACCTTCGACAATCGCCAAGTGATGAAATTCTCACTTACCTGCCTCTGTGCCATATCGCGGAGCGCATGTTTTCGGTCTGGCTGCCGATCGCGCATGGCGCAACGATAAACTTTGCCGAAAGTCCGGAAACGGTCATGCAGAATCTGCAAGAGCTGTCTCCGACGTATGTATTCGCAGTGCCGCGAGTGTGGGAGAAATTCTATTCGCGTGTGGTTACTGCTATGTCGGAGGCGACCTGGTTTGGCCGCAAAGCGTATGACATTGCAATAGGCATCGGACTGCGACGGGCGGACAAGCTGATTGCCGATGAACGTTTAACTCTGATCGAAAAAGTACGGTACGCGCTTGCTGATCGCCTTGTGTTTCGCAATATCAAACGAGTGCTCGGCATCAACCGGGCCCATTCCGCATGCTCCGGCGCCGCGCCGATTTCGCCGTCATTGCTGCGCTGGTTCCTGGCGATCGGATTGCCAATCGATGAGCTATGGGGTCAAACAGAGCTCGGTATCATCACTTCCACACGCCACGGCAACTACCGTTTCGGTACCGTTGGGCCGGCATTCCCGGGCACTGAGGTGCGAATTGACGACAACGGCGAAATCATTGCGCGGTCAGACGGCCAGTTTGATGGCTACCTCAATCTTCCTGAGAAGACCGCCGCGACGATTGTTGACGGATGGATTCGTACCGGAGACGTCGGCAAGCTTGATAGCGAGGGCAACCTGTCGATTACCGACCGACTCAAAGACATCATAATTACCGCGGGAGGCAAGAACTTAACCCCATCGGTCATTGAGAATGAGTTAAAGTTTTCGCCCTATATCTCGGACGCGGTGATCATCGGCGACAAACGTAAGTATCTGACATGCCTAATCATGATCGATCAGGAAAATGTTGAGCATTACGCGCAATCGCACTCAGTGCCGTTCACTGACTATCGATCGTTATGTGCGCGACCAGAAGTGATTGGCTTGATTGACGGTGAGATCAAGCGTGTCAACGCAGGTTTTTCGAGCGTAGAGCAAGTAAAGAAATTTCGACTGATCGATATACTTTTGACTGCGGAGGATGAGGAATTGACGCCAACAATGAAATTGAAACGCAGTTTTGTCAGTGAAAAGTATCACGACTTAATCGATACGATGTATGCGCGATAACATAATTGAAGTAAAGGTGTGTCCATGAAAAAATTGCTTGGTTTGATGTCGTTTGTATTGGTCGCGTGCAGCAATGGTGGGCCGGAAGCAGGCAGCGATTCTCCCCGGGGCATCACTGCCAGTTCGATTACGATCGGATCGCATACGGACTTATCCGGTGGGCTTGCTATTTGGGGAGTGCCGATGACCAACGGCCAGCGCATGCGGTATGCGGAAGCGAACGCCGCGGGAGGAGTGCACGGGCGCCAGATTGAGTTGGTGGTTGAGGACACTCAGTACCAGGTGCCGCTCGCTATCAAGGCGACCAACAAGCTACTCAATGTCGACAATATTTTCCTGATGGTCGGCAGTATGGGTACGCCGATGAATATCGCGTTGATGCCGAGGATGTTTGAAGCCAATGTGCCAAGTCTGTTCCCGCTTACGGCAGCCGTGCAAATGCACGAGCCCTTACATGCAATGAAGTTCAATTACTATGTGAGTTATCGCGATCAGATTATCGGTGGCATGAAATACATGGTGAAAAAGCACGGCATATCAAAAGTTTGTGGACAGTTTGTCGCGAACGATTATGGACACGAGAATCAGATTGGTTTCGAAACTGCCGTAGCAGACCTGGGTCTGGAAGTAATGTACACGGGCAGCCATAAAGCAACGGAAACTGACTTCGTAGGAACGATAACTGCGATAAAGAACTCGGGCTGCGAAATGCTGGTGCTTGGACCGTTGGTGAAAGATGCGATTCTGCTGTACTCGTCAGCCCGGGATGCAGGCTGGGACGCGCCCATCATTAGCAATATGGTGTCCTATGTCCCCGAAATAGCGTCCGCAGCAGATGGTGGCATGGAAGGATTTCTTGCGTCTGCATCGTTTTATATGCCGGATTTTGACGTTGAAAAGGCAGCGGGCTCCTGGGCAGGAGAATGGGCGCAACGCTATGAAGAAAAATACGGACAAGCGCCGGCACCGCAATCGGTAATCGGGTATGTCATAGGCGATCTAATCGTTCGAGCGCTGGAGGCGGCAGGGCGAGATCTTGAGTTGGAAAACGTACTCGCGGCACTGGAAGGGATCGACAAGTACGAGGATCCGTTCGGCGGCCCAACTCTGTCATTGAGTGCCAGCAAACATCAGGCTGGCGACTACCTCAACCTGTACGAGGTGGTTGATGGCAAATGGGCGGTGGTGGAACGAAATCTGGCCTTCTAGGCGCCGAAAAATTTCTGCCTGTATGCGGCGGGCGGCATGTCATACCAGGACTTAAACGCCGTGGTGAACGAGCTGATGCTCGAGTAGCCGAGCAACATCGCAACTTCGAGTGATTTAAGTCGCGCGTCGCTCAGGTAATTGACAGCCAGTACGGCGCGGGCTTCGTTCAATACTTTTTGAAAGCTGGTTTTTTCGGCGCGCAGACGGCGCTGGAGGGTGCGTCGACTCAGTCGCAGGGCGCGGCACGCAGAGTCGGCATTGGCTTCGCCTGCGGCCATAAGCTCTGCGAGCTTGCGCATCAGTTGCTCGGCGATATTGTCCTGCTCGTAAAGCGAGCGCAGGTACTTTTCCGCCTGTTCGATGAGTTGTCCGTACATGGCTGCTGATGCTACCAGAATTCGGCCTTTCAAATCGGAATTAAGTACACTGTGAGCATGAGCCCAACTACCTATGAAGTCGTCGACTCGATCGGCGTGATAACCATCAATAATCCGCCCGTAAATGCGCTGTCACATGCCGTCCGGGCAGGGATTCTTGCTGCCATTCAGACGGCACAAACTGATGAGTCCAGAGCAATTTTGATTATTTGCGACGGGCGCACCTTCATTGCCGGGGCGGACATCAGCGAATTCGGCAAGCCGCCCAAAAAACCCTTCCTGCCCGATTTGATAAACGAGATCGAAGCGTCGGCCAAGTTGGTCGTCGCCGCAATCCATGGCACGGCGTTAGGCGGCGGCTTTGAGGTTACGCTCGGATGCCACTACCGGATCGCGCTGGACACCGCGAAGATCGGCTTGCCGGAAGTAAAACTAGGTCTGTTTCCTGGGGCCGGTGGTACGCAAAGACTTCCGCGGCTGGCAGGGGTATCGACAGCGATCGAGCTGATGGGTAGTGGTGCGCCGATCAGCGCTGCTCAGGCGGCCGATGCTGGCTTGGTCGACAAAGTAGTCGCCGAAAACCTGCGAGACCAGGCTATCGAGTATGTGCAACGATTGTTGAACGACAACGCCCCCGTGCGCCGGACCAGTGAGGTGCGAATTGAGGCAGTCGACAACAATGTATTTGCGGATGCCCGTGCGCAGTATGCGAAGCAGGCAAGGGGTCAAATCGCGCCACAGAAAATGATCGATTCGGTTGAAGCTGCAACCACGATGTCGTTTGCCAATGGCTTGGCCAAAGAACGCGATTTGTTTGTTGAGCTAATGGCTGGATCTCAATCCAGGGCAATGCGACATCTGTTTTTTGCCGAAAGAGAGGCAGCTAAGATTAAAGGGTTAGCGCGTGATATCGAAAAACGCCCAATCGAAAAAGTCGGGATCATTGGCGGCGGAACCATGGGTGGCGGCATAGCGATGAGTTTTGCTAATGCCGGATTTTCCGTGACGCTACTTGAGATAAACGATGCAGCGCTGGATCGTGGTTTATCAATCGTGGAAAAAAATTATACCGGTAGCGTAAAACGCGGCAAGCTCAGCAAAGCAAAAGCGACTGCATGTCGTGCTCGAATAAGCGGCGTCACCGACTACGCAGCATTGGCCGACGTTGATCTCGTGATTGAAGCTGTATTTGAAGACCCGGTTTTAAAGAAAAGTATATTCACCAAGCTCGACGGTGTTTGCCGGCCCGGTGCGATCATGGCAACCAATACCTCGTACCAGGATGTCAATGCGATTGCCGCGGTTACCGGCCGTCCCGAAGATGTCATTGGAATGCATTTTTTTAGTCCGGCTCACATCATGAAGTTGCTCGAAGTTGTGCGCGGTGACAAAACCGCTGACGATGTGTTGGCGACTGTTATGGCACTCGGTAAGACAATTCGCAAAGTGGCTGTGATGTCGGGTGTTTGCTACGGTTTTATCGGCAATCGAATGTTGCAGGGCTATTTTCGTGAAGCACAATTGTGTCTGATCGAAGGTGGCACGCCTGAGAGTGTCGATGCAGCGCTCTACGACTGGGGCATGGCGATGGGTCCGATCAGTGTTGCTGATCTTGCCGGTCTCGACATCGGTTACAAGGCGCGAGCGGCTTTGGCGGACGAAGACAAAGGAGATCCTAAAGCCTACCGCGTTCCAGACGCGTTAGTCGAAGCAGGGCGGTTGGGGCAAAAGAGCGGTGCGGGCTTCTATCTCTACGACCCGGAGACCCGGCAGAAGACCTCTGACCCGGAGGTACTCGAGATTATCGAACGCGAGGCACAAGCCCTGGACATTACACGCCGATCGATTGATGCGGAAGAGATCGTGGACCGCCTGATTTTTGCGCTGATCAATGCAGGTATCAATATTCTCGACGAAGGTATCGCACAACGCTCCGGCGACATCGATGTGGTGTACGCCTACGGCTATGGATTTCCTGCCTGGCGTGGCGGGCCGATGCATTATGCGGACGAGATTGGCCTGGATCGGGTGCTTGCACGCATCAGAGAGTTCCGAGACCGATTTGGGGCCGGCAACTGGACGCCAGCACCATTGCTCGAAAAGCTCGTTGCTGAGCAACGGACACTCGCAGAGTATTCAGTGTCAGAGTAAACTGTCCCCATGATCAAGACCGCAGAATTTCACGAACAGTCCTGGGACGTCAAACCCGGCGCGCCGTTGCAACCGTGGACATATACCAACCCGGAGTTCTTTGAACTCGACTACGAAGCATTTTTCCTGCGCCGCTGGCAGTTTGTGGGTCATGTCAGCGAGGTCGGCGCGGTCGGCGATTTTATTACGCACGACATTGGCCGGGACAACGTGTTTGTCATTCGCGGCAAAGATGAAAAACTGCGGGCGTTCAAGAACGTCTGTCGGCATCGCGCGTCGCGGATTCTGGAAGGCCCGGGGAGCTGCCCCGGCACCATCCGCTGTCCGTACCATGGTTGGACTTATCAGATGGACGGCAGCCTGATGGCAATCCCGCAGGACGAGCACTTTCCGGAGGTCGATAAATCGCAACACGGCTTGCACGAAATCCAGCTCGAGTCTTACTACGGCTTATTGTTTGTCCGTGTACTGGGAGACGGGCCGGGCCTGGCCGAACACTTCGGCAACATGGGGCGGTATCTTGAAATGTACGATGTCGCAAACTATGTGAAGTGTGCTGAGACAACCACGCAAATCTGGAACTGCAACTGGAAGGTCGCATGGGATAATTATCTCGAGAATTACCACATTCCGATTGGGCATCCGGGATTGCACCGTCTGTTGGTCGATACACACGCGGGCGAAAGCCTTTCGAGTGGAGTTGATTACGGAATATTTGATTTGCGCAGCAAGCCGTCAAATGTCGAAGTCGAGCGCAAGTACCAGGAGATGATCAGGCACACACGCGCACGAATTCCGGAAGAGATACACGACAAATGGATTCAGTTCGGTGTGGCAGGCAGTCATGGGCTGGACTTTTATCCGGAGATGCTCGATGTATTTCAGATAATACCGTTGACGCATGACCGGTCACTGATTCGAGCGGTGTATTACGGCCATCAGGACCCAACACCGAAAGAACTCGAAGTGCGCAGACTCAACATCGAAATCAATAATTCGGTTAACGACGAAGACCAAACGCTTTGTGCACGAGTCCAAAAAGGCCTGCAAACGACCGGCTATTCGCCGGGTCCCTTGTCGCGGCTAGAGGTTGGGATTCATTATTTTCACGAAATGGTGCGGCGCCTGATCCCGGTTGCAGCTTTGACCGAGACACCGCCGCCGGGGATGGTGGCAGCCAGGAATTTGGAGCTGCTAAACTGTCCGACCAATACCAAGAAAGCGCTGAGTTAGCACCGATTAAGCTGGCAGAAGCCATCGAAGCAAGCACCTGTTAGGTTTTTGACGAAGTGAAGGACTCAGGTGCCATGTCGCACGAGACTACCGGCGGGCAAAAAATCAAAGTTGAGGTGAAGTGACGGCCAGAAAACGTCGTACATTTAATTGGCGTAGACGCGGTATTCTAAAAAGGGAGCATTAATGTCAGCCACCAGTCAACCAATGGAAATTCTTAAACCGTCTCACGGGCAACGATTATTTATTTATTACATCTTGTTCATTTTGGTGGATCTGACGGTTCGGCGGCCTGATTCCGTTTATCGTGGTTGTTGTAGCAATCATCATTACTGAAGCAATCGTGACCAAGATCTACGCAATGTCAGGTAAAGAGACGGCCAGTGATTAAAGATCTGTTAGCCAGGCACAGGCCGGGGCACGCCCTGGAGCAGGCGTTTTATTTGAGCTCCGAGGTATTCAGGAGTGATGTCGATCGCATCATTCTGAAGTCCTGGATTCTTGTAGGCCATGCAAGTCAAATTCCCGAATCGGGCGAATTTTTTGTGAGCCGGATTGCCGGTGAGTCAATCATTGTTGTTCGGGATAGCGATGGCAAGGTAAATGCGTTACTGAATGTCTGCAGGCACCGTGGCTCGAGGGTATGTCTTGAAGACGCGGGCCGCACGGCCAGATTTGTGTGCCCATACCACGCGTGGACCTATGGTCTTGACGGGAGTCTTATAGCGGCACCGCGCATGCTCGAGGCGATAGAGCCGGACCAGTATTCCCTGATGCGAGCCAGGGTAGAGGAGTTTCACGGCATGCTGTTCGTGAATTTTGATGCTGACGCCGAGTTTTCGAAAATTCGCAGGGATCTCGACGACGCGTTAGCGCCCTATGATCTGGCAAACAGCAAAATCGCAGGCCGACAGAGCTACACGATCAATGCGAATTGGAAGCTGGCCGTGGAGAATTTTTGCGAGTGCTATCACTGTTTGCCTGCTCACCGCGAGTATTCGGTTGCGCACAGCCTGGCCCGGCCGGAAAAAATGAATCCGGAGCTGCGCAAGGAAGTCATGAATCGAGCTGCGAGCTGCGGACTGTGGCCTGATACATTTGATGTCTCCTATAGTCCAACGGAGGCGGTCGGCAATGATCGCTATTTTGATCGATATCCGTTGCTAAAAGGTCACGTTACCGGCAGTCGTGACGGCAAACCGCTTGCCCCATTGTTAGGCTCCATCAAAGACTACGATGGTGGTGCGAGCGATTTTCAGATCGGCGCGATCAGCTTCGGGCTTGCCTATTGTGATCATGTAGTGCTGTACCGCTTCATACCCATGGCATTGGATGTGACGGATTGCGAGGTCATTTGGCTGGTTCGCAATGACGCGATTGAGGGCAAAGACTACGAACTGAATGACCTGGTCTGGATGTGGGATGTAACCACAAAAGCGGATAAGAAAATTATCCAGGACAACGCGCGTGGGGTCGAGTCGCGGTTTTATCAGCCAGGCCCATTTGCGCCAATGGAAGTCTATACACAACAGTTTACGGAGTGGTACATCAATGTGCTCAAGGACTAGGAATTTAATCACGCGCTTTTCCACGCTACTGATTTTGTTGCCCGCGTTTGCGTTCGCATGGGGAGAAACCGGACATCGCGTTGTTTGCCAGATCGCCTACGATGAATTATTGCCGGAAGCGCGACTGGAGCTGGACCAACTACTTGCGCTGGATGGCGATTTCGATAATTTTGCCGAAGCGTGTTTGTTCGCCGATACGCCAGAACGAATACGTTGGCGGGATCACTTCATTAATCTTCCCAGGTCGACTCAGGCTATAACGACGGCAGACTGTCCAATGGCCGATACCTGTGCGTTTGCTGCAATTCACGCCGACTATCTGGTGTTGCTCGATCCCCAGGCGACCGACATTGAAAAACTGTTGGCGCTGAAGTTGCTGGGCCACTGGGTGGGCGATGTGCATCAGCCGATGCATGTGTCCTTTCAGGACGACAGGGGCGCGAACAGCAACCATGTCGATCCAGATGATGAGGATTCGAGTCTTCACGGCGTTTGGGACTACAAGATAATCGCATCCAACCTGGGCGATGATTACCGCAAGATTGCGGCACAACTACGCGCCGAAATATCCGACCAGCAACGTGCGGCCTGGAAGTACGATTCGCCCATTGAATGGGTGCATGAGTCGTTTCGAATTACCATTTCCCCAGAAGCCAAATACTGCATCCGCAAACAAGGTGCATGCTGGTATAGCAGCGACAACATGCTATTGGACCAAGGTGAGGAATGGCGTAGTTTCACGATCTCTGAAGACTACCTGCAATTACACGGGCCTGTAGTTGAACGACGATTGCAGCAGGCAGGTGCGAGGCTTGGGCACCTGCTAAATCAGTCTTTGAACCGAAATTAGTATGACGGCGAGCCCGGTCAGCATTGCCCCGATGATGGATTGGACGGATCGTCATTGTCGCTACTTCCTGCGCCTGCTTACCCCAAATTCACGCTTGTATACGGAAATGGTTACGGCCGCTGCAATCGTTCACGGCGAGCCGGAGCGGCTGTTATGCTATGACGAGGCAGAGCATCCGATTGCTTTGCAACTGGGTGGAAGTGACGTCGAATGGATGACATCCGCCGCTGCCACAGCGGCAGAATTTAGCTACGACGAAATTAACATCAACGTCGGTTGTCCGAGTGATCGCGTCCAGAGTGGCCAGTTCGGCGCGTGCCTGATGGCCACTCCGCAGATCGTTGCAGCATGCTATGCGGCGATGCGCGACAAAGTAGATGTACCGATCACAGTCAAGACGCGGATTGGCATCGATAAACAGGATAGTTACGATTTCCTCAGGCGATTTGTCGATGCATTGCTTGCAGTGGACTGTCAGACCTTTGTCGTGCATGCGCGTATCGCCATTCTCGATGGCCTCAGTCCAAAGGAAAACCGGACCGTACCGCCACTGAATCACGAACGCGTGTATCAGCTGAAGCGCGACTATCCGGATCTGCACATCGTGCTCAACGGTGGCATTAAGACGCTGCAACAGATCGATGAGGTTCTTGGTAACACGGACGGCGTGATGATCGGGCGGGAGGCGTACCACAATCCGTATTTCCTCGCCGAGCTGGAAAATCACCTGCAACCGGAATGGCCGCTACCGCGCCGACAAGATATTGTCGAGCAGATGCTTCCCTATATCGAGCGCGAGTTAGCCGCTGGAGAACGCTTGTCCAGGATCACTCGCCACATGTCTGGTTTGTTTCTCGGCCAGCCTGGCGCAAGAGCCTGGCGCCGGTATCTGTCCGAAAATACCTGTCGCGACGACGCCGGTCCCGATATTGTTGTAGCTGCTCTAAAACAGATGTCGATGGCGGCCTAGGCATTCCCCGGCTACAATATCCAGTCCCGTCACATTGCCAAAGTGATACGCCTTACATGAGCGCAAAGATAGCAAACAAGACGGGCCATCAAACGATGGCCCAAAAAGCTGACATTCATGAACTGTATGAAGAGTCGGTGCAAAATGTCGAGAATGAAGTCGAGTTTCTGAAGGAGACTTTCACGGAACGCACCGGACGCGTTGCCTACACTCTGCGAGAAGATTTCTGTGGCACGGCCAGCCTTGCCTGCGAGTGGGTGAAACAAGGGCCTGAGTTCTCGGCTGTTGGAGTCGACATTGAAGCCGAGGTACTCGACTGGGGCCGGCAGAATCGTATAAGTCGACTGCAGACCGAGGAGCAGGCGCGCGTCAGGCTGATCGAGTCAGATGTGCAGACAGTGGCAACACCTGCCGTGGACGTGCTGGTGGCGTTCAACTTTAGTTACTGGATTTTCGAAGAACGTGCGCAAATGCTGAACTACTTGCGTCGCTGCCGCGATTCTCTTAATGACGGTGGCCTGATGTTCCTGGACATGTTTGGCGGTCCGGAGTCCATGGAGGAAACCAAGGAAAAAACCAAGCACGATAATTTCACCTATATCTGGCACCAGGCCAGGTTTCATCCGGTGACCAATCACGTCGAGTGCTACATTCATTTCAAATTCAAGGACGGTTCCAAGCTAAAGAAGGCCTTCAGTTACTCGTGGCGGCTATGGACTGCACCTGAAATACGTGACCTGCTACTGGAAGCGGGCTTCTCGAATGTGACAGTCTATTGGGAAGGCGAGGACGAGGACGGTGAGGGGAATGGAGTCTTCACTCCGGATGAACGCGGTGAGGCAGATCTGGCTTGGATAGCGTATATTGTCGCCGATAAATAGGCTTATAAATCAACGAATTGCAGACGATATATGGCGAAGGATCTAGAAGTAGCGATTTTGTTTGCTGACGTAGTTGGCAGCACGCAGCTGTATGACAAGTTTGGCGATACCAAAGCCAGCGAGACCGTCGCGGCGTGTCTGGACGTTATGAAGGATGCGACCCGGCAATTCAAAGGTAAAGTGATAAAAACCATCGGCGATGAGGTCATGGCGACATTTCCGACGGTCGATGAGGCCATGAGCGCTGCGATCCTGATGCAAGCCCGGATCACCGCAGACAATAAAAAGGAAGACCGTATTGCGGTCTCAATCCGCATCGGCTGCCACTTTGGCCCTGTGGTACAGGAGCAAAACGATATCTTCGGTGCCGCAGTGCACACTGCCAATCGCATGACGTCACAGGCCAAAGCCAAGCAGATCGTCATATCCGGCGAAACCGTCAAGAAAATGAGCGACATGTTCAAGGAGCAGACTCGGCAAATCGATGTGGCGACCGTGCGCGGCAAGCTTGACGAAGTCGCATTGTACGAATTGCTCTGGAATCCGGACGAAGCAACCAGCATGCTGCCGACCATTGAATGGGAAGGTAAGGGCCGCAAGCCGGCGAAAGTTGAGCTGAGCTTCCGCGGCCAGAACATTGAGGTTAGCGATCAGTGCAAGAGCGTGACCCTGGGCCGGGCAGAAGACAATGATCTGGTAATCAAGGGCAACCTGATATCACGCATTCATGCCAAGGTCGAAATGCGACGTGGCAAGATTATCGTTGTCGATCAAAGCACCAATGGCACTTTTCTCAAGGATTTACAGGGTGACGAAACGTTCGTTCGCCGCGATAGCGCCGAATTGCGCGGTGAAGGCACGATCGGACTGGGAAAAACTGAAGAGCCCGGCGCATCACTGGCGATCTACTACAAAACGATCCAGTAAACCTGACTCGAGTCTTTACGACGCTTTTTCCAACGCCTGCGCTTTCAACTCTGCAGCAATCCGTTCCTGTTCAGAACGCAAGGCTGCTGGCAATCGATCCCCGTAGCTTTGCAGATAGTCTCCGATCGCGTCGAACTCTGCCTGCCACTGTTCCGCATCGATTGAGGTCAATGCGTTCAAGTCACCTCTGTCCATGTCGAGCCCGTCGACGTTGATACCGCCCGCTTCTGGTAAGAATCCTATTGGGGTTTCGACGGCATCGACCCGGCCTTCGCAACGCTCAATTATCCATTCGAGTACCCGAAGGTTTTCGCCGAATCCAGGCCATAGAAACTTGCCGTCCTGATCCTGACGAAACCAGTTGACGTGGAAAATGCCTGGCAGGCTACTGGTGCGCTCTGCGAATGACAGCCAATGCCCCCAATAGTCAGCAAAGTTGTAACCGCAAAATGGCTTCATAGCCATCGGATCGCGCCGCACGATGCCAACCTCGCCGACATTCGCTGAAGTCGTCTCGGAGGCGACGCTGGCACCCACGAGCACGCCGTGATTCCAGCTCTTGGCCTGATAGACGAGTGGCGCCAGTTCTTTGCGCCGTCCGCCGAAAACGATCGCGGCTATCGGCACGCCAGCAGGCGCCTCGGCCAGTTCTGAGTAGCTGGCATTATTCGTGGCCGCAACGGTGAAGCGCGAGTTCGGGTGCGCCGCTTTGCCATTCGCCGCATCATAGGGGCGGCCTTGCCAGTCAATCGCTGGCTCTCCAACGTTCTTGTTTTCCCACCATGGTTCGTTGTCTGCCGTGCGTGCGACGTTCGTAAAGATTGTGTCGTGCCGGATCATGTCGTACGCGTTCTTGTTGGATTCCTGATTCGTGCCCGGAACAACGCCGAAATATCCGGACTCCGGATTTATGGCACGTAGTTGCCCGGCATCGTCCAGATGTAACCACGCGATATCATCGCCCAAGGTCCAGATTTTCCATCCCGGCATGGAATCGGGCGGTATCAACATGGCCAGATTGGTTTTGCCGCAAGCAGAGGGAAATGCGCAGGCGATATAGTGTGTTTCGCCTTCAGGACTTTCTATACCGACGATCAGCATATGTTCCGCGAGCCAGCCCTCGGTGCGTGCCTGGTAACTGGCAATGCGCAGAGCATGGCATTTCTTGCCCAACAGCGCGTTGCCGCCGTAACCTGAGCCAATGCTCTTGATCGAAAGTTCTTCAGGGAAATGCATGATCAAACGCTTTTCCGGATCCAGATCGCCGGTTGAGTGCAGGCCTTTGACAAAGGTGCCTTCCCGTTCAATCCGTTGTAAAGCGGCCGAACCCATGCGAGTCATCAATTTCATGTTGACGACAACGTAGGCGCTGTCGGTAATTTCGACGCCACAACGCGAATACGGTGAATCAATAGGTCCCATACAATAGGGAATTATGTACATGGTGCGCCCGCGCATCGCACCTTCAAACAGCGCGTCTACCTTGGTGTGACCGTCTGCCGGTTTCATCCAATTATTGTTTGGTCCGGCTTCGTCCTTGTCGGCTGTACAAACATAAGTCAGGTGTTCCACCCGCGCGACATCGCTCGGGTCGGACAGATGCAAATAGCACTCAGGATAGGTATCCGGATTCAGGGCCGACAAGGTGCCGGCGTCCTGCATTTCGTGAATCAATCGTTTGAATTCGGTGTCGCTGCCGTCGCACCAGACAACACTTTCCGGTTGCGTGCGACTTGCGACCTCATCTACCCAGGCATTGAGGGTCGAAAGGGATGTGGACATGTCAGATTCTCGGTGAGCCGATGGCTTCTTATTTTGCGCGGTCGAGCCGTTAGCTGGGACCACAATTATACCTACGCAGGACCAAATTTCAGCCTCTCATTTACATATGGCACGTCATTTCCTGCGCTAATCCGTGTAATCTTTGCGCCGTGACCAAGCTTTCGGAATTCTTCGGCGAACACAGCCCCCTGCAATCCTATTTACCCGGATTCCAGCCGCGGGCCGGGCAGGCGTGGATGGCCGAAGCCGTTGCTGAAGCAATCGCGAATCGGGATAAAATCGTCGTCGAGGCCGGAACCGGAACGGGTAAAACATTCGCGTATTTGCTGCCCGCATTGCAAAGCGACCGCAAAACAATAATTTCGACCGGCACCAAGGCGCTGCAGGATCAACTCTACCACCGGGACCTGCCGTTGATTGCAAAGGCCGTTGGCAGACCGGTTGAAACGGCGTTATTGAAAGGACGGGCTAACTATTTGTGTCTGCACCGTCTGGACCAGGCGACTGATCTGGCACCATCGCTAAGCGCAGATCTGCACGAGGTTCGAGAATGGCGGCATCGGACGGTCAGCGGCGATCGCGCTGAGCTCACCGAGGTTGCGGAGGACTCCTATATCTGGCCGCACGTTACTTCGACCGTTGATAATTGTCTGGGACAAAAATGTCCCGAGTATTCCAATTGTCATGTCGTCAAGGCCAGACGAGCAGCGCAGGAGGCCGACCTCGTGGTCGTAAATCACCACCTGCTGCTCGCAGATCTTGCAATGAAAGAAGAGGGCTTTGTTGAGTTCTTGCCGGGTGCGGAGGCGATTATCCTCGACGAAGCGCACCAGATTCCGGATCTTGCGGTGCAATTTTTCGGCGTCGGACTTGGCAGTCGCGAGCTGGATCGTATTGTTGAAGATATTCGCTCCGCAAGCATTTCATTTCAGCAACCTGAACTACAACGCCGCATCGACAAATTGCAAACCGCGATCCGGGTACTGCGCGCAGACGCACCGCGCAAAGAAGGCAAACATCAGCTCTCCGAGGTGCTTCCGGATATTCGCGACGCGTTGCATTCTTTGCGCATCGCACTCGGCGAAATGCAGGAAGCGTTGCTTGATATCGCAGACGCATCCGTGGAACTGGAGCAGCTGCATACTCAGGTAATCAGCATCATCGAGCGACTTGCCCTGTTATCCAATGACGAAACCTGGGATGGTTTACGCTGGTTGGAAATCAACCCACGCAGCTTACGTCTTAACCTGACACCGCTGGACGTTTCGGTGACGCTTAGCGGCATGATCAACAACCCGAAACAGGCCTGGGTATTCACTTCGGCGACCCTGGCTGTCGGCGACGATTTTTCGCACTTCCTGTCCCGCATGGGATTGATTGGAACCACGGCGCTGACATTTCCCAGTCCGTATGCGGTCGCTGAAAATGGTCTTGTGTATCTGCCACCGGATCTTCCAGAACCATCGAATCCGTTGCACACCGGTGCTGCGCTGGAAGCCGTTGCACCACTTCTGAAGATGACTTCGGGTGGCATGTTTTGCCTGTTTACCAGCCATCGTGCGCTTAACAATGCAACGCAATGGTTCAAGACCAATAAAAAAATTCTGGCGGGGCGCAAACTTCTGGTGCAGGGCGCAACGCCGCGCGATGAGCTGCTGCGCCGTTTTCGTGAAGCAGGCAACGCCGTGCTGTTGGGTACCGGAAGTTTTTGGGAGGGAGTCGATGTTCGTGGCCAGGCTTTGTCTGTGGTCGCTATCGACAAGCTGCCTTTTGGCTCGCCTGCGGATCCGATGATGATGGCGCGGCTCGAATATATTCGTCGCGAGGGCGGCAATGGTTTTGCACAACACCAGTTGCCGCAAGCGGTACTTGCAATGAAGCAGGGTGCGGGGCGATTGCTTAGAGACCAGAGCGACTATGGCGTCATCGTTTTGTGTGATCCGCGCATAAGCAGCAAGAGTTACGGCCGCACTTTTCTCAAAAGCTTCGAGCCTATGCCATCGACACGTTCGATCGCGGATGTCGCCGATTTTATGGCCAGGCACGAGAACAAAAAGGCGATAGCGTGAAACTGCTGGCTTTGGACACGTCCTCAGTCGCATGCAGTGTTGCAGTCGCTATCGACGCTGAAATTATTGAGCGTTACGAGGAGCAGCCCCGAGAACATACGCGTTTGCTGCTGCCGATGATTAAAGCAGTGCTGCAAGAGTCTGGTGTAGCTCTTGCTGAGTTGGACGCAATCGTTCTGGGGAACGGGCCGGGTTCGTTTATCGGCATGCGTATTGCAGCGTCGGTTGCGCAGGGCATCGCCTATGGCTCTGGACTCAAAATTGTAGCGGTTTCGTCATTAGCCGCGGTTGCAGCGCAAGTGTTGGCAGAATCTGAGGCAGCGGAAGTCGTGGTAGCGCAGGATGCCCACATGAGCGAAGTCTATATGGGACGATTCGGGCGCGATGAAAGGCACCTGCCTGTTGCTCTTTTTCCGGAACGTTTACAAGCGCAGGAGTCGATACCCGAACTTGTTGAAGAAGCCAACGGAGATCGCGTCGCCGCGGGCGCGGGTTGGGATCGATATCCCGCGCTCCTGGAGAAAAACCGAGGGCGCATCGATGCAATCAGCGACGTCTTGTATCCGCGCGCGCGGCACCTGCTGGCGCTGGGGGAGGCTGACTGCGCAGACTCGAAGGCGATTGCACCGGATCGGGTATTGCCGGCGTACTTGCGGCAAAAGGTTGCTCAGAAACCGGCTCCGATGTAGTAGCATTTTCACGACCAAATCGCGGACTTCAGCCTGGGAGGCTGGCTATTATTGTTAGCAGGAAAATCCGCCACTTGATAACCACGGGTACAAAATGATGAAGCGAACTTTGACTCTGGCATTACTAATATTCGTCGTGGCGACGCCGAACGTTATGGCTGAGGTTAGTGATGCGGATTTTGAGCTACTTCGCGAGCAGCTCGCCGCGATGTCGCAGCGGCTCGACCAACTTGCGGCCGAAAATGCTGAACTGAGGCAGGCTCAGAACCGAACTGAGGAGCCGGCTGTGCCTGCAAAGACCTGGTCGGATCGGGTAACGTTAGACGGTGATTTCAGATATCGCTATGAAACGATTGATGTCGAGGACAGTTCCAAGCGGCGTCGCAATAGAATTCGAGCGCGCACGAATATTCGGGCGAAAGTCGCGGACGATATTGATATTGGCTTTGGGCTCGCTACCGGTGGTAGTGATCCGGTTTCGACCAACCAGACATTAGGTGGTGGCGGCTCGTCCAAAAGTATTGCGTTGAATCTCGCCTATGTCGACTGGGAAGCGAGCGACGGGTTGCACTTGTTTGCAGGAAAGTTCAAAAATCCACTGACGAGAGTTGGTGACCAGCAGCTAATATGGGACGGCGACTGGACGCCCGAAGGACTTGCACTCGCATACAAACGTGATTGGTTCTTCGTCAACGCGTTTGGTTCGTTTCTCGAGAGCGATAGCAGGAATAACAATGACAGTTTCGCCTGGGGCAGTCAGTTTGGTGTCACCAGCAGGATAGGCAACGTGAAAATAACGGGTGGTGTTGCTTATTACGATATCGAAGCGCAAGGAAAAAGCACGACTTTCGGTGATCCGAGTGATCCGGATGACTTTTATGGAAATTCGGCTGTTGAGGCGAGCGGATTCGCTTGCGGAACCAACGCCGGCACTGAGTGTGAATTTCTCTACGACTACCTGTTGACTGAAGTTTTCGCGGAAGCGTTTTTCGAACTCGGCAACTGGCCGGTTAGCGTGTTCGCTGACTACGTCGACAATAGCGATGCGCCGGTTAATAATACGGGCTGGACGCTGGGCACAAAGATTGGCCAGATCAAGGATCGCGGGCAGATGCAGTTTGCCTACTTCTACGCCGACAAAGAAGCTGATTCGACGCTTGGGTTGCTCACAGATTCCGATTTTGGCGGTGGCGGGACCGACAGCAAGGGCCACTGGTTGCAGTTCAACTACGGCGTCAGTAAATTCTGGACGATCGGTGCACAGTATTTTATTAATGAAATCGATCTCAAAAATGATTCTAAACGCAACTACGACCGACTCATGATCGATATGCAGTGGCAATGGAAGTAGTGTTATCCATTCTATTTGGTGCGCTGACGTGATGTGCGCCATACTAGGGTTTCCGAGGCACCGGACCTCGCCACGGATCAGTCTGAAATGAATTTACCTTCCAGGCGGGCCCTGAATTTCCTGGGATTTCTCGTTTGTACCGGGATGATGGGGTACGCGTTGTACGCGCAGTACCAGCTCTACCTCGACCCGTGCCCTCTGTGTATTTTTCAGCGCGTTGCCGTGATGGGAATGGGTTTGGCGTTCCTGCTTTTTGCCGTGCACAATCCGCAACCGGGATGGGCCTATCGCACCTACCTTGGCGTCTTTGCACTGTTCGCCATCGAGGGGCTAATTGTTGCGGGCCGACACGTTTGGCTACAACATCTGCCCGCTGACGAGGTGCCGTCTTGCGGGCCCGGTCTCGACTACATGCTCGACAATTTTCCGTTTGCCGACGCACTAAAGATGGTTTTTACGGGTTCCGGCGAGTGCGCGTCAGTCGACTGGTCGTTTGTCGGCCTGTCGATGCCAATGTGGGTGCTGATCGGCATAGTCGGACTAACCGCAGCCGGCCTATGGAACAATCTCATCCGCGACAAGTAGTTTTTCGCAAATGCGTCGGTACATTGACGACAGCGTGATGACGTCGTCAATGCGCACATGCTCGTCGATCTTGTGGATCGATGCATTGACCGGTCCCAGTTCAACAACGTCTGCGCCTGCGGGGGCGATGAATCGGCCATCCGATGTGCCACCACCAGTCGACAGCTCCGGAGTGTCGCCAGTGTGCTCTCGAACGGCATTCGAAACCGCAGACAGCAAATCCCCGGGCTGGGTAAGGAACGGTTCTCCGGAGAGATGCCATTTCAATTCGTAGTCGATATTGTGCGCATCGAATATCTCGTGCACACGTTCTCTTAAACTGTCGTGAGTCCAGACTGTCGAATAGCGGAAATTGAATCGTGCCGTTAGTTCGCCGGGGGTCACATTTGGAAAGCCAATGCCCGCTTGGATGTCCACGACCTGAAAACTGGTTGGTGGAAAGAACTCGTTGCCCTGATCCCATTCAACTTCGTGCAATTCAGCCAGGACCGGGGCGAAGGTGCGAATCGGATTATCCGCCAAATGCGGGTAGGCGACATGACCTTGAACACCATTTACGGTCAACATGCCGCTAAGTGATCCGCGCCGGCCAATACGAACAATATCGCCCAGAGATTTTTCGCTCGAGGGTTCTCCGAGTACACACCAGTCTATCTTCTCACTGCGTGCCTGCAGCGCCTTGACAACCTTAAGTGTCCCGTCGCGCGCGCGACCTTCCTCGTCACTGGTGATTAGTACTGCGAGACTGCCAAGGTGATCTGGCTGTGCTGCGACAAACTCCTCCAACGCAATCACCATGGCGGCGAGACCGCCTTTCATGTCAGCGGCACCGCGAGCATAGATCGCACCGTCGCGAACGCTGGGCTCAAATGGGTCCGAGCTCCATTCCTGGTCGGGCCCAGGCGGCACTACGTCAGTGTGCCCGGCGAAACACAACAGCGGACTGACATCGCCGCGGCGCGCATACAAATTGGTCACCTCGCCGAATGGCATTGATTCACAGGTAAAGCCAAGAGCGCTGAGTCGAGCAGCGAGAATATCCTGACAGCCGGCGTCATCAGGAGTGATAGAGCGACGGCGAATCAACTGCGCGAGCAATCGGATCGCAGGATGGCCGTTCTCAATACTGTCTAGTTCGCCAGTCAATTCTCACTGTTCCTTTTAGCTTCAGGTAAATATTAAAAATGCCTGATCAGCTAGATTAGCTAGAGTTTTTCCAGGAATTCGGAAAAGCGTTTTTCCGAAAAACCGACAGCGATGAACTTGTCTGCTTCCAGTATGGGTCTCTTGATCAGAGTAGGCCGTTCGATCATCGCAGCCAATGCCTTGTCTTTAGTGATGTCGTTGCGATCGACTTCTGGAATCTTGCGCCAGGTAAGACTCTTTTTGTTGAGTAAGCGCTCCCACCCAAGTCTATCGCTCCAGCGTTCCAGCATCTGAATGTCCAGACCCTGTTCGCGCAAATCGTGGAAGCGAAACTCGATTTCCTTAGCTGTCAGGAATTTCCTGGCGGCACGACACGAGTCGCAACTCTTGATTCCGTAAATCGTTAGCAATGTGCTATCCCTTATTCTGCATTACGCAGTAGATCATTAAGACTCGTCTTAGAACGCGTCTTTGCATCGACATGTTTGACAATGACTGCACAGTACAGAGAGTACTTGCCGTCGGCAGAAGGCAGGTTCCCGGATACCACGACAGATCCGGCCGGTACACGACCGTAACTGACTTCACCGGTTGCACGATCATAAATCTTCGTGCTCTGGCCGATATACACGCCCATTGAAATTACGGCACCTTTTTCAACGATAACACCTTCAACGATTTCCGAACGTGCACCGATAAAACAATCATCCTCGATGATTGTCGGCCCGGCCTGCACAGGCTCGAGCACGCCACCGATGCCGACACCACCGGACAGATGAACATTCTTGCCAATCTGCGCACAGCTACCGACGGTTGCCCAGGTATCCACCATAGTTCCCGAATCGACAAAGGCGCCAATATTTACGTAACTGGGCATGAGTACGACATCGTTCGCTACATACGCGCCTCGACGGACCAGCGCATCAGGGACGACGCGTACGCCATCTTTCTTGAAGTCGTATTCGGAATATTCGGCGTACTTCATGGGCACCTTGTCATAGAAGTTGCTGTGTGCCCCTGGCATGACCTTGTTGTCGGCAAGTCGAAAGCTAAGTAAAACTGCTTTCTTGAGCCACTGGTTCACTTGCCAACCATTCTCGCCGGGCTCCGCGACTCGACAGGACCCGGCATCCAGCATCCCAATCGCAGTTTGCACGGCGTCATTAAGTCGCTTCGTTTCCGCGGCGTCAGCCATTTGGCCGCCGCACTCAAATCCATTCTCAATCGTATCGATCAAATCTTGCATCATTCACCTAATCTGGCGACAAGAATGTCGCGTAGTTGTTCTTTTGCAGTCGCGTCGAGCGGCGCATCCGCCTCGTCGCTGATATAAAAAACGTCCTCGGCGCGCTCGCCGATGGTCATGATCTTCGCGGCCTCGATATCGATGCCCAGCTCAATAAACGCTTGTCCGACTTTGCTAAGCAGGCCGGGTTGGTCCGCGGCAACCAGGTCCATTACGGTACGGCCGTTCGCAGTGTCATCACCGAACTCTACGCTTGCCTGGGTTGTGAACATTCGCACTCGCCGCGGCGTCGCGCGAGTTACAGGTTTTGCGCTGTCGTCATCCAATACAAGGTTACGCGTTAATGATCTGCGAATCTTGTTGAGCCGCGATTCATCTGTGTCTATTCGTTTGTCGAGCTCCATGAAAATATAGGTGTCTATACTGTAGCCATTCATAAGCGGCGCAATACGGGCATCGACGATCGTCATGCTTAGCTCGTCGAGAACGGCGGTAGCATGGGCGAAAGTGCGTTGCGAACGTGGCGTGTATAACACGGCCTCTACGCCGTCGCCGTTTGGCTGCAGGCGTACATCGACGAGGCCGATTTCTGATTGCATGTCGGAATTGGATAGCCACTCGGTATGCCAGACAATTTCCTCGCGTCGGTGCCGTAGAAAATAGCTGTCGTCGCATAAGGCCCATACGGCATCGACACTATCGCTACTGACGCCCAACTCGGTCAAAGCGTCGCGTGCCTGCGATTTTTTCTCCAGAATTATCTGCTCACGATCCGTTGGATTTTCCAGGCCACGCCGCAGTGCCCGATGGGTCAACTCGTACAAGTCGCCGAACAGGGTTGCCTTCCAGGAGTTCCAGAGCTTGGGGTTGGTGCCGCGTACGTCGGCGACGGTGAGTACATAAAGATAATCGAGGTGCAGGGGATCCCGGACGATAGACGCAAACTCATTAATGACGTCAGGATCACCTATGTCTTTCTTCTGTGCTGTCGTCGACAAGATCAAATGATTACGCACCAGCCAGGCGACGATACCTGCGTCGTATTTACTGAGACCGTGTTCGAGGCAAAATGCCTCCGCGTCGACCGCCCCAAGTTCCGAGTGATCGCCGCCGCGACCTTTGGCAATATCGTGAAACAAGCCACCCAGGTATGCGATCTCGGGTTTTTCAAACGACTGCATGATACGACTGCATTGCGGATATTCGTCGTCGAAGCGGGGCAGCGCGAAACGACGCAGGTTGCTCACAACGAACAGCGTGTGTTCGTCGACAGTGTAGGCGTGGAACAGGTCGTACTGCATGCGGCCGACGATACGACCAAAGGAAGGGATATAGAGGCCGAGCACGCCGTACAGATTCATGCGACGCAATTCGTGTGTTACTCCCTCCTCGGCGCGCAGGATTGAGAGAAACAATCGATGATTGCGTGGATTTTGTCGAAACTCTTCGTCAATACGATGCAGACTGCGTTTTATCAGTCCGATCGTGTAAGCACTGACGCCACGGATATCCGGATTTTGCTGCAACAGCAGGAATACCTCGAGCAACGCTGACGGCTCACGTGCAAACACCTGGTTGTTGACGGTTTGTAAGAATCCGTTCTTGATCTGGAATCGATCGTTGAGTGGTTCGGGCGCTGCCGTTGGGTCCATCAGGATCGCTTCTTCGAACAACTGCAGCAGCATTTCGTTGAGACGGCTCAGGTCCATAACCGTGCGGTAGTAGCGCTGCATCAGCTGCTCTACGGCAAGCGTATACGCAGCGTCTTCGTAACCGAGCATTTTGGCCAGGTTAATCTGGTGATCAAACAACAGTCGGTCTTCGCGGCGCCCGGTGAGAATGTGCAGGCCGAAGCGAACTCGCCACAAAAATTCCTGACCTTCATGGAGGCGTTTTACCTGTCCTGGCGTCAGAAACTTGTGCGGCACCAACTCTGCAAACGTTTCGACATCAAAATAGCGCTTCGCAACCCAGCCCACCATTTGGATATCGCGCAGCCCGCCGGGGCTCCCCTTAACATTTGGCTCCAGGTTATAGGCCGAGTCGTCATAGCGATGGTGTCTGGCAATCTGCTCTTTGCGCTTTTCCGCGAAAAATTCTGCGGGTGGCCAAACCTTGCTGGGCGATATTTCGTCCTGCATGGCGGAATAAAGGTCTTCCGGCCCGGCAATCAGTCGCGACTCCATCATGGTGGTTGCGACAGTGAGGTCAGTCTTGGCTTCGTCGCGGCACTGGCTGACGGTACGAACGCTGTGGCCGATTTCGAGCCCGACGTCCCACAATGAGGTCATGAAATCGCTAATTTGAGACTTGCAGGAGGTGGACAGCTTCTCGGGCAACAACACCATGATGTCGACGTCCGAACCCGGGTGGAGTTCTGCGCGCCCATAGCCGCCGACGGCAACCAGGGCTGCTACTTCGACGCACTCCGGCGCACGTTGCTGCCAGAGATGCGACAGGACGGCGTCCACCAGATCTGATCGTGCCCGTACCAGCGTCAGCACGGACTCGCCGGCAAGGAAGCGCTGCCGAATGTCGTCGTTGGCTGCTTCGAGCTCTTGTCGAGTGGTTGCCTTATAACTCATTGAATTATAATACTAAATTGATCTGTCGCTGGCACCGAGGGTGAGGACCTCGTAGCCGGTCTCCGTAATCAGTACGGTATGTTCCCATTGGGCGGACTGGCTGTGGTCTTTGGTCACGACCGTCCAGCCATCGGGTAGCAGCTTCACGCTGGCTTTGCCGGCATTGACCATGGGCTCTACCGTCAGGGTCATGCCTGCTTTCAATTCCATCCCGGTTCCCGCTGTGCCGTAATGCAGGACCTGCGGGTCCTCGTGAAAAACGCGCCCAATGCCGTGCCCGCAGTACTCCTTAACGACCGAGAAACGGTTCTTCTCAACATGCTTCTGCACCGCTGCACCAACGTCGCCCAGGCGCTTGCCTGCGGCCAGTTCTTCGATACCGAGCCACATACCTTCAAACGCAATCTGGGCCAGTCGCTGCGCCTGAACGCTGGGTTTGCCAACAAAGAACATGCGGCTCGTATCGCCGTGAAAGCCGTTTTTGATGACCGTTATGTCGATATTGATCGCGTCGCCATTCTTAAGTTTCCGCTCACCCGGTATGCCATGGCAAACGACGTGATTGACCGAGGTACAGATCGACTTCGGAAAGCCGCGATAATTGAGCGGCGCAGGGATCGCGTCCTGCACGTCGGTGATGTATTTGTGGCAGATATCGTTGAGCTGATCCGTCGTAATTCCAGCCTCGACGTGCTCGCCGATCATGTCGAGCACGTCGGCTGCAAGCCGCCCGGCCACTCGCATCTGGTCCTGCTCTTCAGCCGATTTGATAGTTACAGTCATTAAAACTCGATCCAATAATCCAAGAAATAAACCAGGGACAGTTTACTCAATCGCCAATTTCGAAGTGGCGCTAAATGGTGATTGAGTAAACTGTCCCCGGTTTTGGTGATGAAATTGTGGTTGCCAGGCCATTGTTGGCCGCGACCGGCTATGGTATAAAGCGCGCGCCCTTGAGGCAATTAATCCACACGGACATCGTCACATCACGCTGGGTGCCCCACCTGAAAAGGGGTTGCGAGATGGGATGTTCGGAGGCCTAACCCGGAGAAATATTATGGCAGACGTATCCATGCGCCAAATGCTAGAGGCTGGCGTGCATTTTGGTCACCAGACCCGTTACTGGAACCCGAAGATGGCACCCTACATCTTTGGCGAACGTAACAAGATCCATATCATCAATCTTGAAAAGAGCCTGCCCCTGGCTCGTGAAGCTTGCGCGTTCATCAAAGCAACGGTCGCTGACGGCGGTAAGGTCATGTTCGTTGGCACCAAGCGTGCAGCCCGCGAATCAGTTCGCACTCATGCAGCTCGTTCAGGTATGCCTTTTGTCAGCTATCGCTGGCTCGGCGGCATGCTCACCAACTACAAGACTATTCGTCAATCTGTTAAGCGCCTCCTAAACCTCGAAAAGATGGCAGAAGAAGGCGGCTTCGATGGCCTGACCAAGAAAGAAATCCTTGGTTTGAGTCGCGAGCAGGAAAAACTTGAGCGCAGTCTCGGCGGCATCAAGGAAATGACAACGTTGCCCGACGCCCTGTTCGTCGTTGATGTTGATCACGAAGACATCGCGGTGCGTGAAGCCCGCAAGTTGGGAATTCCCGTTGTCGCGATTGTCGATACAAACTGCTCACCGGATGGCGTCGACTACATCATCCCCGGTAACGATGATGCAATGCGTGCCATTGAGCTGTATTCGGGCATGGTCGCCGACGCTGTTCTTGACGGCAAAGCATCGCTTCCTGAGGTAACACTGGGAGAGGATGAATTCATCGAGCTGGACGCAGAAGGTAACGTTAAGAAATCGTCTGGTCGCAAGAAAAAAGCTGGCAAGAAAACCTCAGTCAAGAAAAAGGCGAATGTCAAAAAGGCTGCGCCGAAGGTCGAAGCAGCTGCGCCGGCCAAAGCCGAAGCTCCGGTAGAAGCAGAAGCGCCTGCCAAGGCGGAAGCACCAGCCAAAGCCGAAGCTGCAGCAGAAACCGAAGCTCCAGCAGAAACCGAAGCTGCAGAAAACGCGGCAGCACCGGTAGACGCAGAAGCACCTGTTGCGGCAGCTGCGCAAGAGAAAGCACCGGCTGAAACTGCTGTTGCAGAGCCTGCGACGGAAACAAAGGTCGCCAAGAAAGCGGCCAAGAAAACCGCTAAAAAGGCAGCCAAGAAAACCACTAAGAAAACAGCGAAGAAGGTCGCCAAGAAAGCGGAAGGGTCCGGCGATGACGATTAGTGCGTCTATGGTCAAGGAACTTCGCGAGCGCACCGGCGCGGGCATGATGGAGTGCAAGAAAGCGCTGGTTGAAGCTGCTGGTGATCTGAATGCGGCAGCGGAGGTCCTGCGCGTATCCGGGCAGGCGAAAGCTGACAAGAAGTCGAGTCGAGTCGCGGCGGACGGGCGAGTGGTTGTTGCGCATGATGGCAGCAGTGCGATCATCGTTGAAATAAACTCTGAGACCGATTTCGTTGCCAAAGACGAAAACTTCATCGCCTTTACCGATGCGGTAGCAGCAGCTGCCATGCAAGCCAACACCACAGACGTTGCCGAGTTATCGAACCAGAAGCTCGCTGACGGACGCACTGTCGAAGCAGCGCGCACCGAACTCATCGCGAAAGTTGGCGAAAAAATCAGTGTGCGCCGCATCCAGCGGATCGAGTCTGCCGGCGTCATCGCAAGCTACACTCACGGTGCCCGTATCGGCACCGTGGTTGCACTTGACGGTGGTGACGAGGCATTGGCCCGTGATATCGCAATGCACGTCGCTGCAACCAATCCGACCTGTATTGATGAGTCGGGTGTTCCCGCAGATACGCTTGAGAGCGAGCGTCGCATCGAGACCGAGAAAGCGCAGGGCTCGGGCAAGCCGGCTGAGATCATCGAGAAGATGGTTACAGGTCGAATCAACAAGTATCTCAAGGAAATTACGCTGGTCGGGCAGCCTTTCGTTAAGGACCCGGATATCAGTGTTGGCAAGCTCCTGAGTAATGCGGGCGCAACTGTGACCTCGTTTGTTCGTTTCGAAGTCGGCGAAGGCATCGAAAAGAAAGTTGAAAACTTTGCAGACGAAGTGATGAAGCAGATCGAAGACGCCCAGAGCAAAGGCTAGTCGAGAGCCTTAATTAGGCCCTTAACCCTTTGATTTGATAGAATCTACGGCCGCCTGGCGAGCCTCGAATAGTCGCCTGGCAGCTGTTTCGCACACAACGAAAGGCATGCTGATGAGTGATTCTCCGGTCGAGTACCGCCGTGTCCTGCTAAAACTTAGCGGCGAAGCGCTGATGGGCGATCTGGATTACGGTATCGAGCCCAGCGTAATTCAGCGCATGGCCGCTGAAATTGCGACGGCGCAGAAGTCGGGTGTCGAAATCGCGATTGTAATTGGCGGCGGAAATATTTTTCGCGGCGAAGGTTTAGCGCGTTCCGGTATGGATCGGGTGACCGGCGACTACATGGGAATGCTGGCGACGGTGATGAATGCACTCGCAATTCAAGACGCCCTGGAATCAGCCGGCGTTTTTGCGCGGGTGATGTCCGCACTGCAAATTCACGATGTATGCGAAGACTATATTCGACGCCGTGCCGTTCGGCACCTCGAGAAGGGACGCGTCGTTATTTTGGCCGCCGGCACTGGCAACCCGTTTTTTACGACAGATACGGCTGCGAGTTTGCGTGCGATTGAGATTGGCGCAGACGTACTCCTGAAAGCCACTAAAGTTGATGGCGTCTATGACGCAGATCCCGTCGGTAATCCTGACGCCAAGCGCTATGACACGGTGTCATTCGACAAAGTGCTGTCTGACAAATTGATGGTTATGGATGCGACAGCGATTGTCATGTGTCGTGACAACGATTTACCGCTGCGCGTTTTTGATTTGACGCGTACCGATGCACTAGTGCACGCAATGTCCGGCGCGAAAGTCGGAACCCTGGTGACTGCCTGAACTCAACGGCGGCAATATTAAAGAGGCAAGTATCGTGTTGGATGAAATAAAAAAAGATGCCAGTGATCGTATGGCCAAGAGCGTTGCGACTTTAAAGCAGGAGCTAACCAAGCTACGTACCGGTCGCGCGCACACCAGCTTGCTCGATCATATTACGGTCGACTATTACGGCGCGCCGACACCGCTTAGTCAGGTATCCAATGTTGGTGTTGAAGACTCAAGAACGCTAACGGTCACACCGTGGGAAAAGGACATGGTGCCAGTGATAGAAAAGGCGATCATGAATTCCGATCTGGGCCTGAACCCTGCTTCCGCCGGTACTGTCATCCGCGTGCCGTTGCCGTCTCTGACCGAAGAGCGCCGCAAAGATATGATTCGGGTCGTGCGCAATGAAGCAGAAGGTGGCCGTATCGCAGTGCGGAATATTCGTCGCGACGCGATCGGAGACATCAAAGATCTCCTTAAGGAAAAGATGATCGGCGCGGATGATGAACATCGCGGCGAGGATGAAATTCAGGCGATTACGGACAAGTTCGTTGCAGAGATCGACAAGGTGCTGGCGGATAAAGAGGCCGAGTTACTCGAGGTCTAGGGTGACGTCAAACTCGAATATTCCCGTGCATGTCGCCGTCATAATGGACGGCAATGGTCGGTGGGCGAAGAATCGGTCAATGCCACGCCATCTGGGGCATCGCTCCGGCGTCGGCGCAGTTCGGAAAATTGTTGAAACTGCTGCGAAACGTGAGGTCAGTTACCTGACGCTGTTCGCATTCAGCAGCGAAAACTGGAACAGGCCACGCGAAGAAGTCAGCAAGCTTATGGGATTATTTGTCGAGGCTTTGCGACGAGAAGTCGATGAGCTGCATCGTAATAAAGTAAGACTGACGTTTATTGGGGCCCGCGACCTGTTACAGCCGCGTCTACTGGAAATGATTGCCTTTGCCGAAAAGCAGACGGCAAACAATACAGGCCTGCGTTTGCAGGTAGCGGTGGCCTATGGCGGGCGCTGGGATATTGTGAATGCCGCACGCAATCTGGCGACACAGGTTGACGCAGGTGCTATCGCGGCCAGCGATATTGACGACAATGCTATTGCTGGCGAATTGGCGTTGGCAGGTGTACCCGACCCGGACTTATTGATACGTACGGGCGGTGAGAAGCGCATCAGCAACTTTCTGTTGTGGAACCTGGCCTACGCTGAATTATGGTTTTGCGATATTTTGTGGCCGGATTTTGACGAACCAGATTTTGATGATGCGCTTGCGTTTTTCGCCAATCGCGAACGGCGCTATGGCAACACTGGTGACCAGGTAGAGGCAGCGAGCCAGTGAAGCAGCGCATAATCACCGCGATCATTGCATTGGCCGTGCTGGGCATATTGCTATTCGTAATGCCGCCGCTTGCGGTGCACATCGCTCTCGGCCTCCTCATCGTTGCGGGTGCCTGGGAGTGGTCCAATTTTCTTGGCGACCTGGGGACGTCGGCGCGGATCGCATATGTTGCGATGATTGCCGGCTTGTTGCTGGCCACAGTCTTATTCTTCTCCGCCTGGACAGAGCAGATTCTCATGCTCAGTCTGGCGTGGTGGTTCGTCGCATTGATCTGGACATTTCTGTTTCCGACAGCAATTCCGCAAGCTATTCGGTGGATTGTTGGTGCGCTGGTGCTGGTCCCTCTTTATATCGCGCTGATCATTTTGTACACCGCTAATCCGATGATCCTGGTGTTCGCTTTGTTGATCGTCTGGGTTGCTGACAGCGGCGCTTACTTCGCTGGGAAAACGCTGGGTCGGGTAAAGCTCGCGCCGCAGATCAGTCCTGGCAAGACCTGGGAAGGAGTGATTGGTGGCCTGGTCGCGGTGCTCGTGCTTACGCTTGTTAGTGCAACCAAAGTCGAAATTGATCTCGCTGTATTGCTGCCGTTTTGCCTTGCAGTAGCGGCTCTTTCTGTCGTTGGCGACCTGACGGTCAGTATGTTCAAGCGCACTGCCGGCGTAAAAGACAGCGGCAGCCTGTTTCCCGGACATGGCGGGGTGCTGGATCGCATCGACAGCGTTGCGGCAGCGGCGCCGCTGTTTGCATTGGGCGTTGGATGCGTGGGTCTGGCATGAGCCCATGTTCAGTCAAAATTCAGGCTTGCCGGGTTATGCTGCCTGACCTATGGCGGGAACTGCCGGCCACCCATTCAGTCAACACTAGCAGCAAGAATTTGCAGGTATTAGAAGCGCATGAGTGAGTTCCTGACCAACCTTGTATCTTTTATCGTCGCGATCAGCGTATTGGTCGCGATTCACGAGTACGGACATTACATTGTCGGGCGCTGGTGCGGCATGAAAGTGCTGCGCTTTTCTATCGGCTTCGGTAAACCGATTGCGACCTGGGTCGGTGGTAAAGATAAGACGGAGTATTGTCTCTCCGCGATTCCGTTGGGCGGTTACGTACGGTTTCTCGACGGCCGCGAAGGTGAGGTTGCTGCCGAAGATCAAGGGCGCGCATTTGACCATCGTCCGGTGCCAGCCCGCATTGCCGTGTTGCTTGCTGGGCCTGCGTTCAATTTAATATTTGCGGTGGTCGCCTACTGGTTCCTGACGATGGACGGTATGCCGGCTATCCGACCTGCGGTTGGCGACATAGAACCACAATCGTATGCGGCTGCGGCGGGCTTGCAAAAGGGCGACTGGATCGTCGCGGTTGGCGATAACGACGTCCGCGACTGGAATTCGGCACTAATGACAATGATCGACGAAATGTCAGGTTCCGGCGCAATACCGCTAACCCTGGAAGACCCGCAGGGTGCGAGACGCGAGGTGTCGATTCAGGTTGGCTCCGATTCTTCGCGCCTGACCGAGCCAGGTCTTATTTTCGATGGGCTCGGAATGCGCCCTGGTTCGCCACCGGTTTTCATCGGCAACCTGGTCGAAGCTGGAGCAGCAGCGGACGCCGCCCTTGAGATTGGCGATCGCATCGTTCAGGTAGACGATTCGCCAATCCTCGGATTCGGTGACCTGATCGAAGCTGTATCGCCCAGAGCTGGCGACAGAGTAAGAATTGATTACGTCAGAAATGGCACGCGAAAGTCGACCTACGCCACGCTTGGAGCACACGAAGTTGAAGGTGAACGACGAGGCCTTCTGGGTGTCGGATCATTAATGGACGAGCCCGGGGCGGTAGAGTCGATCGGCCTGGCAGTAGCAAAGACCTGGAATACAACCAAGTTTACTTTTCAAATGCTCGGCCGAATGGTTACAGGCAGCGTATCGATCAAGAATATCAGCGGGCCGATCAATATAGCGCAATTTGCCGGTAGCTCCGCGGAGCGCGGGTTTAACCAGTTCCTCGAGTTTCTGGCGCTGGTGAGTATTAGTCTGGGAGTGCTTAATCTCCTGCCGGTGCCGGTACTTGATGGCGGCCAGATCGTTTACCAAACTGTTGAGCTGCTCAAGGGCAGTCCAATGTCGGAGCGTTCACAAATATTGGGCCAGCAGTTTGGCATTCTGGCATTGATACTCCTGATGAGTTTTGCCTTCTACAACGACATAACCAGAGTTTTGGGATAGCCGCATAAAATGAACGAGAGCCACAAAAGGCCGGTTACGGCATGGCACCGCTTGCGACTCGCGCTGGTCGCAGCCTGTTTCCTGTCGCCACTTGCTGCAATGGCCGACGGCTTTGTTGTTCGCGACATGCGGGTCGAAGGTCTGCAGCGAATTTCTGAAGGTACGGTATTCAACTATTTGCCGATAAACATTGGCGATACGGTTGACGATGTGCGTATCCAGGAGGCGATTCGTTCTCTTTATTTGCAAGGGCTGTTCGAGGACATTGAGTTTCGCCGCGATGGCGATTCGCTAATCGTCGCAGTCAAGGAAAGGCCGTCGATTGAGAGTTTCGAAATCGAGGGCAACAAGGACATCAAAACCGAGGACCTCACAGAATCCTTACGCGGGGTCGGGTTAGCCAAAGGTCGAACGTTCGATCGATCGATTCTTGAAAACGTTAAGGGCGCTTTGCTGGAGCAATACTATGACCGTGGCAAGTATGCTGTCGTCGTTGAGTCATATGTATTGGAACGACCGAACAATACGGTAAGAGTCGGCTTCAATATCGTCGAGGGTGACCGCGCCAAGATCCGGCAGGTCAATATCGTTGGCAACACGATCTTCGAGGAGAAGGATCTGCGCGAAAGCTTTGATTTGCAGACCGCAAACTGGCTGTCCTGGTTCAAGCAAGACGATCGCTATTCAAAAGAAGCACTGGAAGGCGACCTGGAAAACTTGCGCTCCTACTACATGAACCGCGGCTATGCAGACTTCCGTGTGGATTCGACACAGGTCGCGATATCGCCAAATAAGAAAGACATGTTCATCACCATCGGTTTGCACGAAGGCGAGTTATACACAATTTCCGATGTGAAATTGGTGGGTGATCTGGTCATCCCGGAAGTGCAGCTTCGCGCCATGGTGTTGGCGCGGCCCGGCTCGATTTTCAATCAAGCCGCGTTGACGCAATCGACCGAATTGATGGGTTTTCGCCTCGGCGAGCTGGGCTACGCGAATGCGGAAATTGACCCGGTTCCTGAGCTCAATCACGAAACCAAGGAAGCGACAGTCACTTTCTACGTCGATCCGAAAAGTCGTGTGTACGTGCGGAACATTAATTTCAAGGGTATCGACGAGATTGACGATGAAGTCTTACGGCGCGAAATGCGCCAAATGGAAGGTGCTTACCTGTCGAATCGCCTGGTCGAGCGGTCCAAGATTCGCCTGCAACGCCTGCCGTATGTTGAGTCTGTCGAAACGAACAATGTTCCGGTATCCGGTAGCCCGGACCTCGTCGATGTCGATATCAGTCTTGAATACAGAATGCCGGGCCAATTCAGCGGCGGCATTGGATTTTCCGAGTCGCAGGGCGTTTTGCTAAACGGTAGCGTTATTCACACCAATTTTCTGGGTACTGGAAATCGAGTCGGACTTGAATTGATTTCCGGCAAATTTCAAAAAATTTACAGTCTGTCGCATACGGATCCATACCGAAATATGGATGGCGTGCGACGTACCATGGGCATCAATTATCGCGATATTACTCAGTTTACGTCTGCATCTTCAGATTTCTCCACCACCAGTGCCGGCGCAACACTCGACTATGGATATCCGATCTCTGAGTTCCAGAATTTATCCTACGGTCTGAATTATCAGCACGCTGAATTGCTTGCGTCGACCAACAGTACCCAGCAGGCGCAGGACTGGGTTCTGAACAACGGGGATCCCTTTGTCGAGAACGTAGGCAGCGGTGGCGTGTTTTTTGGCACCGCCTACGATTCAGTCGAAATGGTGATTGGCTGGACATACGATAGCCGCAACCGCGCACTGTTCGCGAACCGCGGCACGCGTCAGCAAATCGTGCTGGCGGCGACGATTCCCGGCAGTGATGTTGAGTACTACACCGCGCGCTATAACTTCACCAAATACTTTCAAATCGGACGCCGCTGGACATTGCGGTATAATGTCGAGACGGCGATCGGGCAAGCACTCAATGACACGACTGCACTGCCGCCGTTCAAGCAGTTTTTCGGCGGAGGACCCCAGTCGGTACGTGGATTTCGTGAATCGTACCTTGGTCCCAAAGACAGTTTCGGCAATCCTTACGGCGGAAACGTGATGTTTGCCAGCCAGCTGGAGCTTATACTGCCGATGCCGGCGAAGTTTCAGTCGCAGGCTCGAGCCAGCATTTTTTACGACGTGGGCAACGTATTTAACACAGGTGAGGTCGCGTTTACCGATAAACTGGGCTCACCGGTAGAGTACAAGCCGGACTACGACGAACTACGTGCATCGATTGGTATTGGAGTACAATGGCTGGCGCCGCTGGGACTCTTCCGTTTCAGCTATGCGTTCCCGCTCAACGAGTATGTCGGAAACGACAGGTTTTACAAAGACGAACTGGAAAGGTTCCAGTTCTCAATTGGTCAAGCGTTTTAAGGAATGGACAGTATATGAGTTTTGTAAAGAATCAGATTTTGAAGGTAACCCTCGGCGTCGTATTGGTCGGTGCATTTTCTTTACCCGCTGCAGCACAGGAGCTGAAAGTTGGTGTGGTCAATATCCAGGCGTTGATGGAACAGGCGCCGGAAACGAAAACCTCAATGGATGCATTGCAGGAAGAGTTTGCTCCGCGTCAACGGGAGTTTGCTGCAAAGCAAAAGGAATTCGAAGACCTGCAGGCGAAAGCGCAGAAAGACTACGCTGTGATGGGTGAGACTGAACGTAGCAATGCGGAAAAAGAACTGCGCGACCTGCAGCGTGAGGTGACTCGCTTACAGACCGAATTTCGTGAAGACCTGAACCTGCGTCAAAATGAAGAGCTCGGCAAATTGCAACGCTCATTATTGAAACAAGTTCAAGACTTCGCACAAGCGGAAGGGTACGACCTGGTTGTCGGCGACGGCGTTTTGTTTGCAAGCACCTCAGTAAATATAACGGACGACGTGTTAACCGCTATCGAAGCAAACTTTCAGGCCGCAGGCGCACGCTAATTTCGGCCACGTCAGGCGGGCTGCTTAAGGAGGTCCTTTGAAGGCGATTAGCCTCAGAGAACTTGCGTCGCAGTTCGGCTGCGAATTACGTGGGGATGCTGATACTCAGATTCATCGGGTCGCATCGCTTAGCGGGGCAACGCCGGGTTCGTTGAGTTTCCTGTCAGGCCCTGCCTTGAAAAAGCAGCTCGCTGGTACCAAGGCAGCGGCTGTAATTTTGCGTGCAGTAGATGCAGACGCCTGCCCGACGGCTTGCCTCATTCACAATGATCCGTACGCGTGCTACGCGCGTATTGCGGCGTTATTGAACCCTGCGGCAGAGATCGAGGCAGGCATTCACGAGCGCGCGAGCGTCGCGGCGACAGCCACGATAGACCCGTCCACGCAGGTGGCAGCGAACGTTACGATAGCCGCTGGCGTAGTCATCAACGAAAATTGCTATATCGGACCGGGTTGCGTAATTGGCAGTGATTGCCAGATAGGGGCAGGGTCGCGTTTGCTGGCGAACGTAACGCTGGTCCGTCGCGTACGTTTAGGTGAGCGATGCCTGATTCATCCTGGCACCGTGATCGGTTGCGACGGATTCGGCAACGCGATGACGGCGGAGGGCTGGGTCAAGGTCCCGCAGCTCGGCGCGATTCGCATCGGGGACGATGTCGAGGTTGGCGCCAACTGCACGTTGGATCTTGGCGCACTGGGCGATACCATTATCGAAGACGGTGTCAGAATCGACAACCTGGTGCATATCGCGCACAACGTGCAAATTGGCGAACATACGGCGATCGCCGGCCAATGTGGATTTTCGGGCAGTGTCGTTATTGGCAAGCGCTGTATGTTTGGCGGCCAATCCGCAGTTGCTGGTCACATTGAAATTTGCGACGACGTCATTGTGTTTGGTAAGGGCATGATTACCAAAAACATTACCGAGGCCGGAACTTACGGTACTGGTATTCCGTCGCTTCCAGTCAAAGAGTGGGGGCGTATGGTTGCCAGAGTTCGCCGCTTGGGTAATTTGATCGAGCGGGTTTCCAAATTGGAGAAAAGCGGGTCGTGATTCATCCGACGGCAATCATAGCGGACAGCGCGAAAATCGCCGCTGACGTTGAGATAGGCGCTTACTCGATTATCGGCGAAGACGTGGAGATTGGTAGCGGCACGCGAATTGAAAGTCACGTCGTTATCAATGGCCCAACCGTCATTGGCAAAGACAATCATATTTACCAGTTCGCCTCGATCGGGGACGACCCGCAGGATAAAAAATATGCAGGTGAGCCGACCCGGTTAATCATCGGCGATCACAATACGATTCGTGAGTTCTGTACTTTTAGCCGTGGCACAGTTCAGGGTGGCCATGAAACGACGATGGCGAATGACAACTGGATAATGGCATACGTTCATGTCGCACACGATTGCCACATTGGCAGCCGCACGATCATGGCAAATAACACAACCCTGGCTGGGCACGTTACCGTTGGTGACTGGGTCATTATGGGTGGCTTTAGCGGTGCACATCAATTCTGCAATATAGGTGCGCATGCTTTTCTCGGCATGTATTCCGGTATCAATCGCGATGTTCCTGCCTATATGATGGTTTCGGGTAATCCGGGCGTGCCACGTGGAATCAATAGCGAGGGCCTCAAACGACGCGATTTTGACGCACAGCAAATCCGAAATATCAAAGCAGCGTATCGAACCATCTATCGCCAGGGGTTGAAGCTTGACGTCGCGATCACCGAACTTGAACAGCGTTCGGCTGAGCAACCTGAACTCAATACACTTCTCGAATCGTTGCGCTCATCGGAGCGCGGCATCGTTCGCTAGCGCGCATGCGAATCGCCCTGGTTGCTGGTGAGGCGTCCGGCGATCTGCTTGGCGCGGGTCTGATTCGTGCAATCCGCGCCCGAATACCAGATGCGCAATTTGAAGGTGTCGCTGGTCCCGCAATGATCGAGGCCGGTTGTACGCGAATTGAAGATGCGGACGTGCTGGCCGTGATGGGTTTGATCGAACCGCTGGCGGAAATTCCCAGGTTACTGAGGCTGCGCAAGTCGCTGATTCGTCGTTGGCGGACGTCGCCGCCGGATGTGTTCGTCGGCATTGACGCCCCGGATTTCAATTTCGGGCTTGAAAAGAAGTTGCGTAAGTCCGGTATCCTAACGGTGCACTACGTTAGTCCCTCAATCTGGGCGTGGCGTGCCGGACGTATCGCAACTGTGAAAGCGGCGACCGATCTGGTTCTCTGCATATTGCCGTTCGAAAAGCCGCTTTACGACGCTCACGGCATCGACGCGGTGTTTGTCGGGCATCCCAAGGCCGACAGTCTGGCAACCGACATTGACGCGGAATCGGCGCGCAGAATGTTGAATCTTGATGGCCACACAGTCGTCGCGGTGCTGCCGGGAAGCCGTACAAATGAAGTCAAGCGACTCGGCCCGATTTTCGCGGCTGCGGCGGCCTTGCTGAGCGCACAGGACGACAAGCTTCGATTTGTTACGCCGGTAGCCTCTGCGAAGCTGCGGCCGCTGATCGAGCAGCAGCTGATTGATGCGGGGGTCAGGGACATTTTTGCGCTGATCGATGGCGATTCTATAGAGGCAATGTCCGCCGCCGAGGTCGTCTTGTTAGCGTCGGGGACCGCGGCTTTGGAAGCTGCTTTATTGTGCAAGCCAACCATCGCGGCCTACAAAATAGCTGAAGTTTCTGCGCGAATTCTGCAGATATTCAAGCTAATCAAGGCGCCGTTTTACACGCTCCCCAATCTGCTGACAGATGAGCCTCTGGTCCCCGAGCTAATCCAGTGGGCCGTTACCCCACAAGCCGTCGCCGCAGAAGTGTTCGCGATGTTGCAGGATGATGCACGTAGAGCGGAGATTCGCAGGCAATTTGCTAAACTGCGCACCGAACTAGCGCTCGGGGCGGACCAAAGAGCCGCCGCTGCCGTAATTGATCTCGTTACCCATGATTCAGCCACAACTCAATAATTCAGATGGCCTCGTAGCCGGGGTCGATGAAGCCGGACGCGGTCCGCTCGCTGGGCCAGTGGTCGCCGCGGCCGTCATTTTGTGTCCGGCACGACCCATTATCGGATTGGCGGATTCGAAAAAACTCAGCCCCTCGCGTCGCGAGCAGTTGGCTCTCGAGATTCGGACGCATGCGGTCGCGTGGTCGGTTGCCTGGTCTGATCCGGCGGAAATCGATGCGATCAATATTCTGGCAGCAACGCTGCTTGCTATGCGCAGGGCGATTTTGGGCTTGCGCGTAACGCCAGCAGTCGTTCTGGTCGACGGCAACCGTCTGCCAAATTTGGATTTCGCTGGGCGACCCATGCAAGGCCAGGCAATTGTCGGCGGCGACGATAAGATCGTGGCTATCAGTGCAGCCTCAATTATCGCGAAAACCACGCGTGACCAAATTATGCTCGACATCGACCGCCTGTACCCGCACTACGAGTTCGCACGGCATAAAGGTTATGGAACGGAGGTGCATCGGCAGCGGCTGCAGGACTTCGGTCCGTGCGAACAGCATCGGCGAAGTTTTGCGCCTGTCAGGATGACGCTGTGAGCAATACGCCTTTCGTGCATTTGCACCTGCATACCGAATTTTCCCTGGTTGATAGCACGGTACGAATTCCCGCGCTGATGCGACACTGTGCGGCTGACGATATGCCAGCAGTAGCGATGACTGATCAGAACAATTTGTTTGGGATGGTCAAATTTTACAAAAAGGCGATTGCAGCGGGCATAAAGCCGATCATCGGGGTGGATCTGCATATCAGAAACGAGGAGGAGCCGGAGCGGCCGTTCCAGCTGATCCTGCTATGCCAAAACGAAGTTGGTTACCGCAATCTTTCGCGGCTCGTGTCACGAACGTATCGCGAAGGGCAGCATCGGGGTGAGCCTCAGGCCCGCCGCGAGTGGCTGGATCAGGAATCCTGCGAGGGACTGATCGCGCTTTCCGCTGGCATGCACGGCGATATTGGACGCGCGCTGCTCAATGCGCACGAAGCCAATGCGAAACGCTTGCTCAGTGAATGGCGAAACGTTTTTGGCGATCGTTTTTATCTCGAACTAATCCGAACCGGTCGCAGTGGTGAAGAGGAATGTGTACAAGCCAGTCTGAAACTCGCGGTTGCAGAAAATGTCGCTGTGGTCGCAAGCAATGATGTGCGTTTCATTAGTCGTGACGATTTCAACGCGCATGAGGCCCGTGTCTGCATCCGCGACGGGCGCGGCCTGGCAGATCCCGACCGACCACGTAACTATAGCGAGAATCAATACTTGCGCAGCTCGGCGAAAATGGTTGATCTGTTTGCCGACGTACCCGCTGCCATCGAAAACGCAGTCGAAATAGCGCGTCGCTGCAATCTCGATTTAAAGCTTGGCGATAGCGTGCTGCCCGCATTTCCGGTTCCAGAGGGCCAAACTGAGTCCGAGTTTCTCGGCGCAGAAGCGGAACGCGGTCTGCAGAAAAAGCTGGCAGAGATTTATCAAAACAAACTGACGCCAGACAAAGAGCGAGCGGCAGTCAGTGCACCGTATTTCGAACGGCTGAATATCGAGCTCGGCGTTATTACAGGTATGGGCTTTCCCGGATACTTCCTGATTGTTGCCGACTTTATCCGCTGGGCGAGGGAGAACGAGATACCGGTGGGCCCCGGTCGCGGGTCTGGCGCAGGGTCCTTAGTCGCGTGGGTGCTTGGCATAACCGACCTTGATCCATTGCATCACGACCTGCTATTCGAGCGGTTTTTGAATCCGGATCGTGTGTCAATGCCGGATTTTGACGTCGACTTCTGCATGGAAGGGCGCGACCGGGTAATCGACTATGTGGCAGAACGTTATGGTCGTGATCGGGTCGCTCAAATCATTACTTTCGGTACGATGGCCGCAAAGGCGGTGATACGTGATACCGGACGCGTGCTTGGACAGCCCTACGGGTTCGTCGACCGCATCGCCAAGCTGGTGCCTTTCGATATTGGTATCACACTGGAGAAAGCGCTGGAGCAGTCGGACGAACTCGCGACGCTGTACCGTGATGACGAAGAAGTCGCTGCAATGATCGATTTAGCGAAGTCACTGGAAGGTCTCGCGCGCAACGCCGGCAAACATGCAGGGGGTGTTGTAATTGCGCCGGGCCAACTGACTGATTTCACGGCTTTGTACTGCGAAGAGGGCAGTAGTCAGATAATCACGCAGCTGGACAAAGACGATGTCGAAGCGGTAGGGCTCGTGAAATTTGACTTTCTCGGTCTTAAAACACTGACGATTATCGATTGGGCGGAGCGCATTATCAACAAGACGTTTCCGGAGCAGCACTTCGATATCGACAAGATTGCTGAAAACGATGCGAAGACCTTCGAGCTATTGCGTAGCACACAAACCGCAGCAGTGTTTCAGCTCGAATCCAATGGCATGCGGGATCTCATCAAACGCATGCGTCCGGACCGGTTCGATGATCTGATTGCACTGGTAGCACTGTTCCGACCCGGTCCGTTGCAGTCGGGTATGGTCGACGACTTCATCGCGCGCAGGCACTCCCAAAATCAAGGCGAAATTGATTATTTACACCCGGAGCTGAAGCCGCTGCTCGAGGAGACCTACGGCGTGATTCTGTACCAGGAACAGGTGATGCAGATCGCGCAGCTCCTCGCAGGGTATACATTGGGCAGTGCGGATTTGTTGCGACGTGCGATGGGTAAGAAGAAGCCCGCAGAGATGGCCAAGCAACGCGAGATATTCATGTCCGGTGCGACTGAACGCGGCGTTGCCGAACATACCGCTACTCGAATCTTTGACCTTATGGAGAAGTTCGCGGCCTACGGTTTTAACAAGTCGCACTCCGCTGCTTACGCCGTGCTGGCATACCAAACGGCATACCTCAAAGCGCATTACCCCGCGGCGTTCATGGCGGCGGTCATGAGTGCGGATCTGGATAACACGGATCGATTAGTGACGCTCAAGGATGACTGCCGTCAGCAAAAACTCGCGCTGCTGGCACCTGATATCAATCATTCAGCGTATGCGTTTAGCGTCGCAGACGAGCAGCGAATCTTGTACGGCCTCGGTGCCATCAAAGGTGTTGGCCGGGGAGCGGTGGAAGCATTGATTTCTGAGCGCGAGGCTAACGGACCTTATTCAGGATTGACGGAGTTTTGCCGCCGGGTCGATCATGACAAGATCAACAAGCGTGCATTACTGGCCATGATCAAGTCCGGTGCGATGGATGGTTTTGGTCAATCGCGATGTGGGCTCAGCGAACAACTCGAAGCAGCGATGGCCAGCGCAGATCAGGAGGCGCGCGCGCAAGCGGCGGGACAAAACGACATGTTCGGGCTCGAGGCGCCGACGCTGGTTGACGACGTTCCTGCCGTCGTTGTTGTCCCCGAATGGCCCGAGCACGAGTTACTCAACTACGAAAAAGAAGCGTTGGGACTGTATCTTGCCGGGCACCCCTTCGATGCCGTGCGCATTGATGCCATGTATTTTGTCGACGGCAAGCTCGCCGATTTAATCGCAGAACCTGCGCCGCAGAATACCAAGGGCGAACGTGACTACGCTCAGTCGCGCCGAGAAGTAACTGTCGCCGGACTGGTGTCTGATCTTCGCAAGCGCGGCAATCGCGTCAGTGTTGTTCTGGATGATGACACCGCGCGCATGGAGGTCAGCTTGTTTAGCGAAGCCTTCCAGGAGTTTCAGCACCTGCTGGTGAAAGATGAAATCGTTGTGATCAGCGGGCCGCTGCGCTACGACGATTTTCAAGGTGGCTGGACGGTCAATGTGAAAAACGTTTTACACATTGATCGGGTTATAGAGTCACGGGCGAAAGGGTTGGTGCTGCATCTGGCGCCGAATGGTCAGGGCCAGGCATTGTTGGTGCAACTTCACGATGTGCTGATGCCGTTCCGGGATGGCAGTTGCGATGTCGTGGTGCAATACACGGGCAGCACGGCAGCTGCGCGCCTGGACCTTGGCCCGGAATGGTCGGTCCGGCCGAGTCGCGAATTGCGCGACAGACTGGGTGAGTTGCTGGGAGCAAAGAATGTCCGGTTGCTCTACGCACCCGGTCGGGAAATAATGTAGAGTCCTTCTTCCGGGCACGGATCGTTGGTACGCATGGATTTAAAATTCTTAGAATTTGAACAACCAATCGCGGAACTCGAAGCTAAAATCGAGGAGCTGCGCTTTGTTGGTGACGATTCCGAGATCAATATCAACGAGGAAGTTGCGCGGCTTAAGGCCAAGAGCGAAACCCTCACTAAGAGTATCTTCGCCAAACTCAGCGCCTGGCAGATTGCCCAGGTTGCCCGCCACCCGATGCGTCCTTATACGCAGGATTACATCGACCTGATTTTTCCGGATTTCCAGGAATTGCACGGCGACCGAATGTACGCTGACGATTCAGCGATCATCGGCGGTGTCGGACGTATCGACGGACGTTCAGTGATGCTTATCGGCCATCAGAAAGGTCGTGATACCAAAGAACGCGTGCGTCGCAATTACGGCATGCCGAAGCCCGAGGGTTATCGCAAGGCGCAACGATTGATGCGGATGGCGGAGAAGTTTGGCTTGCCGGTGGTGACATTTATCGATACACCCGGCGCTTATCCGGGCGTTGGTGCCGAAGAACGCGGTCAGAGTGAGGCGATCGCATTTTGCCTGTACCTGATGGCGGGCCTCAAAACCCCGATCGTCAGTGTTGTGATCGGCGAGGGCGGTTCAGGCGGCGCGCTCGCCATCGGTGTCTCGGATCGACTGCTGATGTTGCAGTACAGTATTTATTCTGTGATTTCTCCCGAAGGCTGTGCTTCGATTTTGTGGAAGAGTGCCGAGAAAGCCGAAGATGCAGCCGAGGCGATGCGAATTACAGCGTCGAGTCTTAGTGAATTCGGCTTGGTGGATGATGTTTTGACGGAGCCGTTGGGTGGCGCACACCGCAGCCCGGCCGACACCGCCGAGGTGATTCGCAATGCATTATTGAACAACCTTGCTGATCTCGAGCGACTATCAATCGAACAACTGCTCGAAGAACGCCAACGGCGACTGGCCAGTTTTGGTCGGTTCAAAGATGCGTGACCTTTAACAGCGAAGTCCTGCTGCGTTCGCTTACCGCGCTTTCAGAAAACACTGCTCGACCTAAACGATACGTTGTCGCGTTCAGTGGCGGTCTGGATTCGACCGTGCTACTGCATGCGCTCGCGCTTAGCATTGAGCAGCACGGCGTTCCGCTATATGCGATACACATCAATCACGGCATGCAGGAAGATGCGGAGCAATGGTCCGAGCAATGCCGCCTGGCCGCGGCTGCACTGCGGGTCGAGTATCAATTCAAAAGCGTGCTAGTTACCGGTTCCGATATTGCCCGGCAAGGTCCCGAAGCCGCTGCAAGAGACGCTCGCTACGCGGCGCTGGCGTCAGTCATGGGTGACGGGGATTGGCTGCTGAGCGCACATCATCGGGATGATCAGGCGGAAACATTGCTACTGAATCTGTTGCGCGGTTCCGGCCCGGCGGGTCTTGCCGGCATTGCAGCTATCAGACCTTTTGGCTGTGGTTGGCTGGCACGACCGCTGCTATCGGTCTCTCGTCAGGCGCTGCAGAATTACGCCGCTTTGCATGCACTCCGGTGGATCGAGGACCCGAGCAATACGCATCGCTCCATCGACCGCAACTATTTGCGGCATGAAGTGTTGCCAATAATCGAGTCGCGTTGGCCCGAAGTCTCCAAACGCCTGCATCGCAGCAGTCGAATTGCAGGAGACACGGCGACGTTACTGGATGACCTTGCAGCGATCGATGCACAAGCGCTGGGCGATCGGTGCGACTGTCTGCGTCTTGACGGGCTCAAGTCGCTGTCAATCGCGCGGCAACGGAATGTGCTGCGTTATGCGCTTCGACAATTGGGGCTGGCGACGCCGCCGGCCGCGCAGCTGCAGCGGGTGTTTGACGAAGTCGTCGCGGCCAGAGAGGACGCAGAGCCAGTACTGAGGTGGAATGGCGTGGAAGTCAGACGTTACCGCAATCATCTGTATCTGCTTGGTTCAAATTTGGCTGACGCGCCCGCCGATGTTGCTGTCCCCAGCGGTTGCAGCCAAGTTGAATTGGGCCGGGGTCTCGGTGCGCTGAGACTGGAGTCCGGTGCGGGGCAGGGCCTGGATGACAGCGTGTTTGAGCGCGGGCTAGAGCTGCGTTATCGGCGCGGTGGCGAGAAACTTCGTGTTGTAGATCAATCACATACGAAGACTCTCAAGAATTTGCTTCAAGAACATGGCATCGTTCCATGGATGCGTGATCGCATTCCACTGCTGTTTGCAGGCGATGAATTGGTCGCAGTAGCAGACTTGTGGTTGGCAGCGGATGCTGTAAGTAAGCCGGGCACCGCCATTCATTGGGAAAATAGGCCGCTCATTCGCTAGTCTTTCGTTGTGTCGATAAGGGTGTTCTGTTAACGTTTAAAGCCGTCTTTAGTCCAACGACGGCGCGTGTTTTCAAGGGTTGGGAAAAAGCACTTCGACACTACCGTGCTTTGATCCAGCCCTTTGTTGTTTCCGCCAGTCATTGCCTTGGTTATTGTTTATGACTTCGTATGTATTTATCACGGGCGGCGTAGTTTCCTCGCTCGGCAAAGGGATCACCTCAGCCTGCCTTGGCGCGTTGCTGGAAGCGCGTGGCCTGACCATAAGCATGATCAAGCTCGATCCCTACATCAATGTCGACCCGGGCACGATGAGTCCGTTTCAACATGGCGAAGTTTTTGTAACGCACGACGGCACCGAGACCGATCTCGATCTCGGTCACTATGAGCGCTTCGTCCGTACCGCGAAAGGTGGACGAAATAGCAACTTCACGACCGGCCGGATCTACGAAACAGTCATTGCAAAAGAACGGCGTGGTGACTACCTGGGTGCGACTGTGCAGGTCATTCCGCACATCACCGATGAGATCAAGAAAAGTGTCAGAAAGGGTGCTGGCAACGCAGATATTTGCCTGGTAGAAATCGGCGGCACGGTCGGTGACATCGAATCACTCCCGTTCTTGGAAGCCATTCGTCAAATGGGCGTCGAGTTGGGGCACGACCGAGTTGTGTACGTGCATCTGACTCTGGTGCCTTATATCTCCACAGCGTCCGAGATCAAGACCAAGCCGACGCAGCACTCAGTCAAGGAATTGCGCTCAATCGGTATACAACCCGATATTCTTGTGTGCCGCTCCGAAAAGCCTCTACCCACAGAGGAGCGCAAAAAGATTGCTTTGTTCACCAATGTGCAAGAGAAGGCTGTTATTTCGGCCTACGACGCGGACGACCTCTACAAGATTCCAAAAATGATGCATGAGCAGGGCCTGGATGAGATCGTCGTGCAACAAATGCGTCTCGATTTGCCGCCAGCAGACCTCAGCGAGTGGCAGAAGATCGTCGAAGCCAAGGAGAATCCAAGCAGTGAAGTAAACATCGCGATGGTCGGTAAGTATATGGACCTGAAAGACTCCTATATCTCGCTGGTAGAAGCGCTGCAACATGGCGGCATACATACCCGAACGCGTGTCAATATCCGCTTCATAGAGTCGCGCGATATCGAACAGAATGGTACCGATTGTCTGCATGGCATGGACGGCATCGTGGTGCCGGGCGGTTTCGGTGATCGCGGCATCGAAGGCAAAATTGAGACGGTGCGCTATGCCAGGGAGAATGGAATTCCCTATCTTGGTATTTGCCTGGGAATGCAGGTCGCCGTGATTGAAGCGGCGCGCAATCTCGGCGGCCTGGACGGCGCCATGAGTACCGAATTTAACAAGTCGACGCCGCACCCGGTGGTTGCACTGATCACTGAATGGCAAACAGACGCGGGTAGCGTAGAGCAGCGCGACGAAAAATCCGAGCTGGGCGGCACGATGCGCCTCGGCGCTCAGCAGGTGAATCTAGCCGACGGTTCGCTGGCAGCGGCGACTTACGGCGCGACCACGATCGAAGAACGGCACCGGCACCGCTACGAGGTCAATAACAACTATCGCGCGAAACTGGAAGACGCGGGATTGCGATTCTCAGGTACCTCCGTAGATGACCTGGTTGAAATGGTCGAGATACCAGGGCATCCCTGGTTTCTGGCGAGTCAGTTTCATCCGGAATTTACGTCGAACCCGCGCGATGGACACCCTTTGTTTAAGGGCTTTGTTTCGGCGGCGCGACAGTACCATGAGGGCGAACTACCGAAGGTGGCAGAAGCATGAAGCTTTGCGGGTTCGACGCCAGTAACGACAGCAAGATTTTCCTGATCGCCGGTACTTGTGTTGTCGAAAGTGAAGCGATGGCGATCGATACGGCCGGTGCTCTTAAGGAAGTGTGCGGCAAGCTCGGTGTGCCGTTTATTTACAAGTCGTCGTTCGACAAAGCGAACCGAAGTTCGCGCGACGGCTTTCGTGGTCCCGGCATGGAAGAGGGTTTGCGGATTCTCGGCGAAGTGAAGCGCCAGGTCGGTGTACCCGTGTTGACCGATGTCCACGAAGACACGCCAATGGACGAAGCAGCCGACGTTGTCGACGTTTTGCAAACGCCAGCATTTCTATGTCGACAAACCAATTTTATCCTGCGCGCGGTCAGCGCCGGTGTTCCGGTGAACATCAAGAAGGGACAATTCTTATCACCCTGGGAGATGCAGAATGTTGTCGACAAGGCCAAGTCCACTGGCAACAACGACATTATGGTTTGCGAGCGGGGTTTTTCCTTCGGCTATAACAATCTTGTTTCGGACATGCGCAGCCTTGCAGTGTTACGCGGCACAGGTTGCCCGGTAGTTTTCGATGCAACGCATTCAGTGCAACTGCCAGGCGGCCAGGGAAAATCATCCGGCGGCCAACGGGAATTTATACCGGTATTGGCAAGGGCGGCAGTTGCTGCCGGCGTTGCCGGAGTTTTTATGGAAACGCATCCGGATCCATCGAAAGCATTAAGCGATGGTCCGAATGCCTGGCCGCTGGACAAGATGGCGGCATTATTGGAAACCCTGGTGTCGATCGACGCCACTGTCAAACAGAGCGAGTTTCTCGAAGCGGACTATGGCCTCGGCGTTCCTGGCTCGGAGTAACAATGATCAAAATAACTGATATTCGCGGTCGGGAGATTCTCGATTCACGCGGTAATCCGACGGTTGAAGCCGATGTCACGCTGGCGGATGGCAGTATGGGAAGGGCAGCGGTGCCTTCGGGTGCGTCGACAGGGACCAGAGAAGCAGTCGAGCTTCGAGATGGTGACAAAGCGCGCTATCTGGGCAAGGGCGTACAAAAGGCCGTAGCGAATGTAAATGGCCCATTGCGCGATGCGTTACTTGGCTCTGAGTTCGAAGATCAGCGCGGCGTTGACCAATGCATGATCGATCTTGACGGCACCGAGAACAAAGGTCGACTGGGCGCAAACGCGTTGCTCGCCATCTCGCTCGCAACTGCAAAAGCTGAAGCGAAATCGAGAAAGATCTCGTTGTTTCGCCACCTCGGGAACAATACGACGATGCCCCTGCCGATGATGAACATCATCAACGGTGGCGCGCACGCGGACAACAGCGTCGATATTCAGGAGTTCATGATTCTGCCGGTCGGCGCGCCAAGCTTTAAGGAAGGACTGCGCTACGGCGCCGAAATTTTTCACGCATTAAAAAGTGTGTTGAGCGGCCAGGGAATGAATACGGCTGTCGGCGACGAAGGCGGCTTCGCGCCGGATTTGCCGTCCAACAGGGCTGCACTCGATACCATTATGGACGCTATCGCAACAGCGGGATTCAAGCCCGGGGAGGATATTCTTCTTGGCCTGGATGTGGCGAGTTCGGAATTCTATTCGGACGGTGTCTACAACCTGGAGTCGGAAGGCCGAACTTTCGATGCAGCGGGATTTAGCGCGTTCCTGGTCGAACTCGCCGATGCGTATCCCATCATCACGATCGAAGATGGCATGGACGAAGGCGACTGGGACGGCTGGAAACTTCTGACCGAGGCTTTAGGGAGCACGGTACAGCTTGTGGGTGACGATTTGTTCGTCACGAATACCGCTATTCTGGATCGCGGCATACAGGAAGATATTGCCAATGCCATATTGATAAAACCCAACCAAATCGGTACCTTAAGCGAAACTCTTGATGCAATTACTATGGCTGGAGAGGCGGGCTACGCCGCGGTGATCTCGCACCGGTCCGGGGAGACGTCGGACAGTACGATCGCAGATATCGCGGTAGGCACGTTGGCAACGCAAATCAAGACCGGTTCACTGTCACGATCCGACCGCGTTTCCAAATACAATCAGCTACTACGCATCGAGGAAGAACTGGGCGCTGACGCCGGGTATGCCGGCAGAGCGGCATTCTCTGTCGAAACTTAGTCGTCAGGAAAGTTTGGCAACGGAAATTGGGGAAGTTTTTTTGGGCGCAGGACGCTGGTTATTGATTGCACTCGCAATTGTCGCGTTGACCTTGCAAGGTCAGCTGTGGATTTCGAGTGCTGGTTTCAGCAAGACGCAGCATTTACGGGCTGCGGTTTCTGAACAGGGAGCGCAGAATGAAGTGCTTTCCCAGCGTAATCTTGCACTGGAAGCCGAAGTCATAAACCTGAAGCAAAGCTCCGAAGCTGCTGAAGAGCGTGCACGCACAGATCTTGGCATGATCGGTCCTAAAGAAACCTTCTATCAGGTTGTTCCGACCTCCAACTCGACTCACTGAGATATTCCATGTCCGCTGTTCCTGAATGGGGTCGCGCCAACGGCGCAAGTCTGTTCGACGCGACCATTCGTTCCGTACCTTCAGATTTCGTTGTGACTGAAAACTGCGAGATTGATTTTAGCGGTGAAGGTGAGCACGACTTTCTTTGGCTGGAAAAAACCGGGGCGAACACGCACTGGGTCGCCGAATGCCTGGCCAAACACGGTAACGTGCCTCTGCGTGACGTTGGCTATGCCGGATTAAAAGACCGGCATGCAATTACTCGCCAATGGTTTAGCGTGCGCCGTCTCGGCACGGTCGACTGGACCGCATTTGCGGCAGAGGGGGTAACGATCCTCGACCAGCAGCGACATCGGCGCAAGTTGCGCCGCGGCGCACATTTGAGCAATACGTTCCGGATCACGTTACGCGCAGAACATCCAGACCAGCATGCTGGAAACATAAACGAACGTATGACAATAATTGCTGCCGATGGCGTACCTAACTATTTCGGCGAACAGCGCTTCGGTCGTGGCGGCAGCAATATCGGGCTTTGCAAAAGTTTGTTCGCTGGCCGCAGGCTATCCAGAGCGAAGCGCGGGATTGCACTGTCCGCTGCCCGATCGTTAATTTTTAATTCAATCCTTGAGCAGCGCGTCGCACAGGGCAGCTGGAACAGGATTCTTCCTGGTGAGCTCGCTAATCTCGATGGATCGGGCAGCGTCTTCGCCGTCGATGCAGTCGATGACGAACTCGCGCGTCGCTGCGCCGAACAGGACATTCATCCGAGCGGTTCATTGTGGGGTGACGGCTCGCCCGGCAGAACGGGGGTGGTCGCCGATATTGAGAACTCTGTTGTTGCAGCTTATGCAGAACTTTCGGCAGGACTCAGCGCGGCCCGTATGGAGCCCGCCAGCAGGGCGTTGCGATTACGAGTGAAGAATCTTAGTTGGCAGATTGGTCAGGATACGCTGTGCCTGGAATTCGAGTTGCGCAAGGGTGGCTACGCAACGGCCGTTCTGCGCGAGGTCGCTGCATACAGCGAAGCGCCGCGCTAACGTCTGCTGCGTCGCTGCAAAGTTAATCCTGCAGAATTTCAGGTAATGGTTTTGGCTGCGGCAGAGGCAAAGGCAATGCTTCCCGCGGCATTAACTCTTCTCGCGTTGCGGCATGATAGACCAGTGTTGCCAGGAATGCGGCTGAGGTCATCAAGTCCTGTGGTAATACATGATCGACGGTGTCCACATTGGAATGATGTGTATGTGACCAATAGTCCAGTTGATCCTGCAGCAAGTCAAAAGATGGCAGGCCAACCGCGTCGAAGGCCATATGATCGGTGCCCCAATCGTTTCGCGGCACGACCGCAGAGATGCCATGTTCCACGAACGGCCGCATGAGACTCTCGAAGATCGGTCGAACCATATCGTTGGCCTGGGTGAGAACGCCGCGCGTTTTGCCAGAACCGGTGTCGATATTGAAATACGTTGAAAACTTTTCGTGTGCCGGTCGTAGTTGCATCGTGATCGGGTCGCCCAAATGTTTACGGACATAGGCCCTGGACCCATGGTGGCCCTGCTCTTCGCCGTCCCAGAGTCCCAGTCGGACGGTGCGGTCAAGCTTCAGGTCCAGCGCATGCAAGATGCGCATCGCCTCCATTACGACGGCGCATCCCGATGCATTGTCGGTGGCGCCCGTCGCCGCATGCCAGGAGTCCAGATGCGCCCCCAGCATCACGATCTCCTGACGCTTACGGGTCCCTGGTAGCTCGGCAATCACATTTGTCCCGGCCGCTGCGTTTTCCGGAAAAGTTGCTTCGATGGCCACCTCAAGCACGACCGGAACGTTGCGTTCGACGAGCCGAACGAGTCGATTGTAGTGTTCTGGCATCAGCTGCACCGCAGGAGGAGGGATCGGCGCCGTGCTTCGATAGGAGCCGAACTGTTCCGCGAAAATCACTCCGCCGGTGCCTTCCGTATTCGTCATCATTACAACTGCGACTTGTTCAGAAAGTAGAAACTCGATCAGCCTGTCCATCAAGTCCATTTCTCGCCGTGAGTAATCCCCCTGTATCTCTTCGGGGACGATTTCGGACCAGATCAGACGTGCTTCAGTGGCAGCGGGTTTTTGTAGTTGCGGCCAGTCGCGAATTTTACTCATTGACGGTTCGCGCGCGGACGCCATCGCGGCGAGATCAGCCGCACTCCAGCGCTGAATTTCCGGCTCAGACGGGATAACGAATGGTCGCGTGCCCGCCAATAAAACGACCTTACCGCCGAGCTGCCCGGCATATTTGAGTTTGTAGGCCTCGATTTGCTCCGCGAGTTTTACAAGATCGTATTGTCCAGGGTCTTTGGAGTTTTCCCATAGTGGCGCGTAGACGACGCTGGCAGTGACGGGACCCTCTGTCCCGGCGCTCCACGCAAGCGGAACACCATTGAGCGTAGTGGCCTGTGGCTCGAGCATTTGCACAGAAATAGCGGACCAGGCCCAGCTGCGGCCGAAACTATCGAATTCTTCGAGCCTGGCGTCCTTGATTCCCGAGCGCTTAAGCTCCTCGACGGCCCAACTGGCCGCACGCCGGTAGTCTGGCGACGTAGCCAGACGCGCTCCGTTCTCGTCGGCCAGGTAGTGCAGATAGTTCATCACCTGCGAGCGATTGAAGGCTTCTTCCTTGATTCTGTTGACCACAAGCAGATCAATGTCTTCAGCTACCACGGTATTCGGCAACGCCAGGCAAAGTATCAGGGTAGTTACGAAAATACGCTTCACAAGACAATCCTTTAGGTTGGGCAGATTCTGAAAAATACCGCGTCCTTGTTGATACTATCAGTCGCGACAATGGAGACCTTCATCGATCTTCTATAGTCCTGCCACGCGGACGGCCCTCCATCGCTGTGATCGCCGGAATAAAGGCAGCGACAGCAGCGACAACGAGGCAGCTGGCACCACCGGCCAGGTACCAGAAACGAATACCGAGCAGCTCCGCGATCGGCGCCGCCAGTAAAAGTGCCAATGGCGTTATCGCACCCGCGATACTGCCAAGCAGTGTGAACATGCGTCCCTGATAGTTTGCGTCGACCTGTGATTGCAGGATGGCCATGATCGCGCCGTTGATCATTGCTGCAGCAGCGCCGATAAGAAACATGGCTGCGGCGGGCAGCAATTGCGTTGCTGGCTGTGCGACTCCGATTAGTAACGTTGCCGCGCCGACGCACGCGAAGCCCAGAATGACCGTGTAGGCACGGCGTTGGAAACCACCCCAAGCCGCGAGCAGCGAGCCGCCGACAACACCGCCCACGCCAAATACAAGCTGTAAAACGCTCAGGTAGTAAGCACCCCCGCCGAGTTCCTGCATGACAAAGAGCGGCAAAAGAACAAACCCGGGGACCACGAAAAAGTTGGCCAGCGCGGCGAACAGCACGAGATAGATTTGCTCGCGGTGCTGTCGCAAGTAGCGGATACCGGCGATGACCTCTGCCAATGCTGACGAGTGCTCGGTTGCTTGCGGGTGCTTGTCGGGCTGTGGGACTTTGACGAACACCAGTGGCACCACTGCAATCAGCGCGGTGACGACATCAAGCAGCATCACTGCCGACATCGGCAACCAGGTTACGAGCAGCGCGCCGAGCGGGGCGGCGAGCAGTGGCGAGCCGTTCTGCAGCGCCTGATTTAAGCCCTGTACGCGCACATAATGTTCTTCCGGCACCATGAGCGACGTTGAGGCGAGCATCGCAGGGCCATGCAACGCACCGCCAATAGCGCGAATACCGAGCACGATGAATACGTGGGCGATAGACGCTGCGTCAATGTAGAACATCCATGCCAACCACGCCGACGCGAGTGCGATTAGCAAATCCGAAGCCAGCATGATGCGCTTCCGATTACAGCGATCGATCAGCGCGCCGAAAAAAGGCCCGAGCAGGACTTGCGGAACCAGGCCGACGAGAGCGGCACTCGCAAGGACAGTTGCCGAACCGGTGGAGCTGGTTAGCCACCAAATGATGGCGAACTGAACTGCGTAGCTACCAGCGAGGGAGACCGCCTGACTGCCCCAGAGAAGCCAGAATCTGTTCGCAAACTGTCTTGGAGCCTGTGTATTCATGTAAACTACTGCCACTATTCAAGGGAACATTATTATTCAAAAAAAATTGAATAATAACATTAGATTGAACAATAGTTTTTCACCCGAATTTCTAACTAGTTGAAAAATGAGTAAAAAAGATAACCACAAGCAAGTCGATTCGTATCGAATCAGTGATCTCGAGCAGGTAAAAGCGCTCGCGCACCCACTGCGAGTGCGAATTATCGAGACTCTGGCTTCCTCCAAACCAATGACGACCAAACAGGTCGCCGAGGTATTGGGAGAGAAGCCAACGCGGCTCTACCATCATGTCGGCTTGCTGGAAAAGACCGGATTGATTCAACTCACCCATACCCGCAAGAACCGCGGCACCACCGAAAAATATTACGAAGCGATCGCGCGCCAGTTTCGGGCCGGATCGGATTTGTTCTCGGACGAGAATTCGGTCGAACAGGTCAACGCACTGCGGCCGATGATTTACACGGTGTTCGACAACACCACAACGGAATTGCTGCGTCTGATCGACTCGCATCAGCCCGGTGACTCACTGGAAGATGACGGCGGAATGCTGAGTTTTATTGAAATGCATCTGCCGCAGGAACAAATAGACGAGGTGCAACAGAAACTTAAGGAAGTGCTCGATCTGCTGCAAAGCTTCGATGCTCCCGGTGCAACGGCCGCTGCAAAAGGGCTGCGCGAGTTTCGCCTGACGATCGCACATTATCCACTGGATCGATTTAACTAGATCGATTAACTAGACCTGCTTGAGCAAGACATAGATGGCACCCGTGCCGCCGTCGACCTGCCGCGCCGACACAAATGCCAGAACGGCATCCCATTTGCGCAACCAGCGGTCGACGCCTCTTTTCAGGACGGGTCCGCGCTCGCCCGACCCCAGCCCCTTGCCATGCACGATACGGATACAGAGCTTGTTGTTGCGGGCACAGCGATGCACGAAAGTCTCCAAACGCGGCTTCGCTTCCGCAAGTGTCATGCCATGCAAATCTATTTCCGCCTGAATCGCATAACTACCTCGAATCAGCATCCGCATCGTCGTGCGCCCGACTTGAGCGCGTTGAAAGCGCAGCGCCTCACCGCTGCCTTGCTCGACGGCATCGATATCGACATCCAGGCTCTCTGCCAGCACCGCATGTTCGTCCGCGCGTGCGAAACGGGCCTTAGGCCTGGGTTTCTTTGCAGCGACAGGGATACGTTCCTCCGCCTTCAGCGGTTTGGCGTCTGACATTAGCCGCTGGAACAGATTTTCGTCGTCGTCAGTCAAGATCAGTACAGCTCAAGCTATGGTGAGGGGGGGACATTGAGTATAGTGAGCGCGACTTAAACCGCCAATGCAACGTGCCACTTAAATCAGAATGAAAATCCTTGTAAGCAATGACGACGGCTATCTCGCGACAGGGATTATAGCGTTGGCCGATGAGCTGGCCAAAATTGCGGATGTCGTAGTGGTTGCACCAGACCGAAACCGATCTGCAGCCAGCAGCTCACTCACCCTGAATGATCCATTGCGTGTCACGAGGACCGCTGATAATCGCTATCGGGTAAATGGTACACCGTCCGACTGCGTCCACCTGGCGCTTACTGGATTTCTGGAATATGAGCCGGATCTGGTGGTGTCAGGGATTAACCACGGCGCCAATCTGGGCGATGACGTCATTTATTCAGGAACGGTAGCGGCGGCAATGGAAGGGCGCTTTTTAGGATTTCCGTCAATTGCCGTTTCACTGGTCGGGCCGAAGCAAGAGCACTTTGCGACAGCGGCGCGAGTTGCGGCTGAATTGGTGCAGCGATTAGGCCGACAGTTATTGCCATCGGATTTTATCCTCAATGTAAATGTTCCGGATCGACCCTACGCAGAGCTGACCGGTATAGAGGTTGCCCGGCTGGGATTCAGGCACAAGTCCGAGAACGTCGTAAAGTCGGCTGACCCGCACGGCAGGACGATCTATTGGGTTGGGCCGGCAGGACCCGGCCAGGATGCAGGCGAGGGGACCGATTTTCATGCGGTGGATCGCGGCGCCGTTGCGGTAACGCCGCTTAAAGTAGACCTGACCCGCCACGAGGCACTGCCTGAACTCACGGAGTGGTTGCAAAGTGACTAATGCACGCGCGGGAGCCCGAGGTATCGGCATGACCTCGGCCCGTACCAGAGATCGTCTCGTGCAGCGCCTGGTGGATCAGGGCATTCGCTCCCCGGAGGTGCTGGAAAGGATCCGCAATGTACCGAGGCATTTATTCGTTGATGAGGCTTTGGCCAGTCGCGCCTACGAAGATACGGCACTGCCCATCGGATTAGGCCAAACGATCAGCCAGCCTTTCGTCGTTGCCCGAATGACCGAAGCGCTGCTCGCCGAATTCAAAGGCGAGAAAGTATTGGAGATTGGCACCGGCTGCGGGTATCAAACAGCAGTGATGTCGCCGTTGGTGAAAAAGATTTACACGGTCGAACGATTGTCGGAGTTACAGCGCAAGACTCGCGAGCGATTGCACTTTCTCGATATATACAATGTGCAGTACAAACCGGGAGACGGCTGGGAAGGATGGCCGAAATACGGGCCGTATGACGGCATCATAGTAACTGCTGCGGCGAGCGAGCTACCCGAGAAGCTATTGCAACAAATCGCGCCGGGTGGACGCATGATCATCCCGGTTGGTCCGCCCGGCAAACAGGAACTCATGTTCGTTTCGCGAACCCAGGAGCGCTTCGAGCAAGTGTCGCTTGGTGCCGTGAGTTTCGTGCCGTTGGTGCAGGGATGAAGTTATTCACACCTTTATACAACCGTGTTCTCAAGTGGTCTCGCCATCGTCACGCCGAGCGCTATCTCGCCGCCTTGAGTTTCGCCGAGTCGTCATTCTTTCCAATCCCGGTCGATGTCATGTTGGCGCCAATGTGTTTGGCCCAGCGCAACAAGGCCTGGCGCTACGCAATGATCGCAACTGTGTTCTCGGTTCTCGGCGGACTAGCTGGCTACGGCATTGGCGTCGTCGGCTTCGACCTGATTGAACCATGGCTGCGCGAGTCGCACTACTGGGCCGCATATGAAACCAGCACAGACTGGTTCGACCGCTACGGGGTGTGGGTCATATTTGTCGCAGGCTTTTCGCCCATACCGTACAAAGTATTCACGATTGCGGCAGGCGTGGCAGCATTGAACCCGCTGTTATTCTTTGTTGCCTCGGTAGTTGGTCGCGGCGCACGATTTTTCCTGGTCGCGGGTTTGATTGTCTGGGGTGGTGATCAATTGGAAGACACACTGCAAAAACACGTCGAGCGCATCGGCTGGGCAGTCGTACTTATCGTATTGACAGTCATCGCCTGGTTCATGGTTCGTGGTTGATGCGAATTCAGGCACTCATCATGCTGTGCGTTCTGATGTGCTTAGGCGGGTGCGGTCCTGGTCGTACCTGGGACTCAAAGTCTGACGAGCACATCGTGCGCAGCGGTGAGACCTTATTTGCGATTGCGTGGCGGTACGGTAAAGACCCGGCCGCAGTAGCGCGTTGGAATCAACTGGGCAACGGGTCGCTGATCTACCCCGGCCAGGTGATTCGTTTGACGCCCCCAAGCGGCAGTGCCGCTGGTTCGGCGCCGACGCGTACGACCAGGACAACGCCAAAACCATTGCCACCGGTTCCCTCACAGCCCCCGCCACCCTGGGCCTGGCCAACGACCGGCAGAATCAGCGTCCAATTTGGCGGAAAACCGGGGACCGGCACCGGTATTCTGATCGATGGCAAAGTGGGGCAGGCCGTCAATGCCGCGGCATCCGGTTCCGTGGTCTACGCCGGCAGTGGACTGATTGGCTACGGGCAGCTTATTATCGTGAAACACAACGACACCTACCTTAGTGCCTACGGGTACAACGCGTCGCTGCTGGTCAAAGAGGGCCAGGCTATAAAGAAAGGCCAGCGCATAGCGACGATGGGAGAGGGGCCGGAACGCAAGGCGCGACTGCATTTCGAAATCAGGCGCAACGGCAAGCCGGTTAATCCGCGACAGTATTTGCCTGCGAGATAACGCGACTTCAGTCTGATCTACGGCATCGTTCCCTGCCAAACAGGGAGTTGATTTGAGTACGCCACTGGACGCGACCAAGATTTACCTCAGCGAGATTGGTATCTCGCCACTCCTCACTGCGGACGAAGAAAAATATTATTCGCGCCTGGCATTGGGCGGTGACGAAGCGGCGCGTCATCGTATGATCGAAAGTAACTTGCGACTGGTCGTGAAAATCGCACGTCGTTATCTACATCGCGGTTTGCCGCTGCTCGACCTGATAGAGGAGGGCAATCTGGGGCTCATACACGCAGTCGAGAAATTTGACCCCGAGCGCGGTTTTCGTTTTTCGACTTACGCGACATGGTGGATTCGACAAACAATTGAACGCGCAATCATGAATCAGTCCGGAACGGTCAGGTTGCCGATTCATATCATCAAGGATATTAACTCCTGTTTGCGTGCTGCAAGAACGCTGCGGCAGGAATATGATCGGGAGCCGACGACCGCGGAGATCGCGCTTCGCTCGGGCCGTGCTGTTGAAGACGTGGAGCGTCTCATGTCATTGCACAACCGCGTTACCATCCGCGCGGGAAATAGCGATGACGAAACTGCGCCGATAGACCGGCTCGAAGCGAAACGCGAGGGCGAACCGCCACGCTGTGCTGAGAAAGATACTGTCAAGAATATCGTGGATCGATGGGTCAATGAACTTGACGACAAACAGCGTGCAGTGGTCGATCGGCGCTTCGGATTGCATGGTTGTAATCGCGCCACACTCGAACAAATAGGCGCAGAAATCGGCGTTACCCGGGAACGTGTCCGCCAGATTCAACTCGATGCATTGAAGAACCTGAAAGTCATGATGGAAAGTCACGGCATCTCCGGTGACATCATTCTTGACTAGCAATGCATTTCAGTTCTGGCGTTGGAATGCTATATCCTGTTAACGACTAACAGGAGCCCGAATGAAAACTTTGCACCCGATTTTGCGCCCAACTATCCTTTTTATAATGCTGATCTCATTTCTCGCCGCTTGTGGTGGCGAGCAAGAAACGGCTGCAACAGACGTTGCGGCAACCACACCTGAGTCTGGCCTGTTACCACATCAGCAGATGGCCAGGGACATTCTGCGGGAGTTGGTCGAGATCAATACTACGCAGACCGGGAATACGACCGACGCGGCAGAGGCGATTGCCGCGCGCTTGCGTGCCGAAGGTTTCGCCGATGAAGATATTCAGGTTATCGGGCCAACCGCCGATCGCGGCAATCTCGTCGTCCGGTATCGAGGGCGCGATTCAGGTCGCCGGCCAATCCTGCTGCTCGCGCATCTTGATGTGGTTGCAGCAGATCCGGCGGATTGGGAGCTGGATCCGTTCGTTTTGACGGAGCGAGACGGATATTTCATCGGCAGGGGGACCAGAGATGACAAGGACGAAGCGGCCGTCCACATCGCCAACCTGATTCGGCTCAAGCGAGAAGGGTTTCGACCGGACCGCGATATTATCGTCGCTCTGACTGCGGACGAGGAAACCGGCGACCAGAATGGTGTGACCTGGCTATTGGAGAATCACCGCGATCTTATCGATGCCGAGTTCGCCTTCAGTGAAGGCGGTGATGGCGTTATTCGCGATGGCGAGTATGTCGCCAATCTTGTGCAGGCGACGGAAAAAGTCTACTTAACTTACGTTTTGGAAACGACCGATCCGGGCGGCCACAGTTCGGTTCCCAGAAAAGACAATGCGATTTACCGCATTGCAGATGCACTCATTCGAATTCGTGCGCATGATTTCCCGATCGTTTTGAATGAAGTCACCTCGATGTATTTTGAACGCTCGGCAGATCTGGCTGACGCCGAGATGGCCAGCGCGATGCGCCGAATCACGAAACACCCGGTGGATCCCGCGGCAGCCGCGTATTTAACGCAAACGCCGACCTACAACGCGCTCTTGCGTACCACCTGCGTTGCGACGCTGGCCGAAGCGGGGCATGCCGAGAATGCACTACCGCAGAGAGCTCGGGCAACCATTAACTGCCGGATGTTGCCGACGGAAAATTCGGCTGCGGTGTTCGAGACATTGGTAACGGTCATCGGTGATCCGAATATTTCAGTGACAGAGACCTATCCGGCGATACCGTCGCCGCCGTCACCGTTAACAGCAGAATTGCTGGCCGCCATTGAAGACCTGACTGAAAAGCACTGGCCTGGCGTCCCGGTTATCCCGACGATGGGCACTGGAGCAACCGATGGACTGTTTCTGCGTAATGCCGGCATTCCTGTGTACGGTGTTTCGGGGATCTTTTACGACATCGCGGCCGACACTCGGCATGGCCTGAACGAGCGCGTGCAGGTCAAAGCGTTCTTTGAGGGGCAGGAATTTATGTACGAGCTGGTGACACGACTGTCGAGGTCGGACGTGGAGTAAGTCGATCCTGTTGCAGTGCCATCGCTGTATCTCGATTATGCTGCGGCTACAGGTTTTTCTGCAGAAATCTGTCAAGCGCTTCGAAAACTGCAAGCCGATTGTTGTACTCGTCGAGAAAATGCGTCCCGTCTTCCAGTTCGAGATACTCAATGTCCATTCCGGCTTCGGATGCCAAATCATAGAATTTTCGCGTCTGCTTGATTCGAACCCGGGTGTCCTCCGTGCCGTGAATTACCAGCAGCGGCGCCCGGATTTCTGAGATGTGACTGATAGCCGAGTTTTCCTGCATCATCTTTCTGTCGTCAGAGTCGTAGGGGTTTCCTACTTCCATACCTATGAACTGTTTCCGCGACCGATACAGTGAGTCAAGTTTGGCTAATTCGTGGAGGTCAGAGATGCCCGCAACGCTGGCAATGCAACGCCAGTCGCGCGGTTTTTGATAGGCGGCTACCAATGCTACGTAACCGCCGTAACTGGCGCCGACGACGCACTTGCGATCAGCATCAATCAATTGCTGTTGCTCAACCCATGCGATTGCATCGTAAACGTCTTCTTGCATCGCCTGGCCCCACTCGCGCCAACCTGCCTGCGTGAATTCTGTGCCAAATCCTGTCGAGCCGCGAAAATTGACCTGCAGTACGGCATGCCCCCGGTTCGCAAAAAACTGTACCCAGGTATCGAAGTACTGATAGTCGCGGCTGCTCGGCCCGCCATGCGGATGCACGATCAACGCGGGTTTGTCACCCTTCCAGTGCAGAGGCATCGTCAGGTATCCCGTGATTTTCTGACCGTCGCGCGCTTCAAATTCGATGGGGCGGACGCTCGGCATGGCGACGCCTTCCAGATTCGGGTACTGGCTAAACCACGTACTGGCCGCCTTTTTGGCCAAATCGACCCATACGTACTTGCGCGGTTCGTTGTCTTTGACGAGGCTAACGATCATACGGTTTTCATCCAGACTTCGACTCACGATAGAGACGGCATGGCCGGGAAAGCTGGATTTCACCAGTTGCGCCTTCTGGTCGGAGTCGGGGTCGAAGTAATGGTCCACTCGAAAATGGTCGTAGTAGTAAACGCCAAGGACCCTGCTTTGATCGTTCGAGAGAATCGCGCCCTCAATGTCACGGCCTTCAACACCAAAAATCAAATCGTCATATTCGCCAGTCGTGATGTTGTAGCGCCACACGGCTTCTCGGCCGAGTTCGCGATTACTGAATACGACAGCTTCGTCACCTTCGATACCCGCCGGCCAGAAAGATTCTGACTCGTAAATGTCGCGGCTATCCAGTTTGCGCCATTTCTTCTCTCCCACCGGACGATGCCAATAGACGTACGCTTGCTTGTTTAGGTTAAATTCCCAGCCGTACACAATATTGCCGTTGCGGTCCGCTCGCCAGCTATCAACGCCATACGTGTTCGGGAACTGTTTTTTGAATTTATTCTTCGCAAACTCAACTTTGTAAACGGCAAATGCTTCATCAAACTCGTCCCAAACCTGCATCAGAATATGGTCTGGCTCTTCAGGCAGCATGGATACGATCATGTTCGTCGGCAGATCTTTCTGCCAATCCGCCATGCGTTCGAGTTCTTTTACCGACACCTTGCGACGAATTTGCTTCATGCCTTTGCCATCGAGGCCAACCTGGTAAAGCCGCGGAATTCTGAACTTCTCCGTTCCCTGGCCGCTGGACTCGCTGATCGAGATCAGGATGCGTTCATTGTTGGCCCAACGAATCCAATCCAGACGATCCGCGCCGTCTTTGAGACGGACGATCGCATTCAGGTCAGTGCTGCCAAAAGTGCTGACCACAACGGTGGGGCCGTCTGAGCCATTGAGGATTGCAGCGACATGGGCACCGTCGGGAGATACGCGGGGCTGATCTATAACCGGTAGTTGCCCGAAAGTTGTGTATGGCAATTCTTGCGCAGAGATATTGAACGCTATAAACAATGCCAGCAGTACGTATGTACGGCGCATGTGGATTCCCCAAAGATTATTTGCCGTATATGGTAGCAAGGGCTCGCTTGTTCAAGGAAGCCACATGACAATAAGTTTTTTTAAGTGTCGCGGGCAGAGTGCGACGTCAAGAATCGATCCAGATGATTGGCGAACGATTGCCGGTCACTGTGACTGAGCGGTGGCGGACCGCCGCTGGTATCAACACCGCTGCCGCGCATGGTGTCCATGAAATCACGCATGTTCAGCAGCGCTTTGATGTTCTCGCTGTTATACAGTTCGCCGCGCGGATTTAGCGCATGTGCGCCTTTTTCGATGATTTCGGCGGCAAGCGGAATATCCGCTGTTATAACGAGATCGCCGGGGCTCGCTCGTTTGACGATTTCGTCGTCCGCAACGTCAAAACCCGCGGGTACTTGGACGGTCTTGATGAAATCAGATGCGGGGACGCGAATTGATTGATTTGCGACCAAGGTGATTTTAGTGGCGGTCCGTTCGGCCGCCCGAAACAGGATTTCCTTGATGACAACCGGACAAGCGTCTGCATCGACCCAGATTTGCATCTCAGGACGATTCGGTTGGAAACAGAACGACGGCGACGGAGCGGCCTTCCGCGAGCAAAACGTTGAAGGTTCTGGCAGCAGCTGGCGTATCCATCACCTCGAGGCCGATCCCGGAACGCGCCATTGCGAACATCAGCTCCCGATCCGGCAACAGCTGCCGGCTACCGGTACCGACAATGACGAGTTCCGGACCCAGTTCCAGCAGCGCGCCCAGACTCTCTAGCGAGAGTTGCTCAAGCGCCGGAGCCTCCCAGCCCTGTAACACGCCCGCAGCGGTCAATGCGATTGGTTCAGACCAAACCTGATCGCCGACAAAAATCTGGCCGCCCGTAACGCTGCGCACCGCGGCGGGCGATGCTGATTCAAGTGTGAACTTCAATTCTGCTTTCCGTTAACATCAATCATCCTAGCGCATAATAAAACATCGTGACCCATCCTTACGACAAATCCGCCGCAGTTGTAATCTTGCCCGCTATTGCCATGCCTCAGATCACGAATCCGGGCCTGCGCGTCTGGCTGGAGCGCGGCGCGGTGATCCGATTCCCAGAGCCTCGCGAGCCGCTGCACAGCGTCCTGGAGTTTCTCAATCTGGCCGGTCCACCAGAAAGCCTGGCGGCGCTCAGAATGTGGGGTCAAACCGGCGATAGGCCGACGGTCTGGATTGCCGCGGCTGATCCTGTGTATCTTGAGCCGCGACTCGACCACCTTTGCCTGCATGCGCTGCAGGGTGAAACTATGCCGGACAACGACCTGGGCGCGATTTTCGACTATCTGCAGGCAACGCTGGCAGGACGAGAACGCTATGGATTTGCGCGCATCGGCTCCTTTGGCTACGTTCGGGCGAACTCGCCGATGCAGACATCAGACTTTCCGGCGCGCTTGATTGACCAGCAATTGCCGAATGACTACATGCCAAAGAACGATGCGACCGGCACTTACCATGCGCTGCGTGGCGAAGTCGAAATGGCTTTGCACGATCACGAGGTCAATCAACATCGTGAGTCACAGGGCCTCCCGCCGGTAAATTCCCTGTGGCTTTGGGGCGGCGGATTCGCGCCGCAGCAGGAAACTGTGCCGCACCCGCCGTTGTTTTCGAATGATCCCGTGTTAAAAGGTCATTGGTTGAGCAAGACCGGCGTTGTAAGCGACTGGCCCGGTTCATTGGCCGCCTGCCTCGAGGCGTCGGTAGCAGGATTCGTGGCGCAACCTGTCGTGGACGATGCCGATTCGACTCAACGCTGCCTGCAGGAGCTGCGGGCCGCGCTAAAGTCAGGTCGAATTAGCCAGCTCACCCTGATCATCGGCGCTCAAACCCGGGTGCAGATTGCGCGCAAGGATGGCTGGAAGATCTGGCGCCGCAACGCGGCGTTGTTCGGACAAGAGACATGAAACAGCAGCGCCCGATTGTGCTTCGAGAATCACCCGATGTCAGTGAGCTGGCGGCACTGGATGGGATTGATCCGGTGCATGCACGTTTGTTCCTGACTCGTGGAGTGACTGCGCCAAATCAACTCAACTATTCACTCGCAGGGCTCGCGCCGGTCAGTTCGCTTGAGCATGTAGAGAAGGCCGTAGACCTGCTCCTCGCACACAAGCAAGACCGAATTATTATCATCGGCGACTTTGACGTTGACGGCGCGACCAGTACTGCATTGCTCATGCGTTGTTTCAAAGCGTTTGGATTTCAGAACATCGACTATCTCGTCCCGAATCGATTTGAGTACGGTTACGGATTGTCGCCGGAGATCGTTCGTGTAGCAGCGGAGAGCAACCCTAGTCTGATCGTCACGGTCGACAATGGTGTTTCGAGTATTGCCGGCGTCCGCGAAGCGAAGAATCTTGGTATTTCTGTGTTGGTGACTGACCATCACCTGCCAGGCAGTGAGTTGCCGGACGCTGACGTTATCGTCAACCCGAACCTCGCCGGCAGTCAATTCCCAAGTCGGAACCTGGCCGGTGTCGGGGTTGCGTTTTACCTGGCCGCCGCGCTGGGTCGCCGTCTGGAGCAGCAAGGCCAGACTGGCGCAGCGAAGATCCCGGTGCAATTTCTGGATTTAGTCGCACTGGGCACCGTGGCCGATGTTGTGCCGCTGGATCACAATAACCGGATTTTAGTGCAGCAGGGATTGAATCGGATGCGCGCCGGGCGAACGATCGCAGGGATCCGCGCGCTGCTGGAACTGTCAGGACGGCAACTGTCACGTATTGTTAGCGGCGATCTTGGCTTTGTGGTGGGTCCGCGCATTAATGCCGCCGGCCGGTTAGACGATATTTCAATAGGCATCGAATGTTTATTGACGGATGCCGATTCGGTGGCAACCGAATATGCGGCTCAGCTTGATCAGATCAACAAGGATCGGCGTGAAATCGAAGCCGGAATGCGCGAGCAGGCGTTTTCGTATGTCGATAGCTTAAGCAACCGTCATTGGCCGTCGTGCGTATGCCTCTACGAACCGTTATGGCATCAGGGAGTGGTAGGTCTTATCGCATCGCGAGTTCGTGAACGATGTCATCGGCCAGTCATCGCATTCGCTCGCGAAGCAGAGGGTTTCCTCAAAGGGTCGGTGCGTTCAGTCGTGGGCGTGCATGCGCGCGACCTGCTGGAGGCCGTTTCCACAGTACACCCGGGATTGATCGTAAAATTCGGCGGGCATGCGATGGCGGCTGGATTAACGATTGCCGAAGGTCAATACGACACCTTCACTACCGCCGTGGCGAAACAGCTTGATCGCCTGTATCCGAAAGCAGATTTCAGTGGGGCGATCGTGAGCGACGGCGTCCTGCCTGATGCAGCATTTAATCTGGGCTTCGCGAAATCATTACGGGACGCCGGGCCTTGGGGATCTGGTTTTGACGAACCGTTGTGGAGCGGTGATTTCACCGTCGTCGAACAACGCACTGTGGGTGAGAGTCATCTGAAAATGCGGGTACATTCCGCAGCCGGCGGAGCTGTGGTGGATGCAATCGCGTTCAATCAGGCTGGCGATGCATATCGTGGCATCGTAAAGCTGGCCTATCGACTGGATGTCAACGAGTTTCGTGGTCGAGAAACAGCTCAGCTAATCGTCGAGCAAATAAGCGCTCTACATCCTGGTAACGAATGCTAGTTCCGCGTGATAAGATCGCGCGCATATGGAAACGAGCTCGATAAAACAGTCGATAGTCGACCTTGCGGAACGCGTCAATGCGTTAAGGGGGTATCTTTGACTACGACGCCAAGGCGGAACGCCTGACCGAAGTTCAACGCGAACTCGAGCAACCTGATGTCTGGAATGAACCTGATCGAGCGCAGGCGCTCGGGCAGGAGCGTGCAGCCCTGGAGCAGGTTGTTATCACGTTAGAGGATCTGACCACGGGTCTCGACGACGCGGCTGAGTTGCTTGAAATGGCGGTCGAAGAGGATGATGCCGGCACTGTTGATGAGGTGGTAAGCGACCTTGATAAATTCGAGTCAAGACTCGCAGGGTTGGAATTTCGGCGCATGTTTGCCGGCGAGATGGACCTCAATAGTGCGTATCTCGACATCCAGTCTGGTGCTGGTGGAACAGAAGCACAGGATTGGGCGGATATGCTCCTGCGCATGTACCTGCGCTGGGCCGAGGCGCACGAATTCAAAGCAGAAGTGATAGAAGCGTCAGCAGGCGAGGTCGCCGGGATCAAGAGTGCGACAGTGCATATCGTTGGCGAGTACGCCTACGGCTGGTTACGCACCGAGACCGGTGTGCACCGGCTGGTCCGGAAATCGCCGTTCGACTCGGGCAGTCGACGCCATACCTCATTTGCAGCGGTGTTTGTGTCGCCCGAAGTCGATGACGATATCGACATTGACATCGATCCGTCCGATTTGCGAATTGATGTCTACCGTGCCAGCGGCGCAGGCGGCCAGCACGTTAATCGGACCGAGTCGGCTGTCCGGATTACACATTTGCCGACGAATACAGTAGTGCAATGCCAAAATGATCGATCGCAACACAAGAACAAGGCACAGGCGATGAGCCAGCTCAAGGCAAAGCTGTACGAACTTGAAATGCATGAGCGCCGTGCCAAAGCGTCTATTGTTGAGGACGGCAAGGCCGACGTAGGTTGGGGTAGCCAGATTCGCAACTATGTTCTGGATCAGAGTCGCATAAAGGATTTGCGTACCGGTATCGAAACCGGTAACACTCAAGCCGTATTGGATGGCGGGCTTGACGATTTTATTGAAGCCAGCCTTAAGCAAGGATTGTAACCGCGTGACCGACAACAACACACAAGATGAAAGCAAACTCATCGCCGAGAGGCGACGCAAACTCGATACGATGCGCAAGGATGGCAATGCGTATCCGAACGATTTTCGCCGCAATGCGATTGCAGACGAACTTCAGGTTACGTTTGAAGATCATGATGACGAGACGCTGAAAAAAGAAAACGTCGTCGTTTCGGTGGCCGGACGTATGATGGCCAAGCGGGTGATGGGCAAAGCGAGTTTTATTAAACTTCAGGATCGCTCAGGTCAAATCCAGGCCCGGCTGGAACGCGATCGCCTGCCAGAGGGCTTGTATCAGAGTTTTAAGAAGTGGGATGTCGGCGACATTGTGGCTGTTAAGGGTGCGCTGTTTCGCACGCAAACAGGTGAGCTCACCGTTCTTGCCGACGAAGTTCGTCTGCTTACAAAATCGTTGCGGCCGTTACCGGAAAAGTTTCATGGTCTCGCGGATCAAGAGACGCGTTATCGGCAGCGTTATGTAGACCTTATCGTAAGCGAGGAAAGCCGGAATGTTTTTCGGATGCGCTCGGCGATCGTCGCGTATATCCGCGCTTTTCTGGATGCCCAGGACTATCTCGAAGTCGAGACGCCGATGATGCAGACGACGCAGGGTGGGGCGGTCGCAAGACCGTTTACGACTCATCACAACGCGCTGGATATGTCTCTGTTCCTGCGCATCGCGCCCGAACTAAATCTCAAGCGGTTGATCGTTGGCGGTTTCGAGCGAGTTTACGAAATCAATCGAAACTTTCGTAATGAAGGTGTTTCAACTCAGCATAACCCGGAGTTTACGATGCTGGAGTTGTATCGTGCGTATGCCGATTACGAAGATCTGATCGAGATGGTTGAGGCGCTTATGCATGGCATGGCCGGCTCAATTCTCGGTCAGACCAAGGTGACATATCAAGGTGAAGAATTTGATTTCGGTGCACCGTTCGAGCGTTTGACGGTAGAAGAAGTCATCCTAAAATTTAATCCGGAGCTTGACGCGGCCAGGATTCGTGATCGCGATTACTTGCAGAGCGTGTGCGAGCAGCTCGGTGTGCCCGTCAAAGATAGTTACGGCGCAGGCAAATTGCAGATCGAAATATTCGACAAGACGGGCGAAGAAAATCTACGTAAGCCAACATTCATTACGCAATACCCAACGGAAGTTTCGCCGTTGTCGCGTCGCAATGACGCCGATCCGTTCGTCACCGATCGATTTGAGTTTTTCATCGCGGGCAGAGAAATCGCGAACGGCTTTTCGGAGCTAAACGATCCTGAGGACCAGGCTGAGCGCTTCAGGGCACAGGTGGCGGATCGTGACTCCGGTGATGACGAAGCCATGGCCTTCGATCATGACTATATCCGCGCTTTGGAGTACGGAATGCCGCCGACCGCTGGCATCGGCATTGGTATCGATCGGCTCGTCATGCTGCTTACGGATTCTGCGTCGATTCGGGATGTGCTGCTATTCCCGCATATGCGTCCCGAGGTTTTTGACTAGAGCGAGTAGGGCAGATTGACCAATGTCAGTCGATCGGTGCCGATCGCAAGTACAGCGGTCGCAGAAGCGACTGGCACTACGGCCAGTAGATCATTGCCGATAGCGTTTACGACTTCGCCTATCTCACGGTCCGCATCGGAGATCTTGTCGCCAGGCGCAGCCGGTATGTTGCTCGCGAAGCGCAGGCAACGTCGCTTGCTCGAACCGCGATAGTGGGTCCTGGCGACGATTTCCTGACCCGGGTAGCAGCCCTTGTCGAGGCTGACGATTCCGAGGACGTCAAGGTTCAACATATGGGCGGTGAATTTTTCGGACTGTGCCAGCGCGATCTCAGGTATGCCGGATTGCAGCTGCTCGATCGCCGACTCTTCGTCAACCGTGCAGCCAGGCAGCAACTCGAATTCAACTTTCGAGCGAAATCGAAATAGCGTCATGCGCTGCACCACCAGATCTGCAAGATCAGCTGGAAGCGACAGGTCGAAGCCAGCCCCGGTTCGGGAGATTGTTGGCATGCAAATCACTCTGCCTTTGGGGTTGCACCAGGCTGAACGAAGCGACGCAGCGTCAGAATCGTCTCGCAGTTCATTCAGATCGACGGTGACTTGCCCTTGCAGAAAATCAAACGCATCGGCGCCTGTAAGGGTTATGCGTGAGTAAGTGAATTCTGACATCTTGATCCTGTGTCTGGCATACTTTCGCCATGGTCACGAAGGATACAGAAAAAGAAGAGCTCGAAGAGCAATGCGAGCCCGAAAAGCCAAAAGAAATTGGCGGTCGGGACGGGCCGGACCCGACCCGCTACGGCGACTGGGAAAAGGCGGGTCGTTGTATTGATTTCTAGTATATAACTTACTAAATAACAATAATTTATGAGCAATACTGAAAGACCTTTATCACCTCATCTTTCGATCTATCGCTGGCCGATTACGATGACCCTCTCCATCCTGCACCGAATTACCGGCGTTGCGATGTCGGTGGGATTGATCGTGCTCGCATACTGGTTAGTGGCAGTTGCTGCTGGCGGGGCAGAGTACGCTCAGGCCGTCGCATTGATGGGCAGCACGATCGGTCGACTTTGCCTGGTCGGATGGAGCTTCGCATTCTTTTTACACCTGGCTAACGGGGTGCGGCATTTATTCTGGGATGTAGGATTGGGCTTTGAAATCAAACAAGCCAATGCGTCGGCCTGGTTTGTATTGCTTTTTGCGATCGCGATGACCGCAATATTCTGGGTGCTTCTGTGAGCTCAACCGCGACCGGACACTTCATAGCGCAGCGTGTTTCCGCGGTGGCGCTGGTTGCACTTGGATTGTGGTTCGCCGGCTCCATAAGCGGCCTCGAGAGCACCGAGCACGCGCTGGTACTGGCATTTGTTGCCGACCCAATCAATAGCGTGTTGCTTATGCTGTTCGCTGCGACGCTTGCCTATCACTCCTACCTCGGCGTGCAAATCGTTATAGAAGATTACGTGCACGCCCCGCGTCTGACCTGGTTTTCGTTGCTGACGTCTCGCGCAGTACACCTCGCAGTGGGAGTGCTCATGGTTTATACAGTTTTTGATATCGGGTTTGGCGCATGAGTGAGTATGATTTCACTGACCATGATTACGACGTCGTAGTCATTGGCGCTGGCGGCGCTGGACTGCGCGCGACCTTTGGTCTGGCGCAGGAAGGATTCAAGACCGCGTGTATTACCAAAGTGTTCCCGACCCGGAGTCACACGGTTGCCGCGCAGGGCGGCATCAGTGCAGCGCTGGGCAATATGGGCGAGGATGACTGGCGCTGGCACATGTACGACACCGTCAAAGGATCCGATTGGCTCGGCGATCAGGATGCCATCGAGTATATGTGTAAAGAGGCGCCGGACGCGGTCATAGAACTCGAGCATTATGGCGTGCCGTTCTCGCGTACCGAGGATGGCAAGATTTACCAGCGCCCGTTTGGCGGCATGACGACGCGTTACGGCGAGGGGACGGCGCAACGAACCTGCGCAGCAGCGGATCGAACCGGGCATGCAATGTTGCACACGCTGTACCAGCAATCGCTCAAGCATGATGCAGAATTTTACATCGAGTATTTCGCGGTCGACCTCATTATGGAGGACGGCAAATGCCGCGGCGTAGTTGCTATTGATCTGGCCACTGGGCAGCTGCATCGATTCCGTTCGCATCAGGTCATTCTTGCGACCGGTGGTTATGGCCGTTCCTATTTTTCCTGTACGTCGGCGCATACCTGCACTGGCGACGGCAGCGCCATGGTGCTGCGGGCGGGTCTGCCGGTACAGGACATGGAGTTTGTGCAGTTTCACCCAACCGGCATCTACGGTGCCGGCTGTCTGATAACCGAAGGTGTTCGTGGTGAGGGGGGTTACCTTACAAACTCCGAAGGCGAACGTTTTATGGAACGCTACGCGCCCAATGCGAAGGATCTCGCGTCCCGCGACGTCGTCAGTCGTTCGATGACTATTGAAATCCGTGAAGGCCGGGGCGTCGGCACTGAAAAAGATCATATCCATTTACATCTCGAGCACTTGGGTCCTGAAGTGATCGATGAGCGCTTGCCCGGTATCGCTGAATCTGCGCGAATTTTTGCGGGTGTTGACGTAACCCGTGAGCCAATACCGGTGTTACCCACTGTGCACTACAACATGGGCGGTGTGCCGGCCAATTTTAATGGTCAGGTGGTTACAAGTCGTGACGGAGATGCGGAATCGGTAGTCCCGGGATTGATGGCCGTCGGTGAAGCAGCATGCGTTTCTGTGCATGGTGCGAATCGACTCGGATCTAATTCTTTGCTCGACCTGGTCGTGTTCGGGCGTGCGGCGGCGCATTTTTGTGCCGCGACCATGACAGCGGGTGCGACGCATCTGCCGTTTTCGGCTGACGCGGGCTCGAACAGCGTCGCGCGGATCGACAGACTGCGAAACTCCGGCGGCTCACGGCCTACGGCGGAGATTCGACTTGAGATGCAAAAGATAATGCAGAATCATGCGGCGGTATTCCGCACCGGTGAGACACTCGACGAAGGCGTAACCTTGTTGCGCGAGACCTTCGCGACGTTACCGGACGTTCACGTTAGCGATCGATCGCTTATTTGGAATACGGATCTGATCGAAACGATGGAGCTTGAAAACCTGATGCTTAACGCGATGGCAACCATGGAATCGGCTGCAAACCGACTCGAGAGTCGTGGCGCACATGCGCGTGAAGACTACGCCGATCGCGATGATGTGAACTGGATGAAACACACACTCACGTGGGTAAATGATGCTGGTACAGTAAAGTTTGACTATCGGCCCGTGCATCAGGAAACATTGACGGACGAGGTCGATGCTATTCCGCCCAAAGCTCGCGTCTACTAAGGAGTCAAGACTTGGCTGAGTTCAGGCTGCCGCCAAATTCAAGGGTTCGCAAAGGCAAGCATTTCGCCGCAACTGAGGGTGCGTCGAATACCCGCCTGTTTGCTGTTTACCGATATGACCCGGATAGCGCGGAGAATCCGTGCATCGATACGTATGAAGTTGATATGGACAGCTGCGGCCCCATGGTTCTTGACGCTCTGATCAAAATCAAGAACGAGATAGACCCGACTTTGACGTTTCGCCGTTCCTGTCGCGAGGGGATCTGCGGTTCCTGTGCGATGAATATCGATGGCGGCAATACCCTCGCCTGCACACGGGCCATTGAAGATACCCGGGCTGATGTCAAGATTTACCCATTGCCACACATGCCGGTGGTTAAAGATCTGGTGCCCGATCTGACCAATTTTTATGCGCAGTACGCTTCAATCAAACCATGGTTGCAAACGACGTCGCCGCCACCTGCTGATCACGAACGACTGCAGAGCAAAGACGATCAGGAGAAAATCGACGAGCCTGCGGCGTGCATATTATGTGCATGCTGTTCAACCGCTTGCCCCAGCTATTGGTGGAACAGTGACAAATTTCTGGGCCCTGCCGCACTGCTGGCTGCGTACCGCTGGTTGGTCGACAGTCGCGACGAAGCGCAAGACGAGCGCCTCGACGATCTCGATGATTCTTTCAAGCTGTATCGTTGTCATACGATCATGAATTGCACGCAAACCTGTCCGAAAGGCCTGAATCCTGCCAGGGCAATCGCCGAGACCAAGAAAATGCTCGCCCAGCGGCGCAGGTAGTGCCGCAACTTCGCTGGCAATGCCGGCGCGGCATGCGTGAACTTGATGAATTGCTACTGACGTATCTTGAGAAGCAATATTCCACCGCAAGCGATACCGAAAAAGCCGCATTTCATACGCTTTTAGAGCTTCCTGACCCGGAGCTGATCAGCTACTTGTTACTACAGCGGTCACATCCGGCGGAATTGGACAATGTCATCCAGAGCATACGTAGCGGAGTTGGGTCCTGAGCCTGCCATGCGGCGCGTGCTCGCGGTGTCCGCTGCGTTAGCGTATCTGCTCGGAATAGCGACGATATTCAATCTGGCGATCGACGCTCGACTGGCCGCACTCGGCGCCCTGATCTGGTCGCTGCACGGTGGCGCTCAGTGGTTTCTTATAGCTTCTGCGCATAAGCGATTTCAGCGCCTGCGCATTCATTCCGACGGCACGGCAGAGCTGCTTGGAGCGGGTGGGGACTGGCATCGGGCGACTATCTGCAAGGACTGTATCGTGCTGCCGGGAATTGCCTGGCTGAAACTGGCGCTCGCGAAAGGTGGCAGCTATTGTGAGCTGGTGCGACGTGAGTCCTGTGGAAACGAGCAATGGCGGCACCTGCAGGTGATTTGGAGACACTTGGGGACTGTCCCTTGAAACTGCTAACATGCGCGGA
>JBBKWL010000046.1:0-16549 GCA_037968975.1 Woeseiaceae bacterium | reverse complement strand
CCGACCGTCGCTTCTGCGAGCCCGTAAACCGGAAACATTGCCGAGCGGCGCAGGCCATGTGGCTCGAGCGCCCGCAAAAAGTCTTCGCATAGTTCTACGGATATCGGCTCTGCCCCGTTCAGGATCAACTTGACACAGGACAGATCCAGATCCGGCAGTCCCTTGCGCTCGAACAGCTTGAGAAAATGCTTGTAACCGAAGTTCGGCGAGCACAGCTGCGTAGCACGCAATTCACTGGCCTTGCTCATCCACAGCAAAGGACGACGCACGAATACGCCAGTATCCATCACCGCGTGATTCATGCCAGCCGCCATCACACTCAGGTGATAACCGATCAGGCCCATATCGTGCGTCAGCGGCATCCAACTGAGGCTGATGTCATCGGCTGACCACTGCGTGCCTTCCACAATGGCACGCACATTGGTGCACAGATTTCGATGCGTCAGACAAACGCCTTTGGGATCGCTGGTAGAGCCAGACGAATACTGAATGAACGCCACATCGTCCGGGGCTGGCGAGTGCAGCGCACCATTTTCGCCCGGTCGAACATCGCTCATCAGCGCACTTCGGGTCTCGAGAATTTCACTGACCTGTTCCAGACCCTGCGCTTTCGAAAAGTCGAGCAAGCGACTCAGCAAGTCGGATTCAGTAAAGAGAGTCGCCTTTTCGAGTTGCTGCAGAATTCTGAATAACTTGAATCGGTGCTCGTCACTTATGCCAACAGCCACCGGGACCGGAATAATTCCACCCAGCATCGCAGCCCAGTAAGCAACCACGAAGCTCTCATTGGACTTGCTAAAGATGACGAGTTCGTCACCCGCCTCTATGCCACGGGCCTGCAACGCACCGAGCAACGCAAGCGCTCGCTCCCAGAGGTCCGAGAATGTGACCATTGATTCCACCTTGTCACCGTCAATAAAACGGATGTGGCGGTCTTTTGTGCGCGCGTCGGCGAGCAGCTCGACAAGGTTTTCGTATAGTTGCATGGTCTCTTAGCGATGCATTGGCTGCAGCATGATATCCCGAGCGGATCGTAGATTAATACCCAATTCGAGACCGGGGTCCCCGGGGTCGACTAACTGCATTCGAAAACGCGGCAACAGGAGGCCCAGGTGGATCTTCATTTCGAGAAATGAGAAATACTCGCCAAGACATCGCCGTGGGCCCAGCGAAAAGGGGAAATACGGGCGATCTTTTTTCGGCTGGTCAGATAGCGCGAATCGATCCGGGTCGAATCGGTCCGGATCGGGCCAATGGCGATCGGTCCGATGCAGCAGATACGGTGACAGGTAAATATCAGTACCGGTTGGTATGTCGTAATCGCCGATCTCATCTGCGGCGTTCGCGCGACGTGTGAATAACCACACCGGCGGATACAGCCGCAGTGTTTCTTCGAGCACCTGCTGGGTATAAACCATCGAGGCAGCGCTGGAATGGCTGACTGCGGCTGTGTCTGGCAAAAATTCCCGCGCCTCCTCAAGCAGTCGTTGCTCGACGTCCGGATGCCTGGCCAACAGATACCATGCCCAATTCAGCGTGTTGGCAGACGTTTCAAAACCCGCAACGACCAATGTGATGAGTTCATCCAGCAACTCCTCATCGCTAAAAGCCTGCCCATTCTTGTCGCGCGCTGACAAGTACATGGACATGAAGTCGAAATGTTGTTCATCAGTTCGACTGCGACGGGTCTCGATCAGTTCGAGCAGCATTTGCCGAACCTCGCGAACTCTCATGACGACACTGAGATCACGCACCGAATCGCGGCTCAGAAATTCAAATGGATTGTTTCCGTCTGACTCAATCCAGGGTTTCGCGTCCTCACCAAATGTGCTGATAACGATCAGGTCCAGCGCGAAGCGATTGGTTTCCTCAGTGATATTGATGCTGCCGCCTGCGGCAACAACCGCTGTCCAGCGTTGCTCCAGCGTCAGCGCACAATCCATCATGACGTCCGTCAGATCGTGAACTTTCTGGCGACTGAAGGCCGGCTGAATCATTGTACGAGAGCGGCGCCAGATATCGCCGTCACTGACGATCAGGCCATTTCCCAGCAGCATCTTGACCCGTTCGAAGCCGGGCCCCTTGTTGAATTGCGCATGTCGCTTGACGAGAATGCGACGCACGTCGGCCGGATCATTGACGAAATACGCGAGCCTGCCATTCGGCCGATGCATGCTAACGACGTCACCGTACTCGTCTCGCAAACTCCGCAGGGTTGCCAGCGTCTCGGGATCGATGCCCAAAGCCACCGTCTCTGCCGGCCCTGGCGGTCGCTTAAAATCAACAGAAGATGCGGTCATGAACTGCGGTAGGATGAGTGAATTAGTATGGAATCGCAGCCGCAATACTACCTTGACTCGCGGACCAACGGACAAATATTTTGAGTGAAAACAATACTGTAGACTTTCAATCAGTCGAGTCTCGCCGCAGTTCGAAGTCGGACCGACGTATGACGCCATTGCGACGCTTGTACTATTTTCTTGGCACACCAATCCTGCGCGGCCTGCTTCGACTAGTCACGGCCACTTACCGTGTGGAAGCCGTGATCGGTGCAGAAAACATCGAGCCGTATCTGAATGGCAAGGCCGTTTGCGCGCCGGTGTATTGGCATCAGCAGCACATCTTGTGTTCAACGTTTGTCAAAAGCTGGGTTAAGCGTGGTTTTAAAGCCTGTTTCCTGGTGTCAGGCTCCGTCGACGGCGAGGTACCCGAACGTATTGCGCGCGCCTGGGGCGCAGAGGTTATCCGCGGCTCCGCCAATCAAAGTGGCGCCCTCGCCCTGCGCGATATGCAAAGCATGATGAAACGGGGCCACTCGATCGTAACCACGGCAGACGGCCCACGTGGGCCAAAGTATGAGATCAAACCCGGGTTCATCGTGATGGCGAGAATCGGTACTGTGCCGGTGTTGCCGGTGGCCTGCGCGGCAGCCTGGAAGTGGGAACTGGATCGCTGGGATGATTTCATGATCCCGCTGCCATTCAGCCGCGTGGTCTACGCCGTCGGCGAGCCCTATATGATCCCCGGTGATGTACCGCTGGACGCATTGGAGCCGCACCGTCTGAACGTTCAGGGAGCAGTCATGTCTTTAATGAGACAATCCGAGGATCGATTGGGCAAGGACTAAGGGAACTACATGGCGACAAGGCTCAAAATACGCAGCATCACAATGCTGGCAGTCGTACTGCTGACCCCGTATGCAGTTGCGGACACCCCACTGACGCCACATCAGGCGCAGTACAAGGTGAAGATCAGCGTTCTCAGCGGCCAGTTAAACACTGAGCTGTCGACGACGCCGGAAGGCTATGTCGCCACGCACAGCATTAAAGCGACCGGCATGGCGCGTATGTTCGCCGGTGGCGAAATCACAGAGTCTTCAGCGTTCGATCGAGTCTCGACCGGAATTCGACCGGAGAAGTTTGAAACAAACGATACTTTGACCCGCGACAAAGTACGTGCGTCGATCCAATTCGATTGGGTTGCCGGCACGGCGAGCGGCACTGTCAATGACAAGGACTTTCGGTCTGCGATGGACGACATCGCCTACGATCGGGTGTCGATTCAATACGAACTCATGTCCGACCTGATCAATGGCGAGCCTGCCAAAAGCTACCTCATGCTTGATGTCGATGAGCTGAAGCTGATTGAAGTCCGCCACGTAGGCACCCGTACCGTGAAAGTGCCTGCCGGGGAATACGAAGCCATTGGATTGCAGCATCAGTCGCAGGGTTCCAAGCGGGTCACAACCATGTGGTGTGTGCAGGAACTGGGCTATCTGCCTGTTATCATCGAACAACACCGCAAGGGTAAGTTGACGATGCGAGCCGTTTTGAGCAGCTATTCGCCGCTTACGACATGAGGATGACCTAGGTCAGGGCAATCGCAAGCTGCAGACACAAAAACATTGCAGCAGTCACAAAGCCGCCAAACAACAGACAGGCACTCCAGCGTACGACCTGTTGCGCGTGCGTAACACTGGCAATCACAGGCAGAACCGGCAGCAGTGCCATGCAGGTTAACGGGTAAATAAGCAGCGCGAAGCGTGGATAGCGGTATGCCCAACATTGCAGTTCCGGGCATGCACACATCGCTACTGCGACGTCGGACAAGTTGCCCATTTCACGACCGGCGTTTTCGCGAGCGATCGCAATGTCACTACCCGCAGCGATTTCGGCGTCAATCAGATCTTCCAGGTGTTCCTCAAGCTCGATGACTGTGCGGCGAACGTGCCGGGGCGCAATGCCCGCCTGCAGCAAGGTCGAGCGAAGCTGTTTGAAGTCCGGCTCAGGCATAGCTGGGGTTTTCCAAAGCGTTGCTGATACCGCCCTGAATTCGCAGCCAGTCAATGTGCAATTTATTGAGACGCTGACGACCTTTGGACGTTAACGAATAGTAGACCCGGGTTCGACCGGCCACTGGCTTGCGCCGTGCTTTCAGTGAGCCGCTGCGTTCCAGGCTGTGCAGCGCCGGATAAATGACCCCTTCGCCGAGCGAAATCGCTTCACCGGTGGCACTGCGAATTGCACGCACCAATTCGTAGCCATACATCTCATTCTGATCCAGCAGCCTTAGCAACAAGAGCTCAGGAACGCCGCTCATGAATGGGGGATTGCTTTGCGCCATAGGAAAAACCCGGTTGCTTGATCTCGCGAACTATACCTCGAACTAAAAGGTATGTCAATATTTACTTTGTGGTTCTAGGTATGCAGACTATACCTAGAATCTCAAGGCATAAAAGCAGGGCGGGAAGTCAACAGAGGATGTACTCATGTTCGCAAATTTCGCTACCGCAATTCCGACCGGCGCAGCCATTACTTTTCTGCTGTTGTTCGCTATGCAGTCATTGATCGCGATGCAACCTGGCTTGTCCGTGGATACGACTTATCACCCGCCCATGTTGTTCTTGCACAAGAATCCGCCGGAGGATTTGAACCTTAAAGATTTCCAGCCAATTGACCTGCCGGAAGTCGCCAAAGCGCCCCCCAGCCAGCCGCGCCAGGAGTTCGACCCCGCGGGGACCGGTCCGGGTATCACCAGCCTGCCGCTGCCACCGGCGGGACCCGGTTCTGTGCTTGCCAACCCGTTTACCAACGACGGCCCGCTGATGGCAATCGTGCGCGTGGAACCGGCCTACCCTGTGGTTGCCGCAAATCGCGGCCTCGAAGGATTTGTCGTCGTCCGGTTTGATGTATTCGCCGACGGCACGGTCGGCAATGTAGCGGTCGTGCGTTCCAGCAGCAGCGTCTTCGAACGCTCGGCCATGCAGGCTGCCGGTCGCTTTCGCTTCAAAGCCAGGGTTATCGACGGTGTGCCGCAGACCAGCACGGGCGTGCAGTATCAGTTTCGCTTCGAAATGAACAAGTAGAGTTGACGGGCAGCGGTCATTGGGAAGCCTTTCTTTCCCGCCGGGCCGCCTGATAGGCCGCTGCCCACCTCCCTATTGCCAGGCGCGATCGAAATCCAGTTGCAGAGACAACAATTCCCGGTCGCGATCCAACAGCAATATCGTGCGCCGAATACTCTCGCCCTCATTGCGTATGCGGTAGGTATCAATCAATAACGCGCCATCTTCGTCGATCGTTTCAATGACATAGCCATTTTCCGCCCAACCAGAGGCGCGCTCGGCGTCGATCTCACCGATGCTGATGCTGCGATTCTCACCATAGCGATACTCCTCGACCACTGAGCGATCGAAACTGACAAAAATGCCGTCGTCAGTCTGCGTAATTTTGAGGGACTTGCCGGTCTTGAGAAATACGTGCACGGCGGTATCGCGGGCGGACGGTTGGCTAATTCCGGCATTGCCGACCTGGACCCAATTACCGCTGAGGTCAATACCCGCCGGCACCGGACCCGATCTGGTGATGAGTGACGGTTCGGAACCGCACCCGACCAGCACCAACAGCATTGCCGCAAACGACCCTACCCGCAATTTATTCATTCAGACTCGCTCCAGGAATGCATCGCAGGTCGCCCGAGACTCGTCCTGATGCGATGCGGTTGCGCAAATTTTCAATACCGAATTTCGAATTTCAGCCAGTTCCGCAGAGTAGTCGTTTTCATCACTCCACGCGAACAGGTAGTTTTGAATTCGTCCCAGTTGTGACTTCGGTCGATGATACAGGCCACCCGAATTCTGCAATTCGTCAATTAAACCCACCGTCACGGAATGAATCAGCGCGGTGTTCTCAGGTGTCATTTCGAGCAAGCCAGTCAGATAATAATAACCCCACTGAAAACGAGTTGCCGGACCCGTGGTCGTGTCATAGGCTTGCTTGAGCCAATCGATCGCCAGGTCTGTATTCCCTGCCCTTTGCTCGATGTCTGCCAAACCAACCATAAAGTAATAAGGCTGCTTCGATCTTTCCAGTTCCGCCAACAGTAGTGGCCGGGCCACTTCATCCATACCCGCATCTTCGAGAACGTTACCCAATGCGTTAATAATGGGTTGGCGCTCGTACACGCTCGGCGTGGACTCGTCAGCCCATTGCACCATGTCACGAATCTCTGTCTGCAACGCGGCGGACAGCGCCGCTTCTGCATCGTCGATGCGCTCGAGATTGATTTTTCCCGCCAACGTATAAATTCGCTCGCGCTTGTAAACCGAATCATCGGCAGCGATTCGATTGAGCATTTCACTGTATCCCTCCACTAACTCTGCTCGCTTGTCACTGGAAGCGTCAGTTAATGCATTCGTGTAGTCGGCACCGTTGAACAACGCAGAGAAAATATTCGCTTTGATCAGCGCATCATCAGCCAACATCGATTCAATCTGTGCCAGCGCTTCTGCTTTTTGCTCAGCGGTCAGTGCTATCGCCGCTTCCTCGGCTGTGGCTGCGTTTACCGCTTCATCAAGCCAATTGAAAAACAGGATTGATCGTTCGACGCGCAAATTTGCAGGACACGCATCGTACATACTTCGAAATGCCGCGCCGGCGTCCGAATCCGCGAGAATCGTGGTGTCCTGTCCCCAGGAATAGTAAGCCAGCAACGTACAGTCATCTGCAGAAAGCGTCATGCCGTCAGTGGTCAGGCTGGCGACCAGTTCTGTGACCGACGCTGTCTCGCCCAAGGTCAGGTCCAGGATATTCGCGTACGCCTGCAAATCAATGCCGCCAGGAATGCGAGTTAGCTCTTCGCCGTCCGCATTAAAGACAATCATCGTTGGATAACCCCTGACGCCGAATTTTTCGCCGTACGCCTGGGCGTTCTCTGTATCGCCATCCAGATAAACCGGCACGAAAAGTTTTGACCTCTCCAGAAAATCAGGACTCTTGAACACGGTCGCGCTAATCGCATAACAGGGTGGACACCAGACCGCACCCCAGTAGAGATAAATGGGCTTCCCCGATTCCTTGGCCGTCGCAAAAGCATCGTCGACACTGCCTGCAAACCAATCGATGCCCAGTGCCGGGTCCAGAGAGGCCGCAGAATCTTCCATACTGCTGCTGATCGACTCCGGTTGCATGCCCTGGTTCTCGTCTGCGCCGCAGCCAAACAACAAGGCAGCAGCGACCAGGGCTGACATATTACGGATCATTATTGAATGACTCCTGCACATTCGAATCAGCAACATACACAATTCGCCGCCATTCCGACAATTGGCGACTGGCTGATTGCCCATAATCCAGACTCGCTGCCTGAACCTTGCCTAGGCGCCAAGGACTGCGGCAAGTTGTCGGGAGACCGCGTCGCGCCGTGTCACTTTGACCGCATCGAGGCATAGCCAGTGCCGCAGCGCCTGTAGCTCTTCTGCGAGCGCATCCATGCAGAGTGTTTGCGGCATTTTTGCCTCTTCATGTACTGCCAGCACCAGCAAGTTTTTGTTATTGCGATCTGCCTTCAAGTCCACCCGCGCGACGATCTGGTCCCCGACCCGAAACGGCAACACGTAGTACCCCCATTTCCGCCTGGCGGCCGGCACATAAATCTCAATTCGATAATAAAAATGAAACAATCGCAGCGCCCGTGGACGAAACCAGACAACCGGGTCGAATGGCGAAAGCAGCGACGCACCCGATATTTCCCGGGGTAATCTGGCGCCTTTGGCCAAAAATGCCTGCTCAGCCCAACCTTCAACCTGCACCTGCTGCAAATCACCTCCTTCAACAAGCTCATCGAGGAGCGGCGCTACTTCGCGTGCAGACATTCGAAAATAGTCTGCAATGTCCTGCAATGTGGCAATGCCTAACCCTGCAGCCGCACGCCTCAGCAGCTCACGCTGCGCAGAGCGCGTATCAAACGACGTCTGCAGGTGTGTCTCGGGAATCACGCGGGATGGCAGGTCGTAGACGCGTTGAAAATTACTCAGGCGATCTGCGACTGCCAGGTTGCCTTTCGCAAAGTGGTACTCCAATGCCCAACGCGGGATCGAACGGTGCCAGTCGCCAGGCTTGCGCTTCGGTCCAGGCACGGGTGGTAAGTCGTTTGCAGTGACCGCACCGTCTGACTCAATCTGTTGCAGTGTCGCGTCCAGATAGGCGGCCCGATTCCGAATTCGCCGCAATGGATTATTCTTGTGCATCGTATGTGAGCGTCGACGATGCTCCAAAAGTCCCCACGCACTGGTCGGTACGATAGAGGCTTCGTGTGCCCATTGTTCGGTGCACTCACCGCTTTGATAAAGGTACTTTTCGAATGCTTGACGATCGTAGCCACCCAGGCGCGACCAGGGCACCAGAAAATGTGCAGGCATCAAGACATTGACGTAGTCGAGCTGCAGTATGCCGAGCGTTTTAAGAACACGCCGAAAATGGCGTTTATCGGTAGCCGCTTCCGGGCGCGACCGGTCAAATCCCTGTGCCGCCAATGCGACTCTGCGCGCCTCCGCGAGCGATAGGCTCGTACGCGGCACTAGCTATCGACCGTCGTCATCAACTATTGCGTTCGCCTCGATCTCAACCAGCATACGCGGATCGATAAGCCTGCTAACCTCGACCATCGAGGTTGCCGGTGGCGACGCTCCGAACGCTGCTTCGTGGGCACGTGCAATTTCTTCCCAAAGGCTGATATCCGTAACGAAAATTCGCGTCCGAACGACATGCCGCATTTCCGCACCGGCTTCTTTGAGCGCAGCTTGAATAATTTCTATGCATCGAACCGCCTGCGCATGCGCGTCGCCTTCACCAACGAGTTGGCCGTCGTCAGATACGGCTGCCGTGCCGGAAACAGCAACGAAATTGCCGACTCTAACCGCACGTGAATAACCGACCAGCGGTTCCCATGGCGCGCCGGATCGAATATTGGTTCGGGTCTGGTTATTTCTCATGTCGCAATGGTAACTCCAATCGAACTTTTTTTGCGCTAAGCTGCGACGAATGATCAATCCAGCTGAACTTGAATTGTTGCGTAGCGCACTCACTACCCTCGCCGCGGGCTACGATCACCTGCCCGATTTCACGCCGGAGTTTGATGCAAAAGCTGCCGAGCAGGTGCTGCAGGATGTCGCCACACGCATGCAGGACAATTACCCTTATTATCACCCACTGTATGCCGGGCAAATGCTGAAACCGCCGCACGCGATCGCGCGCATAGCGTATGCGATGTCGCTTTGGGTCAACCCCAACAATCATGCGCTCGACGGTAGTCGGGCCAGTTCACCTCTCGAAAAAGAATGCATTGTCGAACTTGGTGCTATGTACGGTTGGGACCAGCCTTTGGGGCATTTAACCGGCGGTGGCACGATGGCCAACCTCGAAGCCCTTTGGGTCGCCGGAAAATTGCACCCCGGCAAGCGCATCATTGCGTCCGCACAGGCACACTACACGCACCAGCGAATCAGCGAAGTACTGGGCTTGCCGTTTTCACCGGTCGCGATTGATAGTGCGGGCCACATGAGTCTGGCCGCCATCGAGGAGTTGCTGCAGGCGGGCGACGTCGGCACCATCGTCGCAACCATCGGCAACACGGGCCTCGGCGCAGTCGATTCCTTGCCGGAAATTCTGGGGCTCGCTGCAAAATACGACGTCCGCGTTCACGCTGACGCAGCCTACGGTGGTTATTTCGGGCTCTGTGAAAACCTGCAGGATGACGTCCGAGCCAGTTACGACCGACTGATCGACGTCGACTCCATCGTCGTCGATCCACACAAACACGGCTTGCAGCCGTATGGCTGTGGTTGTGTGTTGTTCCGCGATTCAAGCGTAGGGCGATTTTACAAACACGACTCCCCCTTCACCTATTTCAGTTCAGCAGAGCTACACCTTGGCGAGATCAGCCTGGAGTGCTCGAGACCCGGCGCTGCGGCGGTGGCATTGTGGGCCACGCAGAAATTATTTCCGCTGGAAAAAAGCGGTCAGCTCGGCAAATGGCTGGATCAGGGCCTGGCTGCGGCGCAGGAGTTTTGGCGGCAATTAGATGCCAGCCCTGCCTATCAGCCGTTGCTGCGGCCCGAACTCGATATCGTTGTGTACGCTGTGATTGCGCCAACCGCCACGGCCGCTTCGCAAGCGGCACGCAATATTTTTGCTTTAGCTGCAGCTCAGGATCTGCATCTGGCCATGATGGAAGTACCGGTCGAACTGGTGGCGTCCCGCGTCCCCGGGATGAGTGCCGATACCGAATCCGTGACCTGCCTGCGTTCAGTCCTCATGAAACCGGAGCATCAGGATTGGCTCGACCGGATCATGCATATCCTCGAAGCATGCGCAGCAAAGTAAAGCCGGCATAGAAGCACGCAAAGCCGCCCACCACACTTGCCACCAGATAGGCGAACGGCGCCAGCAATTCGTTGCGCTGCAACATCGTATGTAACTCCAGCATCATCGCTGAAAGGGTCGTAAAACTGCCGCAGAACCCCACCGCAAAGAGTAAGCGGTGCTGGTCTGGAATGATCCCGGAGTTGTTGAACCAGTCGGAGCTGGCGACCAAATGCGCGATAGCACCCATCAAAAAACAGCCGAGCAAATTGGCGCTCAGGGTTCCCCAGGGGAAATTGCTGGCACGTTGTAACGCGACGTTCAATGAGAACCGTGCCATGGCACCGAGAGCGCCACCCGCACCAACAAAAACATAGGACATTGCAACAAATTTCATTCGTTACCCGATTGCCAGCCTTGCGCGCACTTCGTCATATTCCTGCTGCAATCGGCGTATAAGATCGGCTGCAGGCAACACAGCATCCACGCCGCCCGAGCCCTGGCCTGCGCTCCAGATATCACGCCAAGCCTTCGCTTCATTTTCATCCCGCTTGCCAAAGTCCATGGTTTCCTGGTCGCCTTCGGGCAGTTTGTCCGGGTCGAATCCGGCATTGCGTACGCTCTCTTTCAGGTAATTACCATGCACCCCGGAAAATAACGACGAGTACACAATATCCGCCGCGCTGCTGTCCACAATCATTTGCTTGTAGTCTGGCACGGCATGCGCCTCTTCGGTGGCAATGAAGCGCGTGCCCATGTACGCCAGATCGGCACCCATCGCCTGCGCTGCCAGAACATCCCCGCCACTCGACATGCAACCCGACAAAATCAGTGTGCCGTCAAACTCGCGGCGTATTTCCTTGATCAGCGCAAACGGGCTCAAGGGGCCTGCATGGCCGCCGGCGCCCGCGCACACCGCGATGATCCCGTCCACACCCTGCTCCATCGCCTTGCGCGCATGGCGCAAACTAATCACGTCATGAAACACGAGCCCACCGTACGCATGGACTGCTTTTACAACATCTTCCGGCGGACGCAAACTGGTAATGACAATCGGCACCTCGTGTTTGACGCAAGTTTCCATATCCGAGTACAGCCGACTATTGCTCTTGTGCACAATTTGGTTAACAGCGAACGGTGCGACCGGATCGTTCGGATGTGCTTCGCGATACTGCTCAAGACCGTCTTTGATTTCGCGAATCCAGTCGTCGAGTAAGGACTGCGGGCGCGCATTGAGCGCAGGGAATGAACCAACAATACCGGCGGTACATTGTGCGATCACCAGCGGCGGCTGCGAAACGATGAACATCGGTGCGCCAATTAACGGCAATCTCAGATTGCCTTGCAACATTGCAGGGATTCCCATTCGTCAGCCTCGAGTAATCAGGTTTTTTCGAGCATAAAGCTCGAATCACAATCTGCGACAACGACATTATCCGAGCTGCGTCTGATCTCACCCTTGAGTAAAATCAGGCGACGTCGCTCGCTTTCGATCCAGCCTTTGAGTAGCAGCTTCTCACCGGGGACACTGGGTAGCCGGTAGCGAATTTCGCAGCGCGCCGTATGCGCTTTACGTCCCTGCTGGTACAGAATATTCGCGGTCACATCGTCCAGCACGGTATAGATAATTCCGCCATGTACCGTATTCTGAAACCCCACATGATTCTCATTTGGCGTAAATTCGGCGGTGCACTCGTTTCCGACAACATGAAAGTCAATTTTCAGACCAATCGGATTCTCCGGACCACAGGCGAAACACATGGGTGCAGTTTCAATCGCGTCGGCCATCTAATTCCTCTCAGGGGACTTGCTGTTCGATTCGCAACGTTACAGTGGCGTTTTCGGCAGGCTTGACGATTGCCGTTGCGAACCAGTCGCCGGATTGTGCAATAGGTTGGCCTGAAACAGAAACTCGCGCGATGATTTCGAATTCAGCAAATGCTGACAGATTCCTGCCCGGTATCATTGAATCACCGTCACCAAGCGGCACGGTAGCGGGTAGTTCGGATAGCTGACGCCGGGTGACCGCGATCGGCGGCGATGGCTGCAACGGGTCGCGCGCGATGACAAATACAGACGCCTCCGAGGGTAGCGACTGCAATACCTCAGGAGCGACCGATATTTCGGCAACGATTGACGGTCCGGCCTGGGCCACCCGCGGCGCTTCCCCGCGGGGCAAAGATGCACCGCGCCACTCCGCAACGCGTTGCTCCAGGATGCCCCGGATTTCGTCAGGCGGATTGAGACCCAGAAGGATTTCCCAGCGTGCGGCGGCCAGTTCGGTGTTGCCGCGATTGAGCGCCGCAATTCCACCATAAAACAGTGCATTGGGATTATTCGGATCGAGGGCCAGCGCGCTTTCAAACAGGGCCGCTGTCCGCCCCTGAATGCCCGCATTGTCGCGAGCCAGTAAGGCCGCGCCGAGATCAACCAGAGTCTGTGCATTTTGTGACTCTTCGATCTCTGCCGCTCGCTCGTACGCATCCGCAGCCCCTGCAAAATTCTGCAGCGTCATGTAAGAGCGGCCGAGCATTTTCCAACCGTTCAGGTCGTCAGGATCCGCTTTCAGGCGCGTCGCCAAAGAGGCTACCATGGCTTCGATATCGGGTTGCTCACCCGGTGCGCCTCCCGATGGCAGACCCGGTCGTCCCTGATACGCGTACAGACCCAGAGACATCGCCGCGATAAAAACCACGCAACCTGCGACGAGCAATGACAGTCTTTGCTGACGGCGATACAACGGCCAGGCAACAAAAAGAGTCGCCACCAGGCACAACACCGCCATGGAAATCCACAATGTCACCAAACTAGCCCTCTCCCAAAGTGTCGTCGTCGATTGGCAGGCTCATTCTGCGGTGCAGTACTCGCCACAATAGCAACGCTCCGAAACCCAGAAATAGCATCGGGGCGATCCAAAGAATCAATGTACGGCCCGAGGTCCGGGGGCGGTAAAGTGCAAAGTCGCCATACCGTGCCACCAGGAAGTCGTAAATTTCGTCATTCGTTTTGCCTTCTTCCAGCAGGCGTCGAATCTCACGGCGCAGGTCAGAGGCGAGAAACGCATTGGAATCCTTGATGGTCTGGTTCTGACATTTAAGACAACGCACTTCGGCAATTATTTTTTCGTAGCGCGCCTGCAACTCCGGGTCATCAAATGACTGACCGACATCGATCGCGAAGGCGTTGCCAAACACAGAGAATACAATGCTTGCCAGCAGCAGCCATTTTCTCATTTGCCGTTCTCCTGCTGGCTACTGCTTTTTTGTTGCGCAATCAGCGGCAGGAAATCTCTTTCCCAGATTTCACGATTTAGCGGAGCGATGTGCTTGTGGATGACAATGCCGTTTTGATCCACCAGAAATGTTTCGGGCGCACCGTATGCACCCCAGTCGATTCCAACCCGTCCATCGACATCGTATGCAGACGCAATATAAGGATTTCCAAGCGTTCGTAACCATTGCAGTGCGTCGGGACGATTGTCTCGCCAGTTGAGTCCGAAAATCGGAATTGCGCCTTCGTTGGCGAGCTCAAGCAGGAAGCCGTGTTCCTGGCGGCAGCCAGGACACCAGGTTGCCCAAATGTTTACGAGTGCGACTTGATTCGCGTAGTTTGCCGAGCCGACCTGAACGTCAGGATCGTGTAACGATGGCAACGAAAACTCAGGCGCCGGATTCGCGATAAGAGGTGAAGGAATGCGCGACGGGTCCATCGTCAGGCCGACAACAAAAACTGCGACCAGCACGAGAAAGGCGAACAATGGCAGTAGGAACTTAGACATTAATCTGCACTTCTGTAGCGCCGGTCCGATATGGCAATTAGCCCGCCCAGCGCCATAATGAAAGCGCCCAGCCAAATGAAGCGAATCATCGGCTTGTATTGAATGCGCACACTCCAGGTGTCGTTGCCCAATTGATCGCCAAGCGCGATGAAGAGATCCCGATTCCAGTGCGCATCAATGCCAGCTTCCGTCATCCAGTTCTTTTGCACGAGATACTGCCGTTTTTGCGGCCGTACTTCACCAACCAGCTCCCCGCCCTTACGTATTTCGACGCGACCTTCGATGGCCTGGTAATTTGCCCCTTCAACATCGCGCAATTCACGCAACTCGAAGGTGTAGTCGGCGACCTCAACACTGCCACCCGATTGCACGGCCTGATCAGTCTCAATATTGAAAGCGGATACCAGCGTGATTCCAAGCGCGAAAAATCCGACACCAAAATGGGCCACAGACATTCCGAGCGCTGAACGCGTTATACCGGCAGTACCCGGCGCGCGGCGCCAGGATCGAATCGGTTGAATGAGCGATGACAACATGATCCAAACCGCAGCGGCTGTGCCGATAGAAACCAACACGCCGAAGCGGCCGTAAACCAGGCCTGGTACCAGCACACCCGCGATTATTGCCAGCAATGCAGGCACTCGTAAGCGCGCCGCTAAGGCCTTGTGTGGCTGCATCCGCCAGGCCGTATGCATGCCGACGCCCAGTAGCAGCACCAGCGGCAACATCGGTAACAACATTGCGAACTCGAACCATGGCGGTCCAATCGAGATCTTGCCAAGATTCAGTACGTCGTAGAGCAGCGGCGTCAACGTGCCGTAAAAAACGACGGCTGCTGCAACCACCAACAGTATGTTGTTTAGCAGCAAAAACGTTTCGCGCGAGAGCAGCCGAAAACCGGCAGCAGAATCGAGCTCAGGCGCGCGCATCGCATACAGAATCAGGGCCCCGATAATCACGATTCCCAGGAATGTCAGGATAAAAAAGCCGCGCGCCGGGTCGGTCGCAAATGCGTGCACGCTGACCAGAATTCCGGAGCGCACAAGGAACGTTCCGAGCAGGCTCAACGAGAATGCACTGATTGCCAGCAACAACGTCCAGCTCTTGAACAAGCCGCGCTTTTCGGTGACAGCGAGCGAATGTATCAGGGCCGTGCCCATGAGCCACGGCATAAACGAGGCATTCTCAACCGGGTCCCAAAACCACCAGCCACCCCAACCCAGTTCGTAATATGCCCACCAGCTACCCAATGCAATGCCAACCGTCAAGAAACACCACGCGGCTGTCGTCCAGGGTCGGGTCCACTTTGCCCACGCCTGATCAAGATTGCCGCTTAACATCGCGGCGATTGCGAACGAGAACGCAACTGAAAAGCCGACGTAGCCGACGTACAGAATGGGAGGATGAATCGCCAGACCCGGATCTTGTAGAAGCGGGTTCAGATCAGCGCCGTCCAGCGGCACGATATCGAGTCGCACAAACGGATTCGACGTAAACAGCGTAAACAGTAAAAAGCCCACGGATAACAGACCGAGAACGCCGATAACCCGGGATGCGAATTCTTCGGGCAACTTGTGGCTATAGCGCCCGACCGCGACAGTCCACGCGGACATGATCAGTATCCACAACAGCAACGAGCCTTCGTGTGCTGCCCAGACCGCAGAAATCTTGTAAATCGTTGGCAATGCCAGTTGTGAATTGTTCGCAACATAGGCAACCGAAAAGTCGCTTTGCAAGAATGACCACGTGAGACAAACAAAGGCAACGATGACAAAAAAGAATTGCCCCTGGGCCGCTGCACGGGCAACTGACATTAACGTGGCATCATTGCGGTGCGCACCGACCAATGGCAATACGCCCTGACAAACAGCCAGCGACAGCGCGAGGATCAGCGCAAAATGTCCAAGCTCAGGTATCACGGGCTATCGCACGCGCCGGTACCTGCCGCGATGCCGGCAGTTTGTTCGCTGACGTGTTCTGCGAGCGACTCTGCAACTTCCGGTGCCATGTAATTTTCATCGTGCTTGGCAAGGATAGTGTCAGCTTCGAAATCACCTTTGGCACCGATCCGCCCGTGCGCTACGACGCCCTGCCCTTCGCGAAACAGGTCGGGCAACACGCCGGTATAACGCAC
>JBBKWL010000045.1:0-13991 GCA_037968975.1 Woeseiaceae bacterium | reverse complement strand
ATTGCAAGTCTGCTCGAGGGCATGCCAGCTGAGGTTTCTGCGGTGGGCATGCTCGCGGTCCAGACCATTTGTAACTTCTTCATTCCATCGGGGAGCGGCCAGGCCTTTGTCACCATGCCGATCATGTCACCGCTTGCGACACTAACCGACGTGCCACAGCAGACAGCCGTACTTGCTTATCAATTTGGTGACGGTTTTACGAATATGATCGTTCCGACGAGTGCGCTGGTGATGGGCGCGTTAGCACTTGGCAAGGTGCCGTATACTGCCTGGGTCCGATTCGTCGGGCCGCTGCTTCTCAAAATATTCTCTCTGGCGATCGTATTTCTGATCGTTTCTATCCACTTTGGCGACGTGATTGGACTGTATTGAACGAAGACCCGAAAATTTCATTGACCGACGCCTATGCCGTCGAGACTCCGGACGACAGTATTCAGTTGTACAAGGAGTGGGCGGAAACCTACGACGACGATTTCATTGTTGCAACTGGCTATGTCGGTTACCTGAAAGCAGCGCAGTTCTATTTGCTGCAGGAAAATCGGCCGCAAGGCCCGGTGCTTGACGTTGGCTGTGGCACCGGCGCGGTTGGCATCGCCCTGCGCAACGGTGGCGTCGCCGTTGTAGATGGCATTGATATCTCGCAGGCAATGCTCGATCAGGCGCGTCAGAAAATTGCCGCGGATGATGCGGCTGTATACAGGCAATTGATTCAGGCGGACCTGACGGGGACCATTGCCATCGAGAGCAACACTTACGCGGGCATAGTAAGCGCGGGTACATTTACGCATGGCCACCTGGGGCCTGAATCCCTGGATGAACTGTGGCGCGTTGCGGCGCCGGGCGCTGTCTGTGCCATCGGCATCAATGCGGCGCACTTCGACAGCCAGGGATTTGCAGAAAAAATTTCCAATGACGTGAGTAACAACGTCGTTAGCGAGCCGGATATCAATATTGTGGATTCGTTCACGCGCGACCAGGACGGCATCGACGAGCACTCGCTACAGGCTATGATTGTTGTGTGCAGAGTGCTCTAGCGACGCTGATACCAGCGCACACCTGCAGCATCCAGTTCAGCTGTAAGCGATCCGTTCGCCAGCAGGTAGTTAAGATGCGCGATCGATTCACCGGTCGCCATGATCAGGTTGGATTCCGAAATTCTGGCTTTGAATAATGCTGCAAATACATCAATCGCACGCTGTGGCTTGCCGCATGCGTCGAGCAATTTATCCAGTCCCGTTCTATGCTCGGCGATTAACGCATCCAGCCGCAAGTGAGCGCCCCGAAATGGACTACCGTGCGCCGGCAGAACCAGCACGTCCGCGGGAAGGCGTTCTTTTAGTTCGGCTAATGAGTCCAGCCAGTCCCGTAACGGATTGGCATGCGGTTCGGTCGGATGCACGCTGACGTTGGACGAAATCGTTGGTAGTAGCTGGTCGCCTGCAATAACCACGTTCTTCTCAGGATTGAAGAGGCAAGCATGTTCGGGTGAATGACCGCGACCCACAATTATTTCCCAGTCGGACCCATCGATGGTCACGGTGTCACGGTCACAAAGGCGCCGATACGACTCCGGCAACGCTGCGACAACCCGACCGAACAGACCAAACTTCTCCTGGTAGCGATTGATTGCTGCTTGGGGAAAGCCGGCGGCGGTGTAAAACTTCACACCGGCCTTGGGTGCTTCCCGGCCAGTGTCAGCGACGAGGATGCGGCACAGCAAATATTCTTCGCGTGACATCCACAATTCGACGTCGTGTTCTTCGCACAGCCAACCGGCGCTGCCGACATGATCCGGATGCAGGTGTGTTACCAATACCCGGGTCACCGGTCGGTCCGCAATAGCGCGTCGCCAGACTTCGCGGCTCTTGCCGGAGTCTATGCCGGTATCGACGATTGCTATGCCATTGCCGTCGCGCAGTATCCAGAGATTGATATGGCTGAGTGCGAACGGCAGCGGCATGCGCAGCCAGTCAACACCGTCCGCAACCGCGTTGATGTCGCCGTGCTCCGGCCGGATATCGAATTCATAGTCGATGCTCACGTCTGCATAATCGCATACGCACGTATCTTGTCACGAACTTCGTTCACCGCCTGCTCTTTGACGGGTCCATAACCACGAACGTCCATGTAGTGCCGCACGATAGCTGTAGCGTCATCGATATTGTCCGTGCTCAAAACGGGCAACAGTTTGGCCACGGTTGCTTCGAACTCAGAAATCAGTGCGCGCTCCATGCGACGCTCGCCGGCATAACCGAAAATGTCCAGCTTGCTGCCGCGAAGGCCGCGTAAACCTGCAAGTATTCGAAATGCCGGAATCATCCAGGCGCCGAATTCCTTCTTGCGTGGCCGACCGCGTGCATCCTTCTTGCTGTTTAAAAACGGTGGCGCCAGATGGAAGCGAACCTTCGCCTTGCCGCCAAAGTCGCGCTTCACTTTCTCGAGAAAACCGGTCTGCGTATGCAAGCGGGCAACCTCGTACTCGTCCTTGTAGCTCAATAGTTTGAAATAACTCCATGCAACAGCTTCGGCCAGCTCGTCGTTCGCGTCAAATTCCTGCGCGGCGGCCTGAGTCTGTTCGACGAACGCAATATAACGATCCGCCAACGTCTGATTCTGGTAGTCACATAGGAATTCGGCGCGACGTTGCACGATATCCTGCAGGGATTGGTCAACTGCCGACAGATCGTCACTGCGCATCAATTCCTCGATGCGCTCGGGGCTGGTTGCTGCCAGGCGGCCCCAGCTAAACGCCAGCTTGTTCTTGTCAGGTTCGACACCGTTGAGTTCGATTGCTCGCAGCAGCGCCGGCAGTGATACCGGTACCAGTCCTTGCTGCCATGCGCAGCCGAGCAATAAGACGTTGGCGTATATCGTGTTGCCGAGCAATTTTTCGGCAATCGCGTTCGCGTCCAGTGCGTTAAAATTTTCTGCGCCGACGAGTTCGCGAATAGCGGCGACCCGGTCGTCCGCGCGCAGATTGGCGTCCCGGTGTTTGACGAAATCACCCGTCAGCATCTCTGCTGTATTTACCACGGCCCGGGTAAAGCCGGGCAGATACGTTGACGACGCGCGCGGCGATGAGCTGACAACCAGGTCGCAGCCGATCAAGGCGTCGGCCCTTGCTGACTCGATACGCACCTGGTTGATGTCGGCAGGATCTTCCGCAAGTCGGATGTAACTCAGAACGGTGCCAAATTTCTGCGCGAAACCGGTGAAGTCCAGGACACTCGCGCCCTTGTGTTCAAGGTGTGCAGCCATCGTGATGAGCTGACCCACGGTTACTACGCCGGTACCGCCAACGCCGGTCACTAACAGGTCATAGCAGCCCTCGATAGGGACTGAATCAGGCTCCGGCAGGGACGTCAGCAGCGCCTGGTACTCGCTATCCGGCGCCACTCCCGCGCGTACCTGCAGCTCGCCACCTTCAACAGTGACGAAACTGGGGCAAAAACCATTGACGCAGGAAAAGTCCTTGTTGCAGGTGTTCTGGTCGATTTTTCGCTTGCGACCAAAAGGTGTTTCTTTGGGCACAACGGACAGGCAGTTCGACTCGACTGAGCAGTCGCCACAACCTTCACAGACAAGGTCGTTGATGACGACAAACTTCTTCGGGTCTTCGAGCAGCCCTCTTTTTCTTTGGCGTCGTTTTTCCGTAGCGCAAGTCTGGGCGTAGATCAAAACGGTGACGCCATCGATGTCACGTAATTCTCGCTGCACCGCATCAAGGTCGCGGCGATGACTAATGCTGGTGCCGCTCGGGAAATCGCCAGCCGCGAACAATTCCGGTTCATCGGAGACCAACGCGATACGTTGAATGCCTTCGGCGCGCACCGACTGTGCGACCGACTGCACTGTCAAAGGCCCGTCGACCGGTTGTCCGCCCGTCATCGCGACCGCGTCGTTGAATAGAATTTTGAACGTAATATTGGTTTTGGCGGCGACGGCTTGCCGGATCGCCATAGAACCGGAGTGGTAATACGTGCCATCGCCCAGGTTCTGGAACGTGTGCCGACCACCGTTAAATCTGGAGCGGGTTATCCAGTTCACACCTTCGCCACCCATTTGAATCAGGCCTTCGGTTTCTCTGTCCATCCAGTTAGCCATGAAGTGACAACCGATTCCGGCCAGTGCGCTGGAACCTTCGGGCAAGCGGGTGGAGGTGTTATGCGGGCAGCCGGAGCAAAAGTACGGCGTGCGAGCGACACCCTCAACATTGATGATTTGCGGACCGGGTTCCAAAAGCTGTCGGGCGCGGGCGCTTAGATTGAGTCCGGAAAACTCATGGTCGAGGCGCTTTGCCACGATGAGGGCGAGCTGGATGGGCGATAATTCGCCAATCCACGGCACGAGTTTTTGACCTTTTTCGTCTTCCTTGCCGATCATGCGCTTGGGCTTCCTGCCCGGATAGTCGTAGAAGTATTCTTTGAACTGACTCTCGATGATGCCGCGCTTTTCTTCGATCACGAGAACTTCGTTCTTGCCGTGCACAAAGTCGAGTGCGCCCTGCGGTTCGAGCGGCCAGACCATGCCGACCTTATAAACATCGAGGCCCATGCGTATCGCCGCGCTTTCATCAATACCCAGAAGCCGCAACGCTTCCATCAGGTCAAGGTGCGCCTTGCCGGTAGTCACGATGCCGTAACGGGCGTCGGGGACATCAAAAATTTTGCGGTCTATCGGGTTTGCGGCGGCAAAGGCAAGCGTCGCCTCTTTTTTAGCTTCGAGGCGCTCTTCGATTTGGAAGCCCGGCAGGTCGGGCCAGCGATAGTGCAGACCGGACGCAGGAATTTTGAAGTCGGGCGTCACGAACTGCGGGTACGGCGGAAGATTGACAGACATTGCCGACTCGACCGTTTCGGAAATGGCCTTGAACCCTACCCACATGCCGGAATAGCGCGACAGGGCGATGCCGTAGAGTCCGAACTCCAGATACTCGGCAACGTTTGCCGGGTTCAGGTTCGGCATGACAAAAGTCAGGAATGCTACGTCGGACTGATGTGGCATGGACGACGACACAACGCCATGATCGTCGCCGGCCACCACCAGCACGCCGCCGTGCGGTGAACTGCCATACGCATTGCCATGCTTGAGGGCGTCACCGGAACGATCAACACCCGGTCCCTTGCCATACCAGATTCCGAACACGCCATCGACAGTTCGGTGCGGGTCGGTTTCCACTTGTTGTGAACCGAGAATCGCCGTGGCTGCGAGGTCTTCGTTGACGGCTGGTAAAAACTCAATATTGCTTTCATCGAGAAACGCTTTGGCCCGCCAGAGTTCCAGGTCATAGGAACCGAGCGGTGAACCGCGATAGCCGCTAATGAACCCGGCAGTGTTCAGCCCCGCTGCTTTGTCGATAGTCCGCTGCATCAGGGGAATTCGAACCAGTGCCTGCGTACCGGTGAGAAAAACTCGCCCGGATTCGCGTCGGTACCGATCCAGCAATTCATAGTTGTCGAGCGGAAAACGTTGGCCGGGAACGGCAATAGGATTAGCAGCCATGGCGGGCTCGCACAGTCACAAAGATTAACGCAGTTTGGCAGAAATACGGCGCTAGCAGGTCCCCAATCATCCCGTTAATAGCAAAAAAATGGTAAAATATTCCGATATAGTCAAGAATATGGGACAGTATTATGAATTATTTAATAGTAGAGAAATGCGATGCTATCGAAGCATGATCGCCGCATATTGGCGGAGTTACAGCTGGACAGTCGCCTGACCATGCAGGAACTCGCCGAGCGTGTCGGCATGTCCAGTTCCGCAGTGTGGCGGCGCGTCAAAAGCCTCGAAGAAGACGGCGTTATCGATCGCTATGCGGCCATCGTCAACGCCAAGAAATCAGGATTCGGGCTGGCTTCGATGGTGCATGTGTCGCTCGCCCGGCATGAGCAGTCGCACGTTGAACACTTCATTCGCGAAGTTTTGCGGCATCCGGAGGTGCTCGAATGTTTTGCGACCAGCGGCGAGGCCGACTTTCACCTGCGCGTTGTAGTCGAAGATATCGAGGCCTACAACGTATTTCTCGACGACTTCGTTTTCAAACTGCCCGGCGTATCGCAAGTGCGATCGAATATCGTGTTAAAAGAGATTAAAGCCGATACCGCATTGCCGTTCCGGTAAGCGCAGCACGGTTACTTGGTTGCCTCCGTGTACAACACGATGGCGAGCAGGACCGGCGCCACATAGCGCACCACAAACAACCAGGCTTTGTAGGCAAAGGGTTCATTACCGTCGTACAGCTCGTCCGCACTAAATTGCCGTTTAACTATCCAGCCCGCGAAAATCGCTACCAGTATTCCGCCTGCGGGCATGATTACCTGAGTCACAAAGTAGACGAAGAAATCGAATATCGTCTTGTCCGCGAATACGCCGAGGTTGCCAAGCACACGGACCTCCGATAGTTCATTGAACGAGAGTGCTGCCAGGAGGCTCAGAACAAAAGCTGCCGAGCCGGCCGTCAATGCTGCCTTGCGCCGCGACAGATTGAAGCTGTCCCGGAGCCAGGAGACGGGCGGCTCCAACATGCCAATTGACGACGTTAATGCGGCGAAGAACAACAACACGAAGAACACGGTGGCGATAATCAAGCCACCGGGAATCTGGCCGAAAGCGACGGGCAGGCTGATGAACGCAAGTCCACCACCGCCGGCAGGCTCGATCCCGGCCATGAAAACGATTGGAAAAATCGCTAGTCCAGCGAGCAAAGCGACCGTGGTGTCGGCGATAACAACAATCGTGGCTGACTGCGGCAGGTTCGTGCTTTTTTCAATGTAAGAACCGTAGGCCATCATGTTGGTAATGCCGACACTGACGGAAAAGAATGCGGTGCCAAGGGCGGCGAGGACGACGCCACTGTTGATTTTGCTGAAATCGGGTCGAAACAGAAAGCTGACTGCGCGACCGAACTCACCAACAACCATCGAGTAGATCACCATCGCGACCAGCATGATAAACAACGCTGGCATCATGAGCTTCACTGCTTTTTCTATTCCCGCGTGCAGGCCGCGTGAGGAGATGAATATGGTAAGCACGGTAAAAGCGACGAACCAGGGGAGGAGTGAACCCGGCGTTGCGCTCAGATCGGTAAAGAGTTGTGCTGATTGTGCGCCGTCGAGTTGTTGCAACTGGCCTGCAGCTGCTTTGAACGCGTAGGCGAGCGTCCAGCCTCCGACAACGCAGTAAAACCCGAGGGCGAGTAAGGCGCCTACCGCGCCGAGCAGGATGCCCATCCAGCGCCAGTTTTCGCTGTGCCCGGATTCCTTGGCGATGGCTGCGAGGCCGGCTGGCGGCGCTGCGGCACCGCGCCGCCCCAGCATAATCTCGGCCAAAAGTACGGGCAGGGCAAGTCCGAAGATAGCGGCGAGGTAGATCAATACAAACGCACCGCCGCCATTGGCGCCTGCCTGGTACGGAAACAGCCAGATATTGCCAAGCCCGACAGCGCAGCCGACGGAGGCCATTAGAAATGCTCGTCTTGAGGTCCAGTGCAGTCCGCTTGAAGTTGTCATTATTATTGTCCCTCGCGCCAGTTCGCAATATACCGTTGTCTGCGGGTGCTTAACAGGGAAGCGCAAGCTAAGATCAGCAGTCAATTAGATAATCCGGAGACCCGTCCGAAATGACCAAGCTAGCCGCGTTGAACTTTCAGGATTGGATTGAAGAGCATCGGCACCTGCTGAAACCGCCGGTCGGCAACCAGCAAATCTGGGAAGACACCGACATGATGGTGACTGTTGTCGGTGGCCCCAACAAGCGAACAGATTTTCACGATGACCCTGTCGAGGAGTTCTTCTACCAGATAGAAGGCGACATGGTACTCAAGGTATTCGACGAGGGTCAGTTTTCCGATATCGTTATTCGTGAAGGCGATGTCTTTTTTCTGCCCAAGCACGTGCGACATTCGCCGCAGCGACCCATGGCAGGCAGCATCGGACTCGTGATTGAACCCAAACGTCCGGACGGACAGGCGGATGCCTTCGAATGGTATTGCTTTGAGTGCGGCAGTCTGGTGCACCGGGTCGAGGTGCTGATGAAGTCGCTCGTCCATGATCTGCCACCTGTGTACGAGGCGTTTTACAATGACGAGGCGGCGCGCACCTGCCCCGAATGCAGCGCATTGCATCCCGGCAAGGAGCCGCCGGAAGGCTGGGTAGAATTGCCGCCAAGGGCGAACGTTTAGCATGCAAAACCAAGCGACGATCGAGTACGCCAGGGAGCAGGACGAGGCGGATCCGCTGCGCGCGTATCGTGAGCGGTTTCATTTTCCTTCGCTGGGTACGCGCGAGCTCGTATATTTCACTGGCCATTCGCTCGGGCTGCAGCCGAAGTCGGTTCGTGCAGCCGTTGAGCTGGAACTCGACGAGTGGGCAAAGTATGGCGTTGAAGGGCATTTTCATTCGACCAATCCGTGGTACAGCTACCACGAATTGTTGACACCCCCCATGGCAGAAATTGTCGGTGCAAAGGACTCGGAAGTTGTTTGCATGAATTCACTGACAACCAACATCCACCTGTTATTTGTTTCTTTTTATCGACCGACAAAGCAACGCTATAAAATCATCAGCGAAGCGAAAATGTTTCCGTCGGACCGCTACATGCTGGAGACGCAGGCGCAGTTCCACGGATTCGATCCTGACGACGCCATCATAGAAGTGGCACCCAGGGACGGAGAACGATTGATTCGTGAAGAGGACATCCTCGACGCGATCCAGGCCAACGCCGATGAACTTGCGATGGTTTTCTTCGGCGGCGTCAATTATTTCACCGGGCAGTTCTTCGACATCCAGCGACTCACTGATGCGGCGCACGCAGTTGGTGCCATTGCCGGCTTTGATTTCGCGCACGGTGCGGGAAATGTGCCATTGTCATTGCACGAGTGGGACGTGGATTTTGCGGCGTGGTGTTCCTACAAGTACCTGAACGCGAGCCCGGGAAATGTGGGGGCGATATTCGTACATGAACGTCACGGACAGGATTATTCATTGCCGCGGTTCGGTGGCTGGTGGGGCCACGACAAGGCGTCTCGATTTCAGATGAAGAGCGGCTTTCAGCCGATGGCAGGCGCAGAAGGATGGCAGCTGAGCAATGCGCCAATATTGGGAATGTCGGCCATGAAGGCATCGCTCGATATTTTCGCCGAAGCCGGAATGCTCACATTACGCGAGAAAAGTGAAAAGTTGACGGGCTATCTCGAGTATACGATTGATCTGCTGGCGCGCGATTTTCCGGATGCTGACATTAGTATCATCACGCCGCGCGATCCGACTCGTCGCGGTTGTCAGATTTCGATGGACATTGCCGGACGCGAACGTAAGCTGTTTGACGACATGATTACAGCCGGAGTCATCGCCGATTTTCGGGAGCCCTGCATCATTCGGATGGCTCCCGTGCCGCTTTATAATTCGTTCGAGGACGTGTTTAACTTTGGCAAGGTAATGCGCGAGTTACTGGCATGAGTTCTAGACGATTTTCATGCTGTGCGAAATATTTTTCGTGATCATGTAATTGTGCAGTCCCTCGGTCCCGCCTTCCCGACCGTGGCCACTCGATTTGATGCCACCGAAAGGTGTCTCCGGCAGCGACGCTTCGAGTGTGTTGATTGAAATATTGCCAGCTTCAACCTTCTCGATTATGCGGTCCACGTAGTCGGCTCTGTTGGTAAATCCGTACGCGGCGAGTCCGTACGGCACAGAATTCGCCTTGCTAATGGCCTCGTCCAGGGACGCGACGGGATTGATGATCGCCAGCGGCCCAAACGGCTCTTCCTGCATTACACGTGCAGTGTCAGGTACATTCGTCAAAACAGTCGGTTCAAAAAAGTAGCCTTTGCCAGCCAACCGGTTGCCCCCTGTCCGGACATCGGCTCCCTCGGAGCGGGCGTCTTCGACCAGGGATATGAGCGCTTCGACCCGGCGGTGATTGACGAGTGGGCCCATCTCAATTCCCGATTCAACACCGTTGCCCACGACAGTTGCCGCCGCACGGCGCACAAAGGCCTCCGTGTAAGCATCAAAAACACTTTCGTGTACAAAAAAACGTGTCGGTGATGTACAGACCTGTCCGGCGTTACGCATTTTTCGAATTGCGCCGGTAATTGCTGCTAATTCGACATCTGTATCCTCGCAGACAATGACAGGCGCGTGGCCGCCCAGCTCCATCAAGACCTGAGTCATATGTTGCGCTGCCATCGTAGTGAGGTGCCTGCCAACCGATGTAGAGCCAGTAAACGCAACGAGGCGCACCTGCTCGTGACGAATCAGGTGTTCGGATATATCGGCAGGCGTGCCAAATACGAGATTGAACACCCCGGGTGGGAGGCCGGCATCCTGGAATGCCCGCGCAATGTGCAGTGCCCCGGCCGGTGTTTCCTCAGCTGCCTTGAGAATGATTGAGCACCCCGCGGCAATGGCGCCTGCTACTTTGCGACAAGGTTGGCTCAGCGGAAAGTTCCACGGTGAAAATCCGGCTACAACGCCGATTGGCTGGTGTTGCACAATATATCGAACGCCTGGTGCGCTCGGTATGACCCGCCCGTAGGTTCGGGTTGCTTCACCGGCGTCCCATTCGATAAATTCGCAGCCGCGGACGACTTCAAGCCGAGCCTGGGTGAGTGGCTTGCCGTGTTCGGCCGTGATCGCGGTCGCAATTTCTTCTTGGCGCTCACGCAAAATCGCCGCGGCCTTCAACAAAACTCCGGCCCGTTCAGACGGCGGCGTCTGGCTCCAGATTTCAAATCCCCTGGTGGCCGATTCGAGCGCATCGTCCAGGTCTTTTTTTCCGGCATGCGGCAGGCGGCCTATCTCCTCTTCCGTCGCTGGATTGACGACGGGGAGGTCGTCGGAGGTCTTGCGCCATTCGCCGTTGATGTAGAGAAATAGGTCAGGGTAGGTATTCATTGCAGGTCTCTAGAAAACAATACTTTGTGATTCTTCATCCAGTTTGTTGACAACACTCATGGCGGCTAGCGCAGAACTACGCGGGTTGTCTGGCAAAGAGTGTCCCCTTATTTCAAAGGAAAAGCTGCCAAATTCGCCGGACGCCTGAATTTCATGGATATTTTCGCTCACGCCCGGATCGGCGATCAACTTTACGCGAGTATCGTCGAACCCGATTCCGGCAAGTGCGACTGCGGCAGCAACGTTCGCGTTCTTCGGATACTCGATAGCCGCCTTTCGCGCCGGTCCATCAAAATGCGTTTCGGCGCCGACTGTGAGCTTGTCCAGGTCCAGTTTGTCTTCTGCAGGCGATCCTCGCCAGCTTTGAGGCGGCTTTCGCCCGATGTAAGTGACACTTTGCAGGCCGCCGACACGAGCCGCTCGCAAACAATCGAGTGCGCCAATAGCACCGCTGGCCAGGTGCAGCGTCGTGCCGCCATCGCTTGCGGCTTGTTGCAAACGCCGGAAAACATCCGCGTCTGCCAGCGCGCCAAGGGAAACCGTCGTCAGGTTCGTACCGCCGCGCAGGATGTCCGGTCCATGTGCCACCAACGCTGCGTGGCCCGCACAATCGATCATAAGTTCGATATCGTCCGGCAAATCTGCGACAGCATCGACACAAAGCGTGCCGTTTAGCTCTGCGGCACGCTGCTCCAGTTTCTCCGTTCGCAAGAGCAGCGCCCGAATGATGTGACCACGTTCAATAGCTCTGTCACGGACATAGCTGCCGATGGCCCCGGCGCCAATAATACCTAATCTCATGTGATACCCCGTCTTGGTTTATCATTATCGCAAGATCAAATGGACCAGGTATAGATATTTGTCTTACGCAAAATACTCAAAGAACGATGCGAAAGCGTATGCTCGCGAGAACATGCAAGGTATCTGGGCAGCGGCCCTGAACCCGTTCAGCGAGGATCTTGACCTCGATGAAGCAGGCCTGCGCAAGAACATTCGACACTGGATAGACGACCTCGACATCCAGGGGCTATTCATCGCCGGCAAACAGGGCGAGTTTTTCTCGATGAGTATTGCGGAACGAAAACGCAACTTCGAAATTGCCGTTGAAGAGTGTGCTGGCGAGGCCGGCGTTATCGTTTCTGTTTCAGATCAGAATTTCAACACAGTTCTCGAACTCGCCCTGCATGCCCAGAATTGTGGGGCTGATTACATTGTCGTCCATGCGCCGGTCTTGAGCTTTGTGCACGAACGAGGTGAAGTTCTGTATCAGTACTACAAGGCGCTTTGTGACCAGCTTGATATCGGCATCGCTATGTGGAGTCACCCGGATTCCGGCTACCTGATGCAACCTGAGGAGTGCGCGCGCATCGCCGAGTTGCCGAATATCGTCGCCATTAAATATTCGGTTCCTCGTGAGATGTACGTGCGCCTGAGTCATATGGTCGGCGACAAAATCCTGGTATCAACGTCGTCCGAGGATGAGTGGCTTGAAAATATCGAGGAGCTGGGTTGGCAGCTTTATCTCTGTTCCTCGCCGCCGTATCACCTGCAGACAAAAAACGACAAGCGCATGAATGAATACACGCGCCTTGCATTTGCAGGCGATTTTGCGGCAGCGCGGCGCGTGCGCGACAGCCTGGACCCGGTACGACAAGCGATGCTGAAATCAAAACCAGCGGATAAGCCGCAAGCCTTTGGCAAGTATTGGCAGGAGTTACTCGGGCAGGTTGGCGGGCGGGTGAGGCCGCCAATGCTGGAGTTAACGGATGCGGAAAAAGCAGTAATTCGAGAGGCGTTTGAGACTTGCGGTTTGCAACTCTGACTCCGCCGAGTAGCGGTCACTTCTTGCCACTCGTAGTACCCGGTATCCACCCAAAACACCCCAATGGCGGGTGGCTGCTATGCTCTGTAAACGGCCGCTCAGGTGGTAGTATTTCCTACTAACTGACGGGCTGCTGCTGACCCAAAGCAGCCTTTCGTTTTTGAGGATAAATTATGAACTCTTGCTTAGCACTTCGAGCAGCGCTATTGCTAACGGTGCTCGGATCGCCGTGCGCAATCCGGGCTCAAGATTACAATGGACCGATCATAGATATGCACGTACATGGCTACTCGGAGAGCAGTTACTGGGGTGCGATACCAAACCCCGTGCTGCCCAACCTGTCTCCAGAATCGGCGAATAGTCACCGCACGCAGACTCTTCGCGAGATGACCAAGAACAACGTAGTTCTTGCCGTCGTGGTCGGGGATAGTGTGGCGGAAACCTCTGAGTGGCTAGAGACGGCACCGTCCCGGGTTCTGGCCGGACTGAGCTTCGTCGGGTCAGAAGTCTATTCTTCGGTCGACGAATTCGAAAACGATATTGATAGCGGCCAGATAAAAGTGATCGCCGAACTCGGCCTTCAGTACGCAGGGTTGTCCCCGGTTGATCCGTCACTAGAGGCATTCTGGCAGCTCGCGGCAGCAAAAGATATTCCTGTCGGCATACACTTCGGCGGTGGTCCGCCAGCTACGCCTTACCGGTGCTGCCCGAACTTCCGTGTCGCCCTTGGTAGTCCACTTTTGATGGAAGACATATTGGTTCGGTACCCGAAGTTGCGTGTATATATTATGCACGCCGGTGGTTTCTACTATGAAGACACGATCAAACTAATGCACATGTATCCGCAGGTGCATGTGGATATCTCAGTTCTGAATTGGACGCCTGATTCAGCAGATCTGTTGGAACGATTTATCAAGAGGGCAAAAACCTTCGGATTTCTTGATCGAGTGATGTTTGGATCTGACCAGATGGTTTGGCCGGAAGCCATTGAAGTAGCAATTCGCCGCGTTAACGAACTCGAAATATTGACTCATGAGGAACGAGCGGCAATCTTTTACGACAACGCGGCGAAGTTTCTTATGCTACCAAATGAAATGATTAGGACTCATCACCAGATACATTGATTCGTCCGATTCTCGCAGAAAGCGGACTTTAGGTTTGTCGTTTTGTGCCGCCTAACAATGCGCTGAACTAGTCGCCCTGAACGACTGCTTGTGGCCGAAAGTAGACGGTGCAGACGCTTAAGTACTGCGAAAGGCAGGTAGCTACGTCGA
>JBBKWL010000044.1:0-3328 GCA_037968975.1 Woeseiaceae bacterium | reverse complement strand
TGTTGTCGTGGTTGATGTCATCGACGATTGCAGTGACTTTCACCGCGGAATTAATTTTGGCGATGCGACGCTTTGCGGCTTCTGCTTTAGGCGTGGCTGCGGCGACATCATCCTCGTCAAACAACACCTGTCGTTGCAGGTTCGAAAGCTCAATGTAGTCGCGGTCGACAATAACCAAATGCCCAACGCCGGCGCGCGCCAGCATCTCGGCAGCGACACAGCCAAGGGCGCCACAGCCGAGTACCATGGCCGTGGAGTCGTGCAGCCGCCGTTGGCCCTCTTCTCCGAAGCCGGGCAGCAGCATCTGGCGGTGATAGCGGGCAAGGTCGTCGTTCATCCGACAAATTTATCACGAGACGCCGACGCGCTCGCGTAATTCAGCGTGGCCGTAATTCATTGGCACAAGCAGCCTATTTCTCACTTCATGTATTTCTGCGAAAAAGTTAGACACAGGTCTCATAACGGAAAGATATAAGTGACTGGGCGAACTGCCGGGGGCGACAATTGTCGGCCAATATTCGCGTACGGAACCACCCCAGATGAGCGACACCGATGCGGTTGATGTCGGCCAGCAGGTAAAAAACAGCTTGATCCTGACTCTCACACAGTCAGGCTTAATCTGTAGTGTCATCGAAGCGCCTCTCAAATTGCGAGAGGAACTGGCTGCGCGCCCGGCATCTTTCTCTATCGAGCAGCTTTGGGACGAAGAGTGCGCCAAGCAAATTCTCAGTTCATTACGGCGGACGGTGCGTAGTCGCGAATCCAGTAGCCTGGACGTTGAGAGCGTCGACGGCGCCGTACAGGAATTCATATTCATCCCGCAGGGCCCCGACCGTATCCTGTTGCTGGTACGAGATCTGACGGAACAAAAACGGCTGCAAATGCATACGCGGCGACTGGCGTACTCGGACGAAGTAACCGGGTTGCCCAATCGCGAACACCTGTTTGCAGAATTACAGAGGATTACTGATGTTCAGCGCCTGAAGGAAGGCAGGTGCGCGCTCATGTGCTTCCATATCGGTCAGTTTGACGACTACGGTTACGCGCTAAGTTCGAGCCAGCAAGACGACGTTCTTGCCCAGCTTGCGAGTCGCCTGACATCGCACCTGCGTGGATCGAATGACACCGCAATCAAAGACTGCGAGCGTTATTCCGTGGCTACCCGGACCGACTACCGACAGTTTTGCATTGTCCTGCCCAGCATTGAAAGCGGCGAGGATGCCGAGGCCGTCGCGGAGCGATTGGTGGCGGATCTGAGGCTTCCGGTCAATGTCGCGAATCGCACGATCAGCGTCACTGCGTGTGCGGGAATCGCGTTGTTCCCGCAGGACGGTCTGGATTCTGCGGCCATGTACGAAAATGCGGTCGCCGCCATGGAAGACGCGCGCAGCGAGTCGCAGACAGCGATAAAATTTCATTCCGGTACTGTGCGCCTGCGGACCTTGCAGCGTACGGATCTTGAGGCCGAGTTGAAGTCTGCATTGCAGAACAACGACTATGACCTCAACTACCTGCCAATTATCGACGTAGAGACCGGAGCGCCGTCGATCATGGAAGCGCTGCTACGCTGGCCTGATGCCGTACTAGGCTCACAACCAACGCGCAAGGTTGTGCGGGTGGCGGAGCGCACTGGATTGATACTTCCGATCGGTGAGTGGGTGCTGATGAACGCTTGCAAACAACTGCAATCATGGCGCAGTGCCGGCCATAGCGATATCCGCGTTGCGGTTAATCTGTCGGCGCAGGAACTCGCAAGCGAGGGCATCATTGAATGTATCGAGCGGGCTTTGGAGGAGACCGGCACCCATCCAGCGGATATTGATATCGAGGTGAAAGAGAACTCGTTGTTCCGGGAAATGCAATCAGGGTTTGCTGTCTGCAAACGACTAAAAGCGCTTGGGGTACGTCTGATTGTGGATGACTACGGTACCGGTACCTGCTCACTTGCGCACCTGGCACAAAGCCCGGTTGACGCACTCAAGATCGACAATTCTTTCGTGGCAAATATGGAAACTAACGATCGCGACAGAGCCGCCTGTGCAGCTGCACTCGCGATGGCTGTCGAACTCGGCATTGAGGTGATCGCCGAGGGTGTTGAAACCCAGGGCCAGGCAGACATACTGCAGAATCTCGGTTGTCGGTACCTGCAGGGATTTCTGATAAGCACACCGATGCCTGGTAGCGAGACATTCGAGTTTCTGAATGCGCGTGCTCCCTCGGATAGAAAAACCGGCGGCCTGCGATGACTGACGCAGACCTCGAGACCGAGACGCCGGTTGCAGCGGACCTGACGACGGCGCTTAAACGGCTGACGGTTCCTGCTGACACAACCGCAGATGCTTTTGAGGAGCCTGGTGGTACCGCATTGTTATTGTGTCGCTATGGCGATGCGAAGAAGTGGGGTCCGCGCTGGTTAGGCCGCTACGATTTTCAGGTCACAGTCGCATCGGATCCCGAAAACGCTTTAGAAGTGGTTCGCTCGATGGCGCCGGATGTAGTAGTGGTCGACGCCGCGCTAACCGATAGTAGTAAAGAGCGAATATTTCAGGTTCTCCAGGACGCAGCCGACATACAGGCTCAAATTATAGTGCTCTGCGTCAGCACACGCGAAGTTAAAGCGTCGCTCGATGCGGGCGTCTTTGATATCGCGCGCAGACCGTTTGACTGGCAGACAATAGCAATGCGCGCGCAACACGCGTTGCAGATAAAGAACCGTAATTCCGCGCTGAATGAGGCAAAGGTCGCACTTCAGGAAGCGCTCGACCTTGCCAATATCGCGCGACAGCGCCTGCGCAGCCAGGAAAGATTCGAACCAGTCACCGGTTTGCCGAACAAGTCCAAGTTTTTGGATCTTTTGCAACGCGGCATGCGGGCAAGCGATCGTGATGGCAACATGCTCGCCGTTTTCGTCGTTGGGTTCACGCGGTTTCGGCTGGTCGTTGAGGCGATGGGGCAGGAACAGGCGGACCGTATCCTGACAGAAATCGGGCGCAAATTGGGGGACTGCCTCAGTGAGTCGAGCATGACCAGCGACCCTAACAGGCGTGGCCTTCGGACCGCCGCGATAGGCAGTCTGGATTCGTTTCGATTCGGCATGATGATTACCGTTAGCAATGATGAATCATTACCCGTGTTTCAGCAGCAATTGCTCGATGCCTTGGCCCGACCATTGCAGGTCGTTGGGCAGGTTGTGCACCTGTCCGCCTGTTTGGGCGTTGCCGTGTATCCGCAAGACGCGGACGACGTGGATCAGTTGTTGCAGCGGGCGGATAATGCGATGCGCGATGCGCAAAGCCGCGGTGGTGGGTTCAAATACTACTGTGCGGAA
>JBBKWL010000043.1:0-6004 GCA_037968975.1 Woeseiaceae bacterium | reverse complement strand
GACACCGTGGAGGTTGCGGGCCAGGTCGCCGAGTTCTTCGGCTTCACGGAAATCACAGGTGGCCCGGTCGTCACCGTGACCGGAGTTGGAACATTGCCTGCTGCCATTGTCTTTGATGTGCAAACTCCGTCGCCCGATCCATTGGCGCCGAGCTGTGCCATCGAATACGAATGTTACGAGGGAATGTTGGTTGAGATTCCGGCCGGCATTGTCGCCGCGTCCAATCAGGAGTTCGGTTCCGACCCGTTCGCCGAAGTGCATGTGACCGCAGGTCCATCGCGGCCGTTCCGCGAACCGGGTGCAGAAATACCGGGGCTTGGCGATCCTTTGATTCCCATCTGGGATGGCAATCCGGAGGTATTCGAACTCGATCCTGACAAACTCGGTTTGCCGAATTTGAATATTCCTGCGCGATCGACCTTTAGTGCTGTCGGTGTCATCGGCTTCGAATTCAACCACTACGAATTCTGGCCGACGGTACTCGACGTCACTCCGGCACCGCTTCCCGTAGCAGTTCGCTCGAAGCAAGCAGAGGAAGGAACGGTAGGGTCATTCAACTTATTCCGCCTGTTCGACGACGTTGATGATGGTACCGGCGACGCTGTCTTGCCGACTGACGAGTACGTTCGTCGTACCGCTAAAATCGCGGCGTACATCGTTGACCTGATGCAATCGCCCGACATTCTCGCCGTGCAGGAAGTAGAAAGCCTGAGTGTGCTGGAGTACCTGGCGACCGTCGTGAATGCGCTGGATGCAAGCGTCAGTTACTCAGCCTACCTGGTTGAGGGCAATGACATCGGCTCAATCGACGTCGGCTTCCTGGTTCGGGACAACGTCCGGGTCAATGCCGTCACGCAACTCGGCGCGCTCGAGACTTTGAGCGTCGACGGTTCCCTGCTGCATGACCGACCGCCACTGCTGCTCGAGGGCACGCTGAATGATGCATTCCCGATTTCGGTGATGGTGCTACATATGCGCTCGCTCGGTGGCATCGAGACACCGCGAACTCAGCAAAAGCGTTATGAGCAGGCGCAATCGGTTGCGCAGAAAGTTCAGGACATACAAAACGTTGATCCGAACGTGAACCTGGTGGTTATTGGCGACATGAATGCGTTTGAGTTCACCGACGGCTATGTTGATCTTGCTGGCATCATCAAGGGCAGTTTTGTCCCAAGTGAAAGCCTGGTGTGCGCAAGCAACACTTGCGTCGACCTGGTAGCGCCGGACCTGACGGACGAAATCCTGAATATTCCAGCCGAAGAACGTTACTCGTTCATCTTCCGCGACAGTTTCAATGCCGAAGGCTCACGTGGTGACGCACAGATTCTCGATCACGCAATGACGAGCCAGGCCATGGGCTCGTTGGTTACCGGGCTCGAGTTCGCGCGCGGCAACGCGGATGCAGCAGAAGAGCTTGTAGAAGACGATGGCACGCTGGACGACTTCGTACTGCGCGCATCCGACCATGACGGTCTGGTGCTCTATATCTTCCGTGATGAAGACAAGGACGGGGTCGGTGACGATCTGGATGTCTGTCGCTCCACAGTTCTGCCTGATGGTGCGGCTACGAACGGGCTGAAGCCGAATCGATTCGCTGATATTGATGGCGACGGAGTCTTCGAAAGCGGCGAGTCGAACGGGAATGGACCTTCGGACTCGTTTGATCTGCACGATACCGCTGGTTGTACGTGCGAGCAGATCATCGAAGAAGAAGGCCTCGGCAATGGCCACACGAAATTCGGTTGCAGCATCGGAGCGATGCGCAATTGGGTTTCGGGCGTTTCGCAATAGGCGAACTGGGTACGCGGTCCTGACTTTATTTGCTGTCATACGCAAATAGAGTCAGGGCCACTTATCGTCTCGTCACCGGAAGTTCTTCTGCTGTCTTCGTCAGCAATTCTGCTAGCCACTCACCGTTCTCGATTTGTTCTGTTATCAGGAACGAGTTTTTTGCGCCAGGATAGGCAGGTGCTTCAACAACATCAGCGATGAATTTTCTGCCCGCTTTGGTCGGCTTGACGAACAACTGGTCATCGCAAACAAGCGCCACGACCTTGCCGTCCAGGTAAAGTGTGCAACCACCGAACATCATTCGGTGAGTGAGTTTGCAGCGGTCACCCGCCTGGTCAGTAACGTAGTCTACAAATTCTAACCCCTGTGCCACTCGCGTTCTCCCGTCTTCGTCCCGTTACGATTCACCCCCGGCTATTGTGTACTATCATGGTACCTATCGGGCATCCATTCCAGCGCCAAATGCTTAGGGTAAATCCGCATGACAATTACCGTCTCTGAAGAAATAAACGCTTCCCGCGAGCGTATCTGGGGACTGATAACCGACATCGACGGCTGGGCGGATACCATTTCCGGCATCGTTGCCATTGAGGTCATCGAGCGACCGGAAACCGGCGTGGTCGGCCTGAAATGGCACGAGACGCGGGTTCTTTTCGGTAAAGAGGCGGTAGAGACGATGTGGATCAGCGCGGCAGAGCCTAACCACTGGTACGAAACCAGGGCGGAGAATCATGGCGCAATTTATTCGACCCGCCTGAGCCTGGATGAAGTGAACGACAAGACTGTTCTGACCATGACGTTTTCAGCAAAACCGACAAACTTTGCAGCACGGCTCATGTCGGTAGTCAGTCTCATGTTCAACGGCACACTACGCAAGATGTTGCAAAAAGACCTGGTTGATATTCGTGCGGCCGCCGAAGCGAACTGAATTACAAATACCTGACGACCAGATAAACAATCAAAACAATGCAGAATAAAATGCCCGGGAGGGCGATGCGCGAAACCTTCTTGCCCTTATCCAACGCCTGGCGCTGCAGCTCCATCGATTCTTGAACCTGCCCCCGTGAACGTTCGATCTGCTCCCTGGCAATCTGAAGGTGTTCTTTTTGTTGCTCAAGGGATGAGCGCTGGTTGTCTCGAATCTCGACTAGCAAGTCCCGTATTGCATCTTTATCGCTCAAAGCCGACTCCGAGAGTTTTCTTGGCCATCCGCGCAATGACTAATCAATCCCTGTCGAAGCCGATGGCCTTATTCGGCTTCCATTTAGGATTTGGAAAGTCGGGGTGCAGACCGCGCATCCGGCTCGTGTTCGGTCGCACCGGCCCACAATTGATGGCGTAAGAGTGTTCGGCGCAGAGTTCCTCTCTCGCCGCCCAGTTAGCGAGCACTTGCCGAGCAATCGCGTCGTCCTTCTTCCGCCAGTACGACTCCATCAGATTGATGTTGTCGATCAACATTCGCGTGTATGCCAAACCGGCGCCGACAAACTCGACTCGCTCAAGATAGACTTTCGGTGCGTTTTTAACGGCAGCCCGCGCCCGCCGCAGGTGCTCGTCAGATTCACTCAACAGGTCCGGTGTGAAGAGTTGTGACAAATTGAAAGCGCCCGCTCCGTAGCCGTACTTTGCGACGTAGGCCATCCTTGCCGTTTCGATGGTTTCGAAATATCGCTGGACATGCTCGCCGGCCGGGCCAAAGGCGCGACTGTAATAGTCATTGAGAATTAGGGAGTCGTCTTTTGACGGATCCCAGATAAGCTGGGCCATGACGTAGTACTGCGGCCCTTGTGTCGCCCAGTGTTCCCACACAGCGTCAATTTGGATGCCGATGGAATGGTTGTCCGCGGCGAACTTGAGGTTTCGACTGGTCTGCGCGATCGACACGTCGGGCAGTCCCTGTTGCCACCCCGCCGGACTGCCAGTGTTTGGCCGCCACATCACGTGAGGCGCGATCTGGCCCCACGCCGCCAATTGCTCCTGATGGGTTGTGCCCCGCGTCGAGCCACGATCGACCAGGTCGGTTCGCCCGAAGAAGTTCGCGACACTCACAATGATTACGTTGTCGGCGGGTTGCGCCTCGACTGGAGCTGGCCGGGAATGCCCGTAGCTGAGCATAGTCACCCGGTAGTCCTTGTCGGGGTAGCGTTTCTCTAACAGGCCAGCCAGCTGGTTTGCAAAAGTGACGTGACGATCTGAGAGCGCAGGTCGGTTTTCCCGACGATTCTTCCAGAGCATCATTCGCGGCTCGCCGTCGGGGTGATCCCACGCTCGGCAGAACTCGCAGACGCAATGGCCGCTTAGCCAACTGTCGTTCGGCGAAGCGTTGAAGTCGGTACGAGTCGGGTCTTTTTTTAGTATCGCGTCGACATCCGCCAGCCACTGCTCCCATACCGCGGGATTAGACTGGCAAAGTTTCGCCGCGCGCGGGTTACGAGGGTACGTGCCTCGAGTTCCATCCGGTTGCAGAGCGAACAGTTCTGGATTCGACTCAAAGAAGCGTTCGTGCCAATCGCGGAAAGCGTGCCCGCCATCGACGCGCAGTGAATCGAGCTGCAATCGCTGTTGCCGCGTCCACTGCTGAGCCCGACCATAACCTCTGTTGCTCAGCTTCGAGAAATTGAAGGCGCCGCCACGCGCTCGAATCTGTGGGTGATAACGATACTCAAACGGCTTTAGCGAGAATCGCTTCCGCTGCGGCACGTCTTCACCGAGTTCACCAGGCCAGAACCAACGAACGCCAAGATGCTCTTGCAGGAATGTGTAGACCGCGTTGACGGTGCCATATTCCTGCTGGACGCCGACAATCTTCTCGTCGATGCCCGCAACCGTGAGATGCTCAGGGTGCCAACGGTCACGACCGGCAATAACGACGTGGTTGTCGGTCGCAGTGATCAGAATCTCTTCGGGATGTTTGAAGTTCATATCGACCGTTGGGAAAAGCTCATCCAGCACCGGTTGGTAACCCACCCACACGGCGCGCCGCGGTACGGTCTTCGGCGTGCCTTCGATCAACCTGGGGCGCTGACCAAAAATTTGCTCAATGTAGTCGGCTAATTCGACCGCGGCTTGACGGGTCTTCGGAGGAGCATCGGCGAACAGAATGATAGGCGCCGGTGCGACGCCAGCCTCAATGTCGGCCAGTAAAAATTCCGCTTGAACGGTGGCAGGCAAACTAAATAGGACCGCAGTAAATAGGCATGATTTAATCAGTTGGAATCGAATCAATTCATTGTCCGTCGTTTGCGTTGTCGCCGCACCGATCGTGGGCGAGGCTGAACACCGACACGGCTGCATTGGAGCAGCAGTCGCTCAGTAGCTTAACATCTGAGCTGCTGCTTTCGGCCACAGGTACTCGTTAGGACTCAATCAGAGCATTCAGCATCAGTTTTTTGGGTAAACAATCCGCAAGCGGTATTCTCTTCCAACGCGTACAACACCGCCACACCCAGAATCACCAGCAAAGCCGTGCCAACGTGGTTGTCGCGGCTTTGTGCAAGCTGCTGAATATCAGAGTAGGGGACAAAGACGCCGCTGCCGCGAATCCCTTCCTTTGATACCTCGGTTACCTTGAACTCGAGGCTGTCACCGGTTTTTCTCTTAACCTCGACAGTGTCCCCAACCGCGACCAGATCGACCAATGCCTGAGGGCTAGTCATCGCCAGAGGTCGAGTTGTCGTGCAGCCGAGCGTGAACGTAAGTAGAACCGAACAAAGAACAGCCTTATTTAGTGAATCGTTGCTAATCATCCCGATATGACCTCCATCATCCCGCGAATTTAGCCGTCGCCCAGAGAGGCACTGTGGCCGAGGCTCAGTACTGTTTTCGTGTACCAAGGACCTGCGACAAGTTTAGGATTTGGCAACAACCAATGCCTGAGCTTGCGGTGAGGATTATCTGATGATTTCTGGAATTTCGCTACGGTTTAAGCGGCGGTCTCTCGGCAATTTTTAATTTAGGTGACTGGATCCGAGTGCTTGCAGCCCGCTTAAAATAAATCTTGAAGAAAGGTGTTCTGAACGTCGGCTTTCACCAATAGCTGCCGCTCGAGTGTCTGCTTTAGGGAAGTGGTGAGGGTCTGCAATCGGCCACAAGCAGACACTGAATCCTCAAAAAAAAACGGACCGCGTCGAGCGGCCCGCCTTTGATCTCTTATTGATCGTCTACTCTAGAATGGACCAAAAGATGTACAGTTCTCAACCCCGAACGGCTGGCC
>JBBKWL010000042.1:0-50846 GCA_037968975.1 Woeseiaceae bacterium | reverse complement strand
GATTCTCTGCTGTCCAGGTTGAAGTAAGGAACGTTCGTCTGAATGACCTGCCCTACCGGGTCCAGTCCGGATCCCTGGAAAAAGGCAATGTTGTCAGCCGTCGGGTTGAGTCTGACCACATCCGGGTTCGGTGCCATGCCATTGATGCGCAGCGCCCAGTCAAGCGCGATGTGATTCGGCGTACCGAATATACCGACAATACCTGTCTGATCGATTTCCCAGTAATCCACCGTCATCGTCAGCCCGTCAACGAAGGTCGGCTGGAACACGATGCCATAGGAAACGGCTTCGGATTCCTCCGGCTGCAGCAGTTTCGAACCCGATGTCAGCCGCTCCACATTGGTAAGGAACTCGTTGCCAATACCAGTACCGGTGCAGGCACCCAAATTGGGCGCGTCGCCCTTGTTAACCTGCGCCTGGCAGAAATACAGATCTTCCGCTCCCACCTGCCGCGAAATCACAGGCTCGCTGGTCATTGCGAGGTTCGGTGCTTTAAACCCTTCCGAGTAAGATGCCCGCACCTGTAGCCCTTCAACCAGATGCCAGGACAGCGCGATCCTCGGCTTGGTTACCGAGCCGATGTCGTCGAAGTCCTCATAACGGGCAGCTAGCTGCAAGTCGAGGCTGTCAACCAGCGGGATGTTCATATCAGGAGCGACCAGCGGCACCGCTAATTCGGTGAAGACAGAGAACACGCTACGCCGCCCGAAGGTATCGGGCGTGTCACTTGAACCCATCACGCTGCTGGGGAAAATTTCGTCACGTACGAAGTTGTTAAGTGGCGCCGTGCCATCCAGGTGTGGATCACGATTGTCTTCGTAAGTCTGACGGCGGAATTCGACGCCGGCAGCGAAACCAAGGTTTCCGGCCGGCATTGCAAACAGGTCACCTTTCGAGACCTTGAAATCAGCCAGTGCCAGTCGCGTCACGCCGGACCGGTCTACGGTAATGTAAAAAGGGTCCGTGCTGCTGGCAGGATTCGAGGTCGAATCGATGGCGTTGTTGAGATACGTGCCACCACCGGTCCACGGGTTGTAGGCGGCCGGCGTTTCCAGCTCAAGTTGGCGCATAAATTCGTTCAAACCCAGACGATTGTAGGTTCTGTCCAGCGTTTCGGCGCGGGAATAGACGAATGCCGTATCAAAATCCCACTCGCGGAACATGCCGCGCAATCCTTGAACAAGGCGATAGCTCTGGTCGTTTACCTTGACGATTGGACCGCGTCGCTCGGAAACACGGTAGAACGCCCGTGCGCCACCAGGTCCGCTGACGAAGGGCAATGACACACCTTCTGCCGGAATCTGCGCCAGATCCAGTCCTGGCAGTCGATTGGGGTTGGGCGATCCGTCGGAGAAATTGACCGGTCCGAACGGGTTCCAGTAGTTGGAGGCCGGCAGATCGATGGGCTGGGTGCTCAGCGGTCCACCGCCACCGTCACCGCGGTCGTAGTTGCTATCCGCCCGGTAAACACCAGCTTCGGTATAAATTTCGAAGTCATTATCGAAGGTGTGGGTAACGGTACCAAAGAAATTATTCCTTTCGACACCCGGAATCATGGTCGCCTCAGCGTTGCGATTGTGCCGCAAAGACGCCGGAGTATTGCCCGCGATGATGCAGGTATCTGAAGGTGCTGACGGCAAAGTGCCTACGCAATTCGCTCCACCCAGACTGGCAGGGACCAGCGCGAAGCGACCCGCGCCTGTAGTAATGGGTAATCCATTCTGCGTAACCGGCGCGCCTATACCCGGCACGTCGAACGACGCCCATGGCGTGACGGTGCTGGAGTTATTAAATGATGCGTCATTTAAAAAATCAGGGTGCGTCACCTGCGATCGCGCGTCACGATTGGCTGAGAACGCCCTGTCCGCTGCGGCAAGTTCGCTGCGGTCGTGATAAGTATATGAGCCGGTGATATTCGTCCGGTCTCCGTTGAAATTGATGCCGCCAATGACACTGATGGTCGTCTCATCAAGACTGTCCGCACTACCGTACCGCGCAGACATTTCCAGCCCGCTGTAGTCTTTGCGCAGGACGGTGTTGACCACGCCTGCAACCGCATCGGTACCGTAAATTGCCGAGGCGCCATCGCGCAACACTTCGATTCTCTCCAGTCCCTTGATAGGCAGCGCATTCATGTTGACGGCAACTGCCGGCGCAGTCTGCTCATCTGTCTGCGTGCTGGGGTGATCGACGAGCCGACGGCCATTCAACAGTACCAGGGTATTGCCCTCGCCGAGACTGCGGAGATTGATTGACGATACGTCGCCACGCGCGCCGTTAATGCCGAAGCTCGTTGAACGCTGATTGTTACCGCCGAAACCGACTGCGCCTACACCGGGGATGTAACGAAACAGTTCGTCAGCGGATGCGACGCCCGCTGTGGCAATCTCTTCTCGCCCAACGACGCTGACCGGCAACGCTCCGGTGGTGGATGTGCCGCGAATTTGCGAGCCAACGACCACAACCTCTTCAATTTCGTCACCGGCTGCCGGCCGACTGGCCTGTGCATTGGCCGCGGTCGAAAAGCCTGTGGCCAGTAACCCCGCCAGACACAGGCGAAACACATGACCGACCCAAGGTGTCAATATCTGCCGAATTTTCCCCTGACGCATTTTCTAATCCCCCAAACGACTGAACTTCGACCTGCCACGCGGCAAGCCACAAAAACTCTGCTTTAGTTATCTAGACGAGCGAAATCCTGAATCCCGCCAACTTTTTTATCACTAAAGTCGCATTGCCGCGCAAATACACCGAAATAGTGGCGGGAATGTCCGTCTGGCACGTCTTATTCCCATGTGAGCAGCAATGAAAACTGAATTTTGCGCATGGCGTTAACAATACCATCAATAGATGATCGCGCGCCGGCCGCGATTAAGCGACGGGCTGAGGAAGATTCGCTATCATCGATAGCAACCGTCAGTCTTCAGCGGAGCAGCATGCCGAATCACAGTGAGCAAATTCGTATGGAGGATTTCTACGGAAGTTCAGCGGTGGAATTGCGCCGCTACGTAAGCTCGCAGCTTAAAGGCGTGAAGCGCGGGGACGATATCGAAGTGGAGGATATCGTCCAGGAAGCTTTCCTTCGCGCCTGGTCGACCCGCGACCGAAAAGATATCAAGAACGGCAAGGGATATCTTTTCCGCATTGCAAAGAACCTGATCATCGACATCGGCCGACGACGCGACGCACAACCTTTCGACAAATCGCAGAGTACGCAGCACGACCGTGCGGTCGAAGCGGCGGCATCCGTCAATCTGACGCCGGAACGGTACGCCAGTGCCCAGCAGGATCTGGAGATTGTGAGGCACACGATCCGTGGCTTGCCGGAAAATTGCCAGAAGGCATTCTGCCGGCAACGCAATACGGGAGAAACCTACGCAAAAGTGGCATCCGCTCTGAACATGTCGGAAAGCATGGTGCAAAAACATATGGCCCGTGCATTGCTGGCATTGCATAAGGCTTTGCCCTAATTGTGGCTGTCCTGAAGACAGCTTTGAGAAATGAAGTAGTCAATAAATGAATAGCAATAGTGATCTGACGTACCCGGACGAAACCAGTTTTGAAGAGGCTGCGGAATGGGTGGCCCGAATCGAATCCGGACGTTTTAATAATGCCAGCCAGGCCGCGCTGCAGAACTGGTTGCAGGCTGATCCGCGCCGTACTGTTGCGTTCGCGCGTATGCAGAACATTCTGGATCGTACTGCGGGTCACGAGCTTGTGGCTGAGAGCAGCCAGGTTAGTCGCCGGAAGCCCCGTACGTTAAATCTCTGGACTCGATTCTGGATCCCGGTGACGGCATCCATTGCGACGGCGGCGCTCGCCGCCCTGCTGATTTTTCCCCTTACATCGATGGCAATTAATACTGCCCCTGGGGAAATTCGGGTCGTGAAACTTGGCGATGGCAGCACCATAACCTTGCGCGGCAATTCGACGCTCAGGGTCGATTTTGGTTTCACCCGCCGCGTCATTGATGTGAGCGCGGGCGAAGCCGCATTCGATGTGGCCCATCATTTGTTCAAGCCTTTCGTCGTGCGTTCTGAGAATTTCCAGGTGGTCGCTGTCGGCACTGTATTCGATGTGTCAGTAACCGAGGTAGGCTCCACTGTCACACTCATAGAAGGTGAAGTTGATGTAACGGACGCCGCGCCAGTCGTTTCCGACATGAGCTGCAGCCCGCGCAACATCAGACTGTTACCCGGTCAGCAGGTGGCCTACCGGCACGACGGTGCGCGTTCGGCTGTGCAGCGGGCTGATCTCGTGCAAGTCACGGCATGGCAGGACAATCGCATTGAACTGCAAAGCAGGCCGCTGCAGGAACTGGTCGACGAGCTGAATCGGACGTTCTACCGCGACATTCAGGTCATTGACCCCGAACTGGCCAAGGTTACAGTCAATATATCGCTGAAGGTCGACGATTTCGATCTCACACTGGACAGGCTCGAGAAACAGTTACCGATCGCATTCGACCGGCAGGCCGGCAAACAGATCGTCGTTCATTCCCGCACACCAAACCGCTAAGGAAATCCCATGCCGATTCGAGCGCTTGGCGCCATCTTCGCTACTCTTTTGTTTACCGCGCCATGGGCTATGGCACAGTCGAATCCGACGGCTGACTTGCTCGGCGAAGTTATCCGGGTCGATACATCGAATCCGCCCGGCAACGAAGATGCTCTGGCGAAATTGCTGCAGAAGAAATTTCGACCCCTGGGGTTTGAGATCGACATTATTCAGACACCGCAAGCAGGGAAAGCGCACTTCATCGCACGACTGAAAGGTGACGGCAGCAAAGCACCGCTGCTACTCGCGGCGCACGCCGACGTCGTCGGCGTGGAGCCGGAGAAGTGGACCCAGGCGCCCTTTGGCGGCGAAATCGTTGACGGCTATGTCTATGGCCGCGGCGCCATCGACTTTAAAGGCGGACTGGCAGTGTTTGCCGAGGCCGTAATGCGTCTGGCAAAAAACGAAGTACCGCTGTCGCGTGACGTTATCTTTCTAGCAGAGGCGGATGAAGAAGGCGGCGCTTACAGCACCCGCTGGCTGGCAGAAAATCACTGGTCGCTGATCGATGCCGAATTTGCGCTCAACGAAGGCGGCTGGATCATTAAAAGTCAGAAAGATCCTGAGAAGGTACGTTACGTCAGCATCTCCACCGCGGACAAATTCTCCCTGACAATTCAGCTCACCAGCAAAGGAAGCAGCACACACTCATCGATGCCACAGCCCGGCAACGCGATTTTTTCATTGGCCAATGCATTGGCCCGCCTCTCGGAATACGAAACCGGCGTGCAGCTGATCCCTTCGACCCGACAGTTTTTTGAAACGTTGGGGAATACGGCGGACGAACCCATGCGCACACATTTCATGGATCTGCTTGCCGCGGATGACGCAGCACGGCTGGCACAGGCCGACCGCGCCATCAGCCAGGATCCGCTCCTGCATGCTTTTGCGCACAACACCATCGCACCCGTCATTATTGACGGCGGTTTCAGGAGTAACGTTATTCCCGGATCGGCGTCCGCTATCGTGAATTTCCGTCTGATCCCCGGCACCGACGTGCGCGCCTTTTTCGAGGAAATTCGCAGCGTTATCGCTGATCCGGAAATAGAGATGGACATCGTTTCACGGTCCGAAGACAGCCTCGACGAGCTGCTCGCCGAGATGAACAAGCGCTCGGACGAACCCCCGTCTCCTGAAGATACAGTGCTCTACGAGGCCTTGGTCGCTTCGGCGAAAGAGGAGTATCCGGAAGCGCTGGTAACTTCATATTTGTTCCAGGCAGGCACCGATGCCGGCGCTTGGCGAAGCCGGGGCATTCCGGTCTACGGCATATATCCCTATCCTATCGATCAGGAAGATTTATCCAGAATGCATGGCAACGATGAACGAGTGCCGGTTGAATCGCTCGCGGAAGGCACCGACATGATTTACCGGGTGCTCGTATCCGTCGCAGGCAAGAAGGAGTAGCATCACTGCCATCGCTCCGCCGCCACTCGGCACCGGTGTGACCTGCGGAGGACAGACTGTACGTGCCAGTCAGCACCCAGCTAAAACGACTAACAGCCATATTCCTGACGGCCTTGCTGCTACAGCCAGGCGGAGCGGCCACTGCCGCAAGCATCCGATCGTTCAATATCGCACGCCAGCCCCTGACCTCTGCATTGCTGGAATACGGCCGACAATCCGGCTACTCCATCGGTTTTACTGAAGAGCTTACCGCCGGCAAAGTCGCCCGAGGTTTGGTCGGTCGTTACCGAGAGGAAGACGCCTTGCGTCGGCTGCTAGCTGGAACAGGCCTGACGTTTCGGCACATTGACGCTGAAACGCTTGCTGTCATGTCCCGTTTTGACGCGCAGGCTCGCGTGGCTGCAGGGGAATCAGAACGCCGGTCCAGAGATCTTAAGGCGCCACAACTGCCGTCGGCAACGGGACGTCCAGGTCGCGATGCGACGCCTGCAATGCTGCCCAGTGCAGTGAATAAAATCGACGAAGTGATCGTCGTCGGCACCCAGCTACCTGGCGCCGAATTAAGTGAATCTCTGCCAATTACCGTTTGGGAAGCAGATCGCCTTGCTGCCACCGGTGCCGTGCATGGCGGTGACATATTCCGGGCCTTGCCATTTGCTGGCGCCGTGTCATTCAACGGCGTCGACACTTTTTTCGCCGGTGTCAATTCAGCGCGCGGTGATATCGCGTCGATCAATCTGCGTGATCTCGGCACTGGCAATACGCTGGTGCTGCTAAACGGCAGACGAATGGTCGTACATCCGGGCGTGCAGACAGAGCTGCGTGTTCCTGCGATGACGGCGAACATGAACGTACTGCCCGTTCAGGCGCTGAAGCGTGTCGAAATTCTGCGAGACGGTGCGTCCGCCGTCTACGGCGCGGACGCTGTAGCAGGCGTTATTAACAATGTGCTACGAACTGGCTACGACGGGCTGGGTATTTCGGCATTCTACGGTGTTGCGGAAGAGACAGGGCTGGCCGAGACAGAGTTCAACTTCAGAGCGGGCACCGATTTCAACGATGGTGCGTCGCATATACAGTTATTTGCCGCGCATATCGAGCGCGACGGCATCGATGCAGCAGCCCGCCCCTACTCGAAATCGTCCAACTTGCAGCCCCTGCTGGCAGGTACCGAGTTTGCCGACGACGCCAATTTCAATAATGCGAGTATCAGCGGTAGCTGGGGACAGTTTCGACTGTCCACGCCAGTCAGCCGTAATGGCCAGATGCTGACTTCGCCGACCGGCATCTTTCATCTTCAGCCTGCCACTTTCAGCGGCTGCAACGCAGCGATCAGTGAGGCTGTGTGCGTAGACGACTCGTTTATCGATACGGCGCTTTATGGTGACCACAACTCTTCAAGACAACTCATTCCTGATTTGCAGCGTTCGACAGTCGTTGTGACTGCAAGACATTCCCTGAAGGAAAATGCCGAATTCTACGGCGAACTGCTGTACTACCACGCAGACTCCTCCAGGACGACAGGTGCCAGTGCACCGCTGCCTAGTACGCCGATCATCATTCCTGCCGATAACTACTGGAACCCCTTTGGACCAACCCGTTTCGCGGATGGACGCAGCAATCCCAATCGCCTTCCGGGAATAGATGCGCCCGAAGAGGGGCTAAGTATTGTGCTCGATTCCTCCTACTTCGGCTCAGCGTATCGCGTCGCCGATGCGGGTCGGCGGCTTATCGAAGTCGGCAACCAAAGCATCCGCACGCTCGCCGGCATTCGGGGTGAGTTGTCTGGATGGCAATATGACAGTGCGGTTCTTTTCTCTGAAGCAGAGACCAGAGATGTTACCCACAACAGGATTAGCAACAGTCTTTTTCAGGAAGCCCTTGCTCGCGATACGCCTCTCGCTTACAACCCTTTCAATGGCTCGAACCCTGACGCGCCGGGGAGCCTCATCGATGGCGTGCCGAACGCACCGGAAGTGCTGTTGCCGTTTTTAGTGGACGTATCGCGTGTCAATCGCAGCTCCCTCACTCTCGCCGACTTCAAGCTTGCGTCGCGTGACTGGCTGCGACTACCAAGCGGCGCTGTCAGCGCTTCTGTCGGTGTGGAATCGCGTCACGAAACGTTTGCAGAAGATCGCGACCCGCGCTTCGATGGAACCATTATGTTTACCGATCAAGTGTCCGGCCGGACATTCGAAAGCGACGTGATGGGCAGCAGTGTGACCGCAGACTCGGCTGGCTCGCGCGATGTGTTTTCAGTTTTTGGCGAGCTCGCAGTGCCCCTGGTCGGTGCCGGCAACAACGTGCCACTGGTGGAATCGCTGGAGGTGCAGCTTGCCGCACGTTATGAAGATTATTCCGACGTAGGAGATGCATTTCAGCCACGCATCTCTTTCGCCTGGCACTTGGTCGATGATATCGCCGTGCGTGGCTCATACTCGCGCGGCGTAAGAGCCCCTAACCTGCCACAACTGAACGCGGGTGAAACCCGCCGCGTGCTGACCGCCACCGACTGGTACCGTTGCAACGCTTTGTTGAACAGAGGTGAGATCGGATCGCTGGGTGCCTGCGGCGCTGCCGGGCAGGTGCTGATCGAAAGCAGCCGTTCCGGCAGCCAGAACTTGCGCCCGGAAAAATATACAAGCACCTCGATTGGACTCGCTTATTTCCCGGAGCAAATTCGCGGGCTATTTGCCTCCATTGACTTCTGGCGCATCAGGCAAAACGGCATAATCGGACTTTTCGGCGCCGAAAACCAACTCGCGGCCGATTATGCCGAGCGAATTTCTGGCGACACAAATCCACACGTGTTGCGTGACGATGTCACGGTGGCGGATGTTGCATTCTTCGCCAACTCCGGTCTTGAACCGGCCGGCCAGGTTGTCCAGATCCACGACGCCTATGTCAATCTTGATCGCAGGATATCCTCCGGTGTGGACTTCTCGTTCAACTACTTTTACGACAATTGGTTTCTCGCCGATGTGTACGTCGACCTGGATGCCACACGACTGATTAAAGCGGAGCAGTCTTTGCCGGTCGCCGCCGCCCATATCAATGCGCTGTCTCAGCCTGCCATTGCCGTCCGCGGAGCAGGCAATCTGATGCGGCGTGACGGGCGCCCTGACTGGAAAATTGCCGCCGATCTTGGATTACGCCGCAATGACTGGCGTGCGGGTGTAACAGGAAATTATGTTTCACGTTTCAGCGATACCTCTGCCGTGAGTGATGTTAGCGGCAGACTATTCACGGTTGATCACTGGATAACCATGGGCGCCTATTTCGAGATCGATACCGCACTGTTTGGCGACATGGTCGGCAACGTACGATTTGGCGCTCGGAATATTCTGAATGCCGACCCGCCGCTCGCCGACGAGTCCTTCGGCTTCAACGCGGCCATGCATGAAAGCTATGGCCGCTTCTGGTATTTGAGACTCAGCACCGACTTTTAACCTGAAATATCGCGATCAGCGCAGCACATCAAAGTGGTGACTGAATTTGATGATGAATTCGCGGCCTCGCGGTAATGCACCGAAAGCCCGTTCATCGACTTCGTTATAGACGAGGTACAGTCCGGTATTACCGGAGTGCAACCACGAGAAACGTAAGTTGGTAGAGATGACATCGTCACGCTCGTTGTACTGCATCAGCGCCTGAAGCAATACTTTTGGCGTGAATGAGTAGGTAAGACGGAGCCGCGCAAGATTCGCCGTAAACTCGCCGCCCGGAACGGGCAGATCGAAATCGTTGTAATTGTATTCCAGCTCAGAGCTGAATTTTTCACCAATTCGGTAACGAATCGAGGGCTCAAGCGTAATTCTGTCGCCACCAAAACGCCCCCCCACAAAAGCACGAACACTGAAGTTCAGCGGGGCGGAACGATTTCCCAGGTACTCCAAGACCAATTCCTGGTGATCGTACGTACCCGGTTGTATTGTCACGCCGTCGACAATCTGAAACGGCGTTTTCACCCCTTCTCGTGTGAAGTTCACACCGCTGCGCAGCTCAATGCCGGACGTCCATTCAATGATTGAATCTACGTGCAGGAAGCCGGTTTCCTGAAAGCCGTCAAAGTCCCAGAAGCCCCGGTAACTTATGTGCGGACGCAATTCGAAAATATTCCAGTTGTTTTCGGGACGGATCCGTCGCAGTACAGTCGTTTCGAATTTCCGGTAGTTTTTCCTCGCCAAGAATCCTACTTCCGGATTAAAGTCGGCACCGACCTCCGCATAGCCGGCCCGTAACGTCCAGTCAGCGTCGTTGTATTCGCCATTCAGCGCGAAGGCATCGTCTTTTCCGGTCAGGCCCGGGGTAGCGGTTTTCGCTGCCCATGCCAGCAGCAACGCATTGTTTCCGATTCCGATGCGGCCATCGATGGCGTAGGTCTGGTTCTCGTCATTGCTGCCGTTACCCAGCAGGGTACCGTCACCCTGACGATCCACGAACAGAAAACCAAGCGAGGAGCGGTTTTTGAACTCCTGATTGACGCGCGCCACCGTAAACGCGTTTTCTGAAGCAACTCCGGCAACCGCATCGGATTCCATATACAGCAAGCCGACGTTTGTGGTCGCGCCAATTTTCCCGGACAGCCGCAGACCGCCGTCAATCGGCGTCTGGCCACCCGCGCGGCCGATGCCGATGCGTCTGCTGAAAAAGAGCTCTACTTCGCGGGGATTGCCGACCGTAAATTGCCCTGCATTTTCCAGGAAGAAGGGCCGCTTTTCCGGGAAAAACAGACTGAAGCGGTCGAGGTTCACCTGCTGCTCATCCACTTCAACCTGGGCGAAGTCGGTATTAACCGTGGCATCCAGCGTCAGGCTGGGCGTGATGGAGTACTTGATGTCGAAGCCAAGTTCCGCATCCGTTTCTGTACCATTCAGGCTTCCGCCACGCTGTGCCTTGCCAAGTACGTACGGTGTGAACTGCAAATTACGTTGACGCGGCACGCGTATTCCCTGGATGGAACCCGCTTCGGACACCCGCAGGATATCCCGGTCCTGCGACAACGGCGCCCAGAATGCGATTTCGTTGTTGCGCCTTATGCGGCGCTCGAAGTTAAACCCCCATTCCTGTACGTCGCCTGGTCCAAAACGCAGTGACGTGAAAGGGATCTGCATCTCAGCACTCCAGCCGATATCAGAAATTGCTGAGCGCACTGTCCAGGGCGCGTCCCAGTTAAGATTGAAGCCACCGTCACCGCCACGAATGAACTGGCCTGTACCTTCCCGTGATATCTGACCGTCAAACTCAATGCCTGCCGGATTGGTGCCAAAGACGTAACCATTCTGCCGATCCATCAGCCCGTCGATCAGAACCCTGAAACTGTCAGTATCGTCGAGAGAAGAATCGCGGCGACTGTCGGTGGACAAGATTTCGCCCGGTTTGTCATCATAAGCAACTACTGCAATGTGGAGCGCAGCATCCGTGTAACCAACGTAGACGGCCGTTCTCTGCGACACGGGTCGACCCACGTTTGGCTGAATCTGCCAGAAATCGGTAATTGGCACGGCGTCGCGCCATGCGGGATCGTCCAGAACATTGCCATCGATGACGGGAGATTCAGTGAGGGGATTCGCCTGAGCAACCGGTTGTGGAGTGGGAGCCGTTCCACTCTGCGCCAGCACTGGCGACAACATGACCAGGCCAAATATTCCAGATACGGCCAGGCCGCCCAGCCGCTTTGCTGCGTGCATTCTTCGCATGATTCCCCCGCTGTCGCGCTTAATGTCGGCGTCTTACTGGTTACGACGAAGCGACGGAGATATCCCGCCAGATTTCAGTGGTGAATCCGCTTGAACGGCGGAGGACGCTTAGGAATTGCCGGCAGAATCGCGGCTGATACTGCGTACTGTGTAGCCGCCAGAGCGTTCGTCGAGCTCCAATGCCAACAGGCCGCGCTTCTGTGCTTCTTCAAGTATGTCGCTGAACGAATTGAAGCCGTAGTAACTTTCGTTAAATTGCGGGCGACGGCGTTTCAGCGTTTGCTTGATCATCGATCCCCAGATTTTTGACCGTCCGCCTCGCTCGGAATAGAGCGCCTCCGTGGTATCGAGCACGAGGTCGATCGCTTCCTGAGCCAGGTCTGGTTTCGCGGCTATTTTTTTTGTGCCGGTCGTGGCGGCCTTTTTCTTGGAACGTTTCGATTTACGTTTCGCCGTTTCCGGCTTTTCGACGAGGTCGTCGTAGAAAATAAATTCGTCGCAATTTGCCATGAGCAGATCTGACGTCGAGTTGATTACTCCAACGCCAATAACTGTCTTCGAGTTTTCCCGCAGCTTGCTGACCAGCGGCGAAAAGTCAGAGTCGCCGGAGATGATCACAAAGGTGTGAATATGTTCTTTCGTATAACAAAGATCGAGCGCGTCCACGACCATGCGGATGTCAGCCGAATTTTTGCCAGACAGCCGGACGTGCGGAATCTCGATCAGCTCGAACGCCGCTTCATGCATGCCTGTCTTGAACTCCTTGTAGCGGTCCCAGTCGCAGTACGCCTTCTTGGTTACGATGCTGCCTTTAACCAGCAAGCGTTCCAGCACCAGCTTGATATCGAATTTCGCATAATTCGCGTCCCGCACGCCCAGCGCGATATTTTCAAAATCGCAGAAAAGCGCCAGGTTGTGTTCGTCACTCATTAATTGTCTCTCCCTGTCAGTTCGAAGCCGGCCCTGCGTCGCGGAGACTGGCCGGCCTTGCTGGCAAGATACACTATGGATAGCGACAAGGCGCGACAACCTGCAGCGATGGTGTTTTGGAGCACGCAAAGTGGCTATTCGGTCATTTACCTGCACGTATGCCCGAGGTACGCTGCCTGCAGTGCATACCCTGTCCCCGCTCAGGGATGTCAGGAATATTTGATTTGCGTAAGACCAAGGAGATCAGCATGCATAATAATTTTGTAAACCGCCTGGTGTTTAGATTTGTCACCATTGCACTTTTCGGCATCGGACTCGCGCAGCCTGCCATGTCAGACGTCATCGGCACCCAGGAGCTGCTTGACGCCGAACTGCGACAGGCACAGCTCACGCGCCTGGAACTATTGCTGACACGAGACGACGTCGCAGCGGAACTGATTGCCTACGGCGTCGCCCCGGACACCGCAGTCGAGCGCTTGCAAAATCTGACCACAGCGGAACTGATCACACTCGATGGACAGGTAAACAGACATGTGGCCGGCGGAAGTGCGGTTGGCATTATAGGCGCGGTATTCCTCGTCCTGCTTATCCTTGAACTGGTCGGCGTAACGGATGTATTCAAGGCGCTGTGATCCGTACGGCAGCGATGTCCAAAGCAGGCAGTCGAAGGGCCAGCATAGTGCTGGCCCTTTTTGCGTTCGTGCTGGCGACCGGCTGCGTGTCGCTCCCAGCCGAGTCGCTGTCGTTAGGTAGTCAACAGGCGCCGATCGCGCTGACGAACGTACCGTTCTACCCTCAGGTAAGCTACCAGTGCGGTCCGGCTGCGCTGATGACGGTGCTAACTTATTCCGGCGTGGAGACGACGCTTAACGAATTAGTGGAACAAGTCTATCTGCCAGGACGCCAAGGCAGTCTGCAGGCCGACTTGCTGGGCGCAACCCGGGCCGCCGGCAGAATTCCTTACCGTATCGACGGCTCCCTGGAGGCGCTTACGGCAGAATTGGCGCATGGCCGGCCGGTACTGGTGTTGCAAAATCTTGGTGTGAGCTGGGCGCCACGCTGGCACTACGCCGTGGTCGCCGGCATTGATCCGGAAGCGCGGACACTGACGCTTCGCTCCGGCACCGATAGACGCAGGATTAGCAAACTGACGACTTTCGCGCGAACCTGGCAGCGCAGCGATTTCTGGGCGTTCATTACGCTCGTGCCCGGAGAATTGCCGGCGAGTCCGGACCTGCATCGCTATCTCGAGGCAGTCGCCGGCATGGAAGCCACCGGCCACTTCCGCGAAGCACGTGCAGGGTGGCACGCAGCTCTCGAAGCCTGGCCGGATCAGCCTGTCGCTCTCTTCGGCCTGGGCAACACAGAGATGGCGCTGGCCGAATTTATAACTGCGGAGGCAAGCTATCGACGCCTTCTGAAAATTCAACCGGATCTGCTGGCAGCACGCAACAACATGGCACTGGCCATGGCGCGCCAGGGAAAGCTCGCCGATGCGCGCAGGGAAATACGCAGCGTTCTGAACGCCACGGATCGTGAAGCGCCACTCTACGCGGCGTTTAAGACCACGCTGGACGAGATCGAGCAGCTGGCAACGACTGCAAGCGAATAAACCTGATCGCGGCACTGCGTTTGCCAGGTTTAAAAAAAAAGGCCACGGATTGCTCCGTGGCCGATTTCTTGTCACCCCAATGCTGAGGTGGTAACGCTAAAGCCTAGTTGAATTTCTGGCCGAAGCGGATACCGACAGACAGCGGCCGGTTCGTCACGGTTCGAGTATCGATGCTGGTCGGATAACTCGGCACGATCCTGGAGATTTGTGCACGTTCGTCGGTCACGTTGTCGATGAACAGATCTACAGACCAATTGTCCGTATCGATGCCCGTCGAAAGGTTCAGCAAAGTGTAGGCATCCTGCGTAACCCGCTGGGACACATCGAGATCGCTCCAGACGCCGCCGGTGTAAGCCAGTGCTGCCTGCGCGTAGGCTGGCCTGCCGCCAACATCAAACTGATAACGACCAATTGCGGTAGCCTGCCATTCCGGCACGAATGGCATTTCGGTGCCCGTTGGCGCGCGCGGTGGATCTCCGTCTATGCGATCCTGATCGTTACGCCAGTACGGCTGTTCCAGTTCGGCCTTGTTGTAGGACGCCGCCAGCGACACGGTAAAATCGTCTGTGGCAAGCCAGGTGAGATCAAATTCCGTTCCGACGGTTCGTGCCTGGCCGACGTTGCTGATGATGGTCAGGTTAGACACGGCGAAATCCAGGAAGCCGAACTGGAAGTTTTCCCAGTCGAGCAGATAGGCAGCGCCGTTAAAGCGCACCCTTCCGTTTGCCAGGGTCGTTTTCCAGCCGATCTCGTGATTGTTAACAAAGTCCGGCTTGTACTTCGGAATGCCCGGCACGCGGGCACGATTGACGCCACCTGACCGGAAACCTTCCGAATAGGTGGCGTAAACCAGGATGTCATCATTGAACTGGTAATTGACGGTCCCCTTGATCGTATTGCCCTGGTCGGAGGTGCTGTCGTCGAGGATGCGCGTGTCAAAGCAGGGGTATTGGACAACACCGTTGGTACGGTCCTCCACGAAATCGCCCGTCGCATCGAATACTCCGGTGCAATGGCCGATGAAGCCGTTGAAACCGTACAGCCTGTTGTCGGTATTGAAGTAACGCACGCCGGCGGTCGCGCTTAGCTGATCGGTGAAATCATAGGTCACTTCACCGAAGTACGCATCATCGCGGTCGGTACGAATCTGCTTGGTCTGCCAGACTGTAGTACCGTTTTGTATCACAGAGTTGGCGGGATTAATGTCCGGCAGAATCCACTGCAGATCGAAATCGTGCACCTGCTTCTGTGCAAAATAGCCAAGCACCCAGCGGAAGCGGGTGTCACCCTGTGACTGCAGCCGCACCTCGTGACTCAAGCGCGTGAAACGCTCGTCGCCGCGCACGAACTGCGAAGGATCGGCGCAGCCGCCGAGCGCGTCATACTGGTAGCAGGTGTAGCCGTATCCGGCGTACAAATCCTCCAGATACTCCGCGTACCCCACGTAGTCATACTGGCTGTCGACGTCACGATCGAGATTAGACAGTGCGTAGACAAAATCAATGGATTCCGACAGTTGACCGTCGACGGTTAGTGTCGCCTGCAGCCAGTCCTCGTCGGCACCGTCTGCAAAGAAACGCTGCACTTTCAAATCACCGAGGTCTTCAGGATCGTGCTGCCAGATACCGTGCGATTCCTGCTGCTGATATTGCAGTCCAGGAGTCACACTCCAGTTTTCGTCAAGATCAATCTTCAACAGCGCACGGGCACCCGTGGTTTCGACCGTATTGAAATTGTCTTCGACCAACGCGGCGTTATCTATCGTGATGCCACTGGCAGCGTAAGTAATCGTGCCGGGGACATTGTCGATATAACCTGCATCATCCTCATGCCAGGCGACGAGGCGCAGCGCCATGCGCTCACCCAGCGGCACGTTGACCATGCCTTCCAGCGTATAACCCAGGTCACCGTCCTTGACACTGTTCACGCCAATGTCATAACTGGACTGAAATTCTTCCATCACCGGTTTGTTGGTGATGATGCGCAAGGTTCCGGCCTGGCTGCCCTGCCCGTAAAGTGTTCCCTGCGGACCTGCCAGCGTTTCGATGCGGGCTATATCGTAGATATGCACATCGAGAATATTGTTGATCGTGGTGACAGGTTGCTCATCCAGGTATACGCCTACACTCGGCATCGATCCGGAGTGATTGCCATCACCACCGCTCGCAATGCCGCGCATGTACAGCACGCCAACGCCGGGCCCGTTAGAGGTGTATGACACCGTCGGCAGGAATTCGATGTAGTCAGCAAAGCCGTTAATATTGAGTTGCTCAAGCTGCGTATTGCTGAGTACCTGCACGGAGATAGGTACGTCCTGAAGATTCTCCGTGCGTTTCTGTGCCGTAACAACGATTTCTTCGAGTACCGCGGGCGAGTTCTGGGCTGCGGCAGGACTCATCGCCGTCGTGGCAATGACCGAGCCGGTCAGCGCAGACGATACCGCCCGTGCCAATTGTTTTTTCTTAAAACGCTTCATAATTGACTCTCCGCTTTTATGTCATCATGCCGTACGACGATTGACTGGCACCGCTGTGCCGAACGTTGCATAGCTGCAACCAATGGCCAGATACTAACAGCGAAACTGCGTGGCTGACATTCCCGTAATGCATAATGTGACACTGCCGCGGCGAATAGATTCAACGTATTCCCTCTGGTTGGGGAGACGCGGCTCAGGTACGGCTGTGTCAGGGAAAATTCGTTGCTAAAAAGATACAAAAGGCAGATATTGTGATTCACCCAGCCGGAGGGAATAAATGTCCGAAAGCCGCGATGTAACGACCGGCGATGTGAAAACTGCGGTTGCGCACGCCGTGACCCTGCTGGCACGAGCGCCTCTGAAGGCCGAAGAGCAGGCGCTCGAGATATTGCGCGCCTATCCCGAGCACGATGCTGCCACCCAGGTGCTGGCCGCGGCGTGCCGCTTGCAGGGTGACGCGCCGCGGGCGCTCGCTTTACTGGAACCACTGGCCGCAAAGCATCCGAGTGTCGCGCAACTGCAGCAGGAACTCGGCATGTGTCTGGGTGTCGTCGGTCGCGGCCCGGCAGCCATTGCCGCGCTGCGCCGCGCCGTTGAACTGGATGCGACAAATGCAGCCGCCTGGAGATCCCTCGGCGACCAGCTGGCTGCCACGGGTGATGAGTCTGGCAGCGAGCAGGCTTACCGGCAGCACCTCGCACTCGTGACCCGGCACCCTGAGCTGGTCGAAGCGGCGGAATTTCTTGCCAGGGGTAATGTTGGCGAGGCCGAACGGCTGTCGCGCGAGGTGCTGAAAAAAGATGCGCTGGACACAGCCGCGATGCGCATCCTCGCCACGGTCGGCGTACGCCTGGGAAAACTTGAGGACGCGTCCAGTTTGCTGGAGCGATGCCTCGAGCTTGCACCGGATTTTCATCACGCAAGGCATAACTACGCAACGATCCTGCTAAAACGAAATGAAGTCGAAGCGGCACTGGAGGAAGTAGAAAAACTGCTGCAGGTGGAACCGGATAATCCCAATTATCTAATTCTCAAAGCAACGATTCTGGGAAGAAAAGGCGATCACGCACCGGCATTAGCACTGTATCAAACGCTGCTGAAAAACTATCCTGCACATGCCGGTGCGCACATGAATTATGGACACACACTGAAGACCGTCGGTCAGCTGGAGGACGCTGTAGCCGCTTACCGATCGGCAATCGATTTGAATCCCGCGTCCGGCGAAACATACTGGAGCCTCGCTAACCTGAAGACGTTCCGCTTTAACGACGACGACGTGAGGAACATGCTTGCACAGGTCGGGAGGGCTGACATCAACGCAGAAGACCAGGCGCACCTGGCGTTTGCGCTTGGCAAAGCGTATGAAGACCAAAAAGCCTATGACGAGTCGTTCCGCTACTACGAACTCGGCAATCGCGTCCGCGGCGAGCACCACCGACACAATGCCAAAATAAACGTCTTTAATACTGCCCGGCAGATCAAAACCTTTACAGCGGAATTTTTCGCTGCACGACAGGGCTGGGGTTGCACCGCCGAAGATCCGATATTTATCGTTGGTTTGCCCCGCGCCGGCTCGACCTTGCTGGAACAAATTCTGTCCAGCCATTCCATGGTTGAAGGTACGGCAGAATTGCCGGACATCATCGCGATGTCTCGACGGCTGGGAAAACGTACACGCAAGAATCCGGCATCGCTCTATCCTGAAATTCTGCAGGAGCTTACGGCTGCGCAGGCTCGGGAACTCGGCGAGAATTATCTTGAAACGACGCGCGTGCAGCGTCATGGCGGGCCGTACTTCATTGACAAAATGCCGAATAATTTTCAGCACATCGGACTCATTCATCTCATTCTGCCTAAGGCCAGAATCGTCGATGCGCGGCGCCATCCGATGGCGGGCTGCTTTTCCTGTTTCAAGCAGCTGTTTGCACGGGGCCAGACGTTCACTTACAGCCAGGAAGATCTTGGCAAGTACTACCGCGACTATCTGATCCTGATGCAGCACTGGAACACAGTTTTACCCGGTCGGGTGCATACGGTGCACTACGAAAACATGGTGACCGATACTGAAGGGCAAATCAGAGCAGTGCTCGACTATTGCGGCCTGCCTTTTGAAGAAGCCTGCCTGCGCTTTTACGAAACCGAGCGGGCTATACGTACGCCCAGCGCGGAACAGGTCCGTCAACCGGTATACCAGGAAGGGCTCGAGCAGTGGCGATACTATGAAAAGCATCTGGGACCGTTGAAAAAGGCGCTCGGCCCCGCCATAGACCTCTACGCCACTGTCTGATGCTGTCGCCAGCGGCGGGTTACTGAGTCATATTGCTGGCAAGTGATTCCACACGTTCTATTTGTCGCGTGCCAAGGGCTGCGCTCTTCTGCAATTCGTCTACGCCGACGCCCAGATCAGCCGCCCAGCCATCTAGACTGATCGGCGCTTCATCTTCGCGCTGCACATTTTCCACAGCAGCGGCTGCCACGGCAACGATGAGGCCAAGTCGGTGGGCACTTTTACTGCCGATAGCCGCACGAAACTGATAGGCCTGGAGCATCGGTTTTGGCAGACTCCAGCTCTCTGCCAGTGCGGCTGTCATCAAGCGATGGTTCGTGTGCAGCAGATTATCCAGAAGTCGGCTCAGGTCGGCAGGCGAGCCCGCGTCGCGATAGGCGAGTAGCGCCGCGTTCGTTTGCATGGGCTCCAGATGCACGAGCGCCATGAGTCCAAGGTTGTGACACAGGCCTGCGGTGTAGGCGAGGTCACGTGCATCGTCGCCGGCAAGGTCATCGGCCGCCGCGATTTTCTTACAGCTCTCCGCGACCATTAGTGACCTCTTCCAAAATGTTTCAGGATTGAAAGCCGGACATTTTTTACGACTAAACGATTGCTGAATAGCCATGGCCAGCACCAGCGAGCGAACGGTGTCCACACCCAGGACCCTGGAGATTGCCTGCTCAATGCTGTTGACTGGTTGCGCCAGCCCAAAATAGGCAGAGTTCGACAGGCCCAGTAACTTGGCGCAAATTCCTGCATCACTTTCTACAACCGCGGCGACTTTCCGGGCATCGATAAACTCGTCACCAAAACAGGTCAGAATCTTTTGCGCAGTCGCCGGAAGCGGCGGTAGCGTTGCAATCGATTGCGCCATCCTGGCGGTCGTTTCCGTAGCTGAATGCGCGGTCGCTACCATGCCGTCACCCGGCGCCGGTGTGCAATTTTAAGGGTGCGCTATCGGGACTATTCAGTTCGGGAAATCGTGGCGCGAGAATGAACGGGCGGCTGATAGCAAATCCCTGCGCATAGTCAGCACCGAGTTCGCGCAACAAATCGAGCATATCTTCAGTCTCGACAAACTCTGCGATAGTTTTAATGTTAAGTGAGCGCGCAATGTCGATGATCGACTTGACGAAAATGCGATCGGTCGCATCGGTCAAAATGTCACGAACGAACATGCCGTCTATCTTCAAAAAATCGACGGGCAGTTTTTTCAGGTAACCGAACGAAGACAAACCGGTGCCAAAATCGTCCAAAGCAAACTTGCAGCCCATGTCGCGCAGCTCGTGCATGAGTTTGCCAGCCTCTGCGACACTCCGGATCACCGCCGTTTCGGTGATTTCAAAATTAATGGTGCCAACGGGGAGCGGCGAATTGGCAATCGCTTCTTTAAGGAACGTGGCAAATCGCGCGTCTCCTATACTGGTGCCCGACAGATTGATCCAGTACGAACGCTGTTCCGCCTGGAAGGCCTGGTGAACAAAAAGCGTGTCGAGCAATCGACGAATAACCCACTCATCCAGTTCACTGCTGAGCCCGTAGCGCTCTGCGGCAGGCAAAAACGCGCCGGGCGGAATAAGCCTTCTGGTTTCCGGGTCCCGCAGGCGAAGCAGAATTTCGAGTCGCTCCGGCTCCACGAGCTGCTCATCCAGCGGCCGCATTGGCTGTGCGTAGATGGCAAAACGGTTGTTATCCATGGCCTCGCGCAGCCGCTGTACCCAGCGGACCTGACCGCGATGCGCGCGGGCGGAGTCCTTGTCACCAGCAACAAAATGAACGCGATTACGTCCCGCTTCTTTGGCCGCATAGCAGGCGGAGTCTGCAAGCTGCTGCAGTTCGCTAATACCGTTAACGCTGGAGTCGATCTGCAAGCCACCGATGCTGACGCCGATTTTGTATATCTCAGTGTCCCAGTGAAACCGGTATTCTTCTATACGGCTGCGTATAGATTCGGCAATGCGCGATGCAATTTCGACAGGACATTCCCACAGAATGATGCCAAATTCGTCGCCGCCAAGGCGGGCAACTATGTCGTTGGCTCGCACACTATCGATGAGAATCTCGCTGACCCCCCGGAGCAGTTGGTCTCCCGCCCCGTGACCCGATGTATCGTTAACGACCTTGAACTGGTCCAGATCCATGAAAATAAGAAAACTCGGACCTTTACCGCCGCTGCCCCGCTCCCACGCACGGGTAAGCTCTCCTTCGAAGGCGCGGCGGTTCAGCAAACCGGTGAGCTCATCGTAGCTCGCCTGATATTCAAGCTGCACGGTAAGCTTCATGGATTCGGTGATGTCCTGGACCTGCAGCACTGCGTACGAAAACGTACCGTCTTCGGCGAGTACCGGGGATAAATTCACGACGGTCTGCACCGGGGCGCCATCCTGCCCTTCACAGAGCAGTTTTTCGTCGACACTGTCAATCTCGCTCTCGGTAAGCTGTCGGTAAGAGTGCTCAAAACGTTCGCGATCTGTACTACCGACCAGTTGCGCGAAACTGAGTTTCTCTGGCGCATCCTTGTCACTCCAGAACATTTCTTTCAGCGCTGGATTCGAATCGAACAGCATCCCGTCGGCATCGAGCAGTCCCATACCTATTGGCGCATTCTGAAAAGCCCGGTGAAAACGCGCTTCGACCTCTGCCCGGGCTTTATCGGCTTTCTGCCGTTCATCAATCTCCAGCGACAGTTTTTCATTGCTTTGCTGCAGCTTGTGCTTCGCCTCTTCGATAGAGCGTGTCCGCTCGTGCACCTGCGCCCTGAGCGTCTTGTTTAACCATTCGATTTTGCGCGTCCTGTAGACAAAGGCGGCACGCAACAACAGCACGACGACGGCGATGGATACTGCGATGAACCAGGGCTCCTGCCAGAGAAACGGAAGTACCCTGAACTTGTGGCTGGCGAATTCCGGACTCCATTCGCCACCGGCGAATCGTGCCCGCACTCTGAATTCGTAATCACCCGACGGAATTCGCGGATAGCTCACGCTCCGGTTGCGCGTAGTCGTCCCCCAGTTCGCGTCGGCGCCGACCAGTTGGTAGCTATAGACAATGTCTTTGGGGTTCACCAGCGACACGGCTGCGTACTCAACGTGGACCCCGAGTTGCCCTGAATCGACTTCGTCGTCGTGTTCTGTCTTGATGCGATCAAGGCCGGATTCCATCCGCACAATAGTCGGCGTTATATTCAGGGTTTTCGGTATCGGCCGGGTGGTATCCATACGCGTCGCGCCGTCGACAGTGCCTATCCAGAGCCCGTTGCTGGAATCGAAAAATGCGGCATGCACATTGGTCTCCAGTCCGAGGAAACCGACATTCTGGTTGTAGTGAGTCATGCCAGGCTTACCTGGCGCGAATTGGTACAAACCCTGCTCACCGCCGACGACCAGCGTCTTATTGTCCAGCGCGGCGATGACATAAACCGTCTGATCAGCCAGCGGTGTAGTAGGACCATAGTTCAGAAATTTGCCCTCGCTCAGGCGGTAGAGCCCGCCCTCTTCTGTGGCAATCCAGGCCGAGGCGGGGCCGGTGAGCAGAATCTGGTTGAACACCCGCTTTTCGAGCCCGGTGCTTTCGCCAAAAATACCGGACTCATAACCGCCATTGGCAAGCGGCGTCAGTTTCACGAGTCCAACCCCGTCCGCGCCATACCAGACGGTCCCGTCCGTCCAGATATCGATCGTGTAGACAGACGTATTGCCCGGAACCACAAAATGCTCGATCTCAGCCAATTCAGGCAGATAACGGAATACGCCTGATTCCGCCGTGCCAAACCAAACCGCGCCGTCCGGCGCGATGTGAATATCGAACACATCGGTGCCCAGAGATTGCGGAATGCTTTCGGCTGTCATTGTCTCAGTATCAAAGCGAAATATCCCGCTGTCCGTAACACTGAACCAGAGATTGCCCCTCGCGTCCGTAACGACATCCCGAACGGCCCCGGCAGGCACCGCAAATTGTTCGCCAATACGGAGAAGCGATTCATCATCCCGACGCAACGTGAGGCCGGCATGTGTACCAAACCACATGCGGCCCTGGCCATCTTCGGTGACCGCCCACGCGGTTACAGGTTCAGATCCCTGCCGCAAGGGATAGTGGCGAAATCTATCACCCAAAAATCGAATTAATCGGGAACTGCTTGCAAGCCATACCGTATCTTCGCGATCAACGAAGATGGACTTGACCTGATCGACGCCGTCGAATCGCTGAATGTTGGCGCCTACATGTCCGATGACGTTGTCAAACCGGTTGAAGGCGAAGAATGCGGTTTCTGTCGTTGCCCAGATAACGCCGTCGGAATCGCTGGCCAGCCCCAGCACTTCGTCATCAGTATCGATGCGAGACAGAACAGTGAACGCGCCATCGGTAAAGGTGCCAATCCTGTTGGCATTGTCGATGACCCAGGTTATGCCTGACCGGTCCACATGAACTTTGCGGGCGTCATCATTGAGCTTGTCGAGTCGGTGTCCGGCGTCTGTGCGAAGCTGGTAAAGTCCGGTCTCGCCGACAACCCAGACATTATCTCCTGCGATCGCAATGTTGTTCGCGCCAAGTGACTCGTCGCCAACGATATCCCACTCAGTCCCTATCTCAGCATTGTCCATCTGCAAAACACCAATGCCATCGGCGATGGCAATGAGTCGTGAACCATGGGTTTCAATATCAAGAATAGCGCCGCTGTCGGGACTCGCCGCAGGGATCGACCTGATCACCTTCCCCCCTTGAATCAGGGAGACACCACCCTGGACATCACCGACCCACAGGGCGTTGTCTGCACTCACGTGCAGGCCGGTCATTGAGTTTGTAGGCAGTCCATCGATGATCGTGTAGTGCTCGAAATCTTTACCATCGAAACGATTCAGCCCACGCGCGGTCGTGAACCACAGATAGCCCGCCTGGTCCTGTTCAACGTCGTAGACATCTGATTGGGTGAGACCGTCGACAACCGTGTAGAAACGGTACGGTGGTGTAGCGCTTCCGGCCGCCGCCATGACCCCGGAGGCGGCGACTGTCGCAAGTGCCGCACACAGGGCCAGGATCGGAGTTCTCATGTTCAAAAGGAGCTCACTGAATTCAATGAATTGCCTAATATTGAATCGGCCGTTAGTGCGGCTTCTTTAGCGCTAAATGCCCTGAAACCAAGATATACCGCGGCTCCCCGGCTTTTCCATGAACCGTGTCGCAGTCGTCCTGCCGCCATTTCACAATCGGCTATGTGCCGACAACACAAGGATCTGACTGATTGAAAAGACAATAACCCGACCGATGTCCCGCATGTAGGAACCAGGTCCTATCTCTGGTGACCTGACGGCAAAAGGTGTGATTCAGGTCTCAAAACGTGCGCCGATTCACAGTAATACCGATCGCCTTAAAGTGGGCGCATTCGGGGCCGACAAACTGTGGTAAGGGGTCCGTCTGCTCGTAAATCGCAGGGGCGGTCGTTTTGTTAATTCGCGGCAGACCACCGCCAAATCTGAAAGGCCGTGTGATTCGATGGCAAGCATTGGCAATCAACGAGCAAGCAGTTCGGGCTGCCGATCGTGACGACCGCGCTGCATGCGCTGATTGCTGTTGCCGACAGCGTGCAGCGTGACAAAATCGCGAGCACGCTTCAGAAGTCCGCGTTTGTAGTGACGGCCGTTGAGGATGGTCAGCAACTGCTCGACTCACTGGATGCCATCCGGCCCACACTTTTCATTCTGGACGTTGACCTGCCGCGCATTAGTGGCCTGAAAGTCTGCAAAACACTGCGCCAGACAAATTCCTACAGAGATACACCGATTATCGTCTTGACGGAAGCTACCGAAACGCATTCGATTGATGAAGCTTACCGACTGGGTGCAACTGACTTTGTGTCGAAACCCATTCGCTGGCCGTTCTTTATCCACCGCGTACGCTATACCCAGCAAACCAGCACGGCCCGTCAGGAATTGCGCAAGAGCGAAGCGCAGAACAAAGCGTTTATTCAGGCGATCCCCGATCTACTGCTCGTAGTCGATCGTAGTACTGGCGGCGTCCAGCGGGTGGGCGGCAGCGGGGATCTGGCCAGCGAATGGTTGTTCGGTCAGCGCTATCCGGCGAATGTCTCTCAGTTGCCAGATGAAATCGCGGTCAGCTGGAAGAAGCAGATTGCATCGGTTCTCAAGAACGGCGTGACAAGGCGCGGCGAATTTGTGCGGCCGGAACAGACAGACTCCCGGCATTACGAAACCCGAATGGTGCCCTTTGCCGCAGACCGCGTACTCATCGTGATTAGGGACATTTCGGAGCAAAAACAGGCGACAGCGAAAGTCTACCGTCTCGCGTTCTTTGACACCTTGACCGGCTTGCCCAATCGGCAGGCGTTCCTGACTCAGCTTGCAGCCGGGATCGAAGATGCCGAGCAGAACAAAACCATGCTCAGCATCCTGTATCTTGACCTGGATAACTTCAAGCGTATCAACGAGTCGCTGGGACACAGTTTCGGCGACGAATTGTTGAAGACCGTTTCCGAACGCATCGATCAATGCATTCGCGCCGACGATTACCTCGCCCGATACGGGCGCACAGCTTCGCACCTGAACCTCGCACGCCTGGGGGGTGACGAGTTTACTATCCTGCTGAAGGACGTGAAGAACGCTGACGAAGCGGCGATGGTCGCGCAGCGTATCTGCGAAGCAGTCAGTTTGCCTATTTCGCAAGACGGCCACGAATTTGTTATCACGCCCAGTATCGGCATAGCGAATTACCCCGACGACGGCGAAGACATCGACACTCTGGTAAAAAATGCGGATACGGCGATGTATCACGCCAAGCGGATTGGCAAAAATTCCTATCAACTGTTCTCCGGCACAATGTCGGTACGCTCCCTGGAACATCTGGACCTGGAACACTCCCTTCGCAGAGCGATTGGCGGTGATGAACTGGCGCTGCATTTCCAGCCAAAGCTCAACCTGGGCAGCGGCCATATCACGGGTGTGGAGGCACTATTGCGCTGGACGCATCCGGAGCGCGGTTCCATCTCACCGGAAAAATTCATTCCGCTGGCTGAGGAGACCGGGCTCATCGCAGATCTTAGCGACTGGGTGCTGCATTCCGCGTGCCGGCAATTAAAGACATGGGAGTCAGGTCCGCTGGCGAAAATGCCGATTGCGATCAATCTATCGGGAAAACTTTTCGCCCACAGTGACATGTATCGGGTGCTTAAAAGCGCCATTGCGGAATACGCAATCGATCCTTCGCTGATCGACCTGGAATTGACGGAAAATGAGCTGATGCGTGACGCGGACGGTGCCATCGTCACCTTGCAGAAACTGAAAGACGCGGGCTTCTCACTTTATGTCGACGATTTCGGCACAGGTTACTCATCGCTGAGCTACCTCAAGAAATTTCCGATCGATGCGCTTAAGATTGACCGCTCTTTTGTCATGGATCTGGAGAAGTCAGAAGATAACCAGTCAATTTGCGCCGCGATTATCGCGCTCGCACACAGCCTGCATCTCAAGGTAATTGCCGAGGGCGTAGAACTGGAAGAGCAGAGCCGACTGCTGCGCCTGCTGCAGTGCGATGAAATTCAGGGTTACCATTTCTGCCGGCCCGCCGACGCAGCCACGATCGAGTCATTTATCAGCGACGAACGCCACAACGTGGGCGTAGTGCCACTCAGAATACGACATCAGGTCTGAAGCGGGCCGACTTCAGGCGAGTGCAATAACCTTTCCGGGGTTAAGAATGTTGCGGGGGTCAAGCGCACGCTTCAGGGTCCGCATCAGTTCAATTTCTGCGGCGCTTCGGGACACACCTAAATAAGGTCTTTTCTCCAGCCCCACGCCATGTTCTGCCGAGATCGCGCCGCCGAATGGCCGCAATGATTCGTAGACGTGATTTTTTACACAACTCGCGGTTGCATCGCTGCGGTCGTCCGTCAGCACCGAGACGTGAATGTTGTTATCCCCGAGATGGCCGAATACCGCGACATGTGCGTCACTCACGGCCGCGCTGATTTTGCCGCGAATAATATTTATATAGTCATTGACCTGCCGCACCGGAAGGCTTACGTCGAACACCAGCGCATCACGTACAACCCACTCTACTTCATGTCGAATCGCCCAGATGGCCTCCCGTTCCGCATCGGATTTGGCGATAACACCATCCTCCAGCAATGCAGCGTCGAACATGCAGGTGAGCGCGGCCTCGAAGGCGTCGCTGTCAGTGCCGACGCTTGACCCCATCGCTTCGATAAGGACATAGAAAGGATAGTCGGCACTGATCGGTGCCGCCAGGCGACCCCGCGGAACGACCACCTCATCGTAAAAGTTATCCCACATCACTTCGAATCCGCACAACATGGCACCCATTTGCTCCCGCGCTGCCATCAGTACGCTCTGCACGTTGTCGTAGTCCCGGCAGGCTACCAGTGCCACATGATGCGTCTTGGACTGCACATCCAGGCGAAAAACGATGCGGGTTACCAGGCCAAGGACACCTTCCGTGCCAATGAACAACTGCTTCAGATCGAAGCCGGAATTATTCTTTAAAAATCGATTCATCGAACTGATCACGGTGCCATCGGCCAGCACTGCTTCCAGACCCAGAACAGAATCCCGCATCATGCCGTGGCGAATGACGCGCGTTCCGCCGGCATTGGAAGAGACGTTACCGCCGACCATGCACGTCGCCCGCGCCCCGATGTCGACGGGAAAAAACAAGTTTGCCCGCTCTGCCGATTGCTGTGCCTCCAGTAAGGTAACGCCAGACTCGGCGATCATCGTTTGCTGGACTCCGTCAATGTCTTCAATCCGGTTCATTTTCTCGAAAGACAGCGCAATATCAGCAGGTGTTGTTGTACAGCCGTGCACCAAATTGGTCACGCCCCCGTACGGGACGATGGTCTGCCCGGCGGCGAATGCCAGCCGCATAATCCGCGAGACCTCGTCTGTGCTCCGCGGCCTGACCAGTGCCTTGGCCCGGCAAGGTTGGCCGGTGCCCCACACGGCGCTGCGATCGCCTCGCGCATCGCCGGTCAGTACATTCTCGTCGCTGACAATTCGACGGATGTCTCCGAGAATATCCATAAAACCGCCCCGTTATTGACCGCCTCAGTGATGCTCCAGCTTCTGCCCATCGTTCAGGCTCCCGGCCGGCAGCGGCCAGCGTACCCCAATCCGCCCCGATTGCGATATGATGCGCGGCCGCCACGGAGGAACTTTAAACAGGACAGCCCCATGCGTGACATGTTGCAATTTTATATAGACGGCGAATGGGTAGATCCCACAACGCCGAACCCGTTTCCGGTGATCAATCCGGCTACGGAAGACGTCTGTGGTCGCATCAGCCTGGGGTCAGCCGCCGATGTCGACAAAGCGGTTGCAGCAGCTAAGAAAGCGTTTCCGGCCTATGCCGCAACGAGCCGCGAGCAACGTGTGGCACTACTTGAAAAAATTCTTGCCGTCTTCGCAAAACGTCATGACGATGTTGCAACCGCCATCATGGAAGAAATGGGCGCACCCTGGAAGCTGGCCAAGTACGCCCAGGCCGCCAGTGGCCCGCAGCATATCCAGGCAACGATCGATGCGCTTCGCGAATTCAAATTCGAAGAGCAGCTCGGCACCACGCAGATACGGAAAGAGCCTATCGGCGTCTGTGCGCTGATAACACCCTGGAACTGGCCGATGAATCAGATTGCGGTCAAGGTAGCGCCGGCGCTCGCAGCGGGCTGTACGATGGTATTGAAGCCGAGTGAGATCGCGCCCTTCGATGCCATGATCCTTGCAGAAATCATGCACGAAGCAGGCGTGCCTGCCGGTGTATTCAATCTGGTGAACGGCGACGGTCCCACAGTCGGGAATGCGTTGAGCGGTCATCCCGACGTAGCGATGGTGTCATTCACCGGCTCGACGCGCGCCGGAGTAGCCGTGGCGCAGAATGCGGCGCCGACCGTCAAGCGCGTCGCACAGGAACTGGGCGGTAAATCTGCCAATATCATTCTTGACGACGCGGATTTTGAGAGCGCGGTCAGCAAGGGCGCAAGCGCGTGTTTCGAAAACACCGGTCAATCATGCAATGCGCCGACGCGCATGCTGGTACCAGCGACGCGCATGGCCGAGGCAGCAAAAATCGCGGCCAAGCGTGCACAATCCACGAAAGCCGGTGACCCGAAAGCCGACGACACTCGTATTGGCCCGGTTGTGTCGGAAGTACAGTGGAACAAGATTCAGAGCCTGATACAAAAAGGTATTGATGAAGGCGCCACCTTGGTCGCGGGGGGCACCGGTCGGCCTGATGGCCTCAGCAAAGGCTACTATGTAAAGCCGACCGTGTTTGCCGACGTCAATAATGAGATGACCGTGGCGCGGGAGGAAATCTTTGGCCCGGTACTGGCCATCATTCCCTATGCCGACGAAGACGACGCCGTACGTATTGCCAACGATACGCCGTACGGCTTGTCAGGGTATGTGTCCTCTGCGAGTCTCGAGCGCGCGCGTGCCGTAGCCGCCCGGCTCGAGGCGGGAATGGTGCACATCAACCACGCCTCGCTGGATGCTCAGGCACCGTTTGGCGGCTACAAACAGTCCGGCAACGGACGGGAATGGGGTCCGCACGGGATGGATGAATTTCTTGAAGTGAAATCGGTGTATGGGTATCGGGAAGCCGGCTAGTACCTGCTTGAAAACATTCGCGAATCATCGTTAATCCCGGTAGACGGGTAAAGTTGCCAGACGGCGAGTGTCCTGTATCGACGAGGCGAATAGCAGAACCTTACGACAATATGGAATCTAAGCAATTACCGTTGAGCCTCTGTGCTCGACCAGCTGACCGCTTCAGGCGGACTGGAAATACAACTCTTGAACATTATTAAACTGCATAGCGTCTGGCGAAGAATCCTTTTACTGGTGATCTTCGGGGGCGTTTCTCTGGCCGTTGGCTGTGCCGACTCCACCCGGCCTCAAGCGACAGGAAAAGGATTTATTCGTGGCATCAATGCCAGCGTGACGTCGCCCGAACTCATTTTCATGATCGAGGAACGCAGCATTGGCGGCGTGCAGTACAAGCGGGTGTCCGGTTTCAACGAATATGATGACCTGACATACAACTTTAATTTCGATGTAGTCCTGCCAGGCGATACGGAGCCGAACCGTCTTGCCGGCCGGAATATCGATGTCATCGTCGATACCGAGTACACGCTCGTATTGACTGGCTCAATTGCCAATCCTTCGATACTGCAGTGGGAATCGCCGCAACGCGTCTGGGCAGGCACAGAAACCGTTTACGAGGCGGATTTTGCGCACCTGTCAGCACAACTTGGTCAGGTGGACGTCTACCTGGAACAATCTGGCACTGCGCCCGTACTTGGCAATGAAGTCGGTACTTTCAGTTTCGGCGATCGTGTGCCCTACATTGAGTTCCCGGATGGCAGCTATGTACTGACTGTCACGGCCCCGGACGATCCGTCCACCGTCCTGTTTCAGTCGCAGCCACTCGCCTCCACGCCGGCAACCAGGGTCACATTTGCCATCTTCGATCCTGATCCGTCGATAACAGCAGCGGTCGCTGTCAACCTGATCAGTGCCGGTGGCAGTTCCACCAGCCTCGGAGACATCAATAGTCCGCCAGAGATCCGCCTCTTGCATACGGCTTTCGGCACGCAGAATGTTGACGCTTATCTGGCCGGAGACATGGCTAACGTCATATTCCCGGACGTCGGTTTCGGCGAATTGTCAGCGTATGCCGATTTCCCCGGTAACGCTGCACTGCTCACCACCACTGAGGTCGGCGATGCAACAACGGTTGTTTTCGAGGAGACCGTCGGCATCACGCAGAATGCGAGAACGACGGTGCTTCTCCGCGGTGATCCCGCGACACTTGGCTACAGCGTCCTGCTTAACGATGCACGACCACTGTCGACGTTCGGCGTGGTGCGCATCGCGAACATGTCGGTGAATCACGATTTTCTCGACGTCTACAGTCAGGAGCCGGGCACCGCCATTGATTCGGCTGTACGTCCGCGCTGGTCATTCCTCACGAGTCTGCTCGATACCGGGTTCTACGCTGTTACGAATGGCATGCATGAGCTGACGATGACTGTCTCGGGCGAGAAAACGGTGTTATCGGCACCGATTGTCATCGACGTTTCGGCCAGCGATATCGTCGATATCGTGATTCTGGACACTGCAGATGCCAATACCGTTGAGGTGCGGGTATTCGATTCGATGTAGTACGCGTCAGGAGGCGACAGACGCCTCGATGTAGCCAGCTTTGTCGTTGGCGGCGTCTTCCTTGCTGATCTGCTTGGAGTTATACATCGCGTGATCGGCGACGCTGACAAGATGCCACAGGTCTGAGCCGTGAGCCGGGTAGAACGCAATACCCACACTTGCCGTACATTCGATCTCCTGACCTTGAATAATATACGCCTCAAATGCCGTTTCAATGAGTCGCTGTGCCACGTGCTTCGTATCTTCGATCGTGACGCCTGGCAAGACGATCGCAAACTCGTCGCCGCCCAGCCGGGCCAGAACATCCTCAGGGCGCAGGCAGAACTCAAGCCGGTGGCCGAAGGCCTTTAGCAGCGCATCACCCGCCTGGTGACCAAAACGGTCGTTAATCGATTTGAAGTGGTTGAGATCCAGGTAAAGAACAGCGCCTTCATCGTGAGCGGCAATCGCCTCCCCACCATTTTTTTCGAATCCACGACGATTCATCACACCCGTTAACGGGTCGCGCATCGCATCGGCGAGAATCTTGCTTTCGTTGCGTTTGCGCTGCGTGATGTCGGTCAGGGTTACGGAGAAATCGCTGCCTACGGGCTCTGCCGATATACGAAGCCAGGTGTCGGCAGAGCCTGTTTCCACGCTGGTCTCGAAACTTAAACTTTTACGCGAACCGTTGTCCTCGATGAAGCGGGTATGGAGCCGTTCGGGATCGAGGATCGCAAGCTTGTCCAGGGGCATGCCGACGAGGGCGCCGCTGCCGTCCTGGAGAAAATTCTCCGCAGCGCGATTGGCAAACGAGCAGCGATAACGGCCATCTTCACTACCGGCAGCGGAGAAGCGCAGGATCCCGTATGAGGAGTGTTCAACCAGCGTGCGGATCAGGTTTTCACTGTCCGCCAGCGCCCGCAACGCTCTCTTGCGCTCGGTGACGTCGCGACATACCACAACCGTTCCCTGGTTCCGTCCCGACGGGCCAGTCAAAGGTGCGCTGCTGAGTTCGTAATAATGGTCGGAGTTCATACGCAGTGTCTGCGTGAGATCGCGATCCTTGCTGTGATCCAGAATGGCCTGAGCTTCGGGTATATCCTCCCAGAGCTTCTGGCCGATAAGGTCATTTTCGCTGCCCTTCAGAAGCTGCTGTGCTGGATTGTTTGCACTGACGATTCGCTGCGACGTGTCCAGAACGATAATCGGATCGCGAACGTGGTCAAACATCGTCTGATAGGCGAGCGGACTGAACTCGTGCACGCGCAGCGACAGGCTGGTCCACCAGTAAAGCGGCAGGAGCAGGACCAGGGTGATTGACGTGAACGGAAAATCAGCCGGACCAATACGCAAAATCACGTTCGCAAAACTCACCACGAATGGCAGCAGCGCGGCGATGATCAGCAACATGATTTTGTGACGGTGTGCACGCGCGGTCCCAGGCAGGCGGCTTGCCAGGGCGAGTATCGATATGCCGAACAGGGAGACGACGTAGGGTCCGTGCACACGGCTGAACCAGAAATGTTCTTCCGGTTGGGTAAAGCGAAGCCCCTGCGCCGTTTCGACGATCGACCATGTCAGCCCGTGAAATGCGTTGGTCATCGCGAGCCCGGTCGAAATGATGGGAATTACGGAGAGCAGGGCTAACAGATATCCATGCGGTTTGCCGGTCGTCAGTTCGCGGTACGTGGCAAACATCGCAACAGGGAGGAAGCCGCTGCCGAAATAGGTCAGCGTCCGGCCGATCCCGTAAATGTTCGCGTCAGTCGCCTGGAACGAAAATGCGCTACCGGCCGTTAATGTTCCAATCAGAAACAGGAAATAACTGATCGTGCTGTTGGCAGATTCACTGCTCGCTCGGGAGACTTTGACCGACAGCCACAGATACATGACCGAGGCGAAGCTCAGTACCGCAGGCAGCACTATGTCGATCTTCTCGATCATGCCGTTCCTGGCCGCTGGTCGGGGTCACACATAAGGAGCATCGTATTATGTGAGAACCGCATAATGATGCGACTCAGCCCGCATTACCGGCAGCGGCTTAGGGCAAGGTGGCCGTATCGGCAATCAGCGTGTCAACAACCGCCCGGAGGGATTCTTCTCGAGACCTGCCGGACGCGCTCGCCAGCTCCGCGGTTTTAAGCTGGCGGTGCGCGCTGGTGCCACGGCTTAGGATCTCGCGGGTCGATGCCACTTCTGCTTCACAGTCCAGTGCCCGTGCATCCTCATAGGTCAATTCAAGAATCTCGTCCAGCAAGCGATCGAAGGGAATGATTTTGCCTTTGGCAAAATCGATCAGCCCTTCGTCAAAGCTGTAACGCATCGCGCGCCAGCGGTTCTCGTTGACCAGCAATGGTGAATACATCCGCCAGCGCTGATTGTTCAGTCTCAGCCGGTAAAGCATGCGCAGCAGGCAAACGAGAAGCGCTGCCAGCGCCACAGCATCCTCAACGCGAGTGCAGACATCCATGATGCGCGCCTCAAGTGTCGGAAACCTGCCACTCGGTCGCATATCCCACCAGATCTTCGTCGAGTCCTGGATGACGCCGGCGTTTATCAGGATATTCACGTGACGTTCGAACTCAGCAAAGCTTTGAAACTGCGGCGGGAGTCCGGTTCGCGGCAGCGCGTCGAAGATCGTCAGCCGGTAACTTTTGAGGCCGGTATCGTTGCCGTTCCAGTAAGGCGAAGAACAGGACAAGGCGAGAAGGTGCGGTAAAAAATACGCTGCCTGATTCATAAGATCGATACGCAGGGCATCGTCTTCAATGCCGACATGCACATGCATGCCGCAAATTACAAGGCGGCGCGCTGCGCCCTGCATTTCCGACGTCAACGATTCGTAGCGGTCTTTCTGGGTTTGTTTCTGTTCCGACCAGTGACTGAAAGGATGCGTGGAGGCGGCGATTGGCGCGATGCCATGGCGACCGGCGACGTCGATGATACTGCGACGTAAGCGACACAGCTCCTCTCTGATCTCGCCGATGTTGTCGCAGACTTTAGTGCCAACCTCAATCTGGGAGCGCAGCAATTCAGTCGTTACCTGGGTCGAAAGCAACTCTTCGCATTCACCCAGGAGTGACTCGGGCGGGTCGACTACCAGACCTCGCGTCTCCTTGTCTACCAGGAGATACTCTTCTTCAACGCCAACAGTGAACTTTGGTTCCCTAACGGTCATCGCTACCTGCTTATAGACCAGCCTTACGCGATCTTTGGTGGTTGCTTCAACGCCGATTTTTTCGCGCTGTGATGCTTCGCCGCTCTGCTTACGATTTTATGCATCACGGCCGCAATGCGCTCGACGCCGTCTTGTTGATGAATGAGATCCTGACGGATTTCTATACCTACATGCGGCAGGCCCGCGCTTTCCGCATGATTGTCGATGGTAAAGTCCTGTGGCCCTCTGCCCGAATAGGGTTCATTATCACCGACGATAAACCCGGCAGCTTCAAAATCTTGAATAAACATTCCGGATGTGTCCGCGTCCCTGTCCCACAAAACGCCGATCTCCCATTGGCGTGGCACGCCATTTAACACTGGCGTAAAACTGTGCACCGCAACGAACAGCGGCTCGATACCCTGCCCTTGCAAGCGCAGTATTTCGTTTGCTACGCCACGATGATACGGCGCATGAATTTCCCTTGCTCGTAATTCCTTGTCCGCCTGCGTCAGATTGCGGTTGCCCGGTATGACGACGCCATCGCCAAACTCCAGAAATGCGCCCGCATCCATCAGCTCTCTGTTGCAATCAACAACCAGTCTGGAGTACTGGCACAAAATGGCGGTAGCCTGAAGCTCCGCCGCCATCGCGCGCGTCAGTGCTCCCGCGCCAATGTCGACTGCCAGATGGCAGCGCCGTGCGAACGGGTCCAGCCCCATGCTGCCAAGCGCAGCAGGAAAGCGATCGCTAGCGTGATCGCAAACCAGCAGAATCGGTGCTACCGATTCCGGATTTAGGACGGCAAATGGCGCGGGTTCGTCAGCGGCAAGAAGGGTTGAGCCAGGGGCGTTGTCGACAGCGCCTTTGATGGACATACAGATTCTTAGTGGTGTGAAGTTGGCAGGAAGTGTACCCCATCCCGATTCCCGGTTGAGCGGGAATTGCAGAGATTAGCCGGTCATGCGCGCCGCGTTGACACGATGGTGTCCGCCCAGGGTTCAAACGTTTGCACTGATGTCGGTCGTGCAAAATAGAATCCCTGTGCAAAGCGCACTCCCAGCTGGCCCAGCTTATCCACGACTGCGCGACTTTCAACCCGCTCAGCAATTGTCTCGATCCCCATCGCCTGGCCGACCTGAGTGATCGCCTTCACCATACTTTCGTCAACCAGATCTTCGGCAACATTGCGAATAAATTGACCGTCGATTTTAAGATAGTCGACTGGCAGGTTCTTTAGATAGGTAAACGACGACAGGCCACTGCCAAAGTCATCCAGCGAGAACATGCAGCCCAGTTTTTTCAACGTCTGCATGAAATGGATTACCCTGCTCAAATTCGAGATAGCGGCCGTTTCAGTGATTTCAAAACAGATTGCGCCGCGAGGGAGCCGCTGCGACTTGAGTTCCCCGATAACATATTCAAGAAAACGATCGTCGCTCAGTGAAGTCCCGGACAGGTTGATAGCCAGCGTGTAGTGCGCTTCTGCAACCGCCGGGTTGCGGTCGGCAAGTTGCGACAACGCCTGGTGGATAACCCAGCGATCCAGGGTGGACATCAGGTTGTAACGTTCGGCTGCCGGAATGAACTGATCCGGCCCAACCAGCTCGCCGTTTTCATCACGCATACGAAGCAGCAGCTCATAGTGCCCCTTGGCGGACTTCTCATTCTCACCGAGGCGAACGATTGGCTGATAAAAAAGTTCGAATCGGTTCTCTTCAACTGCTGATGTAATGCGCGACACCCATTTCATCTCTTCGTGACGCATGGATGCATCGTCGTCTTGATAGAGGTGTATTTGATTTCGCCCTTTGTCCTTGGCCGAATAACAGGCGACATCCGCCCAGCTCATTATGCTCGCGACATCACGGCATTCTTTAGTCACCATCACGACGCCTATCGAACAACGGGCACTGGTGAATGCTTTTTTCCAGTTAAAGCGGTGCAATTCAATGGCGCCCCGAATCGCCTCGGCGACTGAAATCGCACGCTCTTCGCTACACCGTTCCAGCAGTATGCCGAATTCGTCGCCACCCAGTCGCGCCACGATGTCCGTGGAGCGGATGTTAGCCTGTACCACACCTGCTAATTGCCGCAGCAACTCATCGCCGGCAGTGTGGCCGAAGGTGTCGTTAACAACCTTGAACTGGTCCAGATCCAGATACAGCAGGGCATTGCAGTCATCGGCACTGCGATGCACGTTGTCCAGGGCAGACACGAGACAATTCTCGAATTCGCGCCGATTGATGAGACCAGTTAGCGTGTCGTGTGACGCCTGATAGGACAGCTTGCGAAACAGCCGCGATTCTTTGCTCACGTCATGGAACACCATCACTGCGCCGATGATGTTGCCAATGCGGTCACGAATGGGCGCTGCGGAGTCCTGAATCGGAATCTCGCCGCCTGCATGTGTGATGAGCAATGAATTTTCTGCCAGGGTCGTTATCCTGCCTTCCCTCAGGCAACGCGTAACCGGGTTGTCTACCGTGGCTCTTGTATGCTCGTTGATGAGTGTCATCAACGAACCGATCGGCTGACCGTGGGCGCTGCGGGTGTCCCAACCGGTCAGATCCTGCGCGACCGGATTGATATAATCGACCAAACCGTCAGCGTCGGTGGTGATGACGCCGTCGCCGATTGACTGCAGCGTAACCTGTGCCCGCTCTTTTTCCTCGAAGACACGCGTCTCCGCGACCTTCCGTTCGGTAATGTCCGTGATTGTGCCTTCATGCGCGACGACATTGCCGTCGTCCCCGTAAATGGCACGGGAATTCTCAAGAACGACGATTTCCCCACCGTCCTTGCGTCGCAGCCGGTATTCAAAGTTTTTGACGAAACCGTGCGCTTCCAGACGTGCAAACACGCGCTCGCGATCTATCGGATTTACATACAGAACGGTCGTCGGTCCTGCGCGCTTGAGATCGTCCACACTTTCGTAGCCGAGCATTTCGACGAGGGCGGGATTCACCGTGATGATGTCACCTTCGCGCGAGGCGATATAGACGCCGTCGACGACATTTTCGAACAGGCCGCGATAACGCGATTCGCTCGTCTTCAGCTTTTCCTCGTCTGCCTGCTTTTTGATCGCGAGACTGGCTAGTCTGGTCATGCGGTTGATCTTGTCGAGCTCGTCCGTCGTGGGTGCACGACATTCGCGGAGGTAGACGTCCAGGGTGCCGACAATCAGGTCCCCTGCCCCATGCAGTGGAAATGACCACGCTGCCTTGATGCCATGGCTGTTCGCCAGTTTGTGAATTGCTCGCCACGCCGGATCATCGGCCACGTTTTGCGTAAATTTTTCCGTGTTGGAGAATACTGCGGCACCACAGGTAATCCCTTTCTCCTCCACGCGTAAAAAATCGAGCGCCAGTTTGAACTGCTCCGGCAAACTGGGGGCCTGACTTACAAACAGAGACTGCGTCCTGATGTCGAGCTGCATGATTGCTGCGTGCAGCTCGCCGCCGATTTTCTCGACACAACGGCACACGGATCGCAACGTTCGGTCGCAGGGCGTGTTGGCGGCAACCATTTCCAGAATTTTGTTTTGCGCATAGGTAAAATCTTCATTACGTTTGCGCGCCGTAATGTCGGTGATGCTGACGCGAAGCAATTTACGGTCTTCAGAGGGCAACAGGCTGAAGCGCACCTCGCAGGGAAATTGCGCGCCATGTATGTCTTTGTGCAGCCACTCGAATACCGGATGCCCCCCCTTCAACGCCTGATCTACATAGCCGCGCCGGACACCAAATGACGGCCGGCCGTCCGGCTGCATGCGCGGGCTGATCGCCTGCGGGCCAATACTCAGTAAGCGCTTGCGAGACAGATTAAACAGCGCGCAGGCGTTTTCATTTGCGTCGACGAATCGATTGCTGTCAACGTCCAGCACAACGATCGCTTCGGGCGCATTCTCAACCAGCGCGCGATATCGCTCCTCATTTTCCTTCAGGGATTTATCTGCCTCTTTCCTGCCTGTGACATCGCGAAGGCTGATGACGTAGATACGGTCAATGCCGATATCAAGACAGCTGGAGTTAATTTCCGCGTCAAAGGTCTCGCCGTTGGCCTTCGCGGCGCGAATTTCGCCCCCGCTAAAGTCCGCTTTCGTATCATCGATATCGGACTGATACGGACGAAGAAACTCCTCGAGTGTCTTGTTGCGGCAGTCCGGCAGAATCTCGGTAATCGACGCGCCGACGAGGTCATCTCGCGCGCGGCCGAAGTAACGGGAGCAAACCCGGTTGCAGGTTCGAATCGTGCCGTCTTCACTCACGGAGAGCAGCGCTTCGGTTACGCTGTCGAAAATCGCCTCGATCGGGGCGTTGGATGCGGTGAGGGTCTGCGTGGTGAGCGACTGGGTGATGGTCGCTTCCATTTTGTCATAATGCCGGTCGATCAACTTCAGCAACTCGACAAAGTCGAGTTTCTCAATCCCGGACCTCCCTGTTGCCTGCCTGATCTGTTTTCGCAGTTCGCGATGCATCCATACCCCGGCCGGAGCCGCTGGCTCCGGGAAACACAAAGCCGCCGGATTGCGGCGGATATTGGGAATTTTTTACTGCTAAATCATTAGCTTGTGGCGCACTTTCAGCAGTATGGACGAACTGTATCCGCGTTCACACCGGGGGTCTGTGATGCAACTCTCGAATCACGCAAAAATTGGGAATATTTTCCCGGAAGGATGTTTTGCCAAACCGGATGGCGTTAGTTGGACGGCTCTGCCGGCATCGAAATCACCGTTTCGCCCTCCGGGCCCTCTTTCAACTCTCCGTTGATGGAGGGCTCATCCGGCAGCTTGCCGACTTTGATGGGAATCGCCATCGATCTGACCTTGATGCCGTCCGGCGTTTGCACTTCGGCCGACACGTTGACGAACACGCGTCCTTCGCGTTGCGGTATGACGGATAACTGCTGCCGCGCGCCGCGTGATGTTTCCATGATACGGAGCCGTTCCACCTGTCCCGGCTGAAACGTGACCGCACTGCTGTCGGCGATGCTGTAATAGACGTCAACCGGTCCTGTGTCAGCGTTGACCGTGACATTGATCAATACCGGCCGACCAACAACCGGCTGGCCGATAATTTCGTAATTCATCGATACCGGCGCAGACGGCTTTCCGGGTGAACGCGCAGACGCCGCCGCGGACTTCGTCGACTCAGTGGTTGCCGATTCAGGTGCCGATTCTGATTGCGATGCGACAACGCCGGAATCCGGAACCTCGCCACACGCCATCAGGAAGGGCAGCACGATCGCTAGCAAAACTGCGGTTGAGCTGGCACGGTGCATGGCTGTCATAGTCATTCTCTTGGTCTCTGTCGCCCGGATATTAATTCGCAGTGAAGTCGAAGCATACGCGCTCCGGAAAGCCGCCAGGCGTCTCTTCGTCTTCATGGCGAAATTCATTCATGTCGATAACGTAGGTGCCGACTGCAAGCGTCCCGGCTATCACCTCTTCGTTAGGATCGCAGCTGAAACCGAGCACCTCAAGCTGGCCGTCGCGCCAGACGAGAAAATCCGGATCACTGTGCTGGTGGTTTTCCGGGTCGTCGTCGGGCGCTGTTTCACAGTTGAAACCTACCGATGGAACAGACGGCGGATTCAGGGTGGTCATCTGAAATGTGACCTGCGCGGGCAGCGCGAGATCCAGGCGCAGATAACGGTGTTCGGACAGCTTGTTACCACTTTTACCAGCGTCGAACTGGCTGTTGGCACAAATCGTCTCAGTGACGCCGAGGGTCAGGTTTGTGTAGACCGGCAGCACATCGTTTGGTGCGCCCGGGCCGTCGTTGGTTTCGTTCGTTGCATATATATCGACGCCGACGGCATTGATGTCCTGCTCCTGTAGCAGCAGGTCGATGGCTGCATTCTGCCCGGTGCCCTGTTGTTTCAGATAGGTGGCAAACGAGAAGATACTGGTGAAAGCCGGTGTGGTCGCCTGCGGGCCGGCCATCACGTTAAAGATCGGGCCAAACCCGATGTCAACGGTATCGGCTCCGTCAACCTGCGTATCCCACAGATCGTAGACAAATTTCAGCACCGATATTTCATTGAACCAGCCTGCCACGCCGGGATTACCGTTTTCGATGTTGAAGCCAAAGCCGCTAAGCGTATTGCCCGACCATAATGCGTCACAGTACTGCGGGTCGTTCAGCACGATCCCGGCCAGCGCGGTCGCAAATCCCTCGCCAAAGGCCACGCGTTTGTCGAGCTGATTACCGAGACCGTGTTCGCCGCCGATGCTGTCAGACCGCGAAAAGTTGTCTTCGAAGTAGTGACCCCACTCGTGCACGATGACATGGTCGTCGAACTCCTCGATGTCAACGCCCTCCTTGCCGAGCAGGAACAGCTGATTGTTCGAGTAGAAGGAGGTGCCAATGTCACCTGTGTCGATGTTGCGTGTCGCGCTGGATCCACTGGTATTGTCCGGGCTCCAGTAGGCATCCAGTGGTGGAAATACCGCTGTCGGTTGTTCGTTTGCGACCAGCGAAATTGCACTGTAGATAGCGTCCAGGATGGAGAACGGTGCGGCAGAACGTGTACCGGTGAAACCACTACCGTTCCAGCCGGTAGCCGCGGTCAGGTTCAGCTGCAAATCGGGCTGCACGCCGCTGTTGAAAGAATTATCGAGGACGTAAATTGGTCGTTGTGTCAGTGGCAAAGTAGCGGCCGGATCAACGTTGTTTCGCACCTCGACATCCCAGCGGGTGTTTTTTATTTCAGCGCGCACCCGAAGGATATAGTTCGTCGCAGAATCAACGGTGAATGAATAGGAACCGTCAACGCCAGACACAGCGGTTGCGATCACGGCGTTGCCCGCGGCATTCAGTAGCTGCACCGTTGCCTCCCGGATAGGCCGGGTCTGCACGGCGTTAAAATTCAGACCGCTGCAATTGTTGTTCGCCGGCGGGAACTGATACGAAAGAACGCCAGTCATGGTAACCGACGCGGGCGGCGGCGGTGGCGGGGGCGGCGGCAATGGTGGCGGCGGACTGGCGCCACCCCCACCTCCACCGCAAGCGACCAGCAGTGAGGCGACGTATGACAAGGTCGCCAGCCTGGCGAAACTGCCGTTCGCGACAAATGCCGTTCTCATCCTGAGGAACCGGTCGTTCATTATTTCTCCAAAAGCCCAGGTCGCCGCCCGCCATCGCCGCCGGCATCTAAATCGCCACAATTATGTGAGTGCAGATTTACAATACTGCCCGTCAGGTGAGGGAATGGCTAACTGACGGTTCACACAGCACTGAATGAGACATAAGTCCTGTATCGTCACGAAGTATTGTTAGAATCTATCCTGCTTGGATGTCCGCCACTCTCAATTGTTGCAAGGCAAATGAAAAATCTATGGAAAACAAAACAATACTGGTGACCGGTGGTGCCGGCTATATCGGCAGCCATGTCGTGCGCCAGCTTGGACAGGCCGGCGAAAAGGTCGTCACGCTGGACAATCTCAGCACAGGATTTGAGGCAGCCGTGACCTACGGCGATCTCGTCGTTGGGGACACCGGCGATGCCGCGACCCTTGCCAGCGTTTTTGCCCGACACGATATCGACACGGTGATGCATTTTGCGGCGCATACCGTGGTGCCGGAATCGGTCAGCAACCCGCTCAAATACTATGGCAACAACACGGCCAACAGCAGGACATTGCTGGAAGCCTGCCTGAACAATGGCGTCAGGCATATTGTCTTTTCGTCGACGGCGGCCGTGTACGGTCTTCCGGATGGCGGTAAGGCGTCGGAAGACTCGCCGACGCAACCTATCAACCCTTACGGCACCTCGAAACTGATGACGGAGTGGATGCTGCGCGACCTTGCGGTGGCGGGCGGGCCAAGTTACGTCGTGCTGCGCTACTTTAATGTGGCCGGCAGCGAGCCGTCCGGAACCATCGGCCAGTCAACGCCGAAAGCGACCTTGCTGGTCAAGGTCGCGTGTGAGGCTGCGGTTGGCAAACGCCCGCAGGTGTCGGTTTACGGCACTGACTATCCGACCCCCGACGGCACCGGACTCCGCGACTACATTCATGTCGATGATCTCGCCAAAGCACACGTTGATGCACTGAACTACATGCGGGCTGGCGGCAAGTCCATCACGCTGAACTGTGGGTACGGGCATGGTTACAGTGTGCGGGAAGTGATCAGTGCAGTGGCCAATGCCAATGGCGCGCCGCTCAATGTCGTGGACGAACCGCGCCGGGCCGGCGATCCGCCGGAGCTGGTAGCTGTTGCGACACGTATTCGCGACGTGCTGGGCTGGACACCGCGCTACGACGACCTCGACACGATCGTCAAAACGAGCCTAGCGTGGGAAAAAAAGCTGGCGGCCGGGGATCCCGGTGCGTATGGGTGAGCACAGCGCACCTGGAACGCCGGACTCGCGCCACACCGAGGTGACGGATTGAATTATCGTGGCCCGAAATCTTTGCACGGGCTGATCCTGTTCGGCTTTGGACTGGTCGCCCTGCCCTTGCTTATCGCCGTTTTATGGGCGCTGGTCAATCTCGACCGGCTCGCCGAGCAAAGCGAACGCCTTGTCGTAACAGGCGTGTCTGCGGCGGAGAATAATCGCCAGCTTTCGCAACAGGCAGCGTCGCTGGAACGCGTTGCCCGACAATTTCTGGTATTGCGCAATGACGCGAGTTTCGCCGTTCTCGAGCAGGATGCTGCTGCGCTTGAATCGACGCTGGAGCGCATGGGCGGTCTGGCCCGTCTGGCCGATGCCGATGCATCGATCAGTGCCGTCCGTGCCTCCGCGGCACGCATTGTGCAGACCCTTGGCAATCCGTCACTGGACGATCAGCAGGCCGAGGCAGCGGTGGCTGAATTTACGGTTCTGCGGCAGCGTGTGAATCGTCTGTCGCTCGCACTCAGCAACCACATTGAACAGGAGCTTGCACAGCTGCAGGCCAGCACCCAGCGGGCGCAGCAGGTGTCGGCGTGGCAGACCGCCGCGCTGGTGCCCGGGACTCTTATTCTGGTGCTCTTTTTTACCCTGCTGGTCGCGCGCCCCATCCGCCAGATCGACCGGGCCATAGGGCAGCTGGGACAAAGCGGCTTTTCACACCCTATCCGGGTAAAAGGGCCGAAAGACCTGGAAAAACTCGGCCGTCAGCTGGAATGGCTCAGGCTCAGGCTGCTTGAGTTGGCGCAGGAGAAAAACCGTTTTCTGCGCCATATGTCTCACGAGCTGAAAACCCCGCTTGCCAATATTCGTGAGGGAACCGAACTGCTGCTGGACGGCACTGTCGGCGAGCTGAAGCAACCGCAACGGGAAGTGACCGACATACTTCGACTCAATGGCATAAAACTACAGCAACTCATTGAAAACCTTCTCAGTTTCAGTGCGTGGCAATCCAAGAACGAAGTGCTGACAGTGACCGAATTCCCGCTACGCGCGCTGGTCATTTCGGTCGCAAAGGCGCAGCGGCTCGCATTGAAAGCGGCCCAGATTCAGCTGAAGCTGGATGTGGAGGACATCGTCGTCAAGGCAGACCGGGATAAATTCCGCACCGTACTCGACAATTTGCTGTCCAATGCCATCAAATTTACGCCCAGAGGCGGCGTGGTAACCATCCGTGCCAAATCCACGCCGACCAGTTTTGTGCTGGAGTTCGCGGACACAGGGCCTGGCATCCCGGAAGATGAGACTCCCAGGATTTTCGAAGCCTTCTTCCAGGGTCATCAGAAACAGGGTGGCCATATTGCGGGAACAGGTATTGGCTTGTCGGTGGTACTGGAGTGCATACAGGCTCATCAAGGGTCCGTAGAGCTGGTGAATTCCGAGGAATTTGCCGGGGCGCATTTCAGAATTCACATTCCGCAGCAACGGGAGGCAGCAAATCAACGGATTGCAGCAAATGCATAGTCAGACAGCAAACCGCACAGTACGGCTGATCGTAACCGCCCTCATCGTCAGCGTGGGTGTGTCCGGGTGTGAGACGGTAAGCAACTGGCTGAAAGGCCGGCGCACGTTCGAAGCAACGGATCCGGTGATCCTCGGCGCGCCCGAGGCGAACAGCTACCTATCAGAGTTATACGAACTCGTGACAGGCGACCCCGCTACTCAAGCCGAAATATTCGCAGATGCGGAGGCTGCCGCGAGAATCACGCCGGATACGTCTTCACGGCTCAGATATAGCCTGATTCTGGGAACGCCGGGGCACGCTGAGGAAGACGGGGCTGAGGCCCAGGGGATTTTGCGAGAATTGCTTTCGCAACAGGAACTGATGACCTCAGCGGAGGTCGCACTCGCTACGCTTTATCTTCGCGAAATTGAAACCCGTATAGTGCTTAACGCCGAGGCGCGGCGCCTGAGAAGTGAAACCGATCAGGCGGCTTCTACAGAGGATGCCGCCGTTGCGCGCCGACTCACGACCATTGAAGCGGATAATCGCCGTCTTCGACAGTCTCTGGCTGAGGCAGAATCGAAACTTGAAGCGATCACAACCATTGAACGATCCATTCGCGAGACAAACGACGAAGACGATTCCCAATAGTGCCGCTACTGCGATGCTTGTAAACTGCTGACGACAGAGTCTGTTTTATGAATACTGCCACCATGCCAAGCAAACTTAGCGACATCAAAGGAAAGATCCTGCTGGTCGATGACGACCCGGGATTGCTGCGTCTCCTCAGTATCCGGCTGCGTGCGGAAGACTATGAAGTGGAAGCGGTCGAGAGCGCGCACAAAGCGCTGGCAGTTCTGCACCGGTTCAGGCCTGACCTTGTCATCACCGATCTCAAGATGGACAAGATGGACGGCATCGGTTTGCTGAAAGAACTGCAAACCAAGTCACCCGGTTTACGCGTGGTGATCATCACCGCACACGGCACGATTCCCGATGCGGTGACGGCAACACAGGGTGGCGCCTTCGGTTTCCTGACCAAGCCGATCGACAAGGAAGAACTGATGGATACGGTGGAGCGCGCGATGAAAGTCTCGGGCTCGGCCGAAGTGGATGACGACTGGGCCGCGGAAATCATCACGCGTAACCAGAAACTCAAGGAAATTCTTGCGCAGGCAAAAATGGTGGCTGCGACGGATGCACGGGTGCTCATCACCGGACACAGCGGTACCGGCAAAGAACTGCTGGCGCAGGCCATTCATGGTGCCAGTCCGCGGCACTCGTGCCCGTTTGTCGCAATCAATTGCAGCGCGATGGCGGAGAACCTGCTGGAATCGGAATTATTCGGTCATGTGAAGGGTGCATTTACCGGCGCTACCCGAAGTCACGAAGGCCTGTTTCAGTCAGCAGAAGGCGGCACTTTGCTGCTGGACGAAATTGGTGACATGCCAATGCGCCTGCAGGTCAAGTTGTTGCGCGTCTTGCAGGAACACCAGGTACGACCGGTTGGCAGTACCGACGCCATTGAGGTTGACGTTCGCGTTATCTCGGCAACCCACCGAGATCTGCAGAAGATGATGCGTGAAGGCAATTTTCGCGAAGATCTCTACTATCGTCTGAACGTGGTGAACATTGAATTACCTGTGCTGGACGAACGTCGCGAGGACATCCCGTTGCTGGTGTCGCACTTCCTGCAGCTGATTGCCCGGGAAGGCAATCAGGACCGCAAAGTATACGCACCCGAAGCTGTTGAGTTGCTCGTTACCGCCGAGTGGCCTGGCAACATCCGGCAGCTTTACAACATTGTCAGACAAAACGTAGCGTTGTCGCGCTCGCCCGTCATCAGTGGCGAACTCGTACAGTCGTCACTCGGCGAACACGCGGGCAAGCTGATGTCGTTTACCGATGCGCGCGACGAATTTACCCGCAATTACCTGTCGCAGATATTGCAGATCACTATGGGCAACGTCAGCCAGGCTGCACGACTCGCAAAACGCAACCGAACGGATTTCTACAAGCTGTTGTCGCGCCACGATCTCAACCCTGATTCGTTCAAGTCGCATTAGCGGCCGTTACGCTGACTTCAATAGCGCCCCCGCGCTACAGCGACAACACTAACCTCAGACCGTCATCAATTTCACGCATGCGAGCCGCGCCGAGCGCTGCTGCAGCCGGAGAGAGATAGCGACGGTCAACGGTCATCATCTCGGCCACATTCACGACCGCATCTCTGTCGAGCTTCGTCGCTTCAGGATTGACAAACACATTGCCTGGCGCGTGCGCGAGTTTGAGATTGGACGTCAGCACGGCACAGACCACGGTGGGGATCAGGCTCTCGTTAAATTCATTGTCGGACACGACGACAACCGGCCGCGAGCCGCCGCTGTCCGGCAATGACAGCCAGCGGATTTCACCGCGCTTCACTACCACGCACTCCTGTCGAGCGATGCAACAGCGGCAATGTCCATGACGGCTTCCAGTCGGCCGGATTCCGCCACAACGTCGTAGACGGCATTCAGTCGCTGGCTGACGCCAGCGGCATGATTCAGTTCGACGAAACGCGCGACGGCCGTAGCATAGAGTTCGCTGCGGGACAGACCCAGCCGCTTGGCAAGGGTGTCTGCCGCCACGAACGTCGCATCCGGGATAGAAATAGCCGTTTTCATCGGCCGAGTATAACCAGAGTTATACCCACGTGCAAAGCCTTGAACAGGCAGGCAAATTTAGGTTCTATCAGTCCTCACCGTTGGCATTGCGCTTCGAATAAGCTTCGGCAGACATGCCGTATTTGTTCAGCAGGTCATACAGCGTGGGTCGGGTTACCCCGAGCTGCTCTGCCGCTCGCGAGATATTGCCGAAGCTCTTCATCAGGGCGACCCGAATCGCCTTGGACTCGGCTCGCTGCCGCACCTCCCTCAGGTTCAGTGATTCTTCCTCCTGATCAGCACTTGCCGCAATGCCGAGATCGGCGGCCGTCACCTGCTTGCCATCGGCCATGATCACCGCACCTTTGATCTTGTTTTCCAGCTCGCGCACGTTGCCGGGCCAGGAATACGCCTCAATAGCGGCGTTCGCATCATCGGTGAAGCCGACCAGGGAACGATTTTGCTGCTTGGCGTACTTCGAGAGGATATGTCTGGCGAGAATCAGCCTGCCCTCTTCGCGATCGCGAAACGGCGGAATATCGATGGTGATCTCGCTGACGCGGTAGTAAAGATCCTCGCGGAAAAGATCCTTGGCAATGAGATCAATCGGGTTCTGATTCGTCGCGCACACTACGCGCACATCAACCGAGATTTCCTCGCGGCCGCCGACTCGCTCGATAACCCGCTCCTGCAAAAACCGCAGCATTTTGGCTTGCAATGACATTGGCATGTCACCAATCTCGTCGAGGAACAGCGTGCCACCGTCGGCCACTTCGACCTTACCGGGTGTCTGCTTGACAGCGCCGGTGAAGGCACCTTTCTCATGACCAAACAATTCCGATTCGAGCAGATTCTCCGGGATCGCCGCGCAGTTAATGGCAACGAATCGCTTTTCCGCCCGCGGACTCAGGCGATGCAATGAGCGCGCCAGCAATTCCTTTCCTGTTCCGGACTCGCCCAGCAACAAAGTCGTGACGTCTGTCGGCGCAACTTTTTCGATCATACGGCACACGCTAAGCATGCCCTCGCTGGCAGCAATGATGCCGTCGAGAGGTGATTCGCTGGCCAGGTTCTGCAGGCGACGATTTTCTTTTTCCAGATCAGCAATGGTGAATGCCCGGTCCACCAGCAGCTGCAATGTGTCTGTGTCCACTGGCTTTTGATAAAAATCATAGGCACCGAGACCCACCGACTTCAGCGCGTTTTCCTGGTCTCCGTGACCGGTAACGACGATGACTTTGGTATGCGGCGACAGGCGCAATAGCTCCTGCAAGGTCGCCAGCCCTTCATCGACGCCATCGGGGTCGGGTGGCAGGCCCAGATCCTGCAACACCACCATGGGCTCGTGACGACGGAATTCAGTGACCGCCGAAGTGCGATCTTCGGCCGTGACCACGTCATACCCCTCGAAGCACCACTTCAGCTGCGACAGCAGCCCCGGGTCGTCTTCGACGATCAGCAGCTTGCGTGTTTCCTGAGACAAATTAACCCTCTTAAGTGCGTAGTTGGGAATGGATCGCCGCCATGGTGCCATGCCTGCAACAATTTTTGCACGGTTTCGCCAGCTGTCATCTCAGCGTTGTGACGCACTGCGCCAAATAAAGCGTTTCAGTTGCAGGAAGTGAGACTGTTTATCCAGTTCGTCAGCACAGTAATTCCTGCGGTGTCCGTCAGCTTGGCGCCCAGCGGCGGCATGCCGTGAATGTCGCGCCGGGCCGCTCGCTCAATGACAATCGATGCGGCGGCGTCGCCCGGAGAGATCAGCAACGCGTTGTTGATACCGAGGTCACCAAGCAACGGTGTTGCATTGCAGGCGTTCGTATCTGTTAACGATGTCGTAAAGCGTAAATCCATTGTGGAGGGCGTCGGACCATTCGGCCGATGGCACTGCGCACAGTTGGTGTGCAGGTATGCGCGGGCGCGATCGTCCGCCGCCGCGGTTCCGTCGCCCGGATCCGGCATTACCGGCAATGACGCGACAGGTCCTGTCAACGAGGATGAGAACAGGCCGACATGGTCCAGCGTTTCGAGCTGGTTCGCCGTTCGCGACGTCGCGGGATAAGTAAAGTCCGCATTTAATTGCGCCGTTTCAGGCCCCAGCGTGAAACCTGCCGAGCTCGTGTGACACTCCATGCACTGACTTTCGGATGGATAGATCCAGTCCTGGCCATTGATGCTGACGGTCTTGCCCCCGCGGACTCGCGTCGCCTCGGTTTGTTGCGCGTTCCATTCATAGGTGTAGCCCGCCCACTCACCGTCGGGATGTCGCATAAAATGGCGCGTCTCGATGAGCGCGCCATTCAGACGGAAGTTCTTGACGATAACGGTACCTGCGGGAAACTCCCAGTTCCGGTCGTTGACCCGGGTGATCGTGCCACCATTCGGGATGCCGAAATGGCGTTCCTTGTTGGCACCATCTGACCAGAAGGCGGCGTTGACGTCGTATGGCACCAACCCGTCATAGGGCGCCGTAACGTCGGCCGGATCGACGCAGCCGGTTGCCGACAGCAAATCGGGAATGGTGTCCGCCGTGGGCGCTCCCGCCGGCTGGAGCATGCGGATTCGGCCACTGTTGATGTCTGTAAATAACAGTTCGCCGTTTTCATCTGCAGCAAACGACGTGGGACCGAATGACGTGTCAATCAACTGGTCATTGGTATAACCACCCTGCCCGTCACTCTGCAGCGCCCAGATGCGTCCCGAGCCGTAATCCGCAAAAATGTACTTGCCTTCGAGTTCGGGGATCGCGCTTCCCCGGTAGACAGCGCCACCGGTTATAGAACTGCCAAGCCCGCGACCGTATTCGCTGACCGGTTCAATAAATCCGCTGCCGCAACCGGTCGTATTGAAATCGTGCGCGCCTTCGCGGCAGCGCCAGCCGTAATTTCCGCCAAGCTCGATCAGGTCAATCTCTTCGAACGCGTTCTGGCCAACGTCTGCAAGCCAAAGCTGGCCGGTGTCTGAGTCAAACGACCAGCGCCACGGATTACGCAATCCCCAGGCAAAAATTTCCGGGCAGTCATCGGCATTTGACCCGGCGCCACAAATGGCATTGCCGGCAAATTGGTTGTCAGCCGGAATCACATAAGGGATAGCCGGAAAACTGACACCAGGACCGGTGACGTCGATTCGCAGCATCGAGCCAAGCAGCCAACTTGTATTTTGTGCGCGGTTGTTTGGATCGCCACTGCCGCCGCCATCGCCGAGGCCGATATAAAGAAAGCCGTCGGCGCCGAACGCGATGTCTCCGCCGTTGTGATTGTCCTGTTCCTGATCAACCAGCAGCAGCACCTCCTCGACTGTGCCCGCGCCGCGCGCACTCGGCGAGTCAACGTCATCGAGAATCAAACGTGAAACCACCGTGCGCATACCCGGGTTACTGTGATCGATTGTGTATGACAGGAAGACTTCGGGGGTATTGGGATAATCCGGATGGAATGCCATTCCGAGCAGGCCACCCTCAGAATTCGTACGAACCGGCGAGATATCCATGTAAACACTGCTGGCGGCAGGGTTGTTAGGATCGAACGTCATTACCTGACCGGTTTTTTGCAATACGAACAGCCTGGGATCAGCACCGGGCTCCAGCAAAATTTTTGTCGGCTGCGTGAACGTTAACGCCGGAAACGGACTGGATACGGTGACGCTCGCGTCAGCCGTTGGCCTGGGTGGAGCAATACAGGACTGATTGTCGGGACGGCTGTCGAGGCCTGCGATCGCACTGCTGTCGTCGTCTCGGATGGTGCCGATCGCCGTCGCTGTCGCGATCGTGGCATTGACCGGCGATGAAAGCGTTACGGTAAACGTTTCGTCAGCCTCGTCCTCGGTATCGCCATGGACAATAATGCCGATTGTTCCACTGGTACTGCCCGCCGTCAGGGTCAGTGTATCGCTACTCGATGCGAAATCGGCCGGCGACGTCGCAGAGCCGTCGGCGGTGTTGAACGTGACGCTGATGTCATCGTTCGAGGAGGCCGACAGTGAAACGTTAAAGGTAAGCGCGACATCACCACTGTCACCCTCCGCGATACTGGCGCTGGCGATCGACAACGAGGGTGTCACGGGCGGCGGCGGCGGTGG
>JBBKWL010000041.1:0-31989 GCA_037968975.1 Woeseiaceae bacterium | reverse complement strand
ACGTCGTAACGTTCAGCGAGTGCTGCGACAGCCTGTAGCATCACCGTCGGCCCGCAAGCGAATAATTGGGTCTTTGCAAGTTCGCTGTCTGCGAGACTTTGCAACCAGAGGTCGGTGAGTTCGGTGACATAGCCGCGAAAGGTACCGTCAAAATCCGACAGGCTGCAGAGTCTGCTGGTGATTCCCCAGTCTTCAAGTAGCGGCATGCAGCTCACAATGTCACGGCTGGCCCAGGGCGTTTTCAGCGCTGAGGGCTGCAATGCGAACGGAAACGGGATTTCCGAGCCAAGAATAGCGAGTGGCCGCCATGCCGGATCACGGCGCAGCGTGTCCGCGAGAAAGACCATCGGCGGAATGCCGACGCCGCCACCGATGAGCACGCAATTCGGGCGCTGCGGGTCGGGGTGAAAGGGTTGTCCGATGGGCCCCAGCAGGCTCACGGTTTCGCCAACCTGTTTTTCAGCGAGCAAGCGCAGCCCGTCGCCATGTGACTTGAACAACACCTCTATGCAGTCGCCTTCTGCCCGCATGATCGAAAGTGGGCGCCGCATCGGCAACGCATCATCGCAGCTCATGTGCACAAAACTGCCGGGCCTGGCGGCCGCGGCATTCTTCGGCGCGCGCAAACGCATGATGTATTGCTCACCCGGAAAGCGATCGACTGCAACCAACTCACCCGACTCGACAAACAGCGTGCCGCGGTTTCGCTGCGCGTGTTTTTGCGCCGCGGTAATTATGTCAGTGCCATCGCTCTGGTCACACGGGCCAGAATCGCCATGCGTACAGCGACGCCGTTAGTAACCTGCTGGGTGATCGCAGACGCGGCGCTGTCGGCGAGTGTGGATTCAATTTCAATGCCACGGTTCATTGGGCCTGGGTGCATGACGACCACATTCGAAGCCGCTTGCCGGAGGCGTTCCCGGGTGATCCCGAAGTTGGTGAAATAATCATCAACATCCGGAATTCCACCGCGGTCGGCAATCCGTTCGCGCTGAATTCTAAGCGCCATGACTACGTTTGCATCGCGCAGCGCGTCATCAAGATTGTCCATTATTTTCGCGTACGGCATTTCACTGGCAGCGGGCGCGAGTGCCGGTGGCGACACGAGCCGGATTTCTGCTGCGCCCAGAGTGTGTAACCCTTGCGCTGCGGAGCGGGCGACGCGGGAATGCGCTATATCGCCGACGATCGCTACTTTCAGAGCAGCGAAATCGCCCAGCCGCTGCCGAATCGTCAGCAGGTCGAGCAGCCCCTGTGTCGGATGCGAGACATCCGACTCGCCTGCATTCAAAATGCTGACATGATCGTCCACGTGCCGCGCGATATAGGCTGGCACACCCGCACCGGCATCGCGAACCACCATGATGTCGACCTGCATTGCTTGCAGGGTGTAGATGGTGTCAAGAATGCTCTCGCCTTTCTTGCGCGAAGAAGTATTTACGTCGAGATTGAGAACATCAGCGCCGAGCCGTTTGGCCGCAAGATCAAACGATGCGCGTGTACGGGTGCTCGGTTCGAAAAAAAGGTTTGCGACAGTGCGTCCTGCGAGCGACGTACCGCGAGCGGCAGCGCTGCCGCGCGGGCTGACAAAGTGCTGCGCCTCATCAAGCAACTCGATCAGCGTCGTACGGTCCAGTCCCCTGAGAGTGAGCAAGTGTCGCAGCTCGCCAGCCGCATTCAGCTGCAGGTTGGCGTCGTCGTCGAGGGCGGGAATAGTCTCGGGAGATTGCATGGCGGGGCAAGTCTACTGTCAAAACTTGTGGGCGGCCAGATATCTCTCTGCAATCAGGACGGCTGCTGCGCTGTCGATTGATTCCCGGGTTATTCGGCCGCGTGCGCCAGCGATTCGAGCGTCCTTCAATTTAGCCTCAGCTTCGAGCGATGTGAAGCGCTCGTCAACGGTGTCAATCTCAAGTCTGTACACCGCAAGAGCCTCTATAAATTGATTGACGAAATTCTGCATGTCGCTGGCCGAGCCATCGGCGTTCGCCGGCATGCCAACGACCAGCCGATTTGGCCGCCACTCCTTGATCAGGGACGCAATTTTCTCCTGGTCCGGTCCTGAATAGTCGTTGCTCACCACGCCGAGCGGGCTCGCCGACGCCGTAATGGTTTGACCGACGGCGACTCCGATACGGCGTCGCCCATAGTCAAATGCGAGGATGGTTTCCGGCACAGCCAGGTCAGGCGTGCCCGGCGTCGGGTGCAATTTGAGTAATGTCGATACCGATAGTCCTGGCGGCTGCGGCCCAGCGTTTGTCGAACGGCAGCTCAAAAACAATCTCCGGCGTTGCGGCGACGCTCAGCCAGGAGTTGGCAAGCATTTCGTCTTCCAGCTGGCCCGCTCCCCAGCCGGCGTATCCCAGCGCCACCAGCGTTCTTTCCGGACCATCGCCGACCGCCATCTTATCGATGACATCGCGGGAAAAGGTCAGGTAAATATCACCGCAGACTTCAATCGAGTTTTCGTAAGTATGCCCCGGCCCATGCAACACGAAGCCCCTGTCTGCTCCGACCGGCCCGCCGTCCAGCACCGCATGTCCGGAGGTCGCGGCATCGGCAGCTCGCAGGTCCATTTGCTTAAAGATTTCACCCAGAGTCAGCAGCAACGGTTTGTTGACGACAATGCCCAGAGCACCGGCTTCGCTGTGCTCGCAAATCAGCGTGACCGAGGTTGAAAAATTAGGGTCAGCCATGCCCGGCATCGCGACCAGCAGCTGGTTGCACAGGGAAGCGGATTCGGGCATCGCCACGCTAGTCCAGGCTCGCAGTTGAAGGCATTAGGTCGGCGCTAAACAGGAATTTGTAAGCAAACAGCACGCGATCGTAGTCAGCCGCGACTGTGTCGGGAAACGGCTCATACGGAGATGCGCGCCGCAGGATGTCCAGCGCCGCCTGGTCAACGACACGCGAGCCGCTGGACTTACGGATAATCACCTCTGACAGCTGGCCGGAAGCTTCAATCTTGACCTCCAGGGTCGGGCTGCCGGTCAGACCGTCCAGGCCGCCAAGCTCGGCGAAGTACTCGTCACCAACCGCCTCAATACGACGCTTCCAATTATCCAGGTATGCCGCGATTGTTGATTCGCGCGTATCCACACTGACAATCAACTGCCGTGGGTCGTCGTCGTGGATCAACATGCTGGCATCTTCTTCTTGCGGCAACGGCAGAGTCTGGACGCTGCCGGACTCCAATGCGATGGCGGTCGAGTCCTCGGGTTGCGGCTTGTCGCGCAGTTGATCCGGCACCTCCCGGTCCTGCTCATTCCGCGTAGTGAGAACCTGGTCGGACGATAATTCGTGCGCCGTTGCCTCCAGCAAGCTATCGCCGTCTTCCACACCCAGGTTGTCGATGGGAGCGACGCTCTCAAGCGGCGAACTCGGTCGCACCTCGGAGGTCGTATTGCCGCCGCCAAGTTGCGACGCCTGCGCGAGATATTCCGCTTCGTCAGGTCGGTCAATTTGCTGGTCGGGGTCGGCCACGATGGTGACCTCGAGAGAAATCGCGTCCGAGAATTCGTCCAGCAGGTAGGGGTTGAAGGTGACCCCGATGATGAGAATGCCGTGCACCAATGCGGCAAGAAACAGCATCGCCGGCAGTCGGTCAGGGACCGCCGGTGCGACAAGCTGGATCTTGTCAATCGGATCCGAATTTCTGGCTAAAGTGGCCATGTCTCAGTATGCGCAATCTCCGCGGGCAGTTTACTCAAATCGTCAGCAATATGTGGGAAACCCCTTAATCAAGCCAGTTTAAACGCAGCTCCATTGCCGGAGTGAGACGCAGGTCACCGGACGCATCGATGAGCAAAGCGAATTTCAGACCCAGAGCGTTGGTAAGTTCCTCAAATTCTGCAGCCCCTCCGACCATCAAGGCAGTCGCAGCGGCGTCTGCGAGCATCGCGTCGGTATGAATCACGGTTACCGCACTCGTATGTTCGACCGGGAAGCCGGTACGCGGGTTCAATATGTGTGAGTAGCGATTGCCATCGATTTCGATATATCGCTCGTAGTCGCCGGAAGACACGACGGTCTCGCCAGCCACGATCTCCAGCGAGGCAATCGCCCGGTCCTCAGCGGGAGATTGGACACCGATGCGGGCCGGTCTGCCGTTGACGTCCCCGATCACCGTCAGGTCGCCGCCAATATTGATAATTGCGTTTTCGATTCCGAGGTCCAGCAAAATTTGCACGCTGTCCTGGAGAATCGCCCCTTTGGCGATGCCACCAAGGTCCAGCATCAGCCCCGGCGGGGCACCCACTATCTGGTCGTCGACCCACCGAATGCTGGAAACGCCGATTGCCTGTGCCAGCAGGTTTGCAATTTCGTCGCGCTGCGGTGTTCGCGGCGGTTCGTCGTATGACAACTGCAAGTCGCGGGGAGACATCGACAGATTCCTGATGTTCGATCGCGATATTGATCGACTGCAACTCGCCAGGATTCCATGGGTACCAGTCGTGCCCGACGCGGGCAAAATAGCTTTGCAGCTGCCCGGACGCGGTCTCCGCCTGGCGTTCGCTAACTGTATACAGCGAAACCGAGACCTCGGTGCCCAGCGCGAAAAATTCAAGCGAATGGTCGCGCGTGCCGCCGCACGCCGCTAACAGCAGCGCGCAGACAAGCGTGACGCTAAGCCAGTTCAGATTCGATCGCGTCGAACAACATACCTGCAATATTGAGGTCAAATTGCGTGTCCAGTTCTCGGATGCCGGTCGGGCTGGTGACGTTGACTTCGGTCATATAGTCGCCGATCACATCAATGCCCGCGAAAATGACGCCGTGTTCGCGCAACACCGGACCGACTCGTTCGCAAATAGCACGGTCGGCATCGGAAAGTTCCTGGGCTACGCCTTTGGCTCCCATAACCAGGTTGCCACGGTTGTCGTCAGCCGAAGGAATTCTGGCAAGCGCATAAGGAACCGCTTCGCCGTTGATCAGCAGTATGCGTTTGTCGCCCAGACTGATTTCCGGGATGAAAAGTTGCGCCATGGCAAAACGCTGGCCGTAATCAGTGAGCGTCTCGAAGATGACACTGGCGTTCTTATCGCCCTTCTGGATGACAAAAATCGACTTGCCGCCCATGCCGTCGAGCGGTTTTACGACGATCCGTTCATGTTCGGACAGAAACGCCCGCATCTCGTCCATCGAGCGTGTAATCAGGGTAAGCGGCGTGCACTCCGGGAACCAGGCCGTGTATGCCTTCTCGTTCATATCCCGCAAGGCCTGCGGCGCGTTGACGATAAGTGCACCCGCAGCGGCTGCGCGATCGAGAATATAGGTCGTATAGACGTATTCCATATCGAACGGTGGATCCTTGCGCATCAATATAACGTCAAGGTCACCTAACTCAACGCTTTGCGCACTTCCGAACTCAAACCAGTCCTCATTGTCGTCGCGAACCGCAAGCCGTTTGGAGCGCCCAATCGCCTTGCCACTAAGAATCTTAAGGTCCTTTTGCTGAAAATAGTGAATTTCGGCATTCCGCCGTGTCGCCTCGAGCAACATTGCGAACGAACTGTCTTTATAGGGTGTGATGGACTCGATCGGGTCCATGATTATGCCTGTGCGAAGCGGTCTTGACGGCATCGTTGCAAATTGCTCCGGTGAACTGCGGTGTGCGGCCAACTATACATTGGAATAAAGGGGTAAACGCCGAAAATTCCTCCAATTATATTGTCTGTGGCGAGCGTCGTAGCGGGAGTTATGTCAATATGGTACAAGTCGGTTTTAGTGAGGAAATTTTGTGTCCAGTAATGCACCTCGGAGTCTGAACGGGCTCAAGATTCTCGTAATTGATGACAGCAAAACCATTCGTCGAACCGCTGAAACGTTGCTGACGAAAGAGGGTTGCCAGGTATTTACGGCGATCGACGGTTTCGACGCTCTGTCGAAGATCGCCGACCACCAGCCTGACCTGATATTTGTCGACATCATGATGCCGCGGCTTGACGGCTACGAGACCTGTTCCCTGATCAAACACAACAAGACCTTTAAGGAAACGCCGGTCATCATGTTGTCGAGCAAGGACGGTCTGTTTGATCGCGCCAGGGGGCGCATTGTCGGCTCCGAACAGTACCTCACTAAACCGTTTACCAAGGACGAGCTTCTTGGTGCGATTTCAAATCAAATCGGCTAGGTGCCAAGGAATTTTTGATGTCAGTAGTTCTCATTATCGACGATTCGCCGACGGAGCTGCATTTGTTCCAGAACATGCTGGAACGCTGTGGATTTGCCACACTGGTTGCCGATAGCGGCGAAGAAGGGGTGCGACAAGCCAAAGCCTCGCGCCCCGGTTGCATTCTGATGGATGTCGTCATGCCGGGTATGAACGGATTTCAGGCCACCAGAAAATTAACCCAGGATCCGGACACCGCGGGAATTCCAGTGATCATGATCACGACCAAGGATCAGGAAACCGACAAGATCTGGGGCATGCGCCAGGGCGCAGTCGAATACCTGGTAAAGCCAATTGACGAGAAGCAGTTGGTCGCTAAAATAAATGAAGTGATGGCAGCCTGAATGAGCGCTGCCGTCGATCTTAAAACGCTGCTGCAAGACCCGTTTGCGTTGCTTTCGGAAATCGAGCGTCGCAGTCGCCGCGCGCATTCCGGCAGCAGTGGTGCGGATGCGCCGGACGAGTGGGTTGGGGTTGGTTTTCGCATCGGCGAGGAGCAGTTCGTGGCGAATCGCGATGCAGTGCGCGAAGTATTGATGCTGCCTGACGAGATGACACGCGTGCCGGGCGCTCAACGCTGGTTATTGGGTATCGCAAATTTACGTGGCCACTTGTTACCGCTGGTGGATATCAAGTTGCTGCTGGGCAGTGGTCGGACCTCCTTGCGACGGACGACACGTGTCATTTCAGTCAACCATCGCGAGATTCCGGCAGGTCTCGTGGTTGATGAAGTGTTGGGGTTCAGGCGATTCGGCGTACACGAACATACCGATGAGTGGCCCGAGACCGTAGTGCGTTGCGATCGTTTCCTGACAGGAGCGTATCAACGCGGTGAGGAAATTTGGCCGACGATGGATTTGTTCAGTTTTATTGAGAGCAACTTGTTTTTGCAAGCTGCTGCGGAAGCGTGACCACACAGAGTCGTATATAGATGGCAAACAAAGCAGATACAGCAACCATGTTTCGAATCGTAAGCCTGCTGGCGGCAGTTTTTTTGCTGGTGGCGGCGACGCTGGTCTACCTCGGACAGGGTGGCGGCTCGTCTTCGGCTGAATTGGCTGCATTGTCGCAGTCCGTGCCGAAGCTTGCGCGAGATGCGGTGCGTGGTGAACAGGGTGCGTATGCCGAGCTCAGCGCCAGCATAACTCGACTTACTGCTTTGCGACGCTCCGGGGTCGCAACGGCGCCGGGAGCTAACGCCGAATGGGAAACACTTGAGTCGCATGGGTCGACGATATTAAGTCAGCGCAATGAGGTTGAAACGCTGCACGCTGCTTTGGCAGTTGCGACGCAACGCGCCCAGGACATTGTGCAAAAGTCAGACGGATTGCTCGATAGCTCAGGGTCGACTGCGATCATGCAGCAATTCCAGCAGCGTGCGAACAACATCCGCCAACTCGCGGCTGGTTTGTCGCAATCTCCGGATGCGGCAAAAGCTGCGGCAATCCAGGAGGATCTCACGTTTCTGCGCGCGGTTGCCGCCGGTCTCGCGGGCGAGGACAGTCCGTATGACATTCGACCTCTCGGCGCGGCGGCGCGGCAGACCACGCTGGCACCTGTGGTCAGTGATCTGACGGATCTCGAGTCGCAGGCACAAATAATTTCAGCCAACCTGCCGCAGGTCGAGGCGCTTGGCGTGACCCTCTCGGAACTCGATGCCAGTGCCGCAGAGCTTGCCGGAGCCTTTGTCAGTTCGGGTGGCGGCAGCGCTTTGCCCTCGTTTCTCCAGTCGGCGTGGCTGCCTTTGAGCCTGATTGGTCTGGCGTTAATTTTGGTGCTCGTGCTGTTGTTCCTGAATTCGAAAAGTGCGTCCTTTGAACAAATGGCCAGGGTGCAGGCTGATCAAAATGATCGCAATCAGCAGGCAATTTTGCGCTTGCTCGATGAAATGGGAAGTCTTGCTGATGGCGACCTGACCGTTGAAGCAACGGTTACTGAAGACATCACCGGCACCATCGCGGACTCGTTCAACTATGCGATCGAAGAGCTGCGCAAGTTGGTAGCGACGGTCAATGAAACATCGATCATGGTCGACTCTGCGGCCAAACAAACTGAAAACACCGCTACCCATATGGCAAAAGCGGCCGAAAATCAGGCGCGTGAAATTAATGCAGCGACAGAGTCTGTGGTGTCGATGGCAGCGTCAATCGAAGAAGTATCGGGCAATGCCGAGCGCTCGTCAGATGTTGCTCGACACTCGGTCGAAGTTGCGCATAAGGGTGGCGAAGCCGTACGGCGAACAATCGATGGCATGAACGCCATTCGAGAAACCATCCAGGACACGTCCAAACGCATCAAGCGCCTGGGCGAGAGTTCACAGGAAATCGGCAACATCGTCGAGTTGATCAATGACATTGCCGAACAAACGAATATCCTGGCCTTGAATGCATCTATCCAGGCATCAATGGCCGGCGAGGCGGGCCGCGGTTTCGCAGTCGTTGCTGACGAAGTACAGCGACTTGCCGAACGATCGACGAATGCGACCAAGCAAATTGAGGTGTTAGTGCGGACGATCCAGGCCGATACCAATGAGGCAGTGGTGTCGATGGAACGCAGTACAACAGACGTCGTTGGCGGCGCGCTGCTGGCAGAGAATGCCGGTGCTGCGCTCGATGAGATTGAGCAGGTTTCCAATCAGATAGCGAGCCTCGTGCAGAATATTTCCGGGTCAGCACGGCAGCAGGCAGGAGCAGCGGCCGACGTGACGCGACGAACGACTCGGCTTAGAGAGATCAGTGAACAAACCGGCAAGGCGACGATCGCGACGGCAGCAGCCATTTCAAAGCTGTCCGAACTGGCATCGCAACTGAGAAAAACAGTCGCTGGTTTTACGTTGCCGAGCAAAACGCTGCATTCGAGTACATTGGTAACACCCTCTAATAGCATTCCTGCTGAACCAACGGTGGGTGAACAGGCGAAAACGGGCTAGTGGTGACCCACTAACAACACGGACCGTTGATGACAGGCGACACCGGCATACAACAGCAAGTTTCCGAAGAAGTTCGCGGCGAATCCGCAGCGAGCGGTCTGGCTATCGTCAGTACCGAACTTATGGAAACCATTCGCAACGCGCACCTCGCTCTCGAGGATTGCGTGGACGGGCGAGGTGGGTCTGCGGCACTCGTGCGCGCCGGCGAATTGTTGCACCAGGCGCGAGGTGCGCTACAGATGACCGAGACGTACGGCGCTGCCTTGCTGACCGAAGAAATGGAGCTTGGCTGTAAGTATCTGGCCAGCTTGCAGGCGGGGAAGGGCCGCGAGGACGGACTCGATGCATTGACACGAGCGATGGTGCAACTTCCGACCTACATCGAGCGCCTGCTCGGCGGCGGGCGTGATATCGCTTTGGTTCTGTTGCCTATGCTCAACGATCTGCGTGCCGCGAGGGGCGAGCCGCTGCTCTCTGAAGGCACCTTGTTGCTGCTGAATCTCTCGCCCAAGCATACGGCAAGCGGTGGTGGGGAACGCACCGGCAACGGCCAGGAACCGGTGGCTGAAGCCGCGCGTTTGCGACCTAAATTTCAACTCGCCCTGCTTGGATGGATCAAAGGCGGTAATACGGAACGCCACCTCGAGACCTTGTCCGGGGTCATGGAAAGGCTTGAGGCCGCAGCGACCCGCGATGACATGTACCAACTCTGGTGGGTTGCGGGTGCGGTGCTCGAATCGCTGCGCGACGGGGGTCTGGAAACATCCGTCGCACTGAAGCGACTGCTGGGTCATATCGACCGGCAGATGAAATTCGTGATCGATGAAAGTGAGGCCGCTTTCAACAATCACCCGGTCGACGACTTACTCAATAACCTCCTCTATTACGTCGCGCGCTCGAGCACGAGCGGTGCGCGTATCAGCGAGATTCGGTCTGCTTTCAATTTATCGGAACTGCTGCCGGGTGATGAGCAGGTAGAGCACGCGCGTGAGGCTTTGTCCGCTCCCAGCGTGAAGCTGATGGAAACGGTTGCTGCCGCCATCAAGGAAGATCTGGCACGGGTCAAAGACGTCCTCGACATTTACGTTCGCACGGGCATGAACAATCCGTCCGAGCTGGTCCCGCAACTTGAGTTGCTGAAAAAAATCAGCGACACGCTCGGGGTGCTTGGACTCGGTGAACTACGTGGCGACATCGAAGGTGAAATCGATCGACTGAAAACCGTCGTCGAACGTGGTGGCGTTGCCGATGAAAAAGTCATTCTTGATATTGCATCTACCTTGTTGCGGGTTGAGGACAGACTCGATCGGCAATTGATTCGCCTGATCGATCCGAAGACGCAAGCCCAGCCCGCCGCGGGTGAGGACATCGCACCTGAGGACGCTGCCAGCTACCAGGCCGTTGCGGAGTCTGTGATGCGCGAGTGCATCATAAATCTGGCGCGTATCAAGGAAACTGTCAGCCAGAGCCTGGCCTCGACAGCGCCATCCCAGGGACTCGACAGTGTTCCGTCGCTGATTCGTGGCATCAAAGCGGGCCTTTTGATGCTGAACAAGACACGAGCCATGGAAGTCGTCGATCGTGTTGGTCGATTGATTACGATCACATTGCAGGGCGATGGCGTAACCCGCCTCACGCAAAGAGAAACTGATCGACTTGCGGATGCGATCGTCAGCATCGAATACTATATGGAAACGGTCAAGGCGGGCCGCACGGAACCGTGGTACATGCTGGATAACGCCGAGGCATGTCTTGGCGTGTTGCGTGACGTAGAACATCGCCTGGCACAGGAAGAAGTCGCGCCGGCGATGGTGGATGCGACCGTCAAGCTGCAAGTCGCCGACATTGAGAAGATCGCTCAGGAGCAGGCCGCTGCGGCAGAATTACAGGCGACCGAGGTCATGCCGTTACCGGTAGTCGCGCAAGACGCTGAGCACCTTGATCCGGAATTGCTGGAAATCTTCATTGAGGAAGCGCGGGAAGAGTACGCGTCGATCAAACGCAAACTCCCGGTCTGGATCAACGATCCCGACAACATGGAAACACTGATCACCATTCGTCGCTCGTACCATACGCTCAAAGGCAGCGGCCGCATGGTTGGTGCGGAGAGAATTGGCGAATTCAGTTGGAGCGTGGAGAATCTTCTTAACCGCCTGATCAACCGTACGCTGGTGCGAACACCGCCGATGATCGACTTCATCGTTGAGGCGTCCGCCGCAGTCCCTGAATTAATTGAACAACTTGAGGTCGGGACCGACCCTGGCGCTGATATCAGCTTGCTGATCGCGCGTGCCAATGCATTTACGGAAGGTGATCCGAACGCAGCCGTGTTGACGATCAAGACGACGGTCCTGCCGCAAAAGGTGGTTGAAGAACCTGCACTCGAGATGGACCCGGTGTTGCTGGATATCTTTTCCAAGGAAACCAGCGGTCACCTGCAGGTCATTCTCAGCTATCTCGAGGCCTGCGAAGGGCACTCGCCACCATTTGATGTGACCGACAAGCTGTACCGCGCGTGTCACACCTTGCATGGCAGCGCCAACATGGCGAACGTTGAGCGCGGCGTTGCTGTTACCGGTGCTCTCAATCGATTTGTGCGGCGCGTGTATGACTACAAGGTCGGCTTTGAGCAGTCCGGCCTGGACGGCCTGAAAGCGGCAGGCAGGGCGATTGCGGCGATTGTGGCCGACATCAATCAGCCGGAACGCAAGCGAGCGGATTACACAGCGCTCATCGAACATCTGTCCAATTTGGCGGCGGCGGTGCAACCCGAACATACGATTGCGTCGGATGAAGATTCAGACATTGTCATGGAGCTCAAAGAGGTGGTCGCCAAGGCGCCGTCTGAAGAACCTGAATACGACGCTGAAATCGCCGCAATTTTCACGGAAGAGTCGGCCGAGCTTCTTGAAGCCGCTGACAAAGCACTCGCCGAGTGGACGGCTAACAAAGAATCCCGGCAAGCGATGGAAGAACTCAAGCGCCACCTGCATACCTTGAAAGGTGGTGCGCGCATGGCGGGTATTTCGGCCATGGGTAATTTGAGTCACGAACTGGAAACCCTGTTGCTCGGCGTCGACGAGGGACGCGTCAATTCAACTCCTGCGGTTGATGAGTTGTTGCAACTAAGCCTGGATGAACTGCACCGCATGCGTGACGCGGTGATGGCCAACAAGCCGGTTGCGACAGCGACTGAGCTTGAGAAACGAATTCAGCAGGCAAACGCCGGCTTCGAGGTGGCAGACGATCGTGATGTTGAGATGGAGCCTGCAGACAAGTCCGTTGAGATCGCAGTACCGCGCTCGTTCACGATTGAACCGGAAGACACGGTCAGCATGGTTATCGTTGATTCGTCGCTCGCCGATGAGCTGGCCGAGATGAACGTTGCGCCGGCGGAGCCCGAGCCGGAACCGGCACCGGAGCCAACACCGCAACCGGAGCCGACACCCGAGCCCGTGCCAGAGCCGGTGCGTGTGATGACCAGAGCAACGCCGGCCAGGGAAGAGTCCGCGCAAACGGCACGTACAGCGAGCGGCGAACAGCGGCAAGAGTTTGCAAGGATCGACGCGGACCTGCTCGAAGACCTGTTAAACGCCGCTGGCGAGATCAGCATTTATCATTCGCGACTGAGCCAGCAGATCAATCTGATCGAATTCAATGTCGAAGAACTTGAACAAACGGTTGCACGACTGCGCGAGCAATTACGCAAGCTGGATATCGAGACCGAAGCGCAGATCATGCACAGCCACCAGGACACATTGGCGGCCAAAGATTTCGACCCGCTGGAGCTGGATCGCTATTCGAATCTGCAACAGTTGTCGCGAGCACTCGCGGAAACCTCGAATGACCTGACCAGCCTCAAGGATCTGCTGCAAAATCTGACGACCGAGGCGGAAGGCCTGTTGGTACAACAATCGCGAGTCACCGCGGAGTTACAGGATGGTCTGATGCGTACGCGCATGGTGCCGTTCGAGCGCAATGTTCCGCGTTTGACGCGCCTCGTTCGTCAAATCGCGAAGGAGGCGGATAAGCGGGTAGAGCTGGCGGTCGAAGGCGCATCCGGCGAGCTTGATCGGCAGGTGCTCGACAAAATGCTGCCGCCGTTCGAACACATGCTGCGAAACGCAATTGTGCATGGCATCGAGGCGTCGGAAGAGCGACAGAAAGCAAACAAACCGGCAACTGGACGCATCACGATCCGCTTGCATCGCGAAGGTTCGGAAATGGTGATCGATGTCGCCGATGATGGTCGCGGACTGAATGTAGATGCTATTCGTCGCAAGGCCTACGAGCTGGATTTGCTGCAACCGGACAGCAAAGTGACTGATGAAGAGATCATGGAGCTGATCCTTACGCCGGGCTTTTCGACGGCTGGAAAAGTGACGCAGTCGGCAGGCCGCGGAGTTGGCATGGACGTCGTCGCGAACGAGGTCAAAAAACTGGGCGGTTCGCTGCGCATATCGTCGGTCACCGGACAGGGCACAAACTTTACTGTGCGCCTGCCCTTCACACTTGCGATCACACAGGCATTGATCGTGCGCACCGGGGAAGAAGTTTATGCCTTGCCGTTGCCATCGGTTGAAGGTGTGGCACGGATTCCGCGCGCTGAGCTGGAAAATTTACTGAGCCAAACCGAACCGAGTTACGAGTACGGCGAGGAAACTTACAAATTCCGCCATCTCGGCATGTACCTGGGCGGCCAGGCGGCCACATTGCCACAGGATGAAGCATTTATCCCCGTGATACTGGTTCGTGCGGGAGAGTTTTCTGCAGCTTTGCTGACTGACGAGATGCTGGCCAGCCGGGAGATCGTGGTCAAGTCTGTCGGCCCGCAATTGGCGAGTATTCGCGGTATTGCCGGCGCTACGATCCTGGGCGACGGAAGTATCGTTCTTATTCTTGATATCAATACGCTGGTGCGCACAGGCGCTCCGGTGGTGGAAATCAAGAAGGCTGCGCCGAAGCCGGCGGACGACCGGCCGCTTGCGCTCGTTGTGGATGACTCGATCACAGTTCGGCGCGTTACTGAGCGTTTCTTGCAACGCAACGGCGTACGAGTTGTTACTGCGAAGGACGGACTGGACGCGATCAGCGTAATTTCCGATCACAAGCCGGACGTTATCCTGCTGGATATCGAAATGCCGCGTATGGACGGTTACGAGTTCGCATCGCATGTGAGAAACGATCCGCGGATCTCGGATGTACCCATCATCATGATCACGTCTCGCGTTGGCGACAAACATCGAGCGCGCGCAATCGAACTGGGCGTCAACGACTATCTCGGTAAACCGTTTCAGGACTCGGCGCTGCTTGAAGCAATTCAGCGGCAGCTCGAAGATCAAGGGAAATCATTGGCGTGAGTGACGAAACACAGGAACTCTACAGTTTGTTAGTGCCGCTGGCGGAAGATCGTCTGATCGTGCCGCGTGCCTGCGTCGTGGAGGTTGTACGATTTACGTCGCCCGACACGGAAGCCGGCGCCCACAGCTGGATGCTGGGCAATGTGAGCTGGAATGGCAGAGAGTTGCCGGTGGTTTCATTTGAGGGCGCGCTTGGCAAAGAGATTCCGGTCGCTACCGGTCGTACCCGTATTGTCGTTTTCTATGCGGCTTCCGGACAGTTAAAAACCGGCTATTTCGGTGTGTTAACGCAGGGTTTCCCGCAATTGGTGCGAGTCAACAAAGACGTTCTGCAACTCGATTCAACGGACGGCTGGCCGGAGTCAGCGCCGGTCTTGTGTCGGGTGAAAATGATCAACGAGTATCCACTTGTCCCCGATCTGGAACGGCTGGAGAACATGCTGGCTGAAGAGCTGATCCAGGCCTAGCCGCTCGACGACAATCTTTATCGGGGCCTCTTTAGCCCACAATCAGCATGCGCAAACTGAGGACCGTGACAAGGCAGCCGACCAGCACCATCGCGGGGCGAACAGGCACATGCTTGCACGCCCACGCGCCAAGCGGTGCACTGATCCCGCCGCCGACTGCCAGGCCCAGGACAATCTGCCAGTCGAACAGGCCGATACTCAAGACGAATGTCACAGATGCCGACAATGCAACGAAGAATTCGACGGCGTTCGTGCTGCCAATCGCTTCACGCACTGTATTGCCTTTTGCTATCAGGGTTGATGCGACGATCGGCCCCCAACCCCCACCGCCAACCGCATCGAAAAAACCGCCGGTCAGACCCAACAACCCCAGGTGGCGCGTTACCGTTTTCGGTGGGAAGGCCCGAAACGCCTTGACGATTATGACGATTCCCATCACGGCCAGGTAGCAGGCGACAATGGGCCGAAATAGTTGCGCAGGAAAACTGGACAACAAGAAGGCGCCGAGCGCGGCGCCCAGCATTCCCGGGAGCACCAGCATCCGAAATTGGAGGCGGTTCACGTTGCCAAGCGCATGATGTGACAACGCTGATACGCCGGAGGTAAAACATTCAGCGGTGTGCACGGTTGCGCTGGCTGCAGCCGGAGGTATGCCGACCGACAGCAGGAGGCTGGTTGCGATGATGCCGTACGCCATACCTAACGCGCCGTCCACAAGTTGTGCCAGGAAGCCGACCAATACGTAGAGGAAGAATTCAGACATGTAGCGACATTAGCACGCTGCTACCAAGTGCATGGGTTTGATACCCTGTCGATTCGGATCACATTTGCCTGACCTGAGAATATGACCATGTTGCTGCAAAGATTGACGGCGTCTTTTCTATTCACATTATGGTTTGGCGCGTGCGTCGCAGAGACCGGGCAATGGGTGCGACTCACTCATGGTGTGGATGAATCTGCAGGGGGCGGGCCGGCGTACATCATCGCTACTCCTGCAGCGACTTACTATCTGGAAACGGAAGGCGGTGGCTTGTCGAGCATGCTCGATCCGGACGGCGTGGACTGGCTGGGCTTTCACAGCGAAGAGGGTTCGGGCTGGAAAGGTGAATACCGGGGGTTTCCCAATGCCATTCACCGGCAGGACGGAGACTATTTTCATGCGATGAATGCTGGCACCGATCCATCAACTTCGATTGTGGACATAGAGTCCGAGCGACATGTTCGAATTACATTTACCTCCGGCAATAATCAGTGGCAGGGACAGTGGGACTTTTATCCGGATCGTTGCGATTTCACGATGAGCAAAGTCAGTGCTGGTTATAAGTACTGGGTACAGTATGAAGGGGTGCCGGGCGGCGCAATGGATGCCACCGATTTCTGGTATGCGTCTGCGGATAGCCAGCGCCACCGGATTGAAGAGCCGTTTAGCGGCGATCTGCCTGCTCCGGAGTGGATGGCCTTTGGGGACCAGAATGCACCGCGCGTGTTATACATCCTGCATCACGAGGATGATGACTTCCCGGACGACTATGTCAGCCGGCCCTTTATGACGGTGCTGGGTTTTGGTCGCCGGGACAAAGATAAGTATCTCGATACAACTCAGACCTTTTCCATCGGCTTCGTAGAGTCCACCGATTATTCGCTGATCGATCGGACTATCCGGCAGGTTCTTGACTAACTGAAGTGCGCAGGCTTGGGCTGATGAGTAAAGCCTGGCTGACAAATTGAGAGACAGGGAAAGCAGTTATGGACTACAAAGCAATAAATTTTAGTGAGAAATTCAGCCTGTTTAGCGAATATTGGGAACCCAGGGTTGTTGCCGAAATGAATGACTACCAATTTAAGGTTGTTAAGGTTGAAGGTGATTTCGTCTGGCATGATCACCAGGATACCGACGAAACATTTATCGTTTTGGACGGCGTTCTCCGTATCGACTTTCGAGATGGCGCGGTAAGCATTGGTCCGGGCGAGATGTTCGTCGTTCCGAAGGGCGTAGAGCATAAGCCGTTTGCAGAAAAAGAAGTCAAAATGATGCTCATCGAACCACGTGGCGTTTTGAACACGGGACACGAAGGAGGCCAGCGAACCGCCACAAATGACGTTTGGATTTGACGGCGAGAGTTACGCAGACTGCATCGGAGTCATCTCAAGTTCTGCTCAAGCCGTCAATCTTGGCGCCCAACAACGACACCTGCAACTCTACGCGTTTGATTTCGCGCCGGATAGACAACCTGTTTAACTCCATAAAGTACCAAAGGCGCAGTACGACAACGATGAGGAACGCCAAAGCGCTACCGGCGAACCAGTTTAGTTTCACGGCAATGTCAGTTGCATGCACGAAGTTGATCGCACAATACACACCAATGCCGATAAAGATCAGAATCAGCGCGAAGGCGATAAAAACAATCCATCGCAGTGCTCCCTTGAAGCTTTCACCCACCAATCCGAAAATGCCGAGTTCCTCGTCATATTCGCCCAAGGAATCTTCCGCTTCGGTACGCATTGCTGCCAGTATCTTGTCATCTATATCGTTCATAATTTTTCTACCAATAGTTTCCTGAGTTTGCCTCGTGCAGTGTGCAGTCGCGACTTGACTGTACCCACGGGGATACCACAAATTGTCGCAATCTCTCGCAGCGACAGACCATCCAAATAAAAAAGGTGAATTACGTTGTAGCTAAGGCCGTTCAAACCGGCGAGCGCATCGCGGATCGTCTGACTGGTATCGAAGTCGACCTCAGGCGGTGCCTCAGCGCGAGTTAGAGTCTCGGGACATGCATCACTTGCCTCACGACTGCGTCGCCGAATTTCAGTGCGTTGAAAGTCAATGCCGCGCCGATGCAGTATCTGATACGCCCATTTCGGGAACGCGACCGGGTCCTTAAGCTTTACGATCTTTTTCGCCACAATGACGAGTGTTTCCTGCACCACATCTTGCGCGGCTTCGTGATCATGCAACTGGTGCGCCGAATAGCGTAAGAATCTTGGATACCAGATTGTGAGCAATTGATCCATGGCGGCGGTCTTGCCGCTCTGCGCGTTCAAAACCAACCATTCGGTCAATATGTGGTTACTGTTCCTTTGCATTCTTAAAGTAGGTCGTTGCCCGGGCCCCGGAGGTTCAGCCCATTTTTCTCCGAATAGCTCCAAATTGAAAATCGAACGTGTTATTGGCCAATTATCTCCATTAATATCCGCTTATGCGGCACTTCACCCGGGCCGTGGCTGCGAGGCAGAACGCATGGACCAGACCGTCATCTTCCAACCATTCGTCGCGACGATGGTTCTCACATTGGCAGTTTGGCTTTACATGTACAGCCGCCGCCTTCGGTTCATCTTCTCAAGTGGCCTCGACCCGAAGCAGATGACCCCGCATGAGTTAGCGCGACTGTCTCCGCCTCAAGTGTCTAACCCATCCGACAACCTGAAGAACCTGTTCGAGCTGCCCACGGTCTTCTACGCCTTAGCTCTGTACCTGTTCGCAACTGGCCAGGTCGATTGGACGTATGTGAGCGCGGCCTGGGGCTTTTTCTTGTTCCGAGCAATGCACAGCGTCGTGCATTGCTCGTTTAATTTTATTCCCCTGAGGTTTGTCCTTTACATTGTTTCCGCAGCGGCGCTTTGGTTTATGGTTCTGCGGGCCACGATAATCGCCATCTGGTAACGAGCTGAGAAATTCGAGCGGCCGCTAGTGGCCAAAAGCACACGTTCGCAAATTAGACCAAGATTGATCTGTCAAAAACACCTTGCTTACCCGGAGAAATTGCGCAAATGAACGTCACTGGTCACTGCTTTTGTGGACACGTTCAATACACCGCAACGATCAACGAAGAACTGGTTGTTATTTGCCATTGTACGAGTTGTCAGCGGAATTCAGGGACCGCCTACGGTGTAGTTGTCGGCATTGTCGACGACAGTTTCGAGTTGCTTAGCGGTACGCTAAAGAGCTACGAAAGCTTTGCAGATAGCGGAACGCTGCGTTCGCGAACGTTCTGTGCTGAGTGTGGCACGCGCATCTACGCCAAGTCCGTTGGTGAAGGATCACCATTCGTTGGCCTACGGGTTGGTACTTGCGATCAACGCGACCAACTCACACCTTCAATCCAAATGTGGTGCCGCTCTGCGCAACCGTGGGCGCTGCTAGATTCAATACCCCAGATCGAAAAGCAGGATATCGGTTAGAGTAGGAGCGGCCCGTCAAACATGTGCGGCTGCCACACGAATCATGAATAGTCTTGAAACCTATCTAAAGGACTACTATCGAACCGCCGAGCAATTGGCTGCTGTCTGCTCAATTTCGACGGATGAGTTAGCCGCACTCGTGCGAGAGGATCTTGTTCCCTGCGCTTCGTATACGATCGTGGAGGGCGGCAGGCTTATATCGCAAGCTTTCGGAGAAATGACGGTGCAGGACTCAGCTCCTGGACAGTACTTTCATCCCGGCAATGCTCATTGGATTGCGCTAGCGCTTGAAGCGAAGACCAGGTTGGGACCAAAGCAGGCGCATGCTGAGCTGAAAAAACGATTCAGCACTAACTTCGCCGCTGCGCTGAAAGAACTGGACACGACGATGCTGCGTCTGCCAGACAGCTTCACTGATACCGGGACAGCTATTTCCAAGGGCCTTCAGTCGCGTACCGAGTCGGCCTGGGACTCTTTTCTCAAGGGAGTTTTTAGCCTCTGTGTGTCTGATCCATCATCGGAGAGATCAATTGCACACAAAGAAATCCTGCAAGAAGCGCTCACTGAAATATATGATGGCGGCGCAAGGGCCAATTTATCAACCGACAATCGAGTTCATATATTGGCGCTAATCGACTGTACGCGAAGGCAGCAATGCCGTTCTCTCCGCCTGAGTATCCGCGCAGCAGTCGAAAACGGTTAGTTGAAGATCTTAAGGCAAAGCTCGATACGATTTAATGAGCGACTGCTTCTGGCCGCAAGCGGACGTTGATGGAATAGACGACAAAGTAACGGAAAAGAGATGTGCTTGGCAGTTTATATCGCTAGCAGTATAAAAATCGGCGAGCGCGCTTGGGATAACGCTGATCCTGCGTTTTACCTGGAAGCCGTCAAGGAGCGCGAGAAAGTCAGAAATCAATTCTCACTCCCGTTCGTCTACTACGCAGGGTCGCACGAGGGCTGCGGGTGTGGCTTTCTGAAAGAAGGCGAACTGGGGGAAGACCTGGTTGCCTGCCAGTCAAATTATCGGAAGTTGAGTGAGTGCGTTCTGGAAGCGCTTTCAAACGGTGCGCGGATTGAAATATTTTCATGCTGGGAGGGTGATCAGGCTGAATCGGCCGATTTGACCCAAACTTTGTCAGTGCACCAACTAAACCGGCGCGAGTTTGAGTTTCAGGAAAAACATTTCTTGACGGTGACAATCTGAACGCGTCCTTCTGGCCGACTCCAGCCGCCCAGGTGATAGATTCTTGTGCGACGGCTGCTGAACCAAAGCAGCTCTAGACTCCGTAATGAGAAAACGCCTTTTGCCACTTGACACATCGTTGTGCGTCACGCTCTTCGTATTCTCGAATTGCGGACGGTAGATCTACCTCAAACTCATTCTCGCGATTGTGGCCCAAAGCTGTCAGTCGCATGGTGAACCAAGCAGTTATCCCACCGGGAGGTGCAATGTCGAATCTCGGAAATTCGGGATCGCCCCCACCATTGCTTGACCAGGTATCCGCAATCCGAGGATTGAGAGCCATAGCGCGTGCTAAACCCACCATATCAACAGCGCCACTTGCTACAGCATCAACTGCCTGATCACGCTTCTTAAATCCACCCGTTAACATCAACGGCACGTCGGATACACCTTTCGCGAGTCGGGCAAATTCAAGAAAGTATGGCCCTTCACTGGAACCATCAGAGCTTGCTTTTGCTCCAGGAAAGTATGTCCCCCCACTAATATCAATCAGATCAATCGAAGTTTGATCAAGAAGGCGTACCACTTCCAAAGCATCAATCTCTGTCAATCCACCTTCCAGTTGATCCGTCGAGTTAATCCTGATTCCGATCGGAAACGAAGGACCAACAGCACGCCTTACCTCACTTATTATTTCGAGAACTATGCGGCATCGTGCTTCGATTGAACCGCCGTAACCATCATTTCGATGGTTAAACAAAGGGGAAAGGAACTGACTGAGCAAAAAACCGTGCCCTGCGTGAATATGAACACCGCTAAAGCCCGCAGTCTTTGCGTGTAGTGCGGTTCTAGCATACATGCCGGGTAGCTCGTGAATCTCGTCAATAGTCATGCCCGAACATTGAAGACCCTCAAGGTTAAGCGCTGATGGTCCCTTCGGTTGACTGATTGGCAAGTGCGAAAGGGCTCCGGCATGACCGATCTGCGGCCATATCTGAGCATCGTCAGTCGTTGCCCGTTTAACGAGTTCTCGCAATAATGTTTGATTGGAGTGCGCTCCGAGTACCAGATTTCCCGGTTTCTCAGGAAAGCGGTGATCCCCTTGTACTTCACCGATGAAAGACACAGCGGCTCCACCTTCCGCCCATCTTTCGTAAAGCCGGATCTGTGCCATCGTCGGATTTCCTTCACCATCCGCAAGCGAATCAGACATCGGGGATTTTGCAATTCGATTCTTTAGAATCGTGCCGCAAGGAAGCTCCAGCGCCATTTGGAGAACCTGATTAGAATCTGGGTCGTTGGTCAATGTAGACACTCCAATTGCTGACGCAGTTTCAGCTTAAACAGCGACAATTAATAGCCCGATTCAGTATCGCACCCTTAGACTGCTTCTGGCCGGAATGCGTCGTCGATAACTCCTGGGGTAGAATGACGGCTGCTGAAGCGGAGCGTCGCGAGAATCGCGAATTCCAGAATATCCTGATCGGCCGCATTGTTACTCTAACTAACATAGTCGAATGGCGAGATTCTGATTTGCGGGGTCAGCTTAGAGAAATAATTGATTTAATCGAAACTGAGCTTGGAAAGTAGCGTTGATTGTCTGCTGAGCCAAGGTCGCTGCTGACCCAAAGCGGCCATTGCTGAATTTGCTAGTAAGTTTTTCAATATCTGCGGAGCACAAAATGAGAAGACACGCGGGACTCGTACTAAAAATATTTGGACTGTGCCTTATCTGGGCTTCATCCGGAGCCGAGGAGTCTGATATGTCGGTTGCCGCCGAAAACCTGCTTTCCTCGCTTTCCGAGAGTCAATCAAAGCAAATGACTTATCGTTTAGAGGGAGATGAACGCAGCGACTGGCACTTCGTTCCGAAGAAGGACAGAAAAGGGCTGCCGTTAAAAGCGATGACGACAGAGCAAGTCTATCTTGTAAATATTCTGCTTAACGAGTCTCTGGGCCAGGCTGGCTATTCAAAGACGAACGGCATTATGCACCTCGAGGCGATATTGCGCGGCATCGATGTTGAGCGTGGACTTGAGGGCGCTTATGAATTCCGAGATCCGACGAGGTACTTCGTCACGATGTTCGGAAGCCCACAATCAGAAGGATCGTGGGGCTGGAGTTTCGAGGGGCACCATATCTCGCTGAATTTCACGATCGTAAATGGCAGCCTGATCGCATCGTCACCAGCTTTTTTCGGCGCTAATCCACACAGGGTACCCAGCGGACCCGCGCAGAACTTGAGGGTACTAAGTAGGGAAGAGGATCGTGCGAGGCGATTATTAGATTCGCTCGATGATAATCAACTCAGGAAGGCAGTGATTGGTGAGACAGTGCCTCAAGATATATTCTCTGCGGCCAGCCCCCGCATAATTCCGGACGAACCGCAGGGTATCAAAGCAACCGAACTGACACCTGATCAGTTCACGCTTCTGCTTCAACTTATTGATGTATACATCGAGAATGTGGCAGACGAGGCAGCGCTGGAACGCCGCGCTCAGCTGGAAGCGAGTGATGGCGACATCCATTTTGCATGGATCGGATCCGCCGAGCGCGGTGAAGCACATTACTACCGGGTTCAGGCACCATCTTTCTTAATTGAATACGACAATATTCAGAATGATGCCAATCATAGCCACACCGTGTGGAGGGACTACGATGGTGATTTTGGTCGGGATCTAATTGACGAACATCGGCAAGCACACGCACATTGACAGAATTTGCAAGTCCGCTTCTGGCCGTAAGCGGAAATTCGAGTGTTAAGATGTTGAACGGCCGCTGGTTCTCTTGCACGAATCAATCGCTGTCCGCGCTGATTTCGATAACGGTCAGCCACATAAATCGGACGAAATCGGCGAATGCTTCTTCGGAGATGCGTTCGTTATCGCTGTGCGCACCATTGCCGCTGTTTATCTCTTCAGAACTTCGAATCGGACCAATCCCGTAAGCCGGGATTCCCATCGCCCGAACCTGCGCCATGTCCGTGGCGCCGGTCGACATACTCGGAAGTACCAACGCGCCCGGATACACTTGTGCCGCAATTTTTTCCAGCGTCTCGAACATTTCGTTATCAATGCCCGACGGCAGTGCTGCAGGCCGATAGATTCTCTCTGGAACGATTTCGATGTTTGGATCGTCAATCAAGTCGGTTAGCAACGCGTAGAACTCTGCCACGTTCTCGTCGGGCAACATGCGGATATCCAGGATCGCGCTCGCCTGTGACGGGATGACGTTCTTTCTGAAACCGGCGTCCATGACCGTTGGCACGACGGATGTGCGAAGTACAGAGTAATGAAGCGGAAAGTTTTCTAGAAAGTACTGTTGAATCTCCTCGGTTCGTTCCGGGTTCGCAACGTTCAGGTAACGATCTGCATCTTCAGGTGTCGCCGTCGTAGCAAGACGCTCAAAGTATGCGCGCGTTGTTTCATTCATACGCATCTCTGTATGCCATGAACCAGCCTTTGCGACGGCACGAGCCAATGCTGCGACCGGGTTATCCAATCGTGGTACGGATCCGTGACCAGCCGTGCCGTGAGCAATCAATGTGACGCGCCGTGGCATCTTCTCGGTCGTTTGCACGCTGACCGTTTTCACAGTGCCATCTTCGACGATGCCGCCACCACCCTCTGCCAATGCGAACTCGGCGTCGATCTTGTCGAAGTGATGCTCAACCATATAGTTGATACCCACCTCCGGCGTGCCTTCCTCACCGGATTCCGCCAGGAAAATGATGTCGCGGTCCAGCTCAATCTGATTGCGGTGCAACAACAGCATTACCATCAGACCTGCAGCGACAGTATCCTTGTCATCCAACGACCCGCGGCCATATAGCCAGCCATCTTTACGCAGGCCTCCGAACGGCTTCTCGGTCCAGTTTTCGGCCTGCACGCCAACAACGTCGGTATGGCCCATGATCAGAATCGGTCGTTTCTTGCCGTTACCGCGAATGCGAACAACGAGATTGGCGCGAGTCGGATCGTCCCAGAAAACCTCAGGCTCGAGTCCCTCATCTTCCAGAACTGCTTTCAGAAATTCAACAACGCGGGTTTCGTCACCCGGCGGGTTAACCGCATCAATCTGCACGAGGTCGGAAAGGTAACTTAAAGCCTCTTCGCTGGCGGCATCCCAATCGATGAGAAATCGATCCTGTGCAGACACGGAACTGCTGATGGCCAGCAGCACAACTACTGTTCTTAGAGAATTCATAGAGAGATAAATACTACGATTTGGCCGTTGTTACCAGCGCGTCACTGGTGTGTCACCGATTTAAGTACGAGTGTGAAAACCCCGCAACAATGGGTAATTACTGGCGAGGAGCCCCACATTCCTAGTGTGAATCAGTCGAAAGTGGTTAAGTCTGAACGGCCGCTAATGGCCGAACTGAGACGGTCGGCTGGATTTGATAGAATCGTCTCCTGGTGACCACAAAGCGGACAGGTCGTGCCGACAAGTCGCCACCTGATCCGAGCGTTCAGGTTACGGCGTTTCAATTGGGTAACTCTGGAGGAATCACAAATTGGCTTTGGTAAATTGTTCCGAGTGCAATCGAGAGGAATCCGACGACGCCGCATCATGTCCGGGCTGCGGCCATCCCATCGCGGAGTCGAGTAAATTCCTTTTCGCACTCAAGATGGGCGATGCGGGCTTCAAGCCATGCTTCCCGTGAAAGGATATTTCTGTCTGGCATTAGAATTCTCCCGTCACAAATTCAATAATGGCACCTACCCATAAGTGGAGAAGCCAACGTGAAAGCATTGAAACTATTGACGACCGTCCTGCTGAGCATTCTATCGACCGCCAGCATCGCACAGCAAGCAAGCGCAAAGGGCGTTTTCCAGACTGATTTGCCCGATATCGAAGGTCGCGAGGCGGTTGTCCTCGAAGTCGTCTATCCGCCCGGCGTGGCATCGTCCAGTCACCGCCACAATGCGCATACGTTCGTCTATGTGCTCGAAGGGACGGTTGAAATGCAGGTGGCGGGTGGTGAGCTGAAGAAACTCACCGTTGGGCAGACGTTTTACGAGACACCGAACGATATCCACTCTGTGTCGCGTAACGCCAGTGAGACCGAGCCGGCGAAGATTCTCGTGTTTTTCATCAAGATGAAGGATGCGCCCGCTTCGGTGCCTGCGGACGAATAGCCCGGACCAGCAGCGTGTTCGCGACTAAAGTCGCTCCTACGGCCGGTCTTGCGGTCTTCGCTTTCGCGTTCAGCGACACGTCTTTAATGACCGCCGACACCAGCCACTCACCTGAACGTAGACTCAGCGTCTGGTGATGACTCAAAGTGGACGGCAGCGAAATCACTTCACTGGTGGCTTCTTCACTTCGGTTTCGGGGTTCACGGACAGTATTTTGCGGCCTGTAATCATTGCTGAAATAATTGTGCCACCTTTTCTCAGCTCTGTTGTGACGACCCCAACAACGTGTAGCAGGATTAAGATCAAAAGCACGTAGTACGTCCTCAGATGTGTTGCGATTACTGGGGCACGAAAGTTTCGCATTGCATCGTAAGACGTTTCGTTCACGGTTTCAGGCGCATATGGCCTGACTTGGGACGGGTCCATGTCCGGAGCAGCAACCCATTCTGCGAAGTACTGCCCGAACGGTGGCATGTACACGTCAGTTCCTGCCAGGACGATTCCACTGAGACCCTGCACCAGCAATGCGGCCAGTAACAGGGTAACCGAAACACGGCCAACTGGATTGTGCCCCAGATAGGAATAGGGCTCACGTTTCATCATGCTGCGTACGTATGTTCGAAGTGTGTTACCAAAATTTTTCCCTACAGGTAACACGGCGGACCAGCGAGCATAGGGGCCACCAATAAAACCCCAGATGAGTCGCCATAACAAATTAATAAGGAAAACGTAACCGATCCAGACATGTAGGGTTTTCAATCCGATCTTTCCATCGTTTGAGACATCTAGATCCGCGGCATACAGGATCACCGTCCCTACGCCAATCAGTCCGAGCACACAAAGGACGTTCAACCAGTGAAAGAATCGCGTCGTACGGTCCCAAACGGAGTATTCGGTATTGGGCATGTTCCTCCATTCCGCTTCATAGACTTTCGGAACTAGTGAATTTATGCCAATCCACCCATCCTATGAATACGTACTTTCCTATCAAGGTCTCACCGACTTCAAACGGTCGCTTTTGGCCGAACTGAGCCAGTCGCCGGGAGCCCGATCGAGGGGCTGCTTCACTTCGCATAGGAGCCGTTCGAAAAATCTGAGGTAATATGACGGCTTCTGACCCAGAGCAGACATTGACGATAGGAGGCTTGTGCCCAGTTGTTAAAGTGGATTCTGCAGATTCTCCTTTTGCTCGTAGTGCTGGTCGTCGGCGTCCCATTCATCGGGCCTTGGATAGGGCTCTCCGATTACCGGGCCAACGCCCCATCTCCAGGGCAGCAAGTGGATCTCTCGGACGGCGACCACCTGAATGTTTATCGAGAAGGGAACGGAAGACCCGTCGTGCTGATTCACGGCCGTCCGGGGGATGGCAGCACGTTGCGGCCTTTGGCGCTCGCTTTGCAGCAGCGTGGTTTCGCCCCAATCACCTATGACAGGGTTGGGTACGGTCACTCGAGCAGGCGCAGCCTCGATACGCCTGCCAATCCAACAGAAAATGCGCGAGAGCTGCTGCAGCTGATTGACGCACTACAGCTAGACGATCCCTATGTCATCGGTTACTCGTATGGGGGCGGAGTTGCGCTTGAGGCCGGGCGGCTAGATCCACACGCGTTCAGCCGACTCGCTCTGATTTCCAGTATCGGTGACAACTCGGAGCGAGTAGATCCTCCTCAGGGTGCGGAACGGCTGCTATTTTCCGCACCGGTTATGCGTTGGATGATGGGTACCGAGTTTGTTTCGATGCGGGCTGGTCGACCGGGGAATGCGGCGATGTTTTACCCGCAACATAGCGACGACGCATTTCTCAGACAAGCGTTTGCAGGACTATCGATGCCCGGCGTGCCTGATACATTTATCAGAGAAGTAATGGAGCGCTATCAAGAGTTTGACGGTTTTCAGCCAGAAGTAATAACCGCATGCACCTTAATAATTCAAGGCGTCGAGGACATGATGGTTCCCGCAAAGGGGGCGACAGTCTTGGATGAAGCGATACGAGACTCAGAGCTTCGGCTACTAGAGGATACTGGCCATGCTGCTGTAATCAAGCAACCCGATCGGCTTGCCGAGCTACTCGCAAAGCACGACGAGAAATGCCTACAAAATATGAAAAGGCAATGACCGCTTTTGGCCGTTCTGAGACGCTCGTCAGGTAACCGATCGAGGGGCTGCTTCACTTCGCACAGCAGCCGCTCGAAAGATCTGAGGTAATATGACGGCTTGTGACCCAAAGCAGCCAGTCAACTCACAGAGATATCTACGTCATGAAATCAATCTTGCTAACGCTTTGCCTACTAGCTTGCAGTGCCTCCGTCGCCGCCGACGTGGAGCCAGTCGCGATTGATCTGGATGAGTTGGAATGGGGTCCGCCGGGCGGCGGGAATGGTTTTCCCGTAGGTGTCCGAACAGCTCCACAAGGTGTTGACCCAGTCTCTGGTGGCAAAACCTACTACGCGATGTTCCCAGCTGGTTCTCACTTTGATCTCCATTGGCATACGCATGACGAGTATGTCGTGGTGGTTTCCGGGTCTCCAACAATCCGTCTGGGTGACGAAGATCATGTTCTAGCAGTTGGCAGTTACATCGTAATTCCAGGTGAGTTGAAACATTCTTGGACTGTGCCAGAGGGCGGAGACGAGGCTGTCATTCTTGTGCGCCGAGCAGGTCCTGCAGATTTTCACTTCGTGAAAGACTGACGCGTTTCGAGAATATTCGACGGAGCTTAAACGTCCGCTTATGGCTGTGACATCAATCGGTCAATGCAACACCTAAACTCTATCACTAGAGAAGGAGGTGTTGAAAATGAAGTACAGAAAGAGACGATATTTCACTGCAGCCGAGATAGCAGTGATCTGGGGTCGGTGGGAGAAAGGCGAGTCCCTTAACGCGATAGCGCGAGATCTGGGTCGAAGTCACTCGACTATTCAAGGATTGTTGGCACGGACCGGCGGCATTCGACCGGCCCAGCGAACGCGCTCACAACGGGCACTGAGCATGGCGGAGCGCGAAGAGATATCGCGTGGTGTCGTCGCCGGCTATTCGCTTCGTTTTATTGCTGCCGCATTGAATCGCTCCCCCTCAACGGTCAGTCGAGAGATCAAGCGCAATGGCGGCCGGCGACAATACCGCGCCTGCAAAGCCGATGAAGCAGCCTGGGATAGAGCACACCGTGCCAAGCGCTGTAAACTGGCCAAGAACCCAGCGTTAGCCCGCATCGTGGCTGAGAAACTGCAGCTGGAATGGTCGCCCGATCAGATTGCGGGTTGGTTGAAAAGCACGTATCCAGACGAAGAGAGCTACCAGGTGTCACACGAGACGGTCTACAAAAGCCTGTTTGTGCAGGCCCGAGGTGTCCTCAAAAAGGAACTAATACAGTACCTTAGGAAACCACGGGCGATGCGTCGCTCGCGTCATCACACGCAGAAGACAAAAGACCACGGCAGGATCAAGAACACGGTGTCGATCCGCGAACGGCCCGCTGAGGTCGAAGACCGCGCAGTACCGGGACACTGGGAAGGTGACTTGCTGTGCGGTAGTAACAACAGTCAGATCGCAACCCTGGTCGAACGGCATAGTCGACTTGTGATGCTGGTCAGGGTGCCGAGCAAAGATACCAAGACGGTGATCGACGCACTCATTAAGCAAGCTTACAAGTTACCGCGGGAACTCTACAAGTCACTCACGTGGGATCGCGGTAAGGAAGTGGCCGATCACCAACGCTTCAGCCTGGACACCGGGATCAACGTGTACTTCTGCGATCCACAAAGTCCATGGCAGCGTGGCTCGAACGAAAACACCAACGGCTTGCTGAGACAGTACTTCCCGAAAGGAGTGGACCTGTCCAATGTTCATCAGAACAGACTGAACGCGGTCGCAAGGCGACTCAATGAACGACCAAGAAAGACGTTACAATATCGAACACCAGCAGAACGTTTTGCTGAATGTGTTGCGTCGACCGATTGATATCGCAGCCGTTAGCAGAAGTTCGGGTGTTAGAATCATGAACGACGGCTGCTGACCCAATATAGATAGTCCGTCCCGTTTTCTGGATAGTGATTGCAGCTGGCAGGTATCTGTCGGCGAAGGCGGGACATGCACCTGCAGATCACGAATAAGCTGACCCTGGCATTCGATGCCTTCTGCTTTAGTTTCGAATCCGCAGGCGCGCTTGAACTCCTTAACGAATACTCAGGGCTTGCCTCAGAAGCGGCTCCTATATTGCCTTCGCAGAGTTCAGGCATGCACGTCCCTAATGCATAAGTTATCACAGTGGAGACGGAGGATGAATCAGTTAACGGAGACGGAGTACACGGCGTACGTTGGTATCGATTGGGCCTCAGCGAAACACGATATTTGTGTACAGGCCGCCGATGGTGGGGTGCGCGAGTTTAGCTGCATCTGCAGTCAGCCGGAGGCGATCGAAAGTTGGGCGCAAGATCTTTATCGGCGCTTCGGTGGTCGGATTGCTGTTGCCCTGGAGTTAAGCAAGGGTCCGATCGTCTCGGCCCTGCAGAAGTATGATTTTTTTGTGCTTTATCCGATCAATCCATCGACGCTGGCAAAGTACCGTGAAACCTTTACGCCCAGCGGTGCCAAGGACGATCCGACGGATGCAGAACTGGCGGTGGATCTGATCACCCGCCATCCTGAGCGATTTACGCCGCTGCAACCGCAAAGTACGACCATGCGCAAGCTGATTGGTTTGGTTGAACAACGCGATAAATTTCTCTCCGATCAGGGCCGCGTGGTGAATCGCTTAGGTCATGCACTGCAACAATATTATCCGCAAGTGCTTGAATGGTTTAGTGAACACAACACGGTGGTGTTCTGCGACTTTGTCAGTCAGTGGCCGACGCCGAATCAGGCCAGGCGTGCCCGCAAGGCCAGCCTTGAACGTTTCTTTAAGAGCCATCACGTCAACTCTGCGCAGCTCATCGAGAAGCGCATCGCGGCGATCAAGGCGGCCATGCCATTGACACTGGACGCGGCGGTAATCGAGCCACACGGTTTACAGGTGGAGATCCTGATCGAACAGCTGCGTATTACGATCAAGGCGCTAAAGCGCTTTGATGAAGCGATCGCAGCGAGCGCACAAAAACTGCCTGATTACGATTTGCTGTTCAGTCCGTTACCGGGTGCGGCGAAGGTTCTGGCACCGCGTTTGATGGCAGCGTTCGGCGAAGACCGGCGACGTTATCCGCAGGCCGATGCATTGCAGCAGTACTCCGGTATTGCGCCAGTGACTAAACGCAGTGGCAAATCGACCTGGGTGCACTGGCGTTGGCAATGTCCGACCTTCGTCCGTCAGACGTTTATTGACTGGTCCGCACAAACCATCAACAAATCGGCCTGGGCGGGTGCCTACTATCGCCAACAACGCGCCAAAGGCTGCAGTTATCAGGTTGCAGTGCGTGCACTGGCCTTTAAGTGGATACGCATCCTGCATCGCTGCTGGTTGGAGCGCACGCCCTATAACGAATCAAAATATCTCGAGGCATTGCGACGCAAGGGTTCACCTCTGCTAAAGTATCTCGCTGAAGCTGCTTAAATACCTTGACGGACTGACTCAGGGCGTGAAGCAGGCGTTCACGATTAGTGGCCAATCTGCAATTTATGAGCAAAATTTCTTGTTAGTAATCACATGAAGCGATGGCAAATTGTCGTCATCGCCATCGCCGCCGCGTCGTGTGTCGGCCTGATTGCTTGGTCGAAGCCCTACGTTGAGGCCCGATTGAGTTGGTATTACCTCGGTGATCGACTTTCTGGCCGCAACCTCTTACTGACGTGCCTCTCCGAGGATCCGATACTAAAGTACGGTGGCACAAGTCATGAGGCTAGATTCGACAAGCTTGTTCTTGCGAAACTGGAAGTGTTTTTAGCCTGCCGAACAGCAGGCGCCTACAAAGATCGCCTGGTAGCGCAAACACGCGTTTTTGATAAAGCAAACACAACGGTGCACGACTTGGTCTCCCAGCAATCGTGGTGTGGTCACCCAGGATTCTCTGACGAGCAAGTCGGGCTTTGTCGTGACACAACATTCGAAGCAATCGACTGGATGATCGAGAGTGGTGCAGCCTTGAACCCAAACAACTCGTGCGGATACCTGCACCGTGCCGTGCAACAGATGAACGAGGAGATGTTCAATTTTCTACTGTCGCGAGGGGCAGATCCTGCGCAACGGTGTCCTCCCGACTCAATTGCATTCGGAGACGGTGTCGACTCTCTAATCGATACCAATTCGAAGACCGTGTCACAGCAACTTACTGTGTTGCTATCTGAATACTCGGATAACGAGAAAAACACGCTTGTATCCGGGTGGGTCAGGATGCTGGAAACGATTGAAGGTATAGACAATTGACACCCACAATGCGTTTCCGCGATGCTCCGAACGGCGGCTTCTGGCCGGAAGGCGACAGTCGCCAGGTTTAGGCTATAATTTCTGCTGCTGACCCGTTGCGGCCGGTCGCTAAACACGGCAACCGTGGATTGCTGCTATAGTTTTTTAATCTTGGGAGGGGCTATGCGAGCCTTTTGTTTTATCTTTCTGATACTAGCTAG
>JBBKWL010000040.1:0-4010 GCA_037968975.1 Woeseiaceae bacterium | reverse complement strand
CACAGCCTGGACAAACTGAGTCTGCTGTTCGGCACCATGCACGTCGCGCACGATCAGGGTCACGACATAGCGGCCCGGCGTCACATAGCTGTGACTGATCTCCGGCGAACTACCAAACGGCGTCTGTGGCGTGCCGTCGCCGAACGACCAGCTGTACTCCAGACCTTCGCCAGTGGCGCTGGCCAAAAAGTTAACCGGCCCGTCAGAGGCCTGAGGCGGAGAACTGGGTTGGCTGACCATGAGCGGCTGGGTACCCACGCTGAACAGCAGGTCCCATGACTTCACATCATGATTGTTACCGGCTGTACCGGAGGCCGCGCTGAAACCGAAATAGCCGAGTGAACCTACGGACTCGATCAGACTGACGTCGGTCAGGCTGATGAGCGGAATGGCCGGCTTCGCCGCAGCGCTGTCCTGGGCCAGGAAAACTTCCAGCGTTTCGCTTGATGACTGATAGTCAATCCAGATGCGATGGCTGACGCCATCATTGAGGTCGAAGGCCGCGGCAACGGAGGTAAGGCTGAGGGTCGAGTCGCCACCGGTGTGCACGGCCACGTGATTGTCGTTGATGTCACCTGCATTGCTGTTGCGCGTATCGAGTTCGACGATGAGGCTGTTCAGCACGTCCTGGTAGCCAAGGCCGCTGCCTGCCGCGCCGATCTCTGTCGTTTCATTGCCCTGCAGTACGAAGGCAAGTCCTTCTGACCCGCCGGTGCCACCGTTCAGGCTGAATTCGAAAGAGGTGGTGAACGAAGAGGTCGAATCGATCGTAACCGGCGTGGTGAAGTACGCGGAGCCGGTGGTGTTAGCGGCGCTGGTCGTGACACGCAGGTTGCCGCCCACGCTGGTTGCTGCACCGTTCAGCTCAAACGCGCTGGCATCGGCAAAGCTGCTGTAGTTCAGGTCCAGGGTATTTTCAGGCGTCTGCTCATTGACCGCGCGAATCTGGATAACTTTTGATACTGACGGTGTGCCTTCCGCGTTCATCGCAAACAGCATCCAGTAGCCCGGCGTCAGCACGTTTGGATTGGCATGGGCCGTCAGTTGATAAGTGCCGGCTGAGCCAACGAATGGCATGTTCAGATAGCGAAGGTCAGTGTTGACCGCATGCGTGGTCGAAGACATTTTGATCAGGCTGAACTGAGAAATGTCTTCATCCGTTTCGACGTCGAACACGTCGCCGGCACGAATGGCCGCCGGTGCGAGAGTGATTGACGGACGCAGCTTGAACGAACCATCGGGATTGTAGAGATACGGCGGATAGTAGATCTGGCCGTTCGGATGGTCAGCCGAACAGTTGCACAGACCGCCACCGGCCGAGAGAATCGTGCCATCGGTTAGCAGCAATGCAATGGAATGATAGTTCCTGGGCACGGCCATCGGCGCGCCCGTGCGCCACTGCTCTGTTACCGGGTTCCAGATTTCAACTTCGTAAATGGAGCCTTCGTCATTGAATTTCTTGCCGGAAGTGTTGCCACCGACGACCAGCACTTCGCCATTCGGCAGCATCACACCATTGTGAAACTTGCGCGCGTGGGTCATCGACTGGGTCGGCTGAATGTCCGGTACCGGCTGATTCAGATCGACGGTGATCGCCTCGTTCGTACTGACGATAGAGGCGCCTGTGACCCAGCCGCCGGCGGTAAGCAGCCGGCCTTCGTCGTACATGATCGTCGTGCCGTGCTTCGGATACCAGTCGGTGAATTGTTCCTGGAGTTCGACGGCGCTGCCCTGCCCGGCCGTGTCGATCAAATGCATTTTCGGCGTCGGGCCGCCGTGAAAAACCTTGCCATCGGGCGTGAGGCTGAATATCGGCCACCAGGTTTTTTCGCCGAACTGGTTGTCCGGGTAATCCAGAATCATCGGATTAAAGTTGAGCCCTGTCAGCAGGTCCCAGCTACCTGTCGTCGGGTCGTAGAGTTCGCCGGTATTGCCGCCGCCACTGCCGACGGCGGTGAAGACTGAGCCGTCTGCGAGCGCAAGCGATGTCGGATACCAGCGACCCCGGTTCATGTTGTTCAGCGGCACCCAGGTCTCGCTCGGGATATCGAATATGCTGGTCCACGGACTGTCGCCGGAGTTGCGTCCGCCGGATACGAATACCTTGCCATCTTCCAGCATGACAAGATGTGCGCAGAACATGTCGTGCGTCGGGTGATCAATTTCCGTAATCGTCTGCAGATCCGGATCCCAGACGGCGGTGAAGGTAAATTCGGGACGACCACTGGGGAAGGAATACTTTTCGTTCGACGCCCAGGTCAGCACGCGACCGTCCGGCATGTTTGCAGCAGAGACCGGGACATGCGGCCATTGGATAACGGCACCCCAGATACCGGAATCAGACGGCTGGTCCGGCACATCCAGTGAACCGTCGGCAGGAAAGGGCCGGAAGCCACTGTTGGGAGGCGCATAGCCCGCCTCCAGCGTTTCGCCCCCGCTCTGTTCAAACATGGTTATTTCAAAATCGTAACTGCCCGCCGTCAGGAATAAGGAAGCTTGCACAGTCGTTGCCGGATGCGTGCCGTCGTTGTCGACGATCACGCTGCCATCGATCAGTAGCTGCGATCCATCATCCGACGTCGTTGAAAACTGGTAGGTGCCATCGATGGGAACAGTGAGCTGATTGCGATAACGAAAAGCAAACTGGTTATTGCGCATGCGAGGCGCGAGTGAAATCGTCGGCGCGGTCGCTGAAACCAGCGGTGTGAGCGTGGTGAAATCGGGAAGTACCGACCACGAACCTTCAAATTCGTAATAATCGTACTGCCAGTCGGCAGACGCTGCCTGTCCGAAGAGAAGACAGAATATCGCGAAGAATTTGCTGCTCTGGCGCATGAAAATATCCGGTTAATATTGTTATTTAGCGGTTGATCCTGATGCTGGCAGGACCCCGTTATCGCTTGTTATCCACTAATTACTGCAAAAACCGAGCCATAAATTTACTTCAATAAAAACAAGCGTTTATGTTGTCGCTATTTACAGACAGTCTGATGTTGTAATTTTTACCGACAGTCTATAGAGCGCAAGCCGGGCGGAAATACCCTCATTGGTCCGGAAATGAAAAGGAGGCTGGCTGTCACCGCAGGAGCGGCCCCCGGCCGCGATCGCCCGCGGGGCGGGCTCCTACAGGTGCTTTTTATCGTTACCGCGATCGCCCGCGGGGCGGGCTCCTACAAAGGGCGATGCCCTTGACGGGCTCCTGCAAACGGTCGTTATCGCTGTAGGAGCGGCCTTTAGGCCGCGAACAAACTTCATAACTTCGCCGAATTTCAATACCGGACTACGCAGGCGACTTCCGCGATGCTATCGCCATGCCACCGGCGACATACAATCCGAACCCCGGTCAGAAATCGCTACGCCAAGGTCGCTTCTCGAACAAAAACCAGATCTATCTTCTAACCAGCTGCACCAAAGATCGCATTCATCGTTTTGTCGATCTTGCAACGGGACGCCTGCTCGTGCAGGCCATGCGGCATGAAGATGAACACGAATTCACCAGCACCTTGGCATACGTCGTCATGCCCGATCATTTTCATTGGCTAATGCAAGTGACGGGCACTAGCTCCCTCTCAACCTGCATGCAAAACGTCAAATCTTTCTCCGCGCGACTTTTCAATGCGAAGTACTCTCACGTTGGCTCGCTCTGGCAGCGGGGTTTCCACGACCACGCATTGCGACGGGAAGAAAACATTGAAGACATATCGCGCTACATCATCATGAATCCGATTCGCGCCGGAATTGTCAGAAGGATCGGCGATTATCCATTGTGGGATGCGAGGTGGATCGAGGATTGTTTTCGGGGGTCACGGCGTACAAAAGAACTGTAGGAGCGGCCCAAGGCCGCGATCGCCCGCAGGGCGGGCTCCTACAGGTGCTTTTTATCGTTACCGCGATCGCCCGCAGGGCGGGCTCCTACAGGTGCTTTTTGTCGTTACCGCGATCGCCCGCAGGGCGGGCTCCTACAGGTGCTTTTTATCGTTACCGCGATCGCCCGCAGGGCGGGCTCCTAC
>JBBKWL010000039.1:0-3191 GCA_037968975.1 Woeseiaceae bacterium | reverse complement strand
AGCTGCAGTATAAGAAGTTGACCCGGTAAAATTCCTGTTTTCATCCCTCAAAGCTGACCTCTTTGGGGATAGTTGGTCTTTCGGGTTAACAGCTACTTAGCCTTCTCAAGCGATAGCGGCTCCATGAACGGAGTCGCATCCTACATCGATTGTCACCTGAAGGCCGCGCTTTTCGTCTTGGCTTACCTCGCTGCCGCTTGCGGTGCGCTTGTCCTGACGAACGGCGAATCGGGAGTGGCGGCCATTTGGCCGGCAAGCGGCATCGGATTGGCTGGTGCTCTATTGCTGGGTCGCGAGGCTCGCAAGACGCTCTACTGCGGGATATTCTCGGCCGGCATTCTCGCGAATATCATCATCGAGGCTACGCTCTGGATGGCGATTGCGTTCAGCATTGCGAACGTCGCTGAGGCCATGGTTGGCCGCCATCTGGTAAAGCGTTTTCGCATGCTCTCGCGAGACTTCGCAGCATTCCGAACCATTGTTATCGCAGGCGCTGGCGCCTTCTTCGTTTCCGCATTCAGCGCCATGACGGCTGCAATTTTGACTTCAACATTCGGCATAGCCTTTCTCTTTTCCTGGGCGTCGACCGTCTTTTTCGCCCTCATTACGATCACACCTGCAATCATGTTCATTGCCGTCGATGTGCGAAAGCATGATCGATCCTTCGTGTCGTTGCTCATGACAGCCATTCTGATTGCCTCAACGGGCGTGCTGGCCTTCTGGCAAACCGAGGTCCCTCTTCTTTGGCTGACAATTGCTGCTGCGGGCTTTGCCACCTACCGGCTTGGCCTGACAGGTGCAGCGTTGAGCCTGCTAGTGCTGACCTTTACCGGTGCAATTTATTCCTCAGCCGGAATTGGCATCACGACGCTCGACAGTTCGTCCGTGAGCAGCGCACTTTTCCTGCAGTTTTATCTGACTGGCGTGCTTCTGGCTTTGCTGCCGCTCGCCTCTTTGCTGAGCAAATACCAAACAACAGTCAGTGAACTGTCCATCGCCAAGAGTAACGCAGACCTGCAGGCCGCCGCTGCAGTGCGGCTGGCGGAAACCGATCTCCTCACTGGCGTTTCCAGTCGCGGTAAGGTTCTCGCCGGTCTCGAAGCGGAGGTCGGACGCGCGTCATCGAGTGGCGATGATCTGTCGATCCTCATGATCGATGCCGACCATTTCAAATTGATCAACGATCGTTTCGGCCATGCAAAAGGCGACGTTGCTTTGGTGGAGATTGCCCAGCAGGGGCAAGCAGTGTCACCTGCGAAAGGCCATTTCGGACGTATCGGCGGTGAAGAATTCCTTCTCGTCCTGCCCGGTCTGGATCTCTCGGCGTCAGTCGAGATCGCCGATGATCTGCGAGAAGGACTGGAAGCAGTCAATTGGTGCGCAAGTGGTCTCGTCCCTGTCACCGTGAGCATCGGAGTTGCCCAATATCGCGTTGGTCAAGACTCGTGCGATTTGATGCGAGACGCCGACACTAAATTGTACAAGGCAAAGCGCGCTGGCAGAAACCGGATGTTTGCAGGCCAACTGTCGGCCAAGGACTTCCCGGAGTTGATAGGATCCGCCTGAAGCTGATCCTCAAATCGCGGGCCACGATTTAGCTCGCGGAGCTCGGATGCCTGCCCAACGCAGCAAACTTCGCTGAGACCACCACGCGGCCCCTCATGCTCACATTGACCGGGTTGAGGCGACGTATCGTGGGGGACGGGAGGAAAGCCCGCTGCTCCGCGCCACTTACCTTATCGATAATTTCGCTTCGTCAAGTCACAAGAATGAACGATTCGCGACCACTTCAACACAACCTTCGTTGATGTAAGTAAAACTATATTCAAATCACCTGGTAGAAATACTTCTTTCCAATTCTAGGTCAATTCCTCCTATTGCTGACAACTGTGTGAAAATGACATTCATGTAAGTAAATATAAAATACGAAAACTATCATCGAGAAATCTTAATTTGGCCTGATTTACAGAACACCTCTCCACCTGATTTTTGCTAAAGGGGGAGTTTTACACGAAGAATTATTTCACGAACGTTGCGTTGGGGGCTGGATCTGCTGCCACATTGTGCGTTCTGTCCTCGTCAGCGTCCGCTCAGCATTTTCCTTTCGAACAACATTCCGATCAAAGGGTCTCGGTTGGCATAACTGTGCCCCTAGGCGGCCGGAGAAGTCATCCAGACGATTACGCGCCCCGCGTAGAGATCATCACCTCCAGACGAGATGGGCAGGACGACTACGATGGCGCAATCCTCCGACCGGACGTTGAGCGCCGCGTTGGCCTATCGCTCACCAAGAACACTCGATTCTACGTGGACGGACGCGCAGTCGACCTGAATGGCGACAATCAGCGGGCGGGAATTTCTGATACCGTGCTTATCGTTGGAGTAGTCGTCTTGGTTGGCGTGGTAGTTGCTGTGGCCAGCAATTTTAACGACCTGAGTTTCGATCAGGACTAGAGCGCTAGGAAACTTCGCCGCTCCCTGCCCGTTGTCCCAAAATGGCAATCACCTCCACTATCCGCAATCATCTCTGGTCCACCGGAACATTTCTCGCAGTCCTCGCGATCGGTTATGGTGCGCGGCAAGCCATCGGGACGATTTATTCGACCGCTGAAGCGACGCAGCTGATCGATGCTCTCAGCCGCGCGGGGCTCTATCTCGGCTCTGCTATTGTCACGGCCTCGGCGACCATCCTTGCCCTCATGCTCACATTGATCGGGATGATGCGGCGGATGGAGAAGAGTTTCGACGATGATACATATCGCGATGTTGATTTGATTGCCCGGCTCGCAACAGCTTCGTTGCTCATCAGCCTGATGGTGTTGCTTGCCTTCACCCTGCCCGTCGGTGAGTTCGAGAAGCTGCCGCAGGACTGGTTCATTCACCTGTATAACGGATTGTTTGCCGCTTGCGTCATTATGGTGGGCCTCGTCGCGGCGACGGTCTCTGTGCTTTATCGCACGGTACGCCGCGTCATCATCGGCCTGACTCCGGGAGACGACGTCTAGTCCTGTCTAAAGAGTCGCCCGACGCGGCTAACTTTTAATGAAGCCCACATCGCGCGGAAAATCGCAGTTTACGTCATCCTGTATCAAGCGCTGAGAAATGTCGTTCTTGATACAAGGATTGTGTCAGTGAGGCTGCCATCGCGTTGCGCTGCGCGCTTAAGGACCAGTTCAACATTGTTCAGCTAA
>JBBKWL010000038.1:0-14438 GCA_037968975.1 Woeseiaceae bacterium | reverse complement strand
GCGCTCAGATTCGGGCAGTGCCCGGTGGCTTGCAGCGTTACGAGCTCGCTGTTCGGCAACGCGTCATGCACGAATCGGCCCACGTCTATCGGCGCAATGATGTCATCCGAGCACTGCATTACCAACACCCGGGCCTGGACTTTGGCCAGGTCGGCGCGATTGTCACTAAGGAACGTGACCTCGGCGAACTGGCGTGCAATGGCCGGGTCTGTGCGGCAAAAACTGTTGGTGAGTTCTTCTCCCAGCTCGGGCCGATCAGGATTGCCCATAATGGCGGGTGACATTGTCTGCGACCAGCCGAGGTAATTGCTTTCGAGTGATTCGAGCAGCTCATCAATGTCTTCGCGTGAGAAGCCACCGACGTATTCGCCATCGTTTATGTACCGTGGCGAAGGCCCGACCAGCACGAGGTCGGAGAAAAGCTGAGGCTCGCGATTCGCGGCGAGTATGCCGATCATCGCGCTCACCGAATGACCGACGAACACGCCATTTTCAATATTGGCAGCCTTGGCTATTTCGATCACATCCGAGGCATAGCCATCGAGCGAGCCATACTTCTTCGGCTCGTAGGCGTCGACGTCCGAATGCCCGAACCCAACGTAGTCGAACAGGACCACCCGAAAGTCTTTCTCAAAGGCGGGCGCCACCATACGCCACATGTTCTGATCACAGCCGTAGCCATGGGCGAACATGATCGCCCGCTCACCTTGACCGGTGATGTTTACATAATGGCGTTGCAGGGGGTCGTTCATTCAGGCTCGTCTTGTTGGCGGCGGCCGAGGTTTCTAGCCATTGTGCCTGTTGCGATGGGGGGTGCCAACAGAGGAAGGAAATTCTATCGTGTCGTTGAGTGAACCGAACCGGGCAGGCAGCCTCCCGGTTCGGCCTGTGAAACTTAATCGATTACTAGTAAACCACCGGCTGCGGCAACGTAAACAACTGCCCACAAACATTAGGCGCATGCAGATATCCGGCGCATTCAGCTCGTTCGGGTTGCCGCTCAGTCCGGCGAAATTATCGAGAAAGCCGCCTTATGTCATGGACCACCCGGAGAACCGGGTGGCGGCACGCCGCGGGACCGGCCGAACGCCAACAGCAAGCCAGCCAAAACGCGCTACCATACGGATAACTGCCAAGAGACGAGAAACACGTCAATGGCCAGAGACCCGACGCCCGCCGAGGAACCTCACCCGCAAAAGTTCAGATTCGGGAAGCTCTCACTGGATCTCGATCGCGGCACCCTGCGGGCTTCCGGCAAACACATAAACCTGCGACCGCAAACCTTCGAGGTTCTGTCCATCCTGGCGAGCCACAGCGGCAAACTTGTAAGCAAGGTCGAACTGATCAGTATGGTCTGGCGAGGGACGCCAGTCACCGATGACTCCCTGACCCAGTGTATCGTCGAAATCCGCAAGGCGATCGGGGACGATTCGCGCACGATCATTCGAACGGTTCCCAAGCGCGGTTTCATTTTTGATCCACGCGAAGCGACTCCGCCGCATTCGCCAGGCAGTAGACAGGCACCCTCGGAAACCTTGCCTGGCACAGCGCCGAGAAAATTGTGGTTCGCCGTTGCCGCTGTCGTCGTCATCATGATCGTAGCTACCGTCACACTGCAGTCGAACTCACGAAAAGATCCCGATCCGATCGTTGCAGCCCTGCTTGGCGATGCGCCATTAAATTCGGTCGCCGTACTGCCCTTCGTTGACATGAGTCAACGTGGGGACCAGCAATACTTTGGAGATGGTCTTGCCGACGAAATTCTCAGCACTCTGACGCAATATCCGGAACTCGTCGTGATCGCCCGAACATCGTCTTTCCTTTTCAGGGACAGGCAGGAAGCTGTGGCGGACATCGGCCGTAGCCTCAACGCGGCACACGTGCTGGAGGGCAGCATTCGGAAGTCAGGCAACCGGGTACGAATCACGGCGCTACTGGTCGAAACCCGTGGCGGCACGCAAGTCTGGTCGGAATCCTTCGACAGGGAACTGACGGTCGAAAACCTGCTCGACATTCAGGCGGAGGTCGCAGCCAGCGTTGCTGAATCTATCGCGACCGGTGCGTCGCGGTTCAATCAACGCGACGTTGTCCGTAATGCCGCCAACGCCGAGGCGTACGACCGGTATCTCGAGGGTATGTTTTACCTTCGCCAGGTCGAAACCTCGGCCCTTGCGAACTACGACCTCGAAATTTACGGAGCCGCCATCGAACGATTCGAGGTCGCGATCGAGCTCGACCCGGACTGGGCGCTGCCACACACCGCGATTGGCCGCACGATGGTCTTTCGGGCGGGCATTCTCCTGGACCACGAGGATGCAGAGTCGTACGACTGGTACCGCGATGCCAAATCGCACCTCCTCGAGGCGATCCGCCTCGATCCGAACAACGCGGTCGCGCATAGTTTCCTGGGGCACGTGCTGCTTCGCATGGACTTTGACTTCCCGGCCGCCGCCGCCGCGCACGCCAGGGCGCAGGAACTCGGCGGCTACTTCCCTTGGCGCTATGCACTCTATCTCAGGTCGATGGGCCGATTTGACGAAGCCATCGCGCAGTATCTGCTGGCGATCGAAAGCGACCCATTATCGGCCGGTCCGCGGCACCAGCTGGCCAGCACCTACCGTTGCACCGGCCGCTTTGCGGACAGCATTGCCGAACTGGAGAAAGTTGTGCGGCTGGCGCCGACCCGCGATGACCTGTACGTGCCACTGACTTATTTGTATCTCAGGACAGGTGACATCCAGCGTGGTCGTGAACTCTTCGAGCAGATCAGCGATCCGGAAGCCACGACCATCGTGCTTGCACAGATCTATGTGTTACTGGGCATGACCGACAGGGCCTACGAAGCGATGGCGCAGGTCGAGGAATCAAGACGCTGGTCGGTTGAACAATACGTTGGGACGGCGCTGGTGCTTGGCGATCAGGAGCGCGCGCTGAGTTACCTCGAGGCGGCATACAGCGAAGATCCGCGCAAGCTTTCGCACATACTCTGTATCGACGGCATTCAATCGCTGGCTGGCAACCCAAGATTTCAGGCACTGCTCAGTCTGGCAGGGTTTTCCAGCCAGGCACGCTAGCCAGCCGTCTTTTCCCCTCATTTTTTCGGACATTTCTCGTGACTTCTTCGTTACCCGGCGCCTTTGCTTGACCTAAGGTCAGAGTGCTTGTCAACGCTTAAGGAGAGTCACAATGAAAAAAGCACTCAATACCCTCACCGTACTCGTGGTCACCGGCTTCTTCGTCTTGCCAACAGCGGCTGTTGCTGATCCTTCGCATAAATCATCATCGCCACCCATATGGACATTCGCGGCGCCACCGCCGGCCGGCAGTACGAAGCTAGTGCGCACACCCAATGGACTCACCGCCCAGTTCAAGACCACCGGCTTACCCGCCGGGCACGTTGTCACCTTGTGGATCATGTTTTTTGATAATCCGGATGCCTGTGCAACTCCCGGGGCCTGCGTTGGTGCGGTCTTTCCCGCCGGCGACATCGGTGCGCCCGGTGTTCGCTTCGATTTTCATTACGCGGCCGGACATATCGTCAATGGCAGGAAAACGACATTGACCGGACACCTGCAAACCGGCGAACTCAGCACATCCGGCTGGGGGGAGATGGTCGCCATCGGTGGTGCACCGCCTGAGTGGATCTCAGCGCTGACGAATCCGAGCGGCGCCCAGGTGACTCTCGCCATTCACAGCCACGGCCCGGCGCAAACAGGCACGACGCTCGTCGAGCAGATGAGTTCCTACCTCGGCGGTTGTGTGCTTCCGTTCCTGGGTAATGCAGGTGGATTCGCAGAAAGCGCTACCGACATTCCTGCAGCGCCTGGTGAATGCTCGACCATCCAGCTCGCATTCCACAATCCGTAAGGCATAGGCGGATTGAATCGTATTGAAAGGAGAGTCAGGCGCCAGGGACGGTGCCTGACCAATGACAAGGGGTTGGGGGTGGGCGCTTGTTGTCCGGTTTGCATGACTATTAGCACCCGTCTGGAAGTTCCGCGTTCACTGGGATGTGCTATCAGAGTGTGAGAACTTTTATAGCGGCGGTGAGCGCCAATCTCGCAAAGTATCACCGCATACAGGAGCATAAATTTTATACGGTCGTTTACGGCTGCACCGTCGGTCAGCGACAAGGTAGTCGTCGAATTTCTTCACCCGGCGACCGGCGTAGTTGCCTACAACGATGTAGACAAGCAGGCTGGTGAGAACAGTGCCGCTATAGTTATCCACAATTGGCCTGACTCCACCCGAACCACAATCGGCGCGCTGCCCACGTAGTACACTGATTTATCGAACAAACTGATTCAGGGTCGCTGGTGGACGAACTAAACATTGCCCGCATCCGCGCTTATGCCGTCACCCCGGCAACGATGCCGGCAACACGATTCTCGGGTCGCGAAGAACCGACGACGATGAACATCGAAATCGTGCGACTCACACTGGCCAATGGCGCTGAAGGCTTCGCATCCGAAGACAGCGGCTGGGGCGGGACGACCGGCGGCGATATCGTTCGCGATATCCGCGATCTCAGCTCACGGGTGCTCGGACAAAGCAGCAAAAACCGCACGGCGTTAACGGAGGCCATGCTGTTAAACGCAGGCAACGGTCCCTGGAAAGCGATTTCGCTGATCGACTGCGCGATGTGGGATGCTTTTGCACGCAGCCAGGGCAAACCGCTCTGGCAATTACTGGGCGGACACCAGTCGCGTATCAAAGCGTATGCCAGCACCCTGGCGAAGTTACATATAAAGGAGTACCTGGACGACGCGCAGCGCTATGCAGCGCTGGGATATGACGCCATCAAGTTTCATTTGAACGGCGATGCGGACTTCGATCTTGAGATGTTACAAGCCGTGGCGCACGCGCATCGAAACAGTACGCTGCGATTCATGGTAGACCTCGAGCAAGGCTATACGTTTGACGAAGCGTTGAGGTTGGGTAAAGTTCTCGACAAACTGCCCTTCGACTGGATAGAGGCGCCGTTGCCCGACCGTGACATTGAAGCCTACGTCGAACTCAACAAGGCAGTCGCAATAGACGTGTTGCCGGCCGGAAACACCTTACTGGGTGTGGATCACTGGACCGACGGTTTACGCCGCGGGGCGTGGTCGCGGCTTCGCTGCGACGTCACCAACGCCGGCGGAATAACCACGGGCCTCAAAGCGATGCAGCTCGCCAAATCCGAGAACGTGCCCGTTGAACTGCAATCATTCGGTTTTCGCCCGGCCCAACACGCCAATTTGCAGCTCATGCTCGGCGTGGAAGGCTGTACCTGGTTCGAGCAACCGGCGCCACATGAGCCTTACGACTATGCCGCCCGCAGTCCGTTGATTCTGGGTAGCGACGGATGCGTAAGCGCCGGGCACGGCCCCGGGCTTGGCTTTGATATGGACTGGGAGCAGATCGCGGCTGACGCTTTCGTATCGTACGATAGCCTGGCTTGACCCGTCATAACTGGCCGTCGGTTATGCTTGGTCACATCAGTAAAACAGACAAGGGGAATGACAAGTGAAAAAGCTGAGCAAAATTATTACGGCAACACTGTTGTCGGCAACGCTGTCCGTTGCGGCACTGGCCGATCATCATGAAACCGTAGCCGATGATTTGCGCGCGGCGATTGAGGGCTTCGATGCCGCTTACGCAAGCAACGATGTTGAGACCTATTTCGACTACTACGCAGACGGCGCCACCGTGTATTTTTACGGGGCGCGGCAGGACGTCGACGCCTATCACGAGGAATGGTCCGCAATGATGGAAGCAGGCGGTGGCGTCGAGATGAATAAGATGTCCGACGTGGTTATCCAGGTGATGCCCAGTGGCGACGTCGCCATCTCAACGTCTTTCGTCGACAACAAAACGCGCGCGCCGGACGGCACAACCAGCACTGCCCGTGCGTTCGAGACCGACGTGTGGCAGAAGATTGACGGCCAATGGAAGATCATCAGTTTGCATTACAGCGAGGTACCGTCCGACGACTGAGGCGCATAAATGGGCAGGATAACGCGGCGGGATTTCGTTAACGGCACCTTGATGACAGCGGGGAGCTCCCTGCTGCCGTTTGACGCGTCCGGCCAGGCTGCCATGGCCGCACTCGATCCAGGTTACTACCCGCCAGCGCGTGTCGGACTTAGAGGCAGCCATCCTGGATCGAACGAAGCTGCCCATCAACGGGCATGGAGCGGGCGTTCGAATTGGGGCGCCACCACCGAGCTGTCCGAAACCTACGACCTCATTGTTGTGGGCGGCGGCCTGAGCGGGCTGTCAGCTGCGTATTTTTATCAGCAGGAGCACGGCAGCGATAAAAAGATTCTCATTCTGGACAACCATGACGATTTTGGCGGTCATGCCAAAAGAAACGAGCATACGGTTGGCGGCCGGCTGCTGCTAGGTGAAGGCGGTTCGGAGTCCTTCGAATCACCCCACACCTGGAGTAGCAGGGTACACACACTGATGTCCGACCTCGGTGTCGACATGGAGCGTTTCAAAGCGGCGTACGACGTCGATTTTTTCAAGCGGCACAAGCTCGGCGCCGTTACCTATTTCAACAACCGGGTGTTTGGGCAGGACAAGGTTGTGAAACACCCGTTCTGCGACTACCCCGGATTCGTGGAAGGACTCTTGCGTCCAAAGCTTTCGTATGAAGAAGCTGTACAGCAAACGCCGCTCAGCGAGAGTGGCAAAAAGCAGCTGCTACGAATACTCAACGGCGGTCAGCATGTCCTGAATGTGCCGAAAGGCGAGTTGCCGGAATACGTGCGCACACATTCCTACTTCGATTACCTGAAGAACACGCTGGGTGTCAGCGACCCGCATGTCTTGAGAATGGCGAGGCACACGCCAATGGATTATGGCGGGTGCGGAACCGACGTGATGAGCATCGGCGAAGCGCTGGCCAGTGGCTCCTTGGGTGGCGACCCGTACGAGACATGGAAAGATGCATTGGAACCAGGCGATTATCAGGAATACGTCGATAAGGGTGGAGACACGTATTCCGTCCGCTACCCGTTCATCGAACACTATCCCGATGGCAACGCCACCATCGCACGAACGCTCGTGAAAAGGATGGTTCCCAAGGTTGGGCCGGGAGCCACGCCTGAAGAAATCGTCTTATCAAAATTCAACTATGCGGAGCTGGACAAACCCGGCAACAATGTTCGAGTCCGCCTGAACAGTACGGCTGTGAATGTGCAGCACGACGGCAATCCGCAGAGTTCCACCGACGTCTTCGTCACTTACGTCAATAACAACAGCTCGTATCGCGTCAAAGGCAGGGGAGTCGTCATGGCCTGCTACAACATGATGGTCCCGCACATCGTGTCGGATCTTCCCGAGGAGCAGGATGCCGCGCTAAGGAAACTGACGAAGGTGCCGCTGCAGTACACCACCGTAGGCGTAAGTAACTGGCGGGCGATGAAGGAGACGGGAATCGGCATGGCCATGTGTCCGGGCAACATTCACCAGGTTGTCGGCATGGACTACCCGGTGAGCATGGGTGGCTACGAGTTTACTGACTCACCGGATGACCCGTGCATTATTCACATGAGAAGTTGCCCGGTTGGGGAGACGGCAGAAACGCCGCCGGTCGAACAGTTCAAGGAAGCACGTTACACAATGCTCGAACGGCAGTTTGAGGACTACGAAGAAGAGATCAGGGAACACCTGGGCGGCATGTTGCCGAAGGGTTCGTTCGACTTTGACAAGGATGTGAAAAGTATCTGTATCAATCGTTGGGCGCATGCCTACGGCTATGGCAATCCTGGCGCTGTCGGACGACAGCCCTTTGGTCGTATCACGATCGCTAACTGCGACGCGGTCGAAAGCGCGGACATGCAAACAGCAGTCGAGCAGGCATGGAGGGCGGTTAAGGAACTGGGGTGAGTGGCGCTGTTTGTCAGGGACCCGGCGGCCGTGGGGGTTCTGAAACGATAATCCGGCGAATTCGCAAATCGTCAATACCGGTGACGCTCAGACCGCCCTCTGCTCCACGAAAACGCATCTCTACCACGTCATTCACCCACTCGCCGATATCGTAGTAACCCGGCGACAGGCTGTTCCAGGCCCACCAGCTTCCATCCTGTTTTTTGAAAAGGATGCGGGCCGGCTGACTGTCTTCGCCACGAACGCGAACCCGATCCACAGAAAAAAGTGCCGCATCGCCTCCGTCTTCGACCCACAAGCGTTGTACATGACTGTTCACGTGTCCGTTGGCATAACGATTTTCTTCGCGATGGTCGATACCTGCGCTGCTGCAGGTGCCGTCTGCCTGTTCACGACCGAAACTACCCGTGCTGAAGTCAAGACAATCCAGGTTTTCAAATGAAAGATGAAAGTGGTTGTAGGCGCCAAACGGATACTCTTCGTACCTGACATTGCCAAGCAGCCCGCAGTTCTGTTTGTAGATCCAGCATCCCGAGCTACTGGAAGAGCTGCAGGAGGTGGCGCCGGACTGTGACCACACCGCAAAGGTGGTTCGTGCCTGATTGACAACATTGCCCAGCGCTTCAGAGTCATCAAAACGCAGCCAGCATTCGGCGATCGTTACCGCCTTGACGACGGGTGGTTCCGGTGGCGTTTGCAACTCAATCTCGACGTTGCGTCCCGACAATTTCAACTCGTTTACAATGTAATCGCGAAGCCGCGCTTCGTTTTGTCCATATTGACTCTTGAGTTTATTGACGCTTGAGTCGATAAACCCGGCCTGATCTGTTTCGCTCATGAGATGTGCCATCTCTTTGAGATGATCGGCGTATTTTGAGAGTAATTCGTCGGTAGCCAGTGAACTGAGACCGCTGTGATCAACGGGTACAGCAATCTCTGGTGCCGGAATTTGTACCGGCGCTGATGGCTTCGTGGCACATCCGCAAACCAGCAATACGGCAAGTGACGCAACGGCGAACTTCATAGCTGGCTCCAGAGCATCGAACATTCGAGACATTCAACTCTAACACGAGTCGTCACGATACGATCTCCACAGGACGACTGCATGACCAGGAGCAAAGTCTTAAAAAATAGTATTCTTGCGAACAATCACGACGACTGCCTTTCACACCGTCGCCTCTGCGGAGATCAATGGCTATCTGATTAAAAAGTAGACTACTCGCCAGCCCGGTACCCCCGGACTCGAGCCGAGGGCTACCGGGAATTTATTTGTCGACGACATCCATGCGCGTTACGGGCGTTATGCGGCCTAAACTAACTTCTGCATTGCTGGCGGCGCCTGATTGCCGGTGAAAACTATTCCAATTCTGACACCCAGCAAAATGCCCAGGATCGCTAAGAGACCCGCGAGAGATAAGGCAGGAATAGCCAACAACAGCTGAAAGTCGTTTCCACCAAGCGCAGCCGCGGCGCCGGCGCCCATCAGAGTTCCAGCTAAAAAGTGTCTGGCGATTTCTTTCCGGGCAGGAAATCTAATGCTGAATCGACGGTAGCGCCAGGCGGCGATGCCCATGCCGAGTAGCATCGTTGCCAGAATTGAAATTCGTTCGACGGTTGGCAGCCGGTCCGGGTTTCGCGTGATAACTGCCAGCCCCAGGTCTTTGACGAAATCGCTGGGGGACCAGGCAGGTTGCAGCAGGAATACAGCGCCTGCAAGTATGCCCACGAGCATGATGCCGCTCCAGACGCGCCATCCCTTGCGGTGTTTAGAATAGACATAAAGGCTGGCGAGAGTCAGCATGCCAATCACGCCGAACGAGATCAACGGCAGCCAGGCGCTCTCGATAGTTAACCTGCTGTAGCTGAAATTAGTGCCGGTAAAATCCAGCAGTAACCAGCCAGCGAGCCAGCCAAGCAGAGTAAATACCATGCTGATTTCGCCGCTGGAAAGGCGGCTTACCGTGGAAATTGAGCAGGCCCCGTTGACCGCCGTACCGACGCCGAAAATAAAGCCACCCAGCAAAAAGCCCCAATGCAGATCGTAGCGCTGCAAATGCATGGGAAAATCGCCGGTGTCCAACAGCGGAAAGAAAAGGTAGACCCAGAAACCGGTGCTTAGTATTGCTAACAACCGAATCGGTTTACCATTCATCCAGTCACCGACACCGCGCACCATGCACAAGCCCGTGACCTGGGCGAAGTATCCGATGTACGCGGAAAAGATCAGCGTAATAGCCAGAAAGACCAACCCAAATTCCATCACATGCACCGTGACCATGGCGTGTGAACCAATCGCAGGAACCAACGAAGGAAATTAAAGTTCCACATGGGTAGAGACCCTGATAGCAGTCATATAGCTAGTTGTTAGCCAGAAAAACAGAACGGAACTCAGGCTACTCATTCGGAACCTGGAGCTCGTCAGCGTATTCCTCGCTCCACTCAAGTGTTCTGTGATCGAAACCGTGCTCGGTGACGGGCTTGATAATCGCGAAATAGGGAGATACGTCGAAATCACGTGGTGTGAACAGACTGTGGTGGCGAATGTGTAGAACCTCGTGCACAGTCTCCTGGCATTTTTCGCACTCTTTTTCAGTCAATACTTCAATCCTGGGCAGAATCGGAAAGCCGATGGACTGAAATGCCTGGGCAATTCGTGTCGAGCAAATAGCGCGTGTCGGATCGCTGCTTCCCAACGCAAGTAAACTCCGACGCCAGCGAATCGGTACCGGCGGGGTAGGTATAAGATAACGTGCAAGATCGAATACGTTCTTAAGGTCGTAACGCATTCCAATACTATCAGTCATGAAACGAGCGACGTTGTCGCGGTCATCGGCAGTGAGTCCGACTGGACGGCAAATCCGCGTATTGAAATTTGCATACTTGGACAAAGCCACCGCGATTACACCATTTTCCAGGTCGGCCTCGATGATGGCGGGAGTCCCCGGCGAGAGGCCGTGCAATCCGTCCACTCGGCCGATGTAAAATACTGCGTGCGACCAGGTGGACTGTGTTAGGTACTTGATGGCCGTACTGACGCGTTGGTTGCCTTCAACCAGGAGTACGTCGCCGACCTGCAACACCGACTCCAGTGTCGCGGGTGTGGCTACTGCAAACGGTCTGTATCCGCGCACCTGCCCGGTCAGATACCTGACGAAAAAATTCGCTGTTGTTCGAGTGATCCTGTTCATTAAAGGTCACCTGTTCGCAACCCCGGATCTCAGGTCGCTGGCCGGAGGTCACCTAAAACGGTAGGAATCAACTCCGAAACTGTCGGGTGAATGTGGACCGAACGCTGGATCGCCGTGTAAGGAAGATCAGCATTCATGATATCGATGATGCCGTGAATCGCTTCATCGCCACTTAGCCCGAGTATCGCCGCACCGAGAATTCTGGACGTGTCGGCATCGACAACGACCTTCATGAATCCTTGTGTCTCGCCGAACTCCCGCGCACGACCGACGCGTGACATCGGCCGGGTACCAATCCGGATATTAAATCCGGCATCGCGCGCTGCACGTTCAGTCAAGCCGGCGCGCCCCAGCGGCGGATCTATAAAGAGGCCGTAACAGTCCACCCGGTCCGACACGGATCGCGGATCGTCTGTGAATAGATTTGCCGCAACAATCTCGAAGTCGTTATACGCAGTATGCGTAAACGCGCCGCGACCGTTCACTTCCCCCAGCGCCCAGACACCGTCGACGTTCGTTCGCAACGCGTCGTCGACGACAATCAAGCCCCTGTCGTCTGTTTCAATGCCCGCTACGTCAAGGCCCAGGTCGTCCGTGTTAGGCACTCGCCCGACGGCCAGCAACAGATGCGAACCCGATACCCGCGGCGCGCTGCGTTGACAGGACACAGCAACCTCTATGTTCGATGACTGCATCGAAAGGCTGACGCACTCTGCGCCCAATTCAAAGCGAATGCCTTCCCCCTCGAGGATCTGCTGGACCGCCGTCGAAACGTCATCGTCATCGCGCGGGATAAGCCGGTCGGCCATTTCGACAACCGTTACCTGGCTGCCAAATCGCCGATACATTTGGGCAAATTCGAGGCCAATATAACTGCCCCCAACCACGATCAAATGTTCCGGCACGTCGTTCAGTTCCAGAATGGTGGAGTTGGTCAGGAACGGCACATCCGGCAAGCCGGCGATGTCAGGCACACGCGCCCGCGCGCCGACATTAATGAATATTTTGTCAGCCTCAATAGTCTTGTCACCGACCTGGACTGTTCTCGGACCGACGAAGTGCGCATGCCCACGAATAATGTCCAGGTTCTTCATGCCTTCGAGCCACGATGTCACGCCTCGGTTAGACTCACCGCGCACCTCGTCCATGCGCGCCTTAACCCGCCGCATATCAACCTTCACGGAATCCGTCAAAATTCCGAAGTCGGCGGAGCGGCGTGCCATATGCGCGGCCCGGGCACTAGCGACAAGCGTTTTTGTCGGAATGCAGCCAACATTGACGCAGGTACCGCCGAAGTGCTGGCGTTCGACGATTGCGGTCTTGAGGCCTTCTTGCGTGAGTCGCTCTGCCAAAGGCGGGCCGGCCTGGCCGGCTCCGATGACAATGGCGTCGTATTTCGTGGAAGATACTCTGGTCACAATTGGCCACTCCTCGCTTGCGGCTGATTTAGCGTATGCGGACGGTCTACCGAATCGTCAGTACGAAAGCAGCCATGACAATGAATGCGGCTGCCACGAACATTCTGCAGCCTTCCATACCTTGCGCCGTATCGAACACTTCATGCAGAAATATCCGCCCGTCACATCACATAGTTGCCGCGACATTGAATAAGGTTACAGTTGGGATCCACTTCGTCGCAGAATCCCTGCATAGCAACCGAGGAAGCAGAGGACCTGCCGGTTTTATTCGATATTGCGTCGATGGGCCAGGGCGGCGTTGATCAGATCCTCCGGTACGGACTCGGGGACCGGGTCGTTCGGCTCCTCAAATGCCTGTTTGCCCAAGGCGATTGTCTGTTGGTACTGGCGCACAAATTTTGTGCAGTCCCGGCACATTTTCACATGCAGCCAGCAACCTACTCGCTGCGAGAACGGCAGGTTCTGTTCAAGGAAATCAATCATAAAATCGTCAAATTGCTTACAGGTCAGCATGTCAGTTCAGGCCGGCAATTTTTGGCGCGAGCAGGGTCTTCAGGGCCGAGCGGGCTCGATGTAGACGGGTTTTCACGGCGTTCACCTGTATACCCAGAATATCGGCAGTCTCCTTCGTCGAGTATCCGTCGATATCGCGTAATAATAAGGTCATTCTGTAATCGTCCGGCAATTGATCAATCATGCTGCGGACCACCGTTTGGGTCTGTGATCGGTCAATCATCTCACCGAAGTCCGACGATTGAGTGGGTTCGTATGTTGTTACTCTTTTTCCCCGTTCGTCAAATTGAGGCAACAAATGATCAATGGATTCCTCCCTGCGGCGGCTGTTCGTACGAGCACGCATCAGGCATTGGTTTACCGTAATCCCTCGCAGCCAGGTTCCCAAGGATGAACGTTTTTCGAAACGGTCGATGCTGTCGAATGCCGCGACGAAGGTGTCTTGAAAGCAATCGGCTGCATCCGCGTCAGATCGAAGATAACGTTTGGCGACGGCCAGTACTTTGCCGCCGAAACGCCGAACAAATATGTCGTAGCACCGATTCTCACCACTACGCACGCAGTCAACCAGGGCATGTTCATCCAGACTTGACAGATCTGCGCCAGGTCTGGCCGCCGCAGCGGGCAACTTGTTGGTTTCGCCTGATTGATATGTCATTGACGAGAGGATACTCCCAGCCGGTCCGACTGAGGAGCTTTTCGCGAAGTTCCTGACGACCTGTAACCTTTTCTCCGGTAGCGGCAACTAGAGAGTACAGCGCCATTCACAAATCGAATGCCGCTTCACCGGCTGGCACCACGAGTTTCAGCCTTCGACTGAATATGAGGATATTGACATGACAAACATAGGCCGAGGAATAGGCGCGGGTCTGGCTGCTACAGCAGTACTTTCGATGATTATGGTTGCGAAAGGCATGATGGGCTTGATGCCACAGCTCGACGTAATAGGAATGTTGAGCTCGATGATGAATACGGCACCGGCCGTTGGCTGGATCATGCATTTCATGATCGGCATGATTGTGTGGGGCCTCGGCTTCGTCGCGTTCTATCGATTTTTGCCCGGTAGTTCAGATGTTTCCAAAGGAATTAGCTTCGGCGTCGCGGCCTGGGTCATGATGATGCTGGTCGTTATGCCAATGGCTGGTGCCGGCCTGTTCGGGCTCAAGATGGGTCCGGTTGCTCCGATCATGACGCTGATGCTGCACGTGATCTATGGCGCTGTGCTTGGCTTTGCTTACTCGAAGCTCGGAAACGGCAACCGCACGGTAGCCGCCTAGCGGCTCACTCGGCAATGTGCTGAGAAAAGGCATCCTGCTGATCTGTCACCCTTAAAAGAAAATTACTGATAGGCGAGACAGACGCGGCATAATTTCGCTGGCTGGCGCCAGGCTATGTCCGGTTCCCCCAATCCCGGCTGGACTGGCGCCTGTCGGCGAATCAC
>JBBKWL010000037.1:0-5310 GCA_037968975.1 Woeseiaceae bacterium | reverse complement strand
GCCAGTGAACCACCCAGGGAGAGCCGGAAGCGCCGGTCCTCTTCGTAGCCGCGTGCCCAGGGCATGACCTGGGTGCGCTTGGGCAGTTCCGCGTCCTCGCGTTCCACCACCCATTCGCCGTTGGCCGCCTCTTCCTGTTCGATGATGTCCTGCAGGTCGTAATGCAGATAGTCGAGCTGCATATCCTGCTGTTTGATTTCCTCGAGAAGCTTGTCGCGCCGGCTTTCGACGCCGACGATCGCCTCGTGATAGCTGCCGATCTCCCATCTGGCATGATCCAGCCGCGCTTGCTTGCTCTCGCCGGACGCGTCATCCCAGAACAGCCCACCGGCGCCCATCGCGTCCAGTTCCTCGAGTGCGGTGCAGATGCTTTCGACTTTATCGTATTGGTCCTGCTGTTTTTTCAGCACGACGAGCTCGTCGTCTATCGACTGCAGCTTGGAAATGAGACTGACGAGTGCATTCTCCGAAAGCCGGAGTTGCTCTCGGAGTGACTGTTCCAATTCGTTTAAGGCTGCTGAGCTCACGTTGATACCTGCGTCCTTGCGGTACTAGTTTGTTACGACCTGCGTCGCCTTCTGGATAACAGCAAGGGAGACGTTTTCATAGCCTTCACCGGTGCAGGCCGACATGACCTTGCGAATCACGATGAACGGTACGGATTTGTCAGCGAGGACGGTTACTTCCTGGCTGTCAGCAACGGCCATCGTTGCCGGTCCTACAATGTTCTCCTTCAGTTCAGCCAGCCTGGCGGCCAGTGGATCGAGTGCTGCTTCCTTGTTCTCGAGAATGTCGGCGACTTTCGCAACAATCCTGCCCTGCACAATGACGTCTTCAGGGCTTACCGAGATGACCACGGTCTCCCGTGGCTTGGACTCTTCGAAAGACTCGGGCAGCTGCACATCTTTCGGTGCCTCAACAAGTTCGACCGAGCCGGAGTTCACCAGCAGGAAGAACACGAGGATCGTGAAGACATCCATCAACGAAGTCAGATTCATTTTTCCGATCTTCATGCGATTGCGTGACATGCGCTTAATGCGGCGGGTATTCCTCACGGCGCATCTCCAATTGAAATGTCCGAAAACAGCGCGACCATCTCGTACTGCGGTTCACCGTCCGTTAACTCTGCGCCGTCCACCATCTCAATGGGAACCTCCACACTCTTCACGATATCCATGACCTTGATCAGGTAGTCGTAAGGTATCTGCGCCTCCATCAGGACGGATGCTGCCTCTTGCTGCGGATAAGTCTGCTTGAGTTCGACCATGTAGTCGGACAGCGTCGCGAGATCAAATTGGTCAGAATCGTTGAGTGTCGTTAAGTTGGGAATAGTCGCAATGACCTGCTTACCGTTCGTAATATCAATGCGGGCTTCGCGGACGATAATTTCGGGAGTAAACCCTTCTTGCTCGCTCGGCGGACCGCCAGCCGAACTCGGCAGGTTTAATTCCACAATCGTCAGTCGCGAAAACACCGCAGTGATCAGCAGGAACGGAATCAGCACCACCATCAAATTCAGAAACGTGGTGACGTCGATCTCGTACGCAGGCTGCTTCGTGCGACGCTTGTAATGATGTCGCCTGGCCATCGTCTTTACCCTGCTACCGCAGCCTCGGCCATTCTTTTGGCTCTGCGCGAGAACACGTTGAGTGCTTTGACGGTTGCCATTTCGAGACTGTCAACGATGTCGCCGGTCTTGCTCGTCAGCACTGCGTGGACGATAAGCAGTGGAATCGCGACCATCAGTCCGAACGCCGTCGTGTTCATCGCTACCGAAATACTGGCAGACAGCAGGTCGGCCTTTTCAGCCGGGTTCGCATTCGCTACCGCGGTAAAGGCCTGGATCAGGCCCATGATGGTGCCGAGCAGTCCGAGCAATGTCGCGATGCTTGACGCGAGCGCGACGTACGGCGTCCGCTTCTCGAGTCGCGGCACAATTTCCATCATGCTTTCTTCCATCGCGATTTCAATGTCCTCGCGACGGCGCACCGTGCCCTGCAGCGTCAGACCCATGTTGAGAACCTGCGAGATTGTCGCTTCGTTCTCGCTGGTCAGTTGCCGGGCCTCGTCGAACTCACCGTCTGCGAGCAAAGGCTGAACCTTGTCCCAGACTGCACGGTTTTTGTTCGTCACTATCGACAGCGTAATGTAGCGTTCAACTGCGATAGCAAGCCCGACGGCAAAGACGATCAGTATCGGGTACATGAAGACACCGCCCGTGCCGAAGAAACTTACAATCGAATAAAAGAAGTCCATTTGTACATCCTCAGTTTGACTAGTTGCCCGCGTTCATCGACGGACAACCCTAAGAATAGTGTGAGAACAACGCCTTAGGTGTGACGCAGCGCACGTTAAGAGATTATGTTTCCTCACCTGCACGAATTTTGTGAAAACGAAGCTCACGCATGAACACGTCCTTGTCAACGGGTCTTGCGCGGTCGTCCAGTGAGTCCGCCAGACTGATTTCGTCACCCAGGCGAGAACTCTTCCACGGAATGATGACCAGCGACTTGGGCGCCTCTTCGTTGCCGAGAATCGACATACCCGACATCGTCTTTGGTGACTTGATGCCATCGCCATTCGGTTCATCGGAGGTGGCTTCTTCCTGGCTAAGCTCGTCCACGGCTTCTGTCTCTTCGACAGGATCTTCGGCAGGTTCTTCAGCCCAGACGGACATCCAACTGGTCGCAAGAAACACTGCAAGCATTAATCGTCGCATCTGACTTACTCCACTTGTCCGGAACGGAAGCGGGCGCTCTTGAGCCACATGGCCGCCTCTTCGTCGCTGTCCACCGTTGCCATGTATGCCTCGTAATTTTTCACGGCGCAATCAGGATCGGCGAGATACAGGTCGCACAGCACGGCCAGGTTGCGCCGCGCATAATGAAATCCGGGGTACACGTTGAGTGCTGCCTCGTAGCTTCGCCGCGCTTCCGTGAAACGCGCGGTCTTGCGATACACAATGCCGAGCTCATTCAATGCGACCGGGTGATCAGGATTTATAGCCAGCGCCTGTTGCAATTGCGTTTCCGCCGCCACGAGGTCGCCGTTACGGTGATACGCAATTGCAAGATCGATGCGCGGCGCGCTGAGGCCCGGCGCAGCGTCTGCGACAGCCTGCAGCAACGCGATACCTTCCTGGTCCCTGCCCTGGTCGAGCAAGCCGTGAGCGCGATCGTAGTCCAGCCGCGTATGGTCCGCGATAGGCGATTCCTCGACTATTGTAAATCCAACCGCGTCCTGGATTTCAATGCGTGCGGGCACGGCCTGGCTGCTTTTGGTTTCTGCTTTCCTCGCAGGGGTTGTATTACAAGCCACGATGAAGGACGCAACGCTCGCAAGCAAAACAGTTCGTAGCAGACCTTGATAAATAGTTCTTTGCATGGGCTACTCCGTAACCTGTGCCGCAACTTCCGGCGGTTGCTGGCTCCAAAGCGGCGGCGCGTTCGGCATGCGATAGGCATAGGAATCGACCGACCCGAGATAACCGCCGCTGATTTCATTGCGTGCGTAGCGGCCCGGCATCAGCACAACAAGTTTGTCCAGGCTTTGCTGCACCCAGGAGTTGTGGATTCCGCTCGCGAGCATCTCGAAATTCTTTTCATGAACCTCGATGGCCTGCTCCTCAAACGGATACGCCTCTTCCTCGATCACGAGTTCATAGTCGACTTTTTGCGCCGAACTGAGTCCGCCTGGACGTTCCGACGCGAGCAACGCTTCGCTGAATTCCAGGTAGATTTCTGCGATGTAATAGGTCGCTGCACCCGTCACCTCGGCAATCTCGTATTTGATCAGGCCCTCAAATGCGGCCAGCGCAACATCCATGCGCTGCTGCTTCGCGGCGAGGCTTTCTTCAAACGGCTGTGCAAGTTTGATCTCTGCAAACGCGTCGAATGACGGTTCGGCGAGCACCAGCGCAGCATGGCCAGCGAGGTAGCGACTGCGGTCGGTGCGCTCGCTGCCAGCATCGGCGTGTAGAGCCACGATGGCAGCAAGCTGGTCGTAATAACGTTTCTTAAAATCGAGATCCTCGAGGCTTTCCTGCTTGAAGATTTCGGCGAGGCGCGTGCGCGTCTCCATTGCGAGGTCGAGCGGCCGTGGGTACGCATCGACGTAGCGCTCATAAACGCGTACGGCCTCTATTGTTACCTCTGCATCGTCATAGAGTTCGCCGGCGGTTAGCAGCGCTTCACGCCCGAGCTCGGGATCGGTTGCCTCCGCAGCGATACGTTCGTGCTCCATTGCTGCGCGTTCAATCTGCCCGTCTTCAAGGTAGATGTAGGCGAGCTGTTTGGTCGCGTCTGCATTCAATTCATGTTCCGGGTGGCTGGCTCGGAATTCCTCAAGCACATTGGACGCGAACGACCAGTCCTGAACTTTTATCAGTGCGGCTGCCGCGTCGTACTCGGCAGCGCTGCGTATGGACGACGTCGGTGCTAACTCTTTGATCCGCAGGAAATGAGCTGCCGCACCCTGGTAGTCCTCGAGTAAATTCGCCTGCTCGCCTTGCTTGTATATTGACGCTGCCAAACCATCAATGACCGCCATCCGGGTCTCGTCCTCTTCCGGTGTCAGCGCAAGCACTTCAGTGTACGCATCCTCAGCATCCGGATATTCGGCCAGGTCGATCGATGAATTCGCAACCACCGCCCAGGCCGAACGGACCAGCAATGTGTCCGTATCCGGGTAGCGTTCGATAAGTTTGTGCGCGGATTCAATCGCCAGCGGCAGATCCTGCATCTCGTAAAGGTCGTCCGCAGCGGCACCTAATACGACGGCTGCCTGCTCATGCGCCTGGAATGTGTCGGCAAAACGTAATGAGCTGTCGACCGTGAGCCGCTTGATCTCGAGGACGCGTGAGTCGGTTGCACGTTTCAGGTTCTCGCGATGCGCGAATACTGCGGCATAGCCTGCAGCAGACGCTTGTTCGTGCGCTGCATATTCGTACGCCGTGCGCTCATACTGTGTCGCAGCGCTGCCAAAATTTTCGTTTTCCAGCAACAGGTCCGCGAGCTGGTAGTTGATCTGTGGTGTTTCCTCGTCGGCCGGGAATGAAACGAGGAACTGCGAGTACCATTGCGATGCCTCGTTGAAATTGTCCGGCTTTTCATCGCCGAGCGATTCTTCCTGGTACAACGCATGATAATGGCCGGCAAGGTCAGTCAGGTTCTGTTTGAGAAAACCGATCACTTCCGGCGAATTCGAGGTGTCGAAGAAATTCCAGTATTCGGCTTCCAGCGCGTAGCGAGACGCGAATTCTTTCTTCGCCTCGACAACCAGGCGCGGGAAGCCGGCTTCGGCGTAAATGTC
>JBBKWL010000036.1:0-2563 GCA_037968975.1 Woeseiaceae bacterium | reverse complement strand
GGCGAATGGGTGGTGGAACGCGAGGACGCGGAACTGCCCAAGCGCACCCAGGTCATGCCCTGGGCACGCGGCTACGAAGAGGACCGGCGCTTCCGGCTCTCCCTGGGTGGTTCACTGGCGGCAGCGCTGGGACTTATCCTGCTCATCGGCATGATTGTTATCCCGATTCATATCAGCGAAGAAGAGGCCAAACTTCCCGAGCGTGTCGCGAGACTGGTGCGCGAAGAGCGCGCATTGCCGCCACCGCCGCCTGCACCCGAGGTTGTTGCCGAGGAAATTCCTGAACCGGAGCCCGTGCCGGAACTGGTGGAGGAATTGCCAGACGAGCCGCTGCCGGTTTCCAGTGAGGAGCCGCAAGTGGCCGAGGTACAGCCGGACACTAAAGAGCAGGTCAAGTCGGTCGGTATACTGGCTTTTCGTGACAGCTTTGCCAGTCGCTCACAGTTGCAGCCTGCCGCACAACTCGGTTCAGAAGCGCGCGTCAGCGACGCAGGAGCAGGCGAGACGGGCCGACCAGAACGCATGATGGTCGCGACGTCGGCGCCCGGCACCAGTGGTGGTATCAACCTCGCCAATATCAGTCGCGATTTCGGCGGCGGTGGCGACGAAATTTCCGGGGTCGCGATCACTCGCGTCTCCAGTTCGATCGGCGGCAGCGACGGTATCGGTTCTGACCGGCCGCTCGCAGCAGGGGCGGCGGCGGGTCGCACCGACGAAGAAATCCAGATCGTTTTTGACCGCTACAAGGCTGCGTTGTACCGACTGTACAATCGCGAATTGCGCCGCGACCCGACTTTGCGTGGGCAGTTGGTATTGCGGTTGACCATCGAGCCCGACGGTTCGGTTTCATTCTGCGAGTTGCACTCGTCGAGTATGAATGCGCCGACGCTGGCGGGGCAGGTTATCGACCGCGTCAAGACCTTCGATTTCGGCGCCAAAGAAGACATTGTCGCGGTGACGATTATCTACCCGATCGACTTCCTGCCCGCCGGTTGATCAGCAATTCAACATAATTCGGCAAAGCGCCGAACTTCGCCCGATTTTATCCACATAAGCCCGCCTTAGCGGCGCCTCGAGCAATCGAAGCTGCTCCTGCGGCCGTTGTGTGCCAAGGGTTACAGCGAGTGTCGCCAAAGAGGAACAGCGCCACCCAATCTGTGAACCGGGTCAACTAAGACACCAGGTGCATAGGTCATAGTTCGCTTTCGGTTCATTCAGGTTAACTCACCGGGGCCGTTCAGACCGGTGCATGGAAAGCGCAGGGAATAGGGGCAAGGGATACGGCCCAAAATTATGTAATAGCTGGCCGCGGGATGCTTGGACGCACCCTGCTGCGCGTTGTTGCGTCTGCGGTATTCCTGTTCGCCGCCGCTGGTGCCCAGGCACAAGCCCTGAATTGTCCGTCCAACCTCGGTAGCGCCGACGTCATCGACCATAATTTAGCGGTCAGCTTTTGCGAGCTTTGCGACGTCGGTACGGTGCGAATCGAGGTCGAGAATCCGTTTGGCAACAACGACGATGCCGACTTCTCGGATATCGTTATCACCGAAGACCTGCTCGCGTCTGGCCTCACTTACGTGCCTGGCAGCACGCAGTTTTTCGGCACGGGAGTGACGCCGCCACCGCTTGTCCAGCCGGCCGTCAGCGGGACCAATGGCTCCCTCCTGACCTGGACACTCAGCGACCAGTTCGTGTTGCCCACGCGCCCGAACAATGGTGGCGGCGGCCAGCGCGGACTCGCCATCGAATTCGAAGTGCGTCGCCACAGCAATGTCGGCGAAGAAGGTCTCGTCAACGCCAACCGCAACATCGACGCGTCGGTCACGTTCACGCCGAGTTGCGACCTCAGCTTTCGCCAGACCGGCTCAACCGGTCCCGACGAGTTGTTGCTTCTCGAGCCCGACCCTGAAGTCATCAAGATGGGCCGCAATCTCGATGCTGGCCAGGACGAAAATAGCTATTCGGAGACGCTCTACGGTCACGAAAACGACGACGCGATCTGGCGCATTGAGGTCGTCAACAACGGTACGGCCGACCTGCAGGACCTGCGCTTCGACGATTCGATGCAGCCAGGCAACTTTGAAATCGACTACATCTGCGACAACGAAAACGATGCAACCTCAGCCGGCAACAGCGGCGGCATCGGCAGCTGCGTTGCTGTCGGCGGTGTCACCGATCTCAATAACGTTGATGTCGCCCAATTGTTCGGCGGCGGTGCTAATCCCTACATTGTTGCCCCGATAGGCGGCAGCGGTTTCTATTATCTCGTTGGTCGTATCACGGATTCCTGCACGAACCGAATCAACTCCGTCGCCAACGTCGAGTGGGGCTGCCAGGTACAGTCGCCAGCGGGCGGCATCGCCGCGACCTCACTGGGGCTGAGCACTCAGGACGATGCCTTGCTTAGTACGCTGTCGGTCGAAGGCGGCGTAGCCATCGACGTGTTCATGACCGGCACCAATACGTCGCAGCCGATGGGCACAAAGGGTCGGGTACGCATCCAGGTTCGCAACCAGTCGGGCGGCACGATCAAGGGCGGTATCGACGGCATCGAACTGCATAA
>JBBKWL010000035.1:0-8373 GCA_037968975.1 Woeseiaceae bacterium | reverse complement strand
ACCTGCAACACGCTTGGACGACCCATGGCAACGCCCTGTCGAATCGTGAAATCAAATGGCGCGTTCATCAATCCGCCATCGCGCAGGTAGCCACCGAGCGCTGCTGCCGCTGCGCCGGTTGCAGGATCTTCAACAACGCCGCCGACGGGGAACGGGTTGCGTGAATGAAAAAGTTCGTCGCGTTCTCGCCACACGAGCTGCAAGGTAGTCAGATTCTCATCCAACATCAGCGCTTTCAGGGTCTCGAAATCATAGTCCAATTCCGCGAGCCTTTCTGCATTCCGCGCCGCCAGGATGAGATGCCAGGCGCCGGCGTAGGCTTTTGCTGCCGGTATAGCCGGGTCGAGGTCACTCAAAGTCCAGCCCAATGTCGTTAACGCTGCTCCCAGCAAGGCCTGACCAGCTGCCTCGTGACGGGTTGCCACGGAAAGCAGTGACGCTTCGATCCGGTCGCCGCTGCGACGAGCCGACACCGGTACGATCCCGACGCTGCTGGAAAGTTGGTAGGTACCCTCACCGTCATCACGGCCAAGCACGACGCCGGTGGCGATGGTTGCATGTCCGCAGAAAGTGACCTCAGCGAGAGGGCTGTAGTAACGGATAACGCGCTCCGCACCTGACGCAGGTGCGACAAAGGCAGTTTCAGAAAAACCGACTTCTGCGGCAATAGACTGCATCGTCGCCGCGTCAGGAAGCGCCGCGCCTATCCAAACGCCGGCGGGGTTACCGCCCTCCGTGCCATCAGCGAATGCCGATAAGCGAAACAGTTCCCCGGCACTCATACTCATTCTCCATACGCACTGAACTGGGCCCACCGCGACTTACATAGAAGACAACGCGATGACAGCAAGCAACATGACCAGACCAAGCGTGAACGGCAAAAGAATACGTTTAACACCGGTACGCTCGCCAATTTTTTCGAAAGGAATCCTCATTCGATATTCTCCATGATCACAACGATACTCACCGTAAGTGACCGCGTGCTGCAGCCGCAAGATCAGGAATGCGAATGTTACATTACCTTACACCCGATTTAGTGAGCAGCCTGGCATACAGGACATAAGAACAGATTGCGGCTGCTCATCAAATGGCGCTCAATCGTCGCGTCGCACGCATAGCAACTAAGCCCTTCACGGGCGAACACCTGAAAGCGGTACTGACTGTACCGCTGCCCCTGCGCTTTGCGCCGACGCGCTGCAGCAGGCGGCGCAGTGATACCGCGAGTACGATATGAGCGGCGAGCGATGGTCAACGTTTGCTTTGCAAGAGAATTAAGCGCCTTGCTATGCAAACCCGCAGGTTTGGCGCGCGGATTCACACGCGCGGCGTACAGAATCTCGGATCGCAAATAGTTGCCATTGCCCGCAAGAAACGCCTGGTCGAGGTACAGGCCGCTCACTGCCCGGTTACGGAATTGCGGCAACATTAATCGATCAGCGATGTCGGCAGCCCTTAGACGCCGATCCAGAATATCCGGCCCGGCACGATTCAGGAACAGATGTGTTCGAATGCCGCGCTCGGTGAGTACTTCGATATCTGATGCGCTGTAGAGAAGCGCGCTGTGGGTGGCGGTATGCAAAGCGACCCGCAGCTGTCTCGAAGTTCTCGGCAGATTCGGTCTTCGTGTCGTGAACCATTTGCCGTAAAGCTGATTGTGGCTATAGAGCGTGAGGCCGTTGGCGAACCGCGTCAGCATGGCTTTGCCTCGCGTATCAATTGCCGTGACCTGACAACCGGTCAGGCGTTTCTCAAAACGCTTAAGCGACGGCAGCCCAAAATGGACATTCTCCACAACCTGACCGACCAGAACCTTTGCAATGCAATCGGCGGCAAGCCGAATCTCAGGTCCCTCTGGCATTGCTCGATCGCTTGCGGCGACAGCGTTGGGAGCAGCGCGCCACGTTCGGCCAGTCTTTCGCCCACTTGCGCCGCCAGACGAACGGCCGCTGACAGGTCAGACAGGTCTTCACCGGCAAATTTTGCTTTGCGTGCATGTTGTCTATCACCTAGCGGTTTGTGAACGCCCTATCCTGCACGTTTAGACGGCCTACCGGCAGTGGCAATTTGTAACAAGTGGTAACCCCGGGGAGACGCCAGTTCACGTTCTCTTTAAGCTAAAGATTCGATGGAAGACGCGAACCAGCCCATGCTTGTCATTCTCGGCAACCAGCTTTTCCCGAGCAAATTTTTGCCGGCTGCGGAAACGACGCCTGTGTATATGGCCGAAGACGTCGGTCTGTGCACCTATGTCAAACATCATCAGCAAAAAATTGTGCTGTTCCTGGCGGCCATGCGTGCCTACGCAGATGAACTCACTGAGGCCGGTTATAAGGTCATTTATCATCGGCTGGATGTCGACGATACACGGTCTTACGAAGAACGACTCGCCGTGGCGCTTGATGAGCAACATGCGACTGAGATAGTGCACTTCGAAGTCGAGGACAAAGCGATGGAGCGGCGACTGCTCAGCTTCGCTGATGATCGCGGCCTCGAAAGGACAGAGCTACCGTCACCGATGTTCCTGACAACCCGGGACGAATTTCGGGAATTTGCCGACGGTAAGTCGGGTCTGCGGATGGCAGATTTCTATCGTTCGCAGCGTCGACGACTCGATGTTCTGGTCGACGTGGACGGCGGCCCGGTCAGCGGACGCTGGAGTTTCGATGAGGAGAATCGCAAGAAATTGCCGCAGAGCGTAACACCGCCGGATATCGGCTGGGCGGATGCGTCTGAACCTGTTCAAGAGCTTATCGATCTGGTGCAAAAACACTTTTCGGATCATCCCGGCGATGCTACGCAATTCTGCTGGCCGACAACCCGCGCGGAAGCACAGCACTGGCTGAAGGATTTTGTGCAACACCGGCTGGAGCAGTTCGGCCCTTTTGAGGACGCCATGAGCTCCAGAAGCGCTACGGTTTTCCACAGCGTGCTCAGCCCCTACCTCAATCTCGGGCTGATAACGCCGGATGAAGTTGTTGAGGCAGCGATGGACCGGAGAGAAGCGGTTCCGTTGCAGAGTCTGGAAGGCTTCGTTCGGCAGCTTATCGGCTGGCGCGAATTTGTACGGGGTGTCTATCAGGAATACAGCGAGCGACAGGACGACAGCAATTTCTGGTCGCACGAGCGAGAGTTGACCCCGGCGTGGTATGACGGCAGCACCGGAATTGTGCCGCTTGATGACACGATTAACGCGGCACAGCAGCGTGGCTGGGTACACCACATTCCAAGGCTGATGGTACTGGGCAATCTGATGACACTCGCAGAGATTCGCCCATCGAGCGCTCACCGCTGGTTCATGGAGATGTTTGTCGATTCGTCGGAGTGGGTCATGGGGCCGAACGTGTATGGCATGGGACTCTTCAGCGACGGGGGGATCTTTGCGACCAAACCTTACATTTGCGGCTCGAACTATTTGCTCAAGATGAGCGACTACAAAAAGGCGCCGTGGTGCGACACCGTCGATGGGCTGTACTGGCGGTTCATCGACAAGCATCGCCGGTTCTTCAGCGAAAACCCTCGCCTCGCGCTGATGCCAAAGGCGCTGGATCGTCTGGACGGCAAGCGCCGTACGCGGATATTCGACGCTGCTGAAACGTTCCTGCAGGAACATACAAATGCGTCATAGTGAGTCAGGGTCGGTGAAGCGGTAATACGTTTTTTACCTGCGGCAGCAGCAGCTGCCATTGCCGGCAGGTGGTCGCGGACTGGTCACCGAGGGTCACGCTGGCCCGCACCGAGCGGCTCAGCGCGCTGGCATACAGCCGCTGGTAATAAGGCAGCCTGCCGGCGTAGAACGGCAGTATCTCTTCCAGCGCGAGGTCGGTATTCAGATTCGCGGCGAACGCGTCGTAAAAACGACCGATTGCATCGCTCACCGGGTTGTCACCGCCCAGTAACTCCGACGGCGCAATAGTCCAGGTCATGTCTCTTTGCAGCATGCATGCACCCGCAAAGCCCGCACGTCTCTCAAACGACCATTCCTCGGGTGCAATAAGGCTGAGTGACCACTCGCCGTTGATCCAGTAGAGATAGTTCCTGGTGCCGACCGCAGGGCGATACTTGAAGGACGCAGACAGGACCAGCATAGACGTGAAGAACTCAGCCAGTACCTGGCGTCGCGGCTTCGCAACGACCGCACGTGGCTCGCTCTGATACCAGTCGAGCAAGAAACCGTTGGCACCCTTGCCTTCCGGGTTGCCATCGGTCTTGCGTGCCAGCGCGGCGCTACCTGAGCGGGTTCGAATCAGTTCATCCATGCTGCCGGACAATATACGAAAGCAGAGACGTCAGATTCCCGAGTTACAATTTCTTACACAACACCAGGAATATCTGGCGAACAACGCTCTCGTGAACGTCTGTCAGTCTGTTAAGAGCTCCGGCGCTCGCATGATCACCGTCGGCTATCGACCTCTGCCGACAGGGCACCCAGCAATTGTGGGCTCACTTCGCCCGTCACTTTCATGCTCTTCTCGGCCTGGAAGGTCGAAATTGCAATGCTGGTTTCCAGCGACATTTCACCGTCCGTGGATCCGACATCGTAGCCCAGCGCTTTTAAGTGCCGCTGCACGCTTTCGGTCAGGTTGTCCGACTGCAACTCGTCAGAAGGGGGCATGTTGCTGCCTGCCGAAGCGCTAGCTGCTGCAGGATTGGCGGCTGCTGCCGGCTGCCCGACGTCGGTTGCTCCGCCCATCATCTGCGCCATCATGTCGCCAATACCGAATTGCTCCATCGCCTGTTTCTGCTCGGGCGTCATGTTGCTCATAGATTCTCTGGCCTGCTGCATTGCTGCCGCCATCTCGTCCGCCGAGGGCGCATTGGGATCAGACGAACCGCTCTGTGACATGGAGTTGAGATCGGTGGTCTCATAAGTCGACGGGGCTTCGACCGTCTTGTCGCACCAGTCCGCGGCAACGTCAAAGAGCCTAATATTTGCGACATGGCTTTGCGTTCTGCCACTGATTGATGTCCTGCCCATGACCTTGGAGCTGACGGTCTGATCGATGATGATCGGGATGCCCTTGTCGAGCATGGCAACGAGGTTGGTGATCATTCCGCCGAAAAAGGAATTCGCCTGACCGGCCTGAAACCGGGTTGCAAGATTTTGATAAAAGCCCTTTACGATATCGATGCCCGGTGCGCTGCCTGAAATCCAGGCGGTGCCTTTGGTCTCGACAGAGACCAGGTTTCCAAGCGCCAGTGGGCTGTTAACGGCGCCAGACTCAACGTCACTTTCAGTCATGGCCCCCATTGCAGTGTTGCCAAGTCCGGTCGTATAGGAAAACGTATATTGATCGGATTCGTAGCCAAAAATGTCCTGGCTGGCATTGGTCGGGGTCATCTCGATGCCGTCGTTCCAGCCGGTACCCACGACCTGGGACACCGAATCAATATTGCTGGTGAGTTCGATGTGAATGACGTTCTGGTTAGGATGATCCGCTGCCAGCATAAAGGCTTGCCCACCGCTCGCCGGCATATTGATCACCATGGCATTTGTCGGTGTGGTCATACTCATGCGACATGAAGAATAAGTGATGGTGAACGGCTGAACCGTGATCCCTGGCTCTTCCTGGTTACACAGCGCGTCCCGGGCATTGGCGAGATCGCGTTCGATGTCGAATCGGTTCGGCGCTCCCGGCAAGTTCTCGATCTGCGAGAGCGTAAAGGGTGCGCCCGCGTTGACCATTTCGCTTTCCATGTGATTCAGCATGCCGTTTAGCGCGAAGCCCAGTCGCGGGTCCTGAGCCGCCCCGCAAACATCGTCGATGGTGTAGCCGACATCCATGCCGAATGGCGATCCGGGGTCCCTGTTGGTCCGGTCGCCGTAATCAACCTGCACGCCGGTCATGACGACGGCCTGCTCAGCATACGCGGGCGCGAATACCGCTGACGATGCGTAAGTCAGCAGCCCGCTGGCGAGAAATGCAAAATTTCGGTTGGTCCTTGTGGACATAAAATGTCTCCTTTTGAACAGGCGGGGCGTCTACATCGCCGGATTGCGGCATTCTTCGACTTCGTCGGTCGACAGACCGAGGTCCTCGGCCGCCGATTCAAGATCTGCTGCGGTGGCATTAGCGTCGTAAACGTCTCTCGTCGTTTGCGACATTTCACGCGCAAAGTCGTTGCCGCCAAATCGCGCTGCTGTGCGCCCCACGGCGCGCATCAGGCTGCCAAATCCGCGCTTCTTTTTCTGCGACGCCTGAGCCTGCTGATACTTCTCGGTAAGGCAGGCCTGTTGTGCTGCCTGGAGAGTGGCCGGATCACTGGCCGGCGCGGCGGCGACCGCCTGATTGCCGGATCCGTTGTTCGATTTCAGGCGGGCCTTGATGACCCCGGCTAATTGCGGACTTGCCTCACCGGTTACGTCCAGGTTGTTCTCGGCCTGAAATTTAGAAATGGCCACAATCGTTTCTGTCGACATTTCTCCCTGGATGTTGCCGGGATCGTAACCAAGAACCAGAAGGTCTTTCTGGATGATCTGGGTCAGCTCATCGGCGATTGCTGCGGCGGGCATGAGTACGGCCACCAGCACACCGATTAATAGGCTTTTTCTCGGCATAATTGTTTGCTCCTCTTTCCTGTTTCAGCTTTCTTGTCCTAGTAACTGACGATCGACTGCAGTTCGTCCTCGTACTCTTTATAAAGCGCAAAATTGTGTGCTACAGCCTCATTGATGTCCTTCTGAGTATAGGCGGTTCGCAGGGCAGCTTTCACCCATTCGTGCTCGGCCCAGTTACCGCCTGAAGACTTGACCACCTCAAGTTCGATCGTGTTCATGCCTATCATTGTCGTGGCACCCTTCATCATTTCGCCCATCTCGCTCATCGACAGCTGCTCGTCGTTCTCGGCCCGTTCCGCGAGTTTCTGAAGACGTACGGTTTTATCTGCCATGATTTCCTCGGCACGTTGAACGACCCTGACAAATTCCCTTACCTGGCCGTTTTTCAGCTTTCCATCCGACGGCGGCGCGTAGCGATCCTCTTCCGCAGCGGCCATCAGTTCGCCCTGCCGCATGGCTTCGCCAAAGATGCCACCAGCGCCGGTCGTAGCACTTCCTGAACCAGATACGGAGAAGTCGGCCATATCCGGCATTGCCGGCGCGATAATCGGGCGCATCAAAAGCGAGATCAGGAACATCGTAACGATCGTTGCAATCAGCGAGCTGAAGTAATGCAACTTACGCTTGCCTTCCGGCACGTCCAGATAAATCGGGATAATGCGCCAGAGCAGAATGAGCGCATAAATGAAAAGGCCGAGGGCGAGGAAGCCGCCTATCCAGGGGACCCAGTTGAGCGCCTGGCCCAGGTAACCGGGTACAAACGCAAATGAGGTTGCCGCCAGACCGTGGGCGAAGCTGTTTTTGCCGCCAAACTTTCCCGCCAGCGCGCTGACGATGAAGGCGACGACGCCAGCCGCAATTGCGCTCGTGACGATTCCCACGACGGTGTAGGTGAGCGTCGGGCGGAAACCCAATATCGATGCGCCGCTGCCGAGAATGCCAATGGCATAACCGAGAACGCCGGACAGGATGATCAGCGGTCCGGTCAGCAGGAAGGCAGTCTTCTGCCAATCGGCAGCTTCCGGAAGGTAGCTCTTCCACGTGGTTTCAGCGTTGAATAACGCTCCCGTCAAGAGTTCGATGGTGCGGGCAGGATTTAGCACGGGCACTCCTTTTAATTTTATTGTTAGGGCCGCAGGTCAATGTACGGGGGCCGACCTCGGGAGGCAAGTCGCGGACTGGCCCGAACCAGCCTGGCTAGGTCCCGCGCCGCATTGGACAAGCCGTCACTAAGGCGGAGACTCTATTGCCTCACCGGGCGGATCTGGTTCGCCGAAGAGATCCGGCCTTGTAGGCTCAGATACAGGATCTGTGATCGGCATTCGTAAGTCTTCGTGACCGGGTAAGGCCGTAGCAGTGTCCTCCCGGTGCCGCCAGGTGGAAAAAGTCATTACCACGACGACTACCAACAACAACCCAATCAGCCAGCGATTCCCTCTGAACGATTTACGAGATGTCCCTGCGCTTCTATTGCCCACAAATACTCTGCCTCTTGTTTTTGCGTCGAGATCGCCCGCAGGGCGGGCTCCTACAATTGCTAATCAGCATTGTAGGAGCGGCCCCAGGCCGCGATCAGTCGCCGCGCGGATCAGATGCTAACCAGCTTTGCGCCGATGCTGGAAAATATCTGCCGTTCAGGCCCCGCTGTGCGATTTCTGCAATGGCTGCGTTATTACTCACAGACGACACTGTTCGGCATCTGCCCGGAGCCCGCCATGGATCGCAATCCCGTATTCCTAACATGGATTCTCTGCTTTTTCCTGATTCTCACGACAGGCGGCTGCGGTGGCGGGGGCGGCGGAGGCGGTGACGCGCCT
>JBBKWL010000034.1:0-3831 GCA_037968975.1 Woeseiaceae bacterium | reverse complement strand
TTGCCTACCTCAGTCGCTATCCGCTCGATTGCTTGAAGATCGACAGGGCCTTCGTTTCCGACCCCGACCAGATCGAGCTACTGGAACTGATTCTGAAAATCGGCAGAACGCTCGGGCTTACGACCGTTGCCGAAGGCGTCGAGACGGTCGAGCAGGCCGACTGGCTTGCCGCGCACGGCTGTGACGAACTGCAAGGCTTTCTGTTCGCGCGCCCGATGCCGGCCGAGGACGCAAGCGGCTGGCTCGAGGCGAACACCATACGGATGCCTCGCGCCGCCTGATCGTCACGGCGAGTCGGCCAGACAGCGAGACAGTGCCGTAACGCGCTCAGCGCAGGTCGAGCCACACACCGGCAGCCAACACCTCGAGTTCAGGCGCAAGCGGATGGATCCCCGCTGCGGGGGGACGTTCCATGAGCTCCTGCACGAGCATGACGAGTTCTGCGAACAGGAACTCGACGATCTCGTCTGGCACGCTTGCGCCAGTGAAATTCACGGGGTAGCCGTCGTTCACCAGATAAAGCGTACGCCCGTCGCCCAGGCGCCACGCCTGCACGTGTTCGTGAACACGCACCGGAGGACCGTCCGCAAGGGCTGTCAACCGTTCAAGATCGATCTCGTGATCCTTGGACGCGCCGCTGACGAGAAAGCAGCGATCCGGCAACGCGTCCAGCAGCTCGGCGCTGATCGATGTGCGACCTGACGCGCCGACAACGATCGCCGGCGCCCCCGAGTCGGCCAGGTCGCGACACACGCCGAATCCCTCGACCGTCGCCTCGACGCACTTGACCAGGTCCGGATCGGCGACCGAAACACGCATGCCACGCTGCGAAAGACTGCGTGCCACGCCCCGCCCCACCCATCCGAAACCGGTCACCAGCGCCTCGCGACCGACAACCGAATAACCGATCTGCCGCAGGATTGCGTCGAGTGCCGAGACCACAGCCTCGCCAACCTGACCACCCTCTATCTCCTTGAGCCGGGTCTGCGCGCAATTGAGCTGAGGGATTCGCAGCTCCGGCAGCGACTCGGCAACCCACACACCCTGCTTGGTGACCTCGATCGCACCGACCACGACCTCCACGTGTTCAGCCCAGCGCTCGTGCAACGCGCGGATCGCATACCCTCCTACTTCATGAATAACCAGACGCAAACCATCCTGAACGCAACGTTGCAAGGTCTCACCAAGGGTAGTCGCGACCAGCTCGTCGAGATTGCCGTCAGCCAGCGGTATCTGAACGTCGATACCGCGTGCGCGTAATGTCTCGACGACCTTCGAGTCACCGCTATAGCCTATGCCGACGACCTGTGCGATCGGCACGTGTTCGTGCAACAGCAGCAACAACCGAAGCGTGTCCGGGTACAAGTGCTGAACGACGAACTGCCGAGTATCCGGGTAACGACGCAGACCGATACGCCGCGCGGTTTCACCCAGAAAATCCGGGTGCAGTGCAGCTTCGGCATCGGCTGCGTTCACGCGTTTTCAGCCCTTCGGCACGACGCGATGAACAGCACATCGTTCGACCAACTCTTGAGCGGCGACAGTCGACCGAGCGAATTGGACAGCCACAGATCCGCAGGCTTGAGCGGCGCCCACTCGAAGGTGCGACTACGCAGTCGCGCGAACAGCCTGCCGAGTGCATTGTCTGGACGATAGCGTCGACTCGCCATCGTTAGATACGGCAGGACCGACAGGTAACCCAGGCCCTGTTCTTCCAGGATTTCGAATCCGTGCTCGAGGATCGTGCGCCATTCCTGGCGCGTCAGCCGGATCTTGTGTTCCGGATAGTGCAGGTGTGCAAGCTTGAAGCGATCAAGGCGATACATCTGAGGTAACGTAACGATCAACGTCGCACCCGGGGGCGTTATCGAGGCTAGCCGAGCCACCGTGTCACGCAGAACCTCGGGATCCTCGTGCAGATGCTCCAGCACGTCAAGCAAAAGCACGACATCCGGCACCCATGGCAGCACATTCGCTACGCGATCGATCTCGACAAGGTCGATGATCGCATCGGGTCCGAAGCGTGGTTCGTAGTCGACACCGAAATAGTCAATACGCAACCCGAGACTGTTCAGGTAGGTCTCGGCAACCTGCAGCCCGCAACCGACATCGAGCACCTTTGGCCGCGCGATGCCCAGCTTGGCGATGGCCTGCCTCACCAGTGAGAACTTGACGTGGTTGAACAGGTTCTCGTCGTGCGATTCGAGCAGCCGCTGAACAAGATACGGTGATTGGTCGACGCCCTCAGGATCCGTCGCTGCCTTGCGTGCGCTATCAGAGACCGGCGGACGGAATGTCGCGTCGCCCTGATTGCCGCGTTGCTCGACGGTGGTTGAGTCGTTGTCTGAGTTCATGGGCGTCGAGTGGCCTCTGGCGTGGCATCGGCTGCCGGTCAAACTTCGGCACCGGCACTGCAATATAGTATAGCAAGGCGTTCACGACGATGGATTGGCAAATTACCCGTTATGAGGGCAGACGCGAGATCAGTACCTCAAGCAGTGTCTGACAGCTAATGCTACGAAGTCTTGTCCCAACGTCGCCAGGCAACCGTCGCGTTGCAATTCGCCACGATAAGCCTTGGAAGATACGGAACGCCAGTGCTACAAGAATCGTCAATCTGGCCCGGTACCGGGTTCTATTAGTCGTCAATTGCCCGTCTTTTAGCAAAAGGTCCCGGAGTATGACTAAACTCCGGGACCTCAACACTGATTCTTACAACTGGCCGCGAATTTCACCGCCGGTGTTGGCATTGCTGTGGACGTTGAAATACAGAGCCTCACCTTCAAAGGCATCTATCTGCTCTTCAGTAAGTGTACTCGGCACGGGCGTGCGCCATATGCCCGGATTTTCAGCATCTTGCTCTAATGTGATGATGACTCCCCCGTTTTCACCCTCGGCTCCCGTGTGAATATGAGCCATGGTAGCTTCATCCAGATCGGTGATGAAAAGCGTGGCTGAAATGGCTCCGCTTTCCGAGTTGACGGTGGAAACGCCAACACCGCTGGCTTCTGTAACGACTGGTGGAACTTCCTCTTCACCCGAGAGTTCTGAATCTTCAAACAGGATACCGTCCGGAATTATCTGACCACGCATTTCACCATTGGGGTTGGCAATCGTATGCACATTCAGATACAGCGCACCTTCGCTGAGTGCTGTCAATGATTCAGCATCCAATACGGAGTCTGCCGGCACAGTCCAGACGCTACGATCATCATTACCAGTGAGTGTTATCAGCACACTGCCATTGATACCGCCCAGGCCTGTATGGATATGAGCTCCTTGCGCCTCACCACTCAGGTCACTCACGGCAACTGAACCAGAAATTGCGCCTGATGCACGATCAATCGTCAAGTTACCCTCACCAGTGGCCAATTCTGCATCGACAGGTGGAGCTTCTTGCTCTGCCGACAATGGCACGATGAACGTTGAAGTACCATCAGCGTTCGCGGTTTCTTGTACGGCGTCGTCATCACCATCGTCAACGTCAACAGGATCCCCGTCAGTGACATCACTACCATCGGTCACTGGGGGGCTCGCATTATTTTCATCATCATCATCGCCATCACTACAGGCGGCCAGGTTGACTACGAGGGCTGCGCACACAATCGATCTAAGCAACCAGGTTGTTGGTGTTTTCCATTTAATCATTCTTATGTCGATTTCCTTTTAAGTGAATTTCCCGAGTAAAACCGGTAGTAAGGGTTCGTGAAATAATAAACTATCCATTTCAGTCGCTCCTGCATCCTGCCCTGCTGCGTTGTTCGTCGGTTAAATAGCAAGCTATTCGCCCTTCTCACGCCTTGCCGGACAGGCGCAGGAACAACTGAAATG
>JBBKWL010000033.1:0-207299 GCA_037968975.1 Woeseiaceae bacterium | reverse complement strand
CGCCTGGGGGAAATACCACGGCCGATGCCATTGGCCCACGACTTCCATCGGCGCTCCGACCAATTCATGACACTCGTGCATTGCTGTCTTGCGCACGGGATCCAGCAAGAGTCCGGTATTCTCGCCCGCACCAACGCCAAAACTGACCGGCGTGTAGGCAGGCCTGAAAGTGGTCGTGCCAACGGCTGATATGTCTTCACCCAAACACTCAGCAAGCACGGCCATGCCATTGATATTGCCTAATTTTCCCTGGTCTGTTCCAAAGCCCAAAGCGGTATAGCGTTTGACATGCTCAACGTTGCGGTAACCCTCCCGCACCGCGAGCCGGATGTCCGCCACACTGGTGTCATTCTGATAGTCGACGAATTGCTTCGCGCAGCGATCGGGGTCTTTCGCAGCAGGCACTCGCCACAAGGCCTGCATCGGATGTATTGCAACCGATACTGCGGCCGGAACCTGAATTTCGGAGACTTTGATGCCGCACGCCAATAGCGCCTGTTCGCCGGCAGCCTTGCCGTCTGCCAGGCACTCAGGGAGTGAGAACTTGCCAGCGCCGGAGCCCGCCACGACACAAGCCTGTGTGGACACAGCCGGAACGAAGCAGTGCAATTCGCTATCCCACTTGTTGCTACCACCCGATTGCGAATGCAAATGCACGGCGGGACTCCAACCGCCGGACATCGCCAGCAGGTCGCAGTCAATAATGATTGTCGGCTCAACGGTCTCGGATATGTCGCCGTTCCAGATGGCGACACGTGCAGCTTCTACTTTCCGGCGTCCGATTACATCGCAGACGATGTGTCCATGAAGTATGGGTATGCCCGCCACGCGCGCGGCAGCGCCAGCCGCAGCTGCGCCATTCGCGCGGCTATCTACGATGACCACTTTCGCGCCCCCACGATCGAGATCCATCGCTGCCTGGTACGCGGAATCGTTGTTCGTAAATACCACCGCGTTTTTACCGGGACACACCGCGTATTTGTTGATGTAGGTGGTCACCGCCGATGCTGTCATCACGCCGGGCCGGTCATTGTTGCAAAACACGAGCGGCCGCTCGAAAGCACCCTGGGCCAGTACAACCTGTCTGGCCCGGATGCGCCACAGACGTTCCCGTGGTATTCCCGAATCTCGTTTACCGAGATGATCGCTGCAGCGCTCCGCTATCGCCAGAAAATTGTGGTCGTAGTAGCCAAAAACCGTGCTACGCGGCAGCATTCGTACATTCGGTAATTGGGAGAGCTTTGCGACCGTTGCCGCCACCCATTCTGATGCGATCTGATCATTCAGCACTGCGGGTTCCGACAACAAACTGCCGCCAAACTCGCTTTGCTCATCGGCCAGCACTACCCGCGCACCCGATTTCGCCGCGACCAGCGTTGCCATCAGGCCCGCTGGCCCGCCGCCAGCGACCAGCACGTCACAGTGTTCGTTGCGGTGTTCATACGTATCCGGATCCGCTTTTTTCGGTACGGAGCCGAATCCAGCCGATGCACGAATGAATCGCTCGTAGTATTTCCACAGCGCTTTGGGCCGCATGAACGTCTTGTAATAAAAGCCCGCAGCGAAGACCCGACTGAAGCGATCGTTGAGAGCGCTTACATCCCATGCAACGCTGGGCCAGCCTTTACAGGAACGTGCGATCAGGCCGTCGTACAGCTCCACCTGGGTTGCGCGCAGATTCGGAATTGCGGCGCCATCGACGCCAACCTGCACGATGGCGTTCGGCTCCTCTGCACCCGCGCCGACAATGCCGCGCGGGCGATGCAGCTTAAAACTTCTGCTAACCAGGCTGACCCCATTGGCCAACAACGCTGATGCCAGAGTGTCCCCAACATAGCCACCATAGCGCTTGCCATTGAATGTAAATGCAAGCGGCTGCGAGCGATCAATGCGTCCGCCCTGCTTGATACGATTGTCGATGCGACTAGAGCTCACGAGTTTCTGCGATGACATAGCTAACGGTGTCACGCTCTGCTTCGAACCAGCGCCGGCACCCCTGTGAGTGATTCCACAGTTCCTTGTGTGCGCCTTTGGGGTTCTTGCGATTAAACAGGTAGTCAGCCCATTCCGTGTCACTCAACGTGTCCGGCTCGAGTGGCCGCTTGATACCGGCTTCACCACCGTAACTGAATTCAGTTTCGGCACGCTCGCCACACCAGGGACACTTGATTAGTAACACGGCAATTCCCTCAATGCGCCACTGCGGCGGCGCCGTGCTCGTCGATGAGAGCACCGCTTGTGAAACGCCCGAGAGCAAATGGCGCGTTGAGCTCATGCGGATGATCCTGCGCAATCGTGTGCGCGAATGCCCATCCCGATCCCGGCGTTGCTTTGAATCCGCCGGTGCCCCAGCCGCAATTGAAGTAGAGTCCGTCCACCGACGTCTTGCTGATGATGGGACAGGCATCCGGGCACACATCCACGATGCCACCCCATTGGCGCAACATACGCACCCGGCTGAACACGGGAAACAGGGCAACGATTGCCTCCATCGTATGCTCTATAGTCTGAAAACTACCGCGTTGTCCGTATCCCGTGTAGGCATCGATTCCGGCGCCGACTACTAACTCGCCCTTGTCAGATTGGCTGATGTAACCATGTACCGCGCCGGACATGACCACCGTATCCAGTACGGGTTTCAATGGCTCCGACACAAACGCCTGTAATGGGTGACTTTCGATTGGCAAGCGCATCCCTGCCATATCCGCCAGTACGCTCGCGTTGCCGGCAACGACCACGCCAATCTTCGCCGCATCAATCCGGCCGCGCGACGTCTCAACGCCGGTTACTTTGCCGTCTGCCCGATTGATAGCCGTCACTTCGCATTGCTCGATGATATCCACGCCAAGGGCGTCGGCTGCTCGAGCAAATCCCCACGCCACTGCATCATGACGTGCGACGCCGGCACGGCGCTGCAACGAGGCACCCAGAATCGGATAGCGTGCTTGCGGTGAGGCATCTATAAGTGGAATGGCTTTTTGTATTTGCGCGGTGTCCACGACTTCTGCGTCAATCCCATTGAGTCGATTGGCGCTGACGCGACGTTCAATGTCACGCATGTCCTGCAAATTATGACCGAGATTGTAAACACCGCGCTGGGAAAACATCACGTTGTAATTCAAATCCTGGCTTAGACCCTCCCACAGCTGCAGCGATTTTTCGTACAGCAACGATGCTTCAGTCCAGAGGTAATTAGACCTGACAATGGTTGTGTTGCGGCCCGTGTTGCCGCCGCCGATCCAGCCCTTTTCGAGTACTGCAATGTTTCGCATGCCGTGATTTTTGGCAAGATAATAGGCAGTCGCCAGGCCATGTCCGCCACCGCCTACAATGATGACATCGTATTTGCGTTGCGGTTCGGGCTTGCGCCACGCCGTTTGCCAATTACGATTGTGACTGAGCGCATTTTTCAATAGACCAACTGCAGAGTACTTAGTCATTCGAAGTCCGCTTCGAAATAGGTCGTGTACTCTTCTGCAAATTGCGGCAATCCATCATCAATTTCGTAGTAGTCGGACTTCATATGTACGTAAATATGGCGCGCTGTTTTTAAGCCAGTTGGCCGGTCTAAAGAGCCGGCCCAAATACTCCAGTGCTTGCCGTGCTCCGGCCGCCAGAATAGATTCGACCCACAATTTTTACAAAACCCGCGCTCAGCGGACGGAGATGAACGATACCACTTGATGTTGTCTTCGCCACCGATGTCAAGTTGCTCGGGGCGGCACGCCGTCGCCGCAACGAAATGCCCACTCGTCCTGCGGCACTGCTCACAGTGGCAATACATGATCGGGCGCAGCTCACCGCTGACTTTATAGTCGATGGCGCCGCACAGGCAATGCCCGCCGCTAGTCGTTTGCGCCATTGACGTCTCTCAGCCTCTCTTGCTTTGTATCGAAAGGACTTTCTACCACGACGGTTGCCGGATAGTTCTTGCCAAGTATCTCAATCTCCAGCTCCGTTCCAACTTCGGCAAGTTCCGGACGAACCATACCCAAAGCCAGGGACTCATTGATTCGAAACCCGAAGCCGCCGCCGGTTGCCCGTCCCACTACTTCTCCATCCTTAAGCAAAGCGTTGTTACCGAGCGCGTCTGCATCGTCGACACCGGCCACGATCAGGGTCACCAACATATTCTTGATGCCCGCTTTCTGCCAGGCAAGCAACGCGTCGCGCCCGAGAAAATCGCCCTTATCAAGCTTCACAAAGCGATCCATTGCCGATTCGAATACCGAGTATTCGATGGACAATTCCGTCCCTACCATGCGGTAGGACTTTTCGAGTCGCATGGAATCCATCGCACGTATGCCGAACGGTCGCAACCCAAGGTCTTCTCCAGCAACAAACAACGCGTCAAATATCTGGTTCTGGTCCGTCATCGCATGATGCAATTCCCAGCCGAGCTCGCCAACGTAATTAACCCGCATCGCATTGCATGCGGCCCCGCCAACCGTGATCTCCTGAGCGGTCAGCCATCGAAAGGCTTCGTTCGACAGGTCTGCGTCGGTTACGCGAGACAATAATTCTCTCGACTTCGGCCCTGCCAGCACCAACACTCCGACTGCATCGGTAAGCTGCTCAAAAACCACACTGCCGTCCTTCGGCATGTGTTTTTTCAGGTAGTCGTGATCGAGCCGTTGCAACGCGCCGGCCGAAACCAGGTAGAACGAGTCTTCTGCGTCGCGGCGAATGGTGAATTCCGAATGCACGCCACCCTTGGTATTCAGAGAATGGCAAAGACTGATGCCGCCGACGTTTTTCGGCAAAGTATTCGCAATCATGTAGTCCAGGAACGACTCTGCACCGGGGCCGGAAATCCGACACTTTGCAAACGCCGTCATGTCCAGCAGTCCCACGTTGGCGGTCGTGTTCGCGACTTCCTTGCGTATGGCCTCAAACCATTTCGAGCGCCTGAAAGACCAGTCATCGACTTGCTCCATACCGTCAGTCGCGAACCAGTTAGGGCGCTCCCAGCCGAATCGCTGGCCGAATACTGCCCCCATCGCCTGCATGCGTTCATAGCACGGAGCCGTGCGTAACGGGCGACCGGCCGGCCGCTCTTCGTCGGGGTAATGCACGACGAATACATTGGCATAGGATTCTTCGTTCTTGGCGATCAGATAGTCTTTCTTTGCGTAGTCTCCGAAGCGCCGGGGTTCAACGCCTAGCATGTCGATGGTCGGCTCACCGTCTACGATCCACTCGGCCAGCTGCCAGCCCGCCCCGCCCGCGGCGGTGATGCCGAAACTGTGACCCTCACTAAGCCAGAAGTTATCGATATCCCATGCCGGTCCGATGATCGGGTTCCCATCCGGGGTGTAAGCGATCGCGCCGTTATAGACTTGCTTGATACCGACCTCGGCAAACGCCGGCACGCGATTCATGGCAGCCTCAATATGCGGCGCAAGTCGGTCGATGTCTTCCTGGAACAACTCATACTCCGCTCTCGGGTCAGGCCCGTCCACGTAACAGCAGGGCGCGCCATGTTCATAGGGTCCCAGAATAAAGCCGCCATTCTCTTCTCGCAGATACCAGGAACCATCTGATTCACGCAGCACGGCCATTTCTGGCAAACCGTCAGCACGACGTTTTTGCAACTCTGGATGTGGCTCCGTAACGATGTATTGGTGTTCGACCGGAATGACCGGAATATCCAGTCCAACCATCGCACCCGTCTTGCGCGCGTAATTGCCGGTTGCGGAAACAACGTGGTCGCAGACAATGTCGCCCTTGTCAGTTTGTACCAGCCAGGCCCCCGACGTCGTCTGCTCAATATTGAGGACCATGGTTTGACGATAAATCGTGGCACCGCGCGCGCGTGCGCCTTTCGCCAGTGCCTGGGTCAAGTCTGCGGGCTGAATGTAGCCGTCATCGGGGTGATAGATTCCGCCAACCAGCCCATCGATATTGCACAGTGGCCAGAGCTTGTGAATTTCTTTCGGGGTCAGAAACTGAACATCAATACCGATTGTTTTAGCGGTCGCAGCGTACTGGTAATACTCATCCATGCGATCGTTGCTCATTGCCAGGCGCAGATTGCCGACCTGCGAAAAACCGACCGGTTGACCGGTTTCTTGCTCCAGATTCTGGTACAGATTCACCGAATATTTGTGCACCTGTCCGACGCTGTAGCTCATGTTAAACAGCGGTAACAGGCCCGCGGCATGCCAGGTTGATCCGGACGTCAGTTCGGCCTTTTCGAGCAGCACGGCCGCATCGCCCCAGCCTTTCTTTGCCAGATGATACAGCGCACTGACGCCAACGACACCGCCCCCGATCACTACTACTTTTGCTTGTTGTTTCAATTACTTACTCTCAGTAACTAGAATTCGGCTCACGCGCAAAAAGTGCCCGGAGCATAGGTTCAAAATATTCCAGCGGACGCGACTCAAAATCGGGATCAAACGACAATTGATCCCAGTTCGCACAAAAATCCACACAAGCCTGGTAGTGCGGATGCTCTTGGTATTTTTGCCGGGCCTCACGATCCAGACCCATGAATTGAAAATAGTAATAGCCTTGAAACAGACCGTGATGTTTTACGATCCAGAGATTTTTCTCGCTCACATAAGGTGCCAACAACGTTGCCGCCGCCTGCGAGTGATTCGCCGGTGCCAGGACGTCACCGATATCATGAAGTAACGCGCAAACGATTGTTTCCTCATCCGCGCCATCGCGCTCGGCGCGCGTCGCGGTCTGCAGGCAATGCTCAAGCCGGGTAACCTGGTACGGCGACTCACCGTCGAGCTGGCGCAGCCAATCCAGCACCTGGTCGGCAAACTTTTGTAGGTGCCGATCGTAATGTGCATTGACGATATCGCAGTCGCTCTGCGTACCGTGCTCCATCGCCGTATAGGAAACCTTCGCGCTCATAACTTACTCTTTGCTGCGCCGGCGACGACGCGGTCGCGCCGTGTCATTTTGCGCCGTTTTCGGCTCGGGCCGCTTGACGACCGAAAACAGTTTCGGAAACTTGTCAGTCTTGTTCGGTAACGCCATCGCATCGACAAAATACTCCTGAAACTTTGGCTCAATCGCTGTTTCGATCTTTCTGATCTTTCTGACGACAGATTCAATTTCGCGCCGGGCAGCGACATTGAGAAGTGCAATGCGTGCACCGGTTCCCGCGGCATTGCCGGCAGACTCGACGTTCTTGATGTCGCAGTCGGGAATAAGCCCGAGCACCATCGCGTACTTGGTATCGATGTGACTACCGAACGCACCAGCAAGGCGAATTCGATCCACGGAATCAATACCGGCTTTGTCCATTAACAACTTGATGCCAGCATACAAAGCCCCCTTCGCCAGCTGAATCTGACGGACGTCATTTTGCGTAACAACAATGCGTTGCACGCCATCGTGCAGCAAATAAGACCAGGTGCGATCTTCCCGTATCACCAGATCGCTGCGTTCCGACATCGCGCCATCTACTACGCCATCCTCGGTGATAATTCCGGTCAGGTACATCTCTGCGACAGCCTCGATGATGCCGGAGCCGCAGATGCCGGTAACCCCAATAGCTGCAATAGCGTCCGCGAAGCCCGGCTCGTCCGACCATAGATCCGAACCAATCACACTGAAGCGTGCGACCAGCGTCTCCGGGTCGATTCGCACTCGCTCTATCGCGCCAGGCGCCGCACGCTGACCACAACTAATCTGCGCGCCCTCAAAAGCCGGTCCGGTCGGACTCGAGCAAGCCAGCAGGCCATGACGATTTCCCAGGACAATCTCGGCGTTGGTACCGACATCGACAATCAGCGACATCTCGTCCAGTAAGTAGGGCTCCTCGGCGAGGATCATGGCCGCGGCATCCGCTCCCACGTGCCCGGCGATACAGGGCAACACGTAAACTGTTGCACCGCGATTGATCTCTATGCCCAGCTCAGCGGCGGTTAGATCGAGTGCTGCATCTGTGACCAACGCAAAAGGCGCCATCCCGAGCTCTACCGGACTCAGGCCGAGAAACAAATGGTGCATGATCGGATTGCCGGCAACTGTGACCTCAACGATGTCGTCAACGTCAATTTCGCCTTCTCTTGCGAGACCGGCAATCAGCTGGTTGACGCCTTCACGAACGGTGCTGGTGAGATCGGTCGCCCCTTCGGGATTCATCATGACATACGACACACGACTCATCAGGTCTTCCCCAAAACGAATCTGCGGGTTCATGATCCCGTCAGTCGCGACTACATTGCCGTTAGTAAGGTTGATGAGGTTCGCAGCGATTGTCGTGGAGCCGATGTCCAATGCGATGCCATAGGCGTCCTGTTTGAATCCTGGCCAGACCGCAATAACCCAGGATTTCTTATAGACCGCGACAGTTACGTGCCACTTACCCTTGCGCAACGCAGTCTGCAGCCCTGGCAGGACCGGGTAATCACACTTCAGTTCAGGCAAGTCCCACTGCTGCTCCAGCGCTTGCAGCAAGCGTTGTACATCGCCGGACGGCTCGTGCATATCGGCCTCACGCACCTCCACGTAGTAGAGGTGCACACCGGTATCCAGAATAATATCGCGATGTTCTGCATTCTTGCGCACTACCTGCCGATGCATCTGGCTCTCCGCAGGTACGTCAATAACGAGATCACCCTGTATCGTCGCCTGACAACTCAGTCTGCGGCCCGCTTTGAAACTGCGGCGCCGCTCGGCGAAGCGCGTCTCGACCTCACCGACCGGAGAAAGATGTTCACTCCTGGATGTAATTGCATGTTTGGCAAATTCGCCTTCGGCAACGTTCACCTGGCAACGACCGCACATCGCGCGCCCGCCACATACCGAGTCCACGTCCACGCCGAGGCTTCGCGCTGCGTCCAATACCGAAGTGCCATACGCAAACGTGCCGCGTTTGCCCGACGGTGTGAAAACGATTTTGGCCTCGTTCTGCATCAACCCGAACTGCGCCTGCGCTTACGTCCACCCCGACCTTCGCCCTCGGCGCTCGGTTCCCGGTATTTTCTGATCCACTTTTTGCAGTCCGGGTCATTGCCCATCATCACGTCGGCACCAAGCACCGCCTGCATAACCTCAGCATGCAACGGACTGGTAATCGCCGACGTCATACCGGCGCCGATTGCCATCGTCAGGAAGGCACTGTTGATGCCATTACGATTCGGCAACCCGAAACTCACATTGGATGCGCCGCAAGTCGTATTCACCTTTAGCTCATTGCGCAGGCGCTGCACAAGATGCATTACCTGCTTCCCTGCCGAGTTGATCGCGCCAATTGGCATAACTAATGGATCGACAACCACGTCGGCGGCCGGTATGCCGAAGTCAGCCGCACGCTCGACGATTTTCTTGGCGACCTTGAAGCGCTCGTTCGGGTCTTCGGATATTCCGGTTTCGTCATTGGATATTGCCACAACGGCCGCACCGTACCTGGCGACCAGCGGTAACACTCTCTCAAGGACTTCGTCCTCACCGGTTACGGAGTTCACCAGGGCTTTGCCCTGATAAACGGATAGTCCCGACTCCAGCGCTTCGACGATCGATGAGTCGATCGACAATGGTACGTCGGTCACCGATTGCACCAGCTTGATCGCCTCCGCGAGGATCGCTGGTTCGTCCGCAAGCGGTATGCCCGCATTTACATCGAGCATATGCGCGCCTGCCTCGACCTGCGCCAGCGCATCTGAAATGACGCGACTGTAATCGCCGTTCTTCATTTCTTCGGCAAGAATTTTGCGTCCCGTCGGGTTGATTCGTTCGCCAATAATCACGAATGGGCGATCGAAGCCAATGCGCACTTCCTTATTGGCCGAACTGACCAATGTCTCTGTCATTTCCGTATTCTCCGATTTAACTAACTGGTGGCCGGATCTGTATCCCGGGCGATACCGGGAAGCCACAATTCGCGGCCCGACAACGCATCTGACCGCTCAACAATTTCTGCAACCCTGCTTTCCTGGCGGTAGGCCATAATGTGCACCCCACTAACGCCCTCTATTTCTTTCAGTTCGCGGATCATGTCCACGCATATGCTTACGCCTTCTTCTTTTTGACTTTCCGCACCCTGCAACCGTCTGATTATTTGATCCGGAATATGCACGCCCGGCACGTTGCTGCGGATCCACTCCGCGGATTTCGCCGATGCCAATGGGCCGACACCGGCGAGAATAAACGCTTTTTCATGCAGGCCCATGTCGCGCGCAACCGCCATGTAATTCTTGAAGACTTCAATATCAAAGCAATACTGCGTCTGAATGAACTGCGCGCCGGCCTCGATTTTCTTGGCAAGGCGCAATGGTCGATAGTCAAGCGGCGGACCGAACGGATTGGCGGCTGCACCCAGGAAAACCTGCGGCGAGCTGCTGAGTTTGCGGCCGCTCAGAAATTGTTCGTCGTCGCGCATGCTGCGAACCATGTTCAACATCGACATGCAATCGAGATCAAATACCGGCTTCGCCTCTGGATGATCTCCGACGCCCACACTGTCGCCGGTCAGACACAGAATGCTCGACACGCCCATGGCCGATGCACCCAATACATCGCCTTGGATTGCGATTCTGTTCCTGTCCCGCGCCGAGACCTGCATGACCATCGCGTAGCCACGCCGGGTCAATAGTGAACACATGCCGACACTGGACATGTGACAGTTCGCGCCAGAGCCGTCAGTCGCATTAATTGCATCGACCGCGCCGTCGAACAAGGCGGCACGCTGATAGACCTCCTCCGGGTCGGCTGAATCCGGGGGCGCAATTTCTGCGGTAACTGCGAAGGCACCAGCGCGCAATATCCGCTCAAGCCGACCGGGTGAGCTGTGCCCCTCGCGCTGCGGCAGATTCTCGCCGGGGATGAGGGGTTCGTCTTCAAATCTCACGCTTGCGGACCTCCCGTAGCCAGGCCGAGGTACCGATCTTGCGATTGTCCAATGCGGGCTGCAGAAACTGAATTGGATATTCCTTTTCAGCAAGTGCCTGGTTGCCCTCCCAGGCCTGCACCCAGACGCAATTCATTTCCGGTTTCACTTCACACTTGCCGTCTGCACGCACGCCACCGCAGGGACCATTGCGCATCGTTTTGGGACAATTCATCGGGCATGACAACCCGGTGAACCCGACGATACACTGGCCACAGCTTTGCGAATCCAGCAACAATCCTTTGACCGCTTTCTCAACCATCAGGAATGGTTTATCGAGTCGCTGATAACCTATCCATCGCAACAGGGGGGCCATAAATACCAGTGTCGATTCAAGGCCGTGGTACAGGGCGTTGAGCCAGCGCGCGTTTCGCACAGACCAGGATCGCATTCGATACATCGCTATTTCTCGCCCACTGACCCGTGACTGCGAATCAGCTCTAGCAGCAACTCGTCTGAATATTCGGACTCCAGCCGACTGACTTCGGCAGCGGCAATATCCGCAAGTTCAGCGTCGGATTCCAGCATCGACGCTTTGCGGTCCCACTCGGACAGGTACGCATCACTACTGCCCTTGCCGGCTCGCATCGCGGCTCTGTCGATGGCCTCCTGAAAACGAGAGCTGAGCATCGCTTTCTCACGCGTGCGCCCGCGCTGTACGATGACCTGCGACGGAATATCGCGCCAATAAATGAGAGTCTTCTTAACCACGGGCCTCTCTCCTGGCGACGTCCTGCAAACCGCTCTCCAGTTCTCCATAGCCCACGTGCACGTGCTCAAACTCAAGTTCAAGCTTGGCAGCTGCCGCTTTCGCGGCCGCAAGCAGTTCTGCGTCCTTTTTCTGCGACAAATAAACAAGCCGCTGATAATTCCCGAAGTACATATCGCGCAGTTCCGGGTGGGTTTCGAATTTCAAAGGCTTGGTCACAAACTGATCGAAATGTTGCGCCAGAAAGTCGGTCAGATAGAACGTGCCTGGTTCACTTGCCGACAAAGCGGCAAAGCGATCAGAGCCAGCGAAAAACTGGTAACAATGTGCGCCGGGCAAGCGCTTGATGCCCTCGTCCTCGATGACCTTGTCGATCTCGCCGCAGGTCCCGCAATCGGCGTAGGCCACGAAAATCTCGTCGAACTCGTCTTTGTATTTTTGAATCATGTCCCGCAGTCGACCCGGGATCAGCGCCGGGCGCATGTGCAACTTCGCGTCGATGCATTTCAGTTGCAGATGATCCCATCCATAGCTTTCCTTTAGCTCCGTTATTTCACGAACTAGCGCACCGCAGGCGATCACCAGGACGGTACCAGCCATTAGTAATCTCGATCTGCAAATGCGGACTTACGCTTGGTCATGAATTCGATCAAAGCTTCGTCAATAGCAGGGTCAATCGCTGGCGCTTCATACTCCTTCAACATGCGCTTCCAGATGCCATTCGCTCGTTGCGCAGCATCGATGGACCCTTCCGCTTCCCATTGCTCAAAACTGTTGCTGTCGGAAACGGGCGATCGATAAAATGCGGTTTCGAAGTTCGCCTGCGTGTGCGCCGAGCCGAGGAAATGCGAGCCGGGTCCTACCTCGCGTAGCGCGTCCATCGCCTGGCCGTTCTCCGACAAGTCCACACCGCCAAGTAGAATTGCAATCATGTTGGCCTGATCCGCATCGAGAATAAATTTCTCGTAGCCCATCGCCAAACCGCCTTCGAGCCAGCCGGCCGTATGCAACATGAAATTGACGCCGGCCAATGCCGACGTAACCAGAGTATTCGTCGCTTCGTACGCTGCTTGTGCGTCCGGTATCTTGGATCCGCAGAGTCCACCGCCGCTGCGGAACGGCACGCCCAGACGTCTTGCAAGTGCGGCAGCCGCGTAAACGATCATGCTTGGCTCCGGCGTGCCAAATGTCGGTGCCCCGGATTGCATCGATACGGCGGCGGCAAAAGTTCCGAATATCACTGGTACACCTGGTTTGACCAGCTGTACGTACGCCATGCCTGCCAACGCTTCGGCGAGAATTTGCGTAACCGTGCCCGCAACTGAAACCGGAGACATGGCGCCGGCAATCAGGAAAGGCGAAATCATGGTGGCCTGGTTGTTCTCCGCGTATACCGTCGCCGCGCCTAACATTGTCGCATCGAAGGTCAATGGAGAATTCGCATTGATCAGGCTCGTGATGACCGTATTTTGCTGAACAAACTCGTCGCCAAAAACGATCTTCGCCATATCGACAGTGTCCTGCGCCCGTTCGGGAGCGGTCACGGAGCCCATGAATGGTTTATCGCTGTACTTGATGTGGCTGTAAACCATGTCGAGGTGGCGTTTATTGACCGGAATATCAACAGGCTCGCAAACAGTACCGCCAGAGTGATGCAGACCCGGGCTCATGTAGGTCAGTTTTACAAAATTTCGAAAATCCTCAAGCGTTGCGTAGCGCCGCCCCTTATCGATATCGCGAACAAAGGGCGAGCCGTAGGCGGGTACCAGCACCGTTCGATCGCCGCCGATCATGGTGCTGCGAGCGGGATTCCGGGCATGTTGCAGAAACTCTCTCGGGGCCGACGCCTGGACGATGGATCGGCACAGGCCGCGCGGGAAACGAACACGTTCGCCGTCGATGTCCGCGCCGGCTTCCTTGAACAAGCTCAGCGCTTGCGGAAAATCCTTGAATTCGATGCCAATTTCTTCGAGAACGATCTCGGCATTGTTCTCGATCAGCTGCAATGCCTCTTCCGTCAGAATTTCGAAATAGGGTATTTTGCGTTCGATACAGGTCGACGTCGAAGTACGCATCTTCTGGCGTTCGGCGCGCCTTGCATCCCTGCCGGCAGACCGGCGTCGGCGTGGTTCGTTGCTCATAAGTCCTGCCTGCTCAGTGACTTTAAAATAGTTTCCAACAAGTCAGTGTGTTCCAGAAACGCCGCTGACGCATTGTTGTGCGCGACATCTTTCTAGCCAAAAACGACAAGAAATGACGCTATTTCTGGCTTTCAGAGCTCCAGCGACCAGCCTCGGTCCAGGGATCGTGTTCCGGCAGAACCGTGATGTGAATGACGTCGCTCTTGCTCTCAACGCCCGGCTGCTGCGCGATGTCGTAGCGAGCGACTTTTACAATCGCTATACACAACAAAAGTGCGACGACCAGCAACGGAGCACTCCCGACGATACTCGCAGTTTGTAACGTTTCAAGACCGCCGAGCAGCAACAGGGTGATCGGCATGAAACTCAACGCGGCAGCCCAAAACAGTCGGTTCCAGCGCATCGGCTCTTCGTCAATCTTCCGCTGTACGACCGCAGCCAGGATGTAGGAAATCGAATCAAACGTGGTTGCCGTAAATATTACCGCCAGCAAGGTATAGACACCGATGACGAGGTAACGCATCGGCAGCTGTCCTAGAATCGCGAATATCGCCGCGGTCGGTGATTCGTGATTCAGAATCTGCAGCACATCAAGCTCGCCGGACAGTTGCAGATACAAGCCAAAATTACCCAGGCACATGAAAAACAGAAAGCAGCCCAGCGTACCGAAAAACATTGAACCGATGATCATCTCGCGAATTGTACGGCCGCGTGAGATTCGCGCGATAAACAGGCCTACGCTCGGAGCAAACGCCAGCCACCAGGCCCAGTAAAAAATAGTCCAGTCTTGCGGGAATTGCGTGTTCTCAAAATTATCGAACCCCCCGAAGGGCTCAATCCAGGTCGCCATATGAACAATATTGCTCAGCACTCGCCCCAATGAATCAATGCCGGTATTTGCCATGAATACCGTTGGGCCCACAATGAATATGAAAGCCAGCATGCCGAGGGCAAGCCACATGTTTATCAGCGAAAGATTCTGAATGCCCTTCTTCAACCCGGCGTATGCGCTGGTACCAAAAACCGACGTGCACACGATAAGTACAATGATTTGAGTCGAGATATTGCGCGGTGCCCCAAATAGCTCATGCACGCCTTCGTTGATTAACGGTGCTGCCAGACCAAGGGTCGTTGCTCCGCCGCCGAGCATGCCGAACACGAACAGTACATCGATAAACTTGCCGGTCTTGCCATGCGCGGGCCCCTCTCCCAAAACTGGCAGTAACGCCTCAGAAACTTTCAGAACGTTGCGATTCCGGACGTAATAAAAATATGCGATTGGCAATGCCGGGACCAGATAGATCGCCCACGCCAGCGGCCCCCAATGAAAAATTCCGTAGGCGGCCGCCCATCTCGCTGCATCCGCTGACTGCGGTTCGATTTGAAATGGCGGCGCCTGATAATAGTAGGCCCATTCGATGGTGCCCCAGTAAAGAATCGAAGCACCGATGCCGGCGCAGAACAGCATCGCCGCCCACGATGAGGTCTTGAATTCCGGTTTTTCGTCCGGATGGCCGAGGGAAATACGGCCAATATCGCTGAAGGCGATAAACATCATGAAGATGCCGGCGCCAAACCCGAGTGCCAGGTACAGGAACCCGAAATTTTCAACAACGAAGCTGCGCGCCAAACCTACCCAGGCAGCACCTTGTTCCGGGTAGACGATCAGCGGCAAGGTCACGGCTAAAAGCAGTGCCAGCGCGCCAAAAAATGTCGCCTTATCAATGAGCTTGAACGATTCACGCATATGCAGACAGCGCTTTTATCTAGACCTGCGGAGCGGGCAACATAACACGGATAAACGCGTCTACTGCGATAGCGGCGTCGGGAGTGATGAGCAATGGATTGACATCCAGCTCCAGTAGGCGATCACTGTTTGCGATGGCAAATGCCGCTATCGCCTCAACCGCATCCAAGACGGAATCCATGTTGCCGGCCAATCCACCGCGATAACCGGCGATTATTTTTGCCACCTTGAGCGACTGAATTGCCGTCGCGATATCGTCGCGGCTCAGCGGCAACAGCAGTGCCGCTGTATCGTCCAGAAGTTCCACCATCGTGCCACCGGACCCAAGCAACAACGATAATCCAAACGACGTATCGCGATTCACGCCGACGATGAGCTCTGCCACCATTGGCCGTGCCATTTCCTCGACGAGGAATTGATCGAAATTTACAGCCATCGCCATGGTTGCTGCGCGCACCGCAGATTCGTCTTCGAGACCGACCATCACCGCACCTGCTTCGCTCTTGTGTGCGAGTTCGCCGGACACCGCTTTGAGAACCACGGGATAGCCTATAGCCGCAGCCGCGGCAGCCGTCTCCTTCGCAGTACAGACTGTGCCCACAGGTATAGTCACGCCGCACTCCGCCAGCGCGGATTTACTCGCCACTTCATCCAAAGACTGCGGGTCACCCGAAACCTGGCCGCAGCTCATTACTGCTCTAATCTCGGCGGCTTGTCTTTGGGCCGTGCCGACCTGCGCCGCGGCCCGTGCCGCAAATATGCAATCTTCAATACCCTGCATCGGTGCGATGCCGGCAGCCGCGAGGCGCTGCCGCACGTCGGTGGGTAACGTTTCCGGTAGCGATGCGACCACTACCGCCCGCTGGCCGGTGTCAGCAACAGCATCGATCAACGCCCGTTCAGTAATTTTCCAGTTCGACTGATCCGCACCTGCATGCGGCGGGTAGTCAAGTACTAACAAAGTGCAGGCAAACGCATTACTCAGAAATCTGGCAAAGCATTCATGCAGCTGCTCGTAATCGCCCCAAATGTACAAGTGATAATCGAGGGGATTGGCGACGTTCACGCGCGCGCCCAGCAACTCCCGCAGTGCCGCTGTCGACGATACAGAAAGCCCGGGCATGTCGACGCCCAGTTGCTCGGCACAATCGGCGACCAGGGAAGCTTCCCCGCCGGAACAACTCATCGAACCTAAGGTGTTGTCAGGTAGCGCACCAACGATTGACAGAAATTTCATTGTCTCGAGAAACTGCTGCACGGTATCGCAGCGTGCAACGCCAACGCGCTTGAACAACGCGGAATACAGTCGATCTGATCCCGCCAGGGAGCCGGTGTGACTCAACGTAATTGCAGCACCCAGCGACGAACGTCCGGTCTTCAATGCGACAACCGGTACCCCTTTTCGCAGCGCACGAATCGCCGCTGCCGAGAATCCGGCAATGTCCTGAATGCCTTCAATGTGCAATGCGATCGCAGTAACGCGCGAGTCGTCCAGCAACATATCAATGTAGTCGTGCAGACCCAATGTCGAGCTATTGCCGATTGAAATTACGTAGGCGAAATCCACCGACCGCTGTTGCATCGTCAGGTTCAGTGCAATATTGCCGCTTTGCGTGATTAAGGCAACACCGCGCTCAGTGCGCTGACCCCCATGTTCATCTGGCCACAACGCGACGCCATCGAGGTAATTTAGAAAGCCATGACAATTCGGCCCCATGATAGCCATGCCGCCGGCGGCCACTCGAAGTTGTGACTGCAACGCTTCGCCTGCTGCCCCGGATTCGGCAAAGCCTGCAGCGAAACACACCGCACCCGGAGCGCCGCGTGCTGCCAGCTCCGCAATAATTTGCAACGAATCCTGGGGTGGCGCTGCGACAAAGCTCGCATCCGGTACACCTGGCAGGTCATCGATACTGGCAACGCAGGTAACACCAGCCAGATCGGTACGCCGCGGGTTGACCGCCCATATTTCTCCGGCGAAGCCGCCCGCCTGACACTGACGAATGACCGCCGCGGCGCTGTCACCACCAAACACTGCCACAGTTTCTGGCTGCAACAGGCGGCGTAGCGATTCTTTTCTACTCATCGGCAGCGCTACTTACCTTTCCAGACAGGATCACGTTTTTCCGCGAACGCGAGCGCACCTTCGAGTTGATCCTCACTTGAGTAAAGCGTGTCCACGGTCGGAAATTCGCGGCCCGTTACTTTCTGCAATGCGGGTAAGAATTGTTTGTCTTCCGCCTCGCGCACCACTTCCTTGATCGCCGCGTAGACCAGTGGTGGTCCGGACTCAATTAAGCGCGCAACTTCCCAGGCTCGTTCCATTAACTGCGCCGCCGGAACGATCTCGTTTACAAATCCCCAACGGTGCGCTTCCGCGGCCTCCAGCCAACGGCCGGTTAGCAACATTTCCATAGCAATGTGATACGGAATACGTTTTGGTAATTTGATGGATGCAGCGTCAGCAACCGTCCCGGAACGAATCTCGGGTAACGCGAATGAGGCATGCTCCGCGGCGATAATGATGTCTGCACACAGGGCAATCTCGAATCCACCACCGCAGCAAATACCATTGACCGCGCAGATAACCGGCTTGTTGAAGTCTTCCAGTTCCTGAATGCCGCCGAAACCGCCAACACCATAGTCGCCGTCAACCTCCTCGCCACCTGCGGCGGCTTTCAAATCCCAGCCCGCGCAAAAAAACTTTTCGCCACCACCGGTGATGATGGCGACACGAAAATCAGGGTTATCGCGGAACTCGGAGAAAATTTCTCCGAGCCGAATACTGGTCGCACGGTCTATGGCATTTGCCTTGGGACGGTCAATTGTTACTTCGAGGATGCCACCTTCAATGCGTATTTTTACGTCTTCTGTTGTCATGGTGTTTTACCGGCTCAGGATGAATGTGATTGCGGGGTTTCTATTTTTCCAGCGGCCGCAATAATTCGCGACTGATGATGTGGCGTTGAATTTCGGAGGTGCCTTCCCAAATGCGTTCAACGCGCGCATCGCGCCAGAATCGCTCCAAAGGCAGGTCACTCATGAGTCCCATACCGCCGAATATCTGCAATGCTTCATCGGTCACACGCGCCAACATCTCTGTCGCATACAATTTGGCGCTCGCGATTTCACGATTCGACGGCAATTTATTATCAAAGCGCCAGGCTGCCGACAAGGTCAGTAAGTCCGCTGCGTCAATTTCAGTAATCATGTCGGCGAGCTTGAACGACACGCCCTGGAATTTGCCAATTGCCTGCCCGAACTGTTTACGTTCAACTGTGTAGGGCAGCACGACTTCCATTGCTCGACGTGCCCGCCCAACCGCCATGGCCGCGACGGTCAGGCGTGTGGCATATAGCCAATCATTCGCCAATTCAAAACCACGATGTGGCTCACCAAGCATTTGTTCTTTCGGCACGCGGCAGTTGTCGAAATTCAGGATGCAGTTGTGGTAGCCACGATGTGACACGGAGTTGTACCCCGGTCTGATTTCAAAGCCCGGCATGCCGCGATCTACCAGCAAGCAGCTGATTTTCTTGCGTACACCACGAGGCGATTCTTCTTCGCCTGTTGCAACGAAGACGATTACAAAGTCGGCAATGTCCGCATGACTGATGAAGTGCTTGGTGCCGTTGACTACCCAGTCCGTGCCGTCCTGCACCGCCGAACATTTCATGCCACGGACATCCGATCCCGCGTCGGGTTCAGTCATGGCGAGCGCGTCAACTTTCTCACCACTGACGACGGGCAGCAGATACTTCTCACGCTGCTGGTCATCACAGGCTTCGAGAATCCCCGACGGTCGACCAAAATAAACGCTCAAGGCCATTGATGCGCGTCCGAGTTCCCGTTCAAGCAGGGTAAATTCGAGCTGATTTAGTCCACCGCCGCCAAACTCGGTGGAAATGTTTGGCGCGAAAAAACCGATATCGCGAACTTTCTGCGAAATTTCTTCACCGAGCGCTTTCGGAACTACGCCCGTGCGTTCGACTTCTTCTTCGTGCGGATACAGTTCGTTCTCAACAAAAGTTCGAACCGTATCGACGATCATTTGTTGCTCATCGCTCAGTGCGAAATTCATAGTGCTATTCCTAACGTTGACCGACGTGACGGCCAATCGCATTTGGTAAGGGAAGATCGGCGTGCGTTGCTGCCAGCGCCATTAGATTTTTACTTGCTTTCGGATCCGCAGCAACAACCTTGCCGGTCTGCGTATCCACATGCAGATACATTGCTTCCAGCGTTGCCAGTAAACGCGCGTCAGATGCCGCGTGCATGCGATAAAAAACGTGTAAACGCTTTGTATCGGCAAGAATTATCTGCACAGTCGTATAGTAAGCCTGGTTGACGCCGACCTCGTCGTAAAACTGATTGTGTGTCTCCGCAGTGTAATAACTAAAGCCTGAAGCCACGTAATCATCGTGCAAACCGACGCGCCTGAATAGCACCTCGCTGGAGTCACTGAAAACCTGCACATAACGAAACTCGGTCATATGCCCATTGTAATCAATCCATGCCGGTAGCACGGTCGATGCCAGCAGGCGAGTTGGCACGCTTGCATCTGTTGCTTCGGTATCCTGCGCCAACTCCGCCAGGCGTTTATCATTCTCATTCAGCACTCGCCCGGCGCCCCAATCACGCTCTTTCAGAGAACGCAGAATTCCGACCAGATTTCTGTCCCGAATACCCTCGAGTTCGCGAATACCGTACTGCCCGGATTGGGCATCTGATTGGGTCGCGATTTTCTGTACCAACTCTTCATCAAGTTCGGGAACGTCCATGAGCTTCGTCCAGGGCCAGCTCAGGCAAGGGCCGAACTGGCGAATGAAGTGCGCCATGCCCTCTTCACCGCCAGCCAGTCGATAGGTCTCGAAAAGGCCCATTTGTCCCCAGCGCAATCCGAAGCCGTATCGAATTGCATTGTCGATTTCTTCAGTGGTCGCAATGTCGTCTTTTATCAACCACAACGCTTCACGCCAACACGCCTCGAGAAACCGGTCCGCGATATGTGCATCAATTTCATTGCGCACGACCAGCGGCTCCATGCCAATGGACTTGAGCAAGCTGCAGGCCTGTTCCTTCACCTCGTCGCTGCAGGCGTTACCGGCAACCACCTCAACCAGGGGCAGCAGGTACACCGGATTGAACGGATGCGCGACCATTATCTGTCCAGGCTGACTAGCGCCTTTCTGCAACTCACTGGGCTTAAACCCCGACGTCGAGGAACCAAGAATCGCGTGCGCTGGCGCGTGCGCCTGGATCTCGGCAATGACTTTGTGCTTGATCGAGAGATCTTCGGGAACACTTTCCTGGACCCAGTCGGCTCCGCTTACCGCTGCAGCTAACGAAGTTGCAAAACTCAAAGTACCTCGCGGCGGCATAGGAACATCGGCAAGCGCTGGCAACCACTGCCCGGCGTTGACAAGTATCTCGTCAATTTGCGTTGCGACTTTTGGATTTGGATCTGAGACGACGACGTCCCAGCCATGCAACAAGAAGCGTGCGGCCCAACCGCCTCCGATCACGCCGCCGCCAATTATCGCTGCTTTCATCGTGGTGCGCGTTTGGTAAGCTGCAACTTCTCGCGCACTGCTGCCGGAGTCATCACGGTAGCGCCCATGGCCTCCACAATGCCGCGCGCACGTTCAACCAGCTGTGCGTTGGTCGCCAACACGCCTTTGTCCAGATAGAGATTGTCTTCAAGACCCACGCGCACGTTGCCACCGGCAAGCACCGCAGCTGCCGCGTATGCCATTTCGTTGCGGCCCAGCGAGAATGCTGAAAAGTGCCAGTCTTTGGGCACATTCGCCACCATTGCCATTAAGGTGTGCAGATCATCCGGCGCGCCCCAGGGCACGCCCATGCACAGTTGCACCAGCACAGGCGACTTGATGACGCCTTCTTGCTCAAGTTGTTTTGCAAACCACAGATGGCCGGTATCGAACGCTTCAATTTCAACGCGGACGTCGAGGTCGGTCATCATCTGTCCCATCGCACGTAACATGCCTGGCGTATTGGTCATGACGTAGTCGGCTTCCGCGAAATTCATAGTGCCGCAGTCAAGTGTGCAGATTTCCGGCAGGCATTCGGCAACGTGCTCTACGCGTTCTGCCGCGGTCGCCATGTCAGTGCCCTCTGTACTTAAAGGCAGCGGCGCGTCCGGCGGACCCGTTACAAGATCCCCACCCATTCCAGCAGTCAGGTTTATTACAACATCAGTATCTGACTCGCGAATACGCTCTGTAACTTCGCGATAGAGATCAACGCGTCGCGACGCTTTGCCGGTTTCCGGATCACGTACGTGACAATGGACAATCGCAGCGCCAGCCTTGGCCGCATCGATTGCGCTGGCCGCGATTTCTTTAGGCGATCTGGGCACGTGTGGCGAACGCTCCTGTGTACCACCGGAACCGGTGACCGGACACGTAATGAATACTTCTCTGTTCATTTCCAAAGGCATGCTTTTTCCCCTACGGCGCTGGAGATAGAATTCTTAGTTGTGTTGCGCGACTCTCAGAAAAAGGTCGCCCAGTGAGTCAGGTAAACCGCTGTCGAGAATGAAGCGGCGGCGGCCACCAGTCGAGCACTTTTTCGTAGCACCACTTGGATTTCATGGTTAAGATCACCGATTAAGATTGCCCGAGCTTAGTTCAAACCACAGCGGGCAACAAGCGTTCTGCAGGATCAGGAGGTCGTCATTCAAGCGCACGCACAAATCGTCATTGTCGGTGGCGGCATCATGGGTGTCGGCTTGCTCTACCACCTTGCCGAGGAAGGTTGCACCGATGTGCTACTAATCGAGAAAGGTGAATTGACCTCCGGCTCGACCTGGCATGCAGCCGGTCAGTGTCCTAGCCTCGTCGGTAACTACAATCTTGCCAAGATTCACGCCTATAGCAATGACCTGTACCCGCGCCTCGAAGAAATGACCGGCCAGTACGTGAGTTGGCATGCTTCTGGCGGCATTCGACTGGCGCGCGAGAAACAAGACGTCGAGTGGTTCAAGTACCTGCACGGCATTTCACAAAGCGTTGGTTTCGAAATGGAAATCATCGGACCCGGCGAGATCAAAAGCATCGTGCCCTGGCTGGACGTCGACGATGTCATTGCCGGCGCTTACACGACCGGCGACGGTCACGCTGATCCTTCTGGCCTTACCAACGCGATGGCGCGCGGCGCGACCAATATGGGCGCGAAGATCGAACGCCACAATCGCGTCATCGATATCAACTTATTGCCGTCCGGCCAATGGCAGGTGATCACCGAGAAAGGCACGGTAACTGCCGAGGTCGTCGTTAACGCCGCTGGCTGCTTCGCGCGGCAGGTATCACAGATGGTGGGCAGCGACATGCCGCTGGTCAACATGGAACACCACTACGTCATTACCGGGAATGTTCCTGAATTTGTTGAGCGCGACGAGGAAATTCCCGTTATCCGCGACCCGCGCGCATCATCCTATATTCGGCAAGAACAAAAATCGGGTCTGGTTGGCATTTACGAGGGCGAACAGATGACCGAAGCGTGGGCGCCGAAGGGATTCCCACCCTGGACGTCGGACAGCGAACTGTTCCCCGACGATCTTGAACGACTCATGCCGTGGCTCGGTTATGCCATGGAGCGCCTGCCGATCATTGAAGAAGCGGGAATCAAGCGGATTGTTAATGGCGCAATCCCGCATCCGCCGGACGGGCCACCCTATCTCGGACCCGTGGCTGGCGTAAGGAATTTCTGGCTGTGTTGTGGCTCATCGTTCGGGATCGCCCAGGGTGCTGGCTGTGGCAAGTATCTTGCGCAGTGGATGCTGCAGGGTGATTCGGAAATCAATATGACGGGTTTTGACCCGCGTCGCTTTGGGGTTTATGCCGATGCCGATTACGCGCGCGCAAAGGGTTTTCAGGATTACCGCATGACCTACACTACCCCGTTGCCTGGCGAAGAATTGCCGGCCGGGCGGCCTCAACGTTTTAGTCCGCTTTACGAAAAACTCAAAGGCAAGGGCGGCGTATTCACTGAGACCTTCGGCTGGGAACGTCCCAAGTGGTATTCGCTGGATGGCCGCGAAGAAGAGTACAGCTATCGTCGCAACAATGTATTCGACGTCGTGCGCGAAGAATGCATGGCAGTGCGTGAGCGTGTCGGCATTCTCGACCTCAGTGGTTTTGCCAAGTACGACGTGACGGGTCCGGATGCCGAGGTGTTTCTAAATCGACTCTGTGCAAACCGTATGCCGACCAAAATTGGCGGCATCGTACTGGCACATATTCTGTCAGTGAATGGACGCATTCTTGGCGAGGTGACGATTACCCGATTTGCCGAGGATCGTTACTACCTGTTGTCTGCCGCTGGCGCAGAACTCCGCGATCTCGACCACCTGATGCAAGGCTGCCTCGCCGGTGAAGATGTCACGATTGTGAATGTAACTGACGATCGCGGCGTACTCGTGCTCGCAGGACCCAAATCGCGTGACGTGCTGGGTGCAATTTCCGATGCAGACCTGAGTAACGAGTCGTTCCGCTGGCTAACCGGACAGGAAATTACGGTCGCGGGCAAGCAGGTACGTGCGCTGCGCGTCAACTACGTCGGCGAGCTTGGCTGGGAATTGCATCCGGAAATGGGTGATCTTCCGGCAATCTACGCTGCAATCTGGAATGCTGGTCAGGTGCATGGCATCGCCGACTTTGGTCTTTACGCGGTCAATAGTTTGCGCATTGAAAAAGGCTATCGCGGCTGGGGCGCTGAGCTAACCAACGAAGTGACGATGATTGATGCTGACATGCAACGCTTCATCAAGTTGGACAAGGACGACTTCACCGGCAAGGCCGCTACGCTGGCACAGAAACAGGAAGATCGTACTTTGCAGCTCGTGTATTTCGAGGTAGAGGCAAGCGATTCCGACGTACGCGGCAATGAACCAATATTCTCGGAAAATGCGGTCGTAGGCTTAACCACCTCCGGCGGCTACGGGCATTTTACGCAGAAGAGCCTGGGATTCGGCTACGTACTGCCTGCCCTGTCTGCGCCCGGCACCGAACTGAAAATCGGACTGCTCGACGAACTCTGCAATGCACGCGTAATCACAGAACCGGCGCACGACCCCTCGAACGAGCGACTGCGAGCTTAGACAATGGCGGATCTACCGAAACAGGCGCGTGTCGTAATCATCGGCGGTGGCGTCATTGGCTGCTCGATCGCCTACCACCTCGCGAAGCTGGGCTGGGATGATGTCGTACTTCTCGAACGACAGCAGCTGACCAGCGGCACTACCTGGCACGCGGCCGGACTCGTCGGCCAACTACGCACTTCAATCAACATGACCAAACTTGCGAAATACACGAGCGAGCTGTACCGCGGCCTTGAAGAAGAAACCGGCCAGGCAACCGGCTATCGACAGTGCGGCTCTATATCGGTTGCGACCAACGAAGAACGCTTTGAAGAACTCAAGCGCAGCGCATCGATGGCGAAGGTATTTGACCTCGAAGTGAACGTCGTCGACGTCGATGAAATCGTGCAGCGTTACCCACTTGTCAACAGCAGCGACTTGTTGGGCGGCATTCATATTCCGTCTGACGGTTATGCAAACGCAGTCGATATCAGTCAGGCACTGGCGAAAGGTGCCCGTAACAATGGTGTACAGATTTTTCAGAACACCAAGGTCACTGAGATCCTCAATGATGGCGACAAAGTTACCGGCGTTGCAACCTCGGGCGGCGATGTCGCTGCCGATTACGTCGTTATCTGTGGCGGCATGTGGTCGCGGGATCTTGCCGCCAGCGTCGGCGTTAATGTGCCACTTCACGCATGTGAACATTACTACGTATTGTTCGAGTCGGTAAAAGGCCTCGATCCGAGCATGCCGGTATTACGCGATTACGATGCATGCACCTACTACAAATACGACGCTGGCAAGTTACTGGTAGGTGCGTTTGAGCCAACGGCGAAGCCCTGGGGAATGGATGGGATTGCCGAAGACTTTTGCTTTGATGAAATCGCCGGCGACTTCGATCATTTCGAACCTGTGCTGCACGACGCCATGGAACGCATCCCAGCACTGCAGGATGCCGGAATTCAAAAGTTTTTCTGTGGTCCGGAGAGTTTTACGCCGGATGTTCGCTACCATCTCGGTGCCGCACCCGAACTGAAAAACTGCTTCATTTCCGCGGGCTTGAACTCGATCGGACTTCAGTCCGCCGGCGGTATCGGCAAGGTCATGGCAGAGTGGATGCGGGACGGACATCCCCCTGTCGATCTCTGGGAAGTCGATGTTCGCCGCAATATGCCGTTTCAAGGCAACCGCAAATATCTGCAAACGCGAGTCAGCGAAAGTCTGGGGCTCCTGTACGCGACGCATTGGCCATTTCGGCAATATGAAACTGCGCGCGGTGTACGTAAAGCTGCGATACACGATCGATTGGTGGCAGCAGGCGCGTGCCATGGCGAAGCATTCGGCTGGGAACGACCAAACTGGTACGCGCCCGAAGGTGTCGAAGCAAAATACGAATACAGTTACGGTCGGCAGAACTGGTTTGAATACTCCGCTGCAGAACATCGAGCCGTCCGCGAGAGCGTTGCATTATTTGATCAATCGTCCTTCGCGAAATTTCGATTGGAAGGCCGCGATGCGATGCGCGTCTTGAACAACGTTTGTGCAAACGACGTTGATCAGACACCCGGTCGATTGATCTACACGCAATGGCTCAATGCACGTGGTGGCATTGAGGCCGACCTGACTGTGACACGTCTGGATGAACAAACCTATTTGATCGTAACGGCTGCAGAAACAGAAGTTCGCGACTTTACATGGTTGCGTGATCATATTCCCGACGGCGCACATTGCATCCTTACAAATGTCACCTCGGCGATGGGCGTCATCTCAATCATGGGACCACGGTCACGGGAGTTACTGCAATCGATGACGCCAGCTGATATGAGCCACGCGGCGTTTCCCTTTGCGGCCAGCCAGCAGATCGAACTCGGCTTTGGCATCGTACGAGCAGCACGCATTACGTTTGTCGGCGAGTTGGGCTGGGAGCTATACGTTGCAACCGAGTTCATGCAACACGTGTATGACGAAATCGTAGCGGCTGGAGAACAGTTCGGACTGGTACACGCCGGCTACCACGCGCTCAATTCACTCCGCATGGAGAAAGGCTATCGCCACTGGAGCCACGACATCACCGATGAAGATACGCCACTGGAAGCGGGCCTCGAATTCGCCGTGAAATTCGACAAGCCCGGCGGCTTCGTCGGCCGGGAAGCACTGCTCGCGCAGAAAGAGCAAGGACTGCCGAAGCGACTTCTGCAATTCAAGCTCAGTGATGCCGGGCCCTTGCTGTATCACAACGAACCCATATGGCGTAACAACGAGATTGTTGGACACATCACGTCCGGCGCGTACGGCCACACTCTCGGCACGTGTATCGGACTCGGCTACGTACACACTGACCGTGGTTACAAGCCTGAGGACCTGCTCGAAGGCGCCTATGAGATTGAGGTCGCCGGCGTCCGGTTCGCAGCGGACGCATCACTGCGTCCGATGTACGACCCGAAAAATGAGAAAATTCGCTGTTAAGCGAATCTCTCTAATCTACGCTTTCGCAGCGCGTTTTTTGGCTATAAGACTCAACGCTGTTTCAACCGCAACACCGGCGTCCCGGCAGTAAGCGTCAGCACCAATTGCCATGCCAAATTCTTCGTTCAGCGGAGCGCCACCCACAAGGACAATGTAGTCGTCACGAATGCCCATTTCGATCATCGTATCGATGACAACTTTCATGTACGGCATCGTCGTAGTCAGCAATGCTGACATTCCGAGGATGTCCGGCTTGTGTTCTTCGAGGGCCGCGAGGTAATTTTCAACCGGGTTATTGATACCAAGATTGATCACCTCAAAACCTGCACCTTCCATCATCATGCTGACGAGGTTCTTGCCGATGTCGTGGATGTCGCCCTTGACCGTCCCGATGACCATCTTGCCGACCGGCTCCGCACCGGTTTCGGCCAGCAGTGGTTTCAGTATCGCCATGCCACCTTTCATTGCATTGGCAGCCAGCAGTACTTCAGGAACAAACAGGATGCCGTCCCGAAAATCGATTCCAACAATCGTCATCCCGGCTACGAGCGCCTGATCGAGAACCTTATCCGGCCCCCAGCCACGTTCGAGCAAAATATTCGTTCCCTCGCGAATTTCGTCGAGCATTCCGTCGTACAGGTCATCATGCATTTGCAAGGTGAGCTCTTCGTCAGAAAGTGAACTCAGATCAATTTCGTCGTCATCTATGTCGGTCATGTCAGCCGCGTCCTGTTGCTTGTGGCGTCAGAGCTATTGGAAATTGCTCACGTACTTTCTGGTCTGTTTCGTCCGAAATGTGTTTCGGAAAATAACTGCTAAGAATCTCATCACGTTTTTCAACTGCACGTTCGACAAGCACTGGCTTGCCCGCTTGCTCCCAAACGTTCGGGCTATTGCGGTCACTCATGTCCGGGTAGATATATTCGCTTTGCATCACTGCCAGCGTTTGATCAGACCCCAGATAATGTCCGGTTCCGCCAAGGCATATATCTCGAACGTTGTCGAAACTCAAGGTTTTTTCGTTTACCTCAATGCCTCTCGTGATGCGCAAGACCGCACCCAGCACGTCGTTATCGAGCAACAAACTCTCAGGACAGGCACCCAGCAAGCTTGCATACATGCCTGCTGATTCATAGATGATATTCGCGCCGGACAATGCCGGAGGCACCAGGGTGTAAGCACGTTCCGCGCCGCCCTGGTAATCGGGGAACTTCGAATCCGACATGCCGCATGCCGTACCAAACGGGAGATCAAAATGTAGACCCATCTGTGCACATGCGGCTGATATTAGCCCCTGCTCCGGTGAGCCGCCGCTCATAGCCCCGGTGCGCAGATCGGAAACGAACGGCCACGCGCCCAGGATTGCCGGCGCGCCTGGCTTGATCGCATTAACATACACAAGGCCACCAAGACATTCGGCCCAGGCTTGTGAGACAGCACCTGCCAGACATGCCGGCGTGGTTGCTCCGGCCTGGCCTGCTGAAAGCAGCAGAATTGGCATGCCTCCTGCAACGCCGACGCGAATGCATTCGAGCGCATCCTGCGCAAATTTCATTGGCGGCACAACGAAGCAATTCGACATGCTGACGAATGGCCGTGCGCGCCATTTATCCTCGCCGCCTGCAATGACGTGCAGCATTTCCAGCGTCTTTTCCAGATGCGTATAGTGCGTCCAGCTTGCGCCGACATGCTTGCTGGTCCCGGCAACCGAACAATAGGTGGTGTTCAGGTCCATCTCGTAATTGTCAGTGACATCGCGCAGTACGCACATACGCTGGAACATGTGAATGTGCTCACAGGTATCAACAATACGCGCCATGTCGTACAGGTCCTGCGCCTTCGATTCCCGATACAGGTTATTCAGAGGATCGGCGATCATCACGGCTGCGCCGGCGGTTGAGAAATGCACGCGGTTGCCGCTGAGGTCCAGATCGTACTGTGGGTCTTGCGCGTACAGCTTTAGATTGTGGTCGGCTTGCCGGAGTGCATTTTCCACAACGGCACGTGGCATGCGGAGCCGCCCGTCGTCGCCCATAATTGCGCCTACCGCAGTGCAGGCTTCGATGCAGTGCGGAGTTGCGTCGTTAAAGCCGATTTCTTCGAGGATTCTGAAAATATTGTCGTTGACTGCCGCAATGCCGGCATCGCTTAGCGGTTTGTACTGCCCGCCCGACTCACCGGGATGGACGGGTTTGGTTTCCTCTGCAAGCGGCGCGCTGCGCAGTGCTTTACGCGCTTCTCTACCACCGGATCGTCTTGCCATGGTACGGATTCCTCATTGGGGCCGAATCAAAGTTTCTGCTTCTGCAAAGATTCTCGCGGCCGGACGGGGGTAGCCGCAATCGAATTTTGTTGTAGTATGCATTAGATATTCTAATGTACCGGTAAGTATGCCTATGCACCGCCGACTTCCACCACTCACCAGCTTGCGTGCCTTCGAAGCTGCCGGCCGACATTTGAGCTTTACCAAGGCTGCAGAAGAATTAACCGTAACCCAGGCGGCGATCAGCCATCAGGTTAAGGCGTTGGAAGAGCATCTCGATGTTGCGCTGTTCTTACGTCTGCCGCGACAACTGGAGCTGACCAAAGCCGGCAAGCTGCTGCTGCCAGTTGTGCGCAGCGCATTTGATCGCATCGGCGAGTCTGTCGCGAAACTCAATAAGGACATCGCAAGTGCTGCACTAACAATCCGGCTGGCGCCCTCCTTCGCGGCGAAATGGCTGTCGCCGCGACTGGATGATTTTCGGCGCAAACATCCGCAAATCGATCTGTCACTTACGCATTCCAATGAAGCCGCGGACTTTAGTCGCCAACCCGTCGACATAGCAATTACTTACGGCAAAGGCGACTGGCGCGGGGTGGTGTCGGATCGCGTCCTCAACATCGATTTTTTCCCGGTTTGCGCACCGCAATTCATGCACGGGGAGTACCCGTTAACCAGCGCTGAGAATCTTGCCCATTTCACCCTGCTACACGATACCGATCATGTCGCCTGGTCAGACTGGCTTGCACTTGCCGGTATTGACAACGTCGACCCGCATCGCGGGACCATTGTTGATGACACCAATGTCCTCATTCAGGCAGCAATTGACGGCTTCGGCATTGCGCTGGGCTCCACGCACTTCGTTGCCGATCGTCTGGCATCCGGGCGTTTGGTCAAACCATTCGACACCACTTTGCACAGCGACTACGCTTACTATGTCGTGTGCCCGAAAAAGCACCTCAAGCGAACCGAAGTATCTGTTTTTAAAGCCTGGTTACTGGAGCAGGCGAGCGAGGACAACTGCAATGACGACCCTAAGTGAAGTCAGAAAGTCGAAATACAGCGCCGCAGAATGGCAGATGCGAATAGATCTCGCTGCCTGCTACCGACTCGCGGATATGTTCGGTTTCTCCGATATCGTCTGGAATCACATAACCGCGAAGGTACCTGACACAGAGCATTTCCTGATCAACCGCTTCGGCCTGCGTCACGACGAAATCACCGCATCAAACCTCGTCACACTGGACATCGACGGCAATGTCATCGATCCCGGATCCTTAAGCAGTAGTGGTGACAGCGATGACATCAACATTACCGGCTACGTGATCCACAGTGCGATCCACGCCGCGCGGCCGGATTTAAGCTGCGTCATGCACAGTCACGCCGAGTATGGCTTGGCTGTCTCGACGCTGAAGAACGGTTTCGTGCCGATGATTCAGGACGCGATGCCGTTTTATAAGCAAGTCGCGTATCACGACTATGAAGGCATGTCGACGGACCTGGCAGAGCGCGAGCGACTCGCCTCAAGTCTGGGAGACAAGAAGGTCATGATCTTGCGAAACCACGGCATCCTGACCTGCGGTGCGACGGTTGGCGAAGCATTCATGCTGATGTACTACCTTGAACGTTCGTGCAAAACACAAATGCGGGTCTTGGCCAGCGGCCAGGAATACACGGTTCCGACCGATGCGGTGTGCGCAGCGGCGGCCAATCAATACGCCATATTTCCGCACGGCAAGTACGAATGGCCCGCGCTGCTGCGAATGTTGGATCAAAGACACGCGGACTACCGCAGCTAATTTCTCTCGCTTACCGGCAATCCGCTTTATATTGAGCGGCCGCACGATCTGCGAGCATTGGTGAAGTTGTCGCTGAGAACACAGCTCAGGTCGCATAGCGACTATGCGTAAAGGCCCGGTTCCTGTAGTTTCTTCGAGTGGCTGCGCTTCAGTGGCGAACAATTCCGGGGGGAATTTAGATGTTCAAGAAAAGTAAGGTCAGTGAGGCCGTATTTGTCGCATTATCGGCAAGCGCAATCAGTGTCAGCGCACACGCTCAAGCCACGATCGAAGAAGTCATAGTCACGGCGACGAAACGCGCGGAATCCTTGCAGGACGTCCCAATCGCGGTTACCGCCCTGACCGGCGAGGACCTGCAAGAACTTGGCATCACCAATTTTTCTGACTACGTCATGCAACTGCCGGGAGTCACCGCAGGTGGCAGCGGACCCGGCCAGAACACCATTTACATTCGCGGGGTCGCATCGACAACGCCAAATCTGACCACCGCCGGTGTTGCAGGACTGGCACCGAATGTCGCTTTCTATCTGGATGAACAACCACTCGCGCAGCCTGGCCGAAATCTTGATGTCTATGCGGCGGATCTGCAACGCATCGAAGTCTTGTCTGGCCCGCAGGGAACATTGTTCGGTGGCAGCTCGCAGGCAGGCAACGTTCGGCTGATTACGAACAAGCCAGACACCAGCGGCTTGTACGGCAATGTCAAAGTTGGCTTTGGTTCAATCGCGGAGGGTGGCACCAGCACCAACCTGGAAGCCATGCTGAATCTGCCGGTTAGCGACAATTTCGCATTGCGCGGTGTTTTCTATACCGACAGCAAAGGTGGTTGGATCGACAACGTTGCCGGTACCGTAGACGCGAGTGAAAGCGCTCGCTTCCGACCCGCCGGAACGATCCGCGCCAACGGTGTACCCGTCGATGCTGCCCGAGCCGGCTTTCAGGCCGATGCCGATTTAAGCGGCGTTACTTTTCTCAGTGCCGACAACAGCGCACTCGCGAAAAAGGATATCAACGAAACCGACTACACGGGCGGTCGCATCAGCGCGGCGTGGGATATCAGTGATAACTGGGATCTGCTGGTTTCGCACCAAACGCAGGATCTCGACTCGGACGGCGTATTCTTTTCCGATCCGAATCTCGGCGACCTCGAAGTTGAACGATTTAGCCGGGACAGGATAGAAGACAGTTTCGACAATACCGCCTGGACTCTGACCGGTCTCATTGGGAGTCTTGAAGTTGTGTACACCGGTGCATTTACAGATCGCGATACGGATCAGGTCGTCGACTACACCGACTACCTGTTCGTTGGTCAATACCTGCCGTATTACATCTGTGACTACTACGTAACTTACACAAGCTTCAGCCCAACCGGCATCCCCGACGGCACTTGCCAGCCGCCAAACCTGTTTGTCGATAGTCAGACCACAGTCGAAGTCATGACGCATGAGATTCGTTTCTCCACCGATTCAGCAAAAGCATTTCGCGTCACCGCCGGTGCTTTCTATCAAGACCTCGAGCTAACAGAACTTAATGACTTCACTTATCCCGGATCCGTGAACGCGACCTCCTACGCCGATGATGGGCAGGGTGGCAGGGTGCTGGGCTTCGGACCTAATTACCCACTAACCAACACCGCAGTGACTGGCCTGGTTGGCAACGCGGCACCAGGCTATTTCAGTGACGCAGGTCCCTTCCCTGCTGGCGTAATTTTTCGCAATGACATCAAACGTACCGATGAACAGCTCGGCATTTTTGGTGAAGCCAGCTATGACTTCAACGACAGCTTTTCGCTAACCGTCGGTTTACGCTACTACGATATCGAAGTTGACCTGGAAGGCAGCGCGAACTCATCGTTCTTCAACTTTGGGCAGACCGCTGACGCACAGGCGTTTGGGACTAATATCTCGGCACAGTTCGCGCCGGACAACACGGTGGGTGCGCCCGACAAGGCCGTCGCGGATGGCACCATTTTCAAGGTCACCGCAGACTGGAAGCCGACCGACAGCCAAATGTACTACCTCACCGTATCGGAAGGCTTTCGACCTGGACTGTTGAACAGACCGGGCGGCAACCAAAACCCGAGCGGTACATTCACGGTGCCATACTCGCTTGATACTGACGATGTCACGAATGTCGAATTAGGCATCAAATCCAACTATCTCAATGACAGATTCAGGCTCAATGCTGCGCTCTTTATGATCGATATCGAGAATCTGCAGACCACTATTTTCGACACCAGCATTACGAACCTGTTTTTCTCAGATAACGCCGCAAATGCAGAAGTAATGGGCCTCGAAGGTGACTTCATCTGGCTTCCCGGATCCATGGAAGGTCTTACCGTATCCGGCGCGTTTTCATTGCTCGATACGGAGATCACTAAAGTTCTCACGCCGACGAACGACGTAATGAAGGGTGATGAGCTGGCATTCGCACCTGAATTTCAGGGCAACTTGCGTGCCCGCTATGAGTGGGATATCGGCTCAGCCGGCAAAATCGCTCACGTCATGCCGGGTATCTCATGGTCCTCTGAGTCCTTCAGTGACATCATCTCGATTAACCGCGACAAAATCGACAGCTACTTTATGGCGAGTGTTACCGCGGGCGTTAGCGCTGACAAGTGGTCCGCCGAGCTGTACGTCAATAATCTCACCGATGAACGCGCCGAGGTTGCACGCAATTTTGTCTTCGATGTGCAAAGCGTAACTTACGTACAACCCCGAACCATGGGCATACGGTTGAACTTCGACTTCTAAGCGGTTACAAGCAGCAGGTGCAAGCAGGTCGAGACAATTCCGACCTCCGATCGATCCAGGAAAAGGTTGTTGCGAAGCAATTTGACGACGCCCTGACCGACCTGGCTAAGGTGTTGGAGGCCGAGCCCGAGAATACCGAGGCACTCTATATGAGTGCGGTTTGCCGACGCTACAAGACTGACTTTGATACAGCGCTGCGTATTCTGGCACGGCTTAAAGCCGTCGCGCCTGAGCATGGGCGCGCTCATCAGGAAGAAGGCCACACCTTTCGCGATATGGGGCAAGCAGACAACGCCCTGCGCGCCTACTCCAGAGCGTGTCGGTTTAATCCCGCGCTGGAAGCGAGCTGGCAAAGTCAGCACAGGATTCTGGCGGACAAGGGGCTGGAACGGCAGGCTATACAGGTCCTCGGGCAACTTGAGCGCCTGCAGGCACTACCACAGCCGTTGATTGCTGTCATGGACCTGATTTCCCAGGGCCGGCTGCTCAAGGCTGAGGAAATCTGCCGCCAGTTCCTGCAGAAGATCCCACACCATGCAGAGGGAATGCGCTTGCTTGCGGATATTGGCATGCGACTGGGCGTTCTGGACGACGCGGAGTTCCTGCTCGAAAGCGCACTCAAGTTCGAGCCAGACAATGTGCGAATTCGCATCGATTACGTACAGGCATTGCGCAAACGACAAAAATTCACGCAAGCCTTGGAGCAGGCAAAATACCTTCTGGACTCCGAACCGCAAAACCCGCAGTTTCAATCACTGTTCGGCGTTGAAAGTATGCAGAGTGGTGACTTCGATGCTGCACTTGCAGCATTCGACGATGTGCTGGTCCAGCTCCCGGGGGACCCGATCACGCTAACGTCCAAAGGTCACGCCTACAAAACTCGCGGCAACTACGATGCGGCAGTCGACGCCTATCACGCGGCACTGGCGAGCCAGCCGCAATACGGCGAGGCCTATTATTCGCTCGCAAATTTGAAGGTCTACAAGTTTCGTGATGACGAAATCAGCAGCATGCTTGCACACGAAAGTAGCGATAACCTCTCTCACATTGATCGAATTCATTTTTGTTTCGCGCTCGGCAAGGCTTACGAGGACCGTCGCGAATTCGAAACCGCGTTTGCGTTTTATCAGCGCGGCAACAGCCTGAAAAAGTCTCAAAGCCGTTATGACGCCGAACAAATGTCTGCGGACCTGCAAGCGCAACGCGACGTATGCACGCAGGAATTCTTCATCGCCAGGCCCGATGTTGGACACGACGCCCCCGATCCGATCTTTATCGTGGGTCTACCTCGCGCTGGTTCTACGCTGCTCGAGCAAATTCTGTCCTCACACTCCATGGTCGATGGCACGCTCGAATTACCGAACATTCTGTCGCTATCGCAACGGCTGCGGCGTCGCGGGCGGCAATCGGGCGCCAACCCTTACCCGCAAATCCTCGCTGACCTGTCGGCAGACGAGCTGCAAAAATTTGGCGCAGAATTCCTCAGCGATACGCGTATACATCGCAAAGGAGCACCGTATTTTATCGACAAGATGCCGAACAATTTTCGGCATCTTGGCCTTATTAACCAGATCCTGCCCAACGCGAAGATTATCGATGCCCGCCGGCATCCAATGTCCTGCTGCTTCAGCGGCTTCAAACAACTTTTTGCTGAGGGTCAGGAATTCAGCTACGACCTCAAAGATATTGGCCGCTATTACTCGGACTATGTTGCTCTGATGGAGCACTGGGATAAGGTACTCCCCGGCAAAGTCTTGCGAGTACATTACGAAGATGTTGTTGCTGACGTCGACTCGCAGGTTCGGCAAATACTTGATTACTGCGGCTTGCCGTTTGAGGAAGCCTGTATCAATTTCCATCAAACCGATCGCTCGATTCGTACACCGAGTTCCGAACAGGTTCGGCAGCCGATATTCAAGAGCGGCCTGCAGCAATGGCTAAATTTCGAACCGTGGCTGGACCCGCTTAAGGAAGCGCTTGCCCCGGTATTGAAGGGAGACAGCAATGAACGATAAGCCCGATATCGAAACTGACATAGGACATGAAATCGGCGACAACAATATTCAGGTACTGGGACTGGATATTCATAATCCGGTCTTTCTCGTTTCAGCTGTCCTGACCGTTGCGCTGGTTATCGGCACATTGCTGTTTCAGCAGCAGGCTGCCACCCTCTTCGGCGACATGCGACTTTGGATCACCTCAACGTTCGATTGGTTCTTTGTCATCTCGGCCAACTTCTTCGTCTTGTTCTGTTTCGTCATCGCCTATTCGCGACTTGGCAGAATACGACTTGGCGGTAATACTGCGAAGCCTCGCTATGGCTACTCAGGCTGGCTGGCGATGTTGTTTGCGGCTGGCGTCGGAATCGGCCTGATGTTTTTCGGCGTGCTGGAGCCGGTTACACACACGCTGAATCCGCCCATCGGCATTGACCCGGCAGACACGGCAGCTGCGCGCGCCGTCGGCATGGCAGCGGCGATTAACCACTGGGGCCTGCACGCCTGGGCAATCTACGCCGTCGTCGGCTTATCGCTCGCGTTTTTCTGTTTCAACCGTGGCTTACCACTGACTATCCGCTCCGCTTTCTATCCCTTATTTGGCAAAGCGGTCTGGGGCCCTTGCGGTCACTTTATCGATATCATTGCGGTATTGGCGACGTTATTCGGACTTGCCGTTTCCCTGGGGTTCGGATCCGAGCAAATAGCGGGTGGTCTGAACTACCTCTTCGGGATTCCGATCGGAGATGCCACTAAAGTCGTTTTGATTTTAGTGATTATTTCGATCGCGCTCGTATCCGTAGTTGCCGGCCTCGACAAGGGCGTCAAACGACTTAGCGAACTGAATATGGGCCTGGCAGGTGCGTTGCTGTTATTCGTCCTGATCGCTGGACCGACCGTGGTCATACTGACCACAATTGGTAATTCAGTCATCGACTATCTCCGCTACTTGCCCAGCCTGAATAATTGGATAGGACGCGAAGACACTGCATTTTTACATGGCTGGTCGACCTTCTACTGGGCGTGGTGGATTTCCTGGTCGCCGTTCGTCGGTATGTTTATCGCACGTATTAGCTATGGGCGCACGGTTCGTGAATTCGTGACTTGGGTATTGATCATTCCTACCGTCATTGGATTGATATGGATGTCGACCTTCGGCGGCACCGCACTTGAGCAGTTACTGACCGACGGCTACCGCGGCGTAGCCGATTCAGTTCCGGAACTTGCTTTGTTCAAGATGCTCGAGCAGTTGCCGTTCACAGGCATTGTCTCGACGATCAGCGTATTCCTGATCGCAATTTTCTTTATCACCTCCGCCGACTCTGGCGCATTGGTCATGGACATCATCACTGCTGGCGGAAAACTGGATGCACCGGTACAACAACGCGTGTTCTGGTGTCTGCTGGCCGGACTCGTCGCAATGGCATTGATGCTGGGTGGTGGCATGGCATCGTTGCAGGCTTTGACGATATCGATCGGCCTGCCGTTCGGACTGGTGCTGCTGATCATGTGTGTCGGGCTGTTCAAAGGGCTGCGTGACGAGCAATCGTCGTCGTGATTGTCTCGCACCAGCATCGTTTTATTTTCTTTGCGGTGCCTAAAACCGCCACGCACACTATCCGCCAGGCTCTTCGTGCCCATCTGGGACCTGACGACTGGGAACAACAGGTACTTTTCGGCAAGCAAAGTTTGCCAATACCCGAGCTGGCCGAAATTCGGCACGGACATATCTCCGTGCGTCAGATTCGGCCACATCTGAAGTCCGAAGTATGGGATACCTATTTCAAGTTCGGCTTTGTGCGAAACCCCTACGACCGCTTTGTCTCGACCTGCTTTTTTTTGCAGCGGAAAAATCCTGATTTCGCAAGCTCAGCGACTCAATTTATGAAGTCCGCGCTGACCAGAACACAATTTCGCGAGCGCATACTGGTCAAGCCACAGTTCCTGCAGCTGACCGACGATGCCGGCTCCATACCGCTGGATTATGTCGGCCGCTATGAGAATCTGCAGCAATCCTACGATGAGATTTGTCGTCACTTGAATTTGCGAACGACGCAACTCGGCCACAACAATACGTCGCAACATGCGAATTTTGCCGACTATTATGACGGCGAGCTTGAGCAGCTGGTCACAGACTTCTATATTAATGACCTGCAGACATTTGCGTACGAGTTCCCGCATGCGACCGAAGCTCGACAGTAAGCTCCCCAACGTAGGCACGACCATCTTTACGGTCATGAGCCAGCTTGCCTCTGATTGCGGCGCTATCAATCTTTCCCAGGGATTTCCGAGTTTCGAGCCACCGGTCGAATTGACAGATCGAATTGCGTATCACCTCAGAAACGGCGCCAATCAGTACGCACCAATGCCAGGCGTGCCTGCGTTGCGGCATGCTATTGCAGCTAAAGTCGCGCTCGAACAGGATCGCACACTCAATGCTGACACCGAAATAACAGTTTGTACGGGCGCGACAGAGGGGTTGTTCTGCGTGATCCAGGCAGTCGTGCGGCCCGGTGACGAGGTTATTGTACTGGATCCGGCCTACGACTCATACGAGCCCGCAATTACCCTCGCCGGAGGCACAACACGACACGTGCCGCTCGCCCTCGACGCAAACACGCAGACATTTTCTGTGGATTGGCAACTTCTGCAAGCCGCCGTTAACTTGAAGACTCGCCTCGTGGTTATCAACTTTCCGCACAATCCGACCGGCGCGATTCTTAGTCAGGAAGACCTCGGGAAACTGGCGGCAGTGTTGCGAGAATCCTCGGCTTATCTGTTGTCCGACGAAGTCTACGAGCATATTATTTTTGACGGCGCCGAGCACCACAGCGTACTAGGTCACGATGAGCTGTGGTCGCGATGTTTTGTCGTCAGCTCTTTCGGCAAGACCTATCATGCGACCGGCTGGAAAATCGGCTACTGCATTGCGCCGCCTGAATTAACCGCTGAATTTCGCAAACTGCACCAGTTCACGACTTTCTCTGTGTCTACTCCCGTACAACACGGTATCGCTGATTTCCTGACCAGCCATCCACAATTCCATCGTCAATTGGCAAAATTCTATCAGGGCAAGCGCGATCATTTTTGCGATCAATTCAAGAACACAGCGTTTCGTTTATCCCCCACCCCTAGTACGTTCTTTCAAGTCGTTGATTGCGGCAGCGTGAGTGAGCAACGCGACACCGATCTCGCGAAGCAGTGGACCTTGGAACACGGGGTTGCTTCGATACCGTTGTCCGTTTTCTGCGACCAGCCCTTTACCGGCAAGCGGCTGCGGTTCTGCTTTGCCAAAGACAATGATGTATTGAGCGAAGCGGCAACTCGCCTCAAGAGAATTGCAGCGTAACCCCGCGCTTACAGCAGTTGAAATGCCAGGAAAGCACCAAAGTAGCCGATACTGGTCATATAAACCCAGGCAAAAATTGGCCAACGCCAACTGTTTGTTTCCCTGCGTATGACAGCAAGCGTCGCCGCACATTGCAGGCAACAGGCATAAAAAATCAACAAGCCTACGACCATCGGCAGTGTGAAGACAGGACGCCCGTTTGGCCATTTCGAAGCGCGGAGTCGCTGCGATAATGTTGCCTCATCGGCGTCGTCACCCACTGCATAGACAGTTCCAAGAACTGCGATGACCACCTCTCTTGCAGGAAAACCGGCGATTACGGCGGACGATACGCGCCAGTCCCAGCCCAAGGGCTTGAATACTGGCTCAACGACATGGCCCGCACGCCCAAGCCAGCTTTGTTCAAGTTGCGCTGCGGCCGCTTCGTTTTCTGTTAGAGATACGTCAATATCGGTCGATCGCGGGAAATACGCGAGCGCCCACACAATGACCGCAACGGTGAATATGACCGTTCCCGCACGCCGCAAAAATACCCTGGCACGCCCCAACAACTGCATCAGCACTGTGCGCGCGTTAGGACGACGAAATTCCGGCAGCATCAACGCAAACGGTGGCTTTGGGCCGCGTAAGGCGGTCTTGCGAATCAACAGCGCGGTGAGTACGCCTGCCACAATGCCAAACATATACAAGCCGAATAACATCAGGCCCTGAAGATTCAGGAATCCAACAGTGCGGGCCGGTACAAAAGCTGCGATAAGCAATGCGTAGACCGGCAGCCGTGCAGAACAAGTCATAAATGGCGCCGCGATGATCGTCGCGATGCGGTCACGTCGATTCGGGATAACGCGGGTTGCCATGATGCCCGGTACGGCGCACGCGAAACTGGAAATCATCGGAATTATGGATTGGCCGGAGAGCCCGACCGAGCGCATGACCCGATCCAGCAGGTACGCGGCACGCGCGAGGTAGCCGGAATCCTCCAACAGGATAATGAACAAAAAAAGTATAAGGATTTGCGGCAGGAAAATGATAACGCTGCCGACGCCGGCGATTACACCGTCAGCGACGAGACTGGATAACCAGCCATCTCCCAGCGCCCCCGAGACCGAGCTGCCGAGTGCGGCAGTCCAACCATCGATCAGATCCATCAGCGGCGTAGCCCAGGCGAATACGGCCTGAAAAACGACCGCCATGACTAAAAACAGACCTATTGTTCCAGGGACGGGCTGATTAAAAAATTGCGTTATGTGGCTGCGCCAGGATAAGAATGCGGGAACCTTTTGCTGCACATCAGCGAGTACATTGCGGACCCAGGCATAGCGAACCCGAGCCTCTCGTGCGAGCGGCGGGTCCGTGCCGAAAAGTTGCTGACGGTACTTCTCAACTTCAGCGCCAGCGCCTTCGCCCAGGTATTCCAGGATGCTGGCATGCGCACCGACAGCGCCATCAATCAGTAGACGTTCAACTTCGGCACGGCGTACCGGCACGGTCGACGAAGCGCCAAGTTCTACGGCGGCGGCAGACAATTCCGGCCACGCCGATACAGCGCCTGGAGCAGGCTGCCTGGCAAGTTCGACCAATGCATTGCGCAGCGCGGCGACCCCTTCGCCGGTGGTCGCGATAACACGACAAATCTGAGTGCCGCCCAAATGCTTTGTGAGCTTGTCGATATCGATATTCAGACCGCTCGCGTGTGCCGCATCGGCCATGGTCAGTGCGACGACGACCGGCAATTCCAACTCGATCAGCTGCTGCACGAGGTACAACCCCTGGTAGAGGTTGGTTGCATCAACCACCGCCAAAATCCCATCGGGAGGCTGCGTACCCGGCATCCTGCCGAAAATCACATCAACCGCGATTTGCTCTTCAAATGAATGCGCACTGAGACCGTGCGTGCCCGGCAAATCAACGAGTTCAACGACCTGATCGTCTACTTTCAGCAAGCCGATGTGGCGTTCGACAGTAACGCCGGGATAATTGCCGATGCGTTGTCGCAGGCCTGTCAGGCGATTGAACAGCGTGCTCTTGCCCGAATTCGGGCTACCGACAACTGCGATGCTGGCATCGGGTTGCCGGCGTCTTGGAATGTCGTCGAGAAATACGCGAGTTTCAGTAGCTTTAGTCACCGCTATCGCGATGCGTCACGGTAAAATGACTCGCCTGCTCGCGTCGCAACGAAATGCCGCTGCCGAAAAAGCGAAACTCCATGGGGTCACCTCCGAGCGCGGCGCCGGCTAACTCCACCTCGGTTCCCTCGACCAGCCCAAGCACCATAAGGCGCTGAACCTGCGGATCCGATGCATCGATGGACTGAATGGTGCCGGTTTGACCCCGTTTCAGTGATGCGAGCGTATTGCGGGAAATAGTCATATCAGAAATGATAATGATTCGCATTCATGATGGCAATAGGCAATGTTACGGATGTGCGACCCGCCCCGGGATTATGTTAAATAAAGCCGCTTAGCCTTGATTTAACAGGCGTGTGGCTTGCCAATCGCCTCCGGAAGCACGGCCTCTATGCGCTCCATCACGTCAAGGCGGTGGATCACGTCATTGATGTAATCGAGCCTGTCGGTCTCCAGCACCAGGACGTCACTCATCGTGTAGGCAGAAATCCAGCCTTCATACAGCCTGTCCAGGCGCTTGAGATACGCCAGCGGAACATCCTGCTCCATCGCCCGACCGCGAAGCCGGATGCGTTGCCGCAGCGTACGCATCGAACAACGCAAATAAATCATGAGATCTGGCGGCCGGATAGCCTCAAGAATTGCATGGTAAAAACTCTGATAGGTTTGCCAGTCACGCTTTGAAATTTTTCGCATCTGAAACAACGCTGTCGCAAAAATCTCCGCATCCTCGAAGATCGTGCGATCCAGAGCGACAACGCCCTCTTGCCGATCCAGTTCCTGATGCAAACGGAACTTGCTACTGAGGAAATAGAGTTGCGACTGGAAGGCCCAACTCTTCATGTCGCCGTAGAAATCCGCAAGGTACGGATTTTCGTCGTTCGGTTCGTAGAACGGCGCAACGTTGTAGGTCCGCGACAAGAATTCGACCAGCGTCGACTTGCCCGAACCCATGTTTCCCGCGATCGCTATTGTACGCTTCATATTGTGCTACCTTACCGCATTCGCGTTATCAGGAAATCAATGTGAGCGAGCAACTTCCTGCCGTCCTAATCAGTGAAGCCGATATCGACCGACGAGTTCGTGAATTGGCTGGGCAAATTTCCGCTGACTATGCCGATAAAGGCGAAATTGTACTGATCGGCGTTCTCAAAGGGTCGTTTATTTTTCTTGCCGACCTGTCGCGCCGCCTGAGTATCCCGCGCAGCATCGAGTTTATCGCAGTTTCAAGTTATGCCAGCGGCAGCGTCTCCAGCGGCGCAGTACGGCTGGTGATGGACGTGCGCGGTAATATCGAAAATCGTCACGTCCTTATTATCGAAGATATTGTTGATACCGGTCATACGCTGAAGTACTTAATCGGCATGCTTAAATCGCATCGTCCGGCTTCGATCAGCACCTGCGCGCTATTGCACAAGCCGGGAAGCGCAGAGGTTGAAGTACCCATCGACTATATCGGCTTCGGCATTGGCGACGAATGGGTCGTCGGCTACGGTCTGGATTATGCTGAACGAGATCGCACGCTACCGTACATCGGCATGATCGATCCGGACGACCAATAAGCCCTTAGTGATCGGCACAGTCTTCGGTCTCAATCTCCACCGTCGTATGGCCGATGCCGTATTCCGACTTTAGAACTTCTTTAATGTGACGAATGCACGCGGTCGGATTCGAGGGAGGTCCCTGCAGGCGGACATGCATCGTCAGCATCAGGTCCTGCGGCGTCAGCCCCCAGACGTGCACGTGGTGGATACCCACTACGGCCGGTACTTTACTGATAATTCTGTTCTGCATGGTGTCGACATCCAGCCAATCGGGAGCGCCTTCGAGCAAAACGTGCGCGCTCCGCTTGACGAGGCTCCAGGCACTTCGCAATATCAGGATCGCGACTGCGACCGACAACAGCGGATCAATTGGTGTCCACCCGGTGTATATGATGACGATCGCCGCGACGATTGCCGCTATTGACCCGAGCAAGTCGCCCGCGACATGAATTGCGGCGCCGCGGATGTTCAAATTTTCGCGATCACCGCCGTGCAATACCAGGAACGACACCACATTAACGACCAAGCCAATTGACGCTATCAGCAACATGGTGTTGCCCAGAATCTCGATGGGATTGCGAAATCGATCCACGGCCTCATACAGAATCCAGGCAACAATCAAAATCAAACTCAGGCCATTGACGAATGCTGCCAAAATTTGAAAACGCTGATAACCGTAGGTGCGTTTTGTGTCAGCCGGACGTTTGCTTACCTGAAAGGCCACGGCCGCGAGTGCCAGTGCCATCGTATCGGTCAACATGTGGCCGGCATCGGCCAATAAAGCCAGCGACCCCGAAATAATGCCGCCAATGACTTCGACGATCATGAACACGCCCGTCAATAGCAATGCGATTATTACACGCCGCATGTTGCTGTTGGCGTGCTCGTGGTCGTGGTCCTGACTCATTGTTGATTAAGCCGGTAAATCAACACTGCGGCGCGCTTGATCCCTAACGACATTGTCGTGAGATCCAGACTTTCGTTCGGTGTATGACCGCCGCTGCCCAGTGCACCCAGACCTGCAAGACTATCCGAATAGGGTGCGACAAACGAAATATCCGCAGCACCTCGTCGTAACGGGCTCAAGGTCGACATCGGGCCGCGCCCTAGTGACTCATTGATTCGCGATAGCTCGGCCTCCATGCGCCGGTTGCCGTCAGTCGGTGCCATGGCAGGATATTTATGCGTGAACCTGATGCTCGCCGAGGTGAGCGGCAAATTCTTTGTCACAATTTCCTCCATTCGGCTTTGGACGCGCGCGAGCTGTTCCTGCGAGATCGTTCGGATGTCACCAGCGACCACTGCGCGGCGCGCTACGACATTGGTCTTGCCGAAAGAAGTACCGCGATTGAGTTGTTCGTCAAACTCAACATCTGTCCCACCCTGGATATTACCCACATTGAAGGTCAGGAACTCCTCGTCTCGCAATTCTGTGTAGAAGGTCGTTAGAATCCTCGCCGCCTCGTAAATGGCGCCGGCGCCGGTTGAGTCGCTAAAAACACCCGATGAGTGCGCTTGCTTGCCGCTTACTTCAAGCACCCAGTTGCTGGAGCTACGCCGGGATACGGTAGACCAGTCCTGGTCGTCAAAATGAATTGCAGATTCGAAGCCAAGACTGTAGTCGGCCCATTTGCCTGCTTCGATCAGATCTTTTCTGGATACCGATATAGGCTGCCCGGCTTGTTCTTCGTCGCCCGAGTAGGCAACAGTCACCGCAAGGTCATCCAGCGCGCCGATCTCCCGCAGCGCTTTTAATGCGTAGACGATGATGACGTTGCCCGATTTCATGTCGTCAACACCGGGCCCATGCGCAGTGTCGCCGTCGCGAACAAAAGACTGAAACGCATCATCTGCCTCGAACACTGTATCGAGGTGCCCGATCATCAGAAATTTCTTACCGGATCCTTCCTTACGACCAAACAGATGCCCGGCCCGGTCCATTTCCGGCGGCATTTCGAGCCACTCGGTATCCAGCCCCAGCGCGTCGAGTTCGCGCCGCATGACGGCACCCACTTGCTGCACGCCTTTGTGATTCATGGTGCCGCTGCCAATATTAACGGTCTCCTCAAGCAGTGCATTGGCATCCTCGGCGTGCGCATCGATCCAGTCGAGCATACGTTGCTCCACAGCGGTGAACTCGGCCTGCGCTGGCGCCACACACATAACGCACAAGACGACCGTAATAAAAATGCGCAATCTGCTGCTCATAAATGTCGCGCTTCAATTTGGCGCGGCACCCGGATATTCTCAACCATATGCTGGATGTGTTCAGGTGGTGGTGCGGTCATGTAGCTAACGCTGATCATGACAATAAAGTTCAGGCACATTCCGATGACCCCGATACCTTCTGGCGAGATGCCAAATAACCATTGTTCAGCAACGTTTTCACCCCAGGGCGACCCTGCCCACTTCAGAAACAGACCTTTGAAATACTCGATGTACGCATACGTGAATATCAGGCCCGTCAGCATGCCTGCGATTGCACCTTCTTTGTTGGCGCGTTTGAAAAATATGCCGAGCAGGATTACCGGGAACAACGAGGCCGCTGCCAGGCCAAACGCAAAAGCAACAACCTGCGCGACCCAACCCGGCGGATCAAAACCCAAATAGCCTGCGACCAGTATTGCGAAGGCGGCAGCGACTCGCCCTGCAAGTAATTCATTTTTATCCGAAATTGTCGGGACAAAAATCCCCTTGATCAGGTCATGCGAGACTGCAGCGGAAATTACGAGCAACAGTCCTGCAGCAGTCGAAAGGGCTGCCGCGATTCCGCCAGCCGCCACCAGGGCGATCACCCAGTTGGGCAAACCGGCGATCTCAGGATTCGCAAGCACCATGATGTCGCGATCGACCGCGAGCTCATTGCCATTCCAACCGTATTGTTCTGCCTGCAATTCGAATTCGGTGTTGGTGTCGTCGTAGTATTGAATTCGACCATCAGCGTTTTTATCGGCAAAACTGACAAGTCCCGTTTGCTCCCAGGTGCGCATCCATTCTGGCCGCTCGGCGTACATCAGGTTGCCATCGACAGCGCCAATCTCGCCGGTTTGGACCGTGTTGATGAGATTGTAGCGGGCCATTGACCCGACTGCCGGTGCCGTCGTGTACAGGATCGCGATGAACAGGAGCGCCCAACCAGCAGACATGCGCGCATCACGGACTTTTGGCACCGTGAAAAACCGTACGATGACATGCGGCAAGCCCGCAGTCCCGACCATCAGTGCCATCGTGATGCAGAAAACATCAATCCGACTCTTGGTGCCGCTGGTGTATTGGTTAAAGCCCAATGACGTGACGATGTCATCCAGTTTGTCGAGCAATGCTGTACCGGTGCCAGTAATTTCACTGCCGAATGCGAGCTGCGGAACTGGATTATTCGTAATCTGGATCGCAATAAAAATAGCCGGCACTGTATACGCAAAAATCAGCACACAATACTGAGCGACCTGCGTGTAGGTGATGCCCTTCATACCACCCAGTACGGCATAGACGAAGACGACACCCATGCCAATCAACAACCCGGTCGTCACCTCAACCTCAAGAAAGCGCGAAAAGACGATTCCAACACCACGCATCTGACCGGCGACGTAGGTGAATGAAATAAAAATAAGACAAATAACCGCAACGACGCGTGCCGTCCTGGAGTAATAGCGCTCTGCAATGAACTCGGGGACCGTGAACTTTCCGAATTTGCGTAAGTAGGGGGCCAGCAGTAATGCGAGAAGCACGTAGCCGCCGGTCCAGCCCATCAGGTAAACCGAGCCGTCATAGCCGAGAAATGCGATAAGCCCGGCCATCGAAATAAAGGAAGCCGCGCTCATCCAGTCGGCCGCGGTAGCCATACCATTGGCCAGCGGCGAAACGCCCTTGCCTGCGATATAGAAGTCGCCAGTGGTGTGCGCGCGTGACCAGATAGCTATGCCGATGTAGAGCACAAAGCTCAGACCAACGGCAATATAGGTGAGTACTTGCAGGCTCACAGCCTGATCCCTTTATTCATGTGCGTCAGTCTTCATGTACGTCGAACTTTTGATCGATGCGATGCATCCGCCAGGCGTAGAAGAAAATCAGCACTACGAAGACATAAATGGAGCCCTGCTGAGCAAACCAGAACCCGAGCTTAAATCCGCCGACCCGGATCTGATTCAATTCTTCAACGAATAAAATACCGAAGCCGAAAGAACAGACAAACCAGACGGAAAGGCATAGCGCGACCAATCTTAGATTGGCCCGCCAGTAGGCCATGCGATTCTCAGAAGACATTGCGTCACCGTTAGAATTGTTCTTAGGAGAGCCCCAATTTAGCAAACTCACGAATCTGACGCGCACAAAAAAACGGCTTCTTGCGAAGCCGTTTTTTAACCATCGCCAGTACGTAGTTCCTGGCCCCCCGATCCCCCGCCAAGCCGTACCTGAAGGTGTCTTGCAATCTTGTCCGTAACGTTTGTTGCTCAAAGGCTACGAAAGACAGGACTGAAGGTCGCAGAAATACTACTAGTTGTCAATTGATTAGACCTTATCTAGTGGAATCCGCCCAGAACCCTCATAAAATTGTTGCAAAAAACATACAAACTTTGAAACAACTGGCGCAGGCTTACCGGTGGCTCCAGTTAGCCACATCCTCATTGTCACCTGGCGACAGACCGATATCGTCACCGTCGGTGTTGATACCGAGCCCCAGGACGGTACGATTTGCGTAGGAAAAATAGGCAGTAACCTGATTTATCTCCAGAATTTCGCCATCTTCAAAGCCCGCAGCACGCAGATCTCCGATATCGCCTTCGGAACACGACGCCGGATCCGTCGTCAGGCGTTCTGCATAGGCAAGTCCGGCGAGTTCCCGACCCGCGAACGCCAGAGCCGGATCATTCGTCTCTAACGCCGCGAGGATCTCAGCCGCACGCTCCTCGTCGGCGAGCAACCGCGATAATCCTGCGAAATGATGGTCTGCGCAATACTCACAGCGATTCAGCAAACTCACATAGACGCCGATAGTCTCGAGATACGCTTTCGACAACACGTTACGCGGATGGTGCAGCACAAACTTGTACAGCGCCATATGGCCTTCCATCGAGTGCGGCCGCAGACTGTGCGCCAACATGATGTTGTCGACATTGTCGTCCGGCCCCTTAATGCGGTCGTACAATTGTTTCAGAGCACCGCGCGCATCCTTGTACGAAACCGTTTTTATCCAGGTCACCGGTATCTAAAAAACGTCATCAGCGGAAACGACAGTCACCTTCTCGTCCTCAAGTCCCAGCGGTAAGACGGATATGACCTTGTCTTCGTCCAATACCGCTTGCGGCAGATCCGCATCGTAGGTCATTGGTGAGTCTCGCTCCTCGACAAGTCGCTGCCGCAGGTCCTCAGCATCACGGGTAATAAAGACGTACTGCATATTCTCGGTGCTGAGGTTCTCGCGAATCACTCGATTTACATCGGCAAGCGTCAATTTGTTGAGCCCCTCCCGAATGTAATCTGCGAACTCTGCTGTTTGGTAGTACTGACTATCGAGCGCATAGCCCAACTGGCGCGACTGACCATCGGTAATCAGGCTAACGAACTTCGCAAGATAGGCTTTGGTCGCCACAAAGTCAGATTCCGCCATGCCCTCGTTGATCAGCTTTTCAAGTTCATGGGTTGCGACTCGGGTAGCAAAGTGAGCATCGTTGTTGCTGCGCAGAGGGCGAATCCAGACCTGAAAAATCTGTTGCTGCCTGCCGAGATTGGTATCCGGATGAAACTGAAACATGCCTCGCGGAAAATACTCAATGTAGGCGTAGTCGCCATAGTTCATGCCGCGGGTCTCACGGATTCGATTATATAAGTGACTGTTCGAACTGCGGTGCTCGCCAAAGTAGGAACGCGCCAGCCACAGGGCAACCCAATCCGGATCGCCGCGCTTAAGCTCAATCGGAAATCCGAATGAGACAGCAACTCCCGGCGTTTCTTTTTCGATTAACACCGCTTCACGGCCGTTCGGCAGCGGCGCAGCCGGGACCTCCAGCGCGACTCGAGTTCCGACTTCAAGTTTTTGCAAGTCGTTGCTGACCGTGGTCGGAAACGACTCAGGGTAGCCTCCGGACAGTCCGACCGTGATATTCGCCGTTGTGTAGTACTCGCGATAAAAGTTCTGCAAATCCTCCAATGCGATCGATTCGATATCCGCCACAGTGCCCAGATTCAGAGAGCCGTACGGGTGGTCGTCACCGTACAACGATGCATACAAGTACTCTTTCCCGAGCTCTTCGTCATTGTTGCCAACCAGGTCGGTGCGAATTGAGTTGATCAACTGGGTTTTTACGCGTTCAAAGTCCTGCTCCGACCATGCTGGAAACAACAGTTGGCCGCGGACGAGCCCGTACCAGGTAGCGAGGTTGTCTTTGTGAACCTGTCCCGACAGGCGTGTCAATTCCTTATCGACCTGGGCATCGAAGCCAGCAGCGATCGGATACATCGCGGCATTGATCTGCTCAATCGACCTGGCCTCAGAACCGCCCTCGGTCAGCAGCGCAGCGGTCATCGCCGCCAGCCCCTTTTTACCCTTTGGATCGAGTCCGGCGCCGGCGTGCACCAGGAACGTAATATCCACCAATGGCGACGACGCCGATGGCTTCTGTATAAACGAGACCGGCGCGGCATCTGCTGCAGCGACATTCGGCACCGGCAATTCTACTTCTGCTGTGGCTACCGTCGCGGCCGGCGATGACTCCGCCATACCCTTGGCAGCGACAAGCTCATCGATTGACGCCATACCATCAATACCGGGCATGGACGCGGACTCTGCCAAGGTTAATGTAACCCTTGAACTATCCCGGAAATATTTGTTCGCAGCCGTTCTCACATCGGCAGCCGTCAAGGCGTCGTAACTTGCGAACACTTCGTTCATGGTCTCAGGCGTGCGAAAGAATTGAACGAAGCTGGCCAGAACGCCACCAATCGATCCGGAACTATCAAACTGTGCCGTAAAACCGTAGCGCAAGCGCGATTTTGTGTCGGCAATTTTTTTCTCGTCGACCAACTGAGTTCGGGCTTCGACCAGCGTCGCATTAATCGCATCTCGTACCGCAGTTGCGTTCTCGGCATCGGTCAATCGCGCCGCAATCACCAGCTTGCCCGGATCAATTCGGTCAGGGAAATACGCAAATAATTGGTCAGCCATCTGCTTTTCGATCACGAGTTCCTGGTATAGACCTGACGATTCTGAAAAATAGATCGAAGAAATCAAATCCAGCGCCGGCATGTCCGTCTCTGTCGGTACATAAGCCGGGCCGCGGTAAGCCATCAGGAACCATGGCTGGGTTGGGCTTTCCCACTGCAAATGCTCATACTTGGGACCCTTCAGGGGCGGCTCAACAGGGATTTCAGCCGTGTAGTCACCGCGCTCCCAATCGCCCCAGTATTGCTTGACCAGGCTGAAGGTTGCTTCCGGGTCAACGTCGCCGACGAGAATAACCACTGACTTCTCCGGCCGATACCAGCGGTCAAAGAACGTTTTTGAATATTCCATCTGATCCGGCATCGCGTGAATATCTTCGACGAATCCCATGGTCGTATGTTTGTAAGTGTGCTCCTCATACATCAGGTCGCTGAGACGCTCGAACATCTTCGACAATGGATTCGAAAAGTTTTTCAGGTACTCACCATTTACCGCCAGAGCCTCAGTGCGAAAATCCTCCTCGCTGTAACTCAGGTTCTTGAAGCGGTCCGCCTCCAGTTCAATGACTTTCTCCAGATCATCCTTGGTGAACGTGATGTGGTAGTTCGTGTAGTCGTCCGTGGTGTATGCGTTTTGATCCGCACCGGCCTTCTTCAAAATATCCTTGTAGACAGCCGTCGGGTACTTTTGGGTACCACGAAACATCATGTGTTCGAAAAAATGGGCAAAACCGGTTTTACCGGGCTCGATTTCGTTCCTGGAGCCTGTCTGCACTGGAATTTGAATAGTGACTATGTCCGGATAGTCGGTCGGCACAATGATGACGCGCAAACCGTTGTCGAGGTCGCGCATCAGGTACGGCATATCGAAAATCTTTGCACTACCGCTGTCCGCTGGCGTTACTGGACTGTCTGCAGTTTCGCTGCAAGCTGCAGCTAGCAGAACCGCGCCTAATGCAATAATTAGTCTTTTCATCATTTGCTCCAATCCGATTACAATGCGGCTATGCGCATTGTTTATTTATATCGAGTTCTTCTTGTTCTTCTCATGGCAGGCACCGCCGGTGCTGCCGAGACTCTAATCCACAATGTTACTGCTTATACGTCGACCAATACAGGTGTACGAGAGTTCAGTGTAATGGTCATATCTGATAACGGCAGGATCGCTGCGACTGGTGGGTCGGAGCTACTAAGGCAATATCCGAAGGCAAAGCGGGTCGATGGCAAGGGCCGCAAACTGTTACCCGGGCTTACCGATGCTCACGCGCACATGTATGGCCTGGGTTTTCTCAGTATCAGTCTGAATCTGCTCGGCACGGCCAGTGTCGATGACGCAGTCGACCGAATCGCTGCCTATGCGGCGGACAATCCGCATTCTGACTGGATCCAGGGCCGTGGCTGGAACCAGGTTATCTGGCCAGTCAGGAAATTCCCGACCGCGGCAGACATTGATGCCGTTGTAAACGATCGCCCGGTCTGGCTGCGGCGTGTCGACGGCCACGCGGGCTGGGCGAACAGCGTGGCGCTGCAGATAGCCGGTATTGATGACGATACGCCGGACCCCAGTGGGGGAAAAATTATCCGCGACGCCGATGGCCGGGCAACCGGAACTCTTGTCGACAAGGCGATGGCCCTGGTTAGCGCGCATGTTCCGAAGGCTGACAAGGACGCAGTTCGTGCCGCCTACCAGGCGGCGACCAAGGTCCTGCTGCCTCTCGGCGTGACCACCGTACACGATGCGGGCATAAGCATTGCACAAGCCGAGGTGTATATGTCGATGGCCGACGACGCTGCGTTACAGCTGCGCATTTACGCCATGTTGTCGAATACCGGCAAAAACCTCGACGCGATGGGTGAGCCATTGGTGGCATACGGAAACGACCATCTGGACATTCGTGCCGTCAAGATCTATGTCGACGGCGCATTGGGTAGCCGGGGTGCAGCAATGCTTCAACCCTACTCCGATGATGTTGAAAACCTTGGCTTGCCATTCCTGACAGCCGAAGAACTCTTCGCGTCCGTCGACAAGGCAAACCGCATGGGCTTTCAAGTGGGCGTGCACGCCATTGGTGACCGTGGCAATCGCATAGTTCTGGACGCGTTCGCACGCGCACAGTCAAACGCACCCGCGCCGCTACGCAATCGCGTAGAACATGCACAAATAATCTCGCTTGCGGACATTCCGCGGTTTGCAGAACTCGGAGTGATCGCGTCGATACAACCTATCCATGCCACCAGCGACATGAACATGGCCGAGGATCGCATTGGGCCCGAGCGAATAAAGGGTGGATACGCGTGGCGCAAGCTGCTCGATGGCGGCGCAGTTATTGCAAGTGGCTCGGACTTTCCGGTGGAACTTCCCAATCCGTTTCACGGGCTGCATGCCGCGGTTACACGTCAGGACAGAAACAATTTGCCTGCAGGCGGATGGCACGCGAGCGAAGCACTGTCCCGCGCCGAAGCGTTACACTCATTTACCCTTGGCGCGGCATTCGCGGCACATCAGGATGATCGTTTCGGTAGTCTTGAAACTGGCAAGTGGGCGGACTTCATCCTGGTAGACCGCGACTACTTCAAGGTCCCGCCTGACCAGATCGACGACCTACAGGTTTTGGAAACCTGGATCGGTGGCGAACGTGTTTTCCAGCGCCAATAACGGAGAAATATATGCTTGTTGAACAAATCTGGACCGGCAATGCCTATCGCAATTTTAATTACCTCATTGCGTGCCCCGAAACGGGCGAGGCGTTGGCGATAGACCCGCTGGATTACGAAAAATGCCTGGCGACCGCTGCCCGCAATTCCTGGACGATTACCCAAATTCTCAACACACACGAGCACGGCGACCACACTGGCGGGAACAAAGCCGTAGTAGCGGCAACAGCCGCCAAGGTTATCGCGCACAACAATGCGCGTGGCCGAATTCCAAACGTGGATGTTGGCGTTACCGCGGGCGATGTCATCAAAGTTGGCAACAGCGTCGAACTGGAATGTCTGGATACGCCTGGCCATACGATGAGTCATATATGTTTGTTGTCGAGAACCGACCAGCCCGGATTATTCAGCGGCGATACCTTGTTCAATGCCGGCGCGGGAAATTGTCACAATGGCGGCCATCCGGATCAGCTGTATGACACCTTTGCACAACAACTCGACAAACTTGACGACAGCACCCGCGTATATCCCGGCCACGACTACCTGCTCAATAATCTTGAGTTTACGTTGGACAGGGAACCAGGCAACGAGTCGGCATTAACGATGCTGGCACAGTTTAAGGATCAGGACCCTGCAGACGCGTTAGTCACGACGATCGCCCAGGAACGCGAAATAAACACGTTTTTCCGACTCGAGAACGCTTCGATCATCGCCCGCCTGCAGGAGCAGTTTCCCGATATAGGCGATCGTCCCGAACCGCGGGCCGTATTTTTGAAGCTTAGGGAGCTACGCAATAGCTGGTGAGCGGGAGGCTTCCCACAACCAGTACAACGCGTTGTAAAATTCCATTTGTCGCGACAACTGCCTGCTCCAGCGTGCGCCATCGCCATCGAAATATGCATTGAGCAAGTACTCGGCCCGGTCTTCTGCCAGCCGATGGTGTGCAACGATCGTCGCGAGATCAAAAAACGGATCGTTGTCGCAGGCGTATTCCCAGTCGAGGAAACGCACCTCAGGTACGTAGATGATATTGGCCGCGACCAGATCATTGTGACAACAGCACAAGTTGTGTGGCAGCGGCATTGCTTCAATCTTCGCCAGACAATCACGTATCCTTGCGGTGTCACCGTCCTGAATTCGCCGCGCATAATTGCGGGATGCTCCGATCGCATTGAAGGTCCGGCCGGTTAACGGTAGGGAATGCAATTTCCTCATCGCCGCGGCCAGTTCGTCCAGATTCTCGTCCACATCAAGACTGCCCGCTGACCAAACCACACCTTCGGCGTATTCAGTCATCAAAACCGTATCACTGACGTAAATCACCTTGTTAGCCAGACCCTGCGCCGCGGCACGATTTTGCACCTGCGCCTCGGTGGGTCGCGAACTGAACGGCTCACCTCTGGGCGTTGGGTCGATCTTCAGGTTCGCCTTGCGGCCATTGTGTTCAACCAGCCAGCAAGGGTTTGTAAGACCGCCTTTCAGTTCCGAAAAAGAGGCATTTTCCCAACCCGGAATTTGCGCCAGAACGGATTGGACCTGCGTGTTCAAGCTCGCGACTCCTGGAAACTGCGGGTCCAACTGACCAGGCCAATCGGAATCAAAACGAGATACAGAACATATAGAACGGCAGTCAATTCAAGGCCCTTTACCCAGAACACAAAAATCATCGTCGCATCGATCAATAACCAATACCACCAGTTTTCTAAGACTTTACGCGCGACCAAAAACGTTGCCCAAACTGCAGCCCAGGTCGTGAACGAATCAACGTACGGGTATGCAGCATCCGTTTCGGTGTCCAGCAAATATCCGGACAACATGCTCAATACAAAAATGACTGCTATCGCCCGAATGTGTAGCTTGTGGGACCACACGACCACAGGTAGTTCTTTGTTCGTGTTGCCGCCCGAGCTCCACACATGCCAGCCGTATACGGCCATCACTGCGTAGAAGATATTGAGGGCCGCCTCCATGTACAAATGGACGTCGAAAAACAGATAGGCAAAAAGCAGCGTGCTAATGCCCGCACAAAACCAGCACCAGATATTTTGCCTTATCGCCAACACGAGATACATGACAGCCAAAACGACGGCGACGATCTCGAGTAAAGAATAGGCAGTCGCCTGCTCGCGTAATGTCAGGAGCAGTTCTTGCACCTAAAATCTCATGTCAAAACTGACGCCCAGCTGCTTCGGATCGCCAAAGCGCGTGTATAGCGTGGGCGGGAAATCGGGTGGTTCATTCCCAAAATAGAAGCCACGTACCGGGTAGTCTTCGTTAAACAGGTTCCGTGCCCATAGCTGAATCGACCATCGATCCGCGTCAAAGCCAACGCGCGCGTTCGCCAATTCATACGCTGCAGATTTTTGATCGTGGCTCACATCGAAATAAAAATCGCTGCGTGACGACAAGTCGACCCGGGCGAAAAACCCCGAGGCGTGCGAATAACGCCCGCCAACCGCCAATGTTGCTGCAGGTGCATGTGCCTGCCTGCGACCGCTAAGATCGACCTGTGGTGTCACGAACTTATCAAAGCTGGCGTCGAGCAAGCCAACAGTCGCATACAACTCCCATGCTTCGTTAGGCAACCAGCGAATATCTGCCTCCAGCCCCTGAGTCTCTCCTTGTGCCGCATTGTCAGTGAAGAATACGAACGACGTTGGATCGCCCGGATCAATCTGAAATGACGTTCTTACCTGTTGGTCCTCCCGCAACGCGTAAAAGACCGAGGCGTTAATCTGCAGACTGTTGCCGGCCCAACTCGACTTGATACCGGCCTCGACGTTCCACATGACTTCCGCGTCAAACTCGCGGCGCTCATCCGGCACAACGCCTAGGTTAAATCCGCCAGCCTTGTAACCACGCGACAAGGTCACAAAACTGGTTAATTCTGAAGAGTGTTCATGGCTCAGAGAAAGCTCGCCGCCAAGCATGGATTCTGATGGACTTGCCCGCAGCCCGTTGGAGTCGTCGTATTTCGAGGAGCGGGATTCGAGCCGTAGCCCAAAACTCAGCGTTGTTAAATCCGAAACGTCAAAGTCATACTGTCCAAATGCTGCGAGACTCGTCGCTTCGTAGTCGCTGGCCAACCGTGCATTCAGGCTGTCCGCAAAATCGTAAAAAGGATCGTAGTACTCGCCCCTATCAAACGTATCCAGTGCATCTTCCAGTTGCATCGCATACACGCCACCAAGCCATTGGTCGGCCACGAAACGAAACTCCTGACTCACGGTTTTTCGTTTGCGGTCGCTCGTCGAAGTGTAGTCGTAAGTAACCGGCGCCCAGCTCTCGGCATTGCCCCAATCCGCATCGTAGCTAAATTCAATATCGGATTTGGCCACAGTTGTGATGGAGGTAAATGCAACGTTGGTCCAACCCGTGTATTGCGCCTTCACCGAGGCACCATCGCTACGCTGCGCATCTGTGCCCGGATTGTCAGACAACACGGTATAGCTATTGTCCAGCGCGAATGCGTCGTAGCCATTGTCGACATCCGCGAACAGCACGGCCAAATCGACCAGCCAGTCGTCCCCGGCCAGCCACCGCAGTCGCCCCCGCACGGTCGTCTCTTCACGGCCATTGGTATCCTGCGCGCCGAGGTAGGTGTTGTCACGAAATCCATTACTTTGGTGTCGATGCGCGCTGAAGCGCAGCATTACTGTCTCGCTCGAATCAAGCGATCCACCCAAGGCTAAACCCGCTGCATAAGTATCATCTTCGGCCGTCAGTAGTTGTACATTTGCAGACCAGTCGGCAGTCGGCATGGTGCTTTGCATGTAGATCAGCCCGGCCAGCGCATTGGCGCCATAGCGGGTCCCTTGCGGTCCGCGCAGGACTTCGATTTGCTGCATGTCGAACAATGTTGCTACCGTGCCTATGCCACTAAAGTCGATATCATCGATGAGGAACCCGACGGACGGATTCGGTGCGCCTTGGTACTGTTCGAGTTCGCCAGCACCGCGAATCTGAAAATAGCGCGCACGGTTGCCATCACCTGACCAATTCAAGTTTGGAACGGAGTTCACCAGCTCTTCGAAGTGCTGCACCGCTCTTTCACGAATCTGCTCCGAGTCGAATACAGTAACGCTGGCGGGCACATCGGCGCTTGCGCGGCCTCTAAAGTCGGCGGTTACGATAATTTCTTCAATTTCGTCCGCAATCAATCGGGAAGACAACACCATCAGAATGGCAGCGGCGACAAGCCGCACTGGGAGTGAATATGACATTTCTCGCTTCCTACGCCGGCATTATCCGGATCAGGTCATAAGGGTTTCCAAATCGGATCTCAGGCCAGAAGGCCGCCCCTGTGGTCGCGTATTATAGCAGTCTTGCGATTAAGCTGGAGGTATCCCAGCGAGATCCACCCAGTGACTGCACTTCCGCATAAAACCGGTCAACCAGTTGCGTCAATTCCAGGGTTGCGCCGTTGCGCTGTGCTTCCTGCAGGGCGATCTTGAGATCTTTACGCATCCAGTCAACGGCAAACCCGAATTCGAACTCGCCGTTAGTCATCGTTTGCCAACGATTTTCCATTTGCCAGGACTGGGCTGCACCTTTTGAAATCGCGTTGATCAACAACTCGGGGTCCAGCCCTGAGCGTTTGGCAAAGCTCAGTCCTTCGGCAAGACCCTGTACGACGCCGGCGATGCAGATTTGATTGACCATTTTCGCCAACTGCCCGCTTCCCACCGGGCCGATTAGCGTAATCGCCTTCGCGTAGGCAGCCATTACCGGCTCGGCGCAGGCAAATACACGTTCGTCACCGCCGGCCATGATGGTTAGCTGCCCGTTCTCGGCACCAGCCTGGCCGCCCGACAACGGCGCGTCGATAAATCCAATATTGCGCACGGCTGCCACGGCATAAATTTCTCGCGCAATGTCAGCTGACGCCGTTGTGTGATCGACAATCACTGCGCCGTCCGCAATTCCGGTAAGCACTCCGGCGTCGCCAAGCACCACTTCCCGAACGTCATCGTCGTTGCCAACGCAAACAAATGCGATGTCGGCTTTGCTAGCCGCCGCAGCTGGGGTCGCCGCTGCCGCGCCACGGTAGTCGACACACCATGCCTGTGCCTTCGCCACTGTGCGGTTGTAAACAGTGACGTCATGGCCGTTATTTGCGAGGTATCCCGCCATCGGATAGCCCATAACGCCAAGACCAATAAAAGCGACGCGCATGCTCAGGCGGCATCCTGCTTGGCAGTTTTTTTGCGCGGATCCAGTCCGATCGAACGCGCGATAATCTCGCGCATTATCTCCGAACTACCTGCATAGATTCGGGACACGCGTGCTGCCGTATACATCCTGCTGATCGGATACTCATCCATATAACCATTGCCGCCGTGCAACTGCACACATTGATCCGTGACCCGGTCTTCAAGTTCCGTGGTAAATAGTTTCGCCTTGGCCGCGTCTTCGGCGGTTAACTTGCCGTCGTTATGCGCCATAACACAACGATCGACAAATGCCTGCGCGATATCCATCTCAGTTCGCATATCAGCAAACTTAAATCGATTAACCTGAAACTCTGCGACCGTCCGTCCAAATACACGACGGTCGCTTGCGTATTCGAGTGTTGTTGCGAAAGCCGCTTCCGCGTTTGCCAGCGAGCCCACCGCGCTCAGCAGTCGCTCTTCAGCAAGGAAGTGCATCAGGTGATAAAAGCCGCGATTAAACTCGCCCAGCAGGTTTTCCTTGGGTACCTTGACGTTGTTGAAGAATAACTCCGCCGTATCCTGACTATGCAGTCCCATCTTCTTCAGGTTTCTGCCTCTCTCAAAACCCGGCATTCCCCGCTCTACGACGAACAGGCTCAAGCCGTGGCTGCTATTTGCATCAGTCTTGGCGGCAACTATTACGAGGTCTGCAAGAATTCCATTCGAAATGAATGTCTTTGATCCGTTCAACAGATAATGGTCGCCCTTGTCTTCGGCCCTGGTACGTATACCGGATACATCGCTGCCAGTGCCAGGCTCAGTCATCGCTATCGCCAGGATATTCTCGCCTGATACGCACTTGGGCAGCCAGCGCGCCTTTTGTTCTTCTGTTCCGAGTTCGCCGATATAGGGCCCGACAAGCCGGCTATGCAGGAATATGAAAAAACCAATGTCGCCATAACGGGCATTCTCTTCTAACAGAATTTGCTCGTAGCGAAAATCCGACACGCCCGCGCCACCGTATTTTTGGTCCGCCCACATGCACAACATGCCTTGCTCGCCCGCCTTCAGAAATGCTTCGCGATCGACAATTTCCTGCTCGGCCCAACGATCAGCGTGCGGGCCAATTTCATTGCGAATGAAACTTCGCGCTGCATCACGAAACATGTCGTGCTCTTCGTCAAAAATGCCTCTATCCATTTCCTATTTACCTTTGAATTCGGGTGCGCGTTTTTCAAAAAATGCCGAGACGCCTTCACGATTATCGTCGCAACCAACCAATCCATCCTGTAACTCAGCTTCCATCTCAAAGGAGCTGCCCCAATCGTGCTCTGCCGCAAAGCGCATGAGCTTTTTCGTTGCCGCGACCGAGAGCGGCGCACGTTGACCAATCACCTGTGCCCATTGCGATGCTGCGCTTTGTAATTGTTCTGCTGGCACTGATTTGTTCGCCAAACCCAATTCGACACAACGATCAGCGGTGATCCGCTCCGATTCCACACTCAACTGAAAGGCCCGACGATAACCAAGTTGTTGTACCAACAACCAGTTCAGGCCACCATCCGGAACCAGCGAGATTGTTGTAAACGGGGACAACATGAACGCATTGTCTGCCATGATCAGCAAATCGCATTGCAACGCGATCGACAACCCGATGCCGGCGGCGGAACCTGGCACTGCCGCAATTACGGGTTTCGGCGTTGACGCAATGGTTTCCTGAATTGGTCGGTATTCCTGCAACAGCATTTTTTGGACAGACGAACTCAAGCCGTCCTTGAGGTCTGCGCCTGCAGAAAAACAACGCCCCTCGCCAGTCAAAATGATGACCCGCACTAGCTCATCGCTGCATGCTCGCTGCAATGCAGCCATCAGCGCCTTGCGCAATTCCGACGTGAATGCGTTCATGCTATCGGGCCGGTTCAGCGTGATTGTCGCTGTCGCTCCGTCCTGCGCGTATTTGACGATACCGCTCATTACCTGCCCTCTTACATGTTGCGGCGGTACTCACCGCCTACGCTATACAGTGCATTGGATATCTGGCCCAGAGAACTGGACTTCACAGTATTCATAAGCTCGGCGAAGACATTGCCGCGCTCCCGGGCAACCGCTTGTAAGTCCGCCAAAGCAGCTTCTGCCTCGTCCGCGTGCGTGCCTTGAAATTCACGCACATGTTTTATCTGATTCTGTTTTTCAGCGTCGCTGGATCGAATCAGCTCTTGCTCATGCACTTCGTCTTCCTGCCCTGCTTTCGGCAAGAATGTATTTACGCCGATCAACGGCAATGTGCCATCGTGCTTCATGCTCTCGTAGTACATGCTTTCATCTTGAATCTTGCCGCGCTGATACATGGTATCCATAGCACCGAGAACGCCCCCTCGATCCGAAATACTCTCAAATTCCTTGTAGACAGCCTCTTCCACCAATTCTGTCAGTTCTTCAATGATGAACGATCCTTGCCAGGGGTTCTCACAGGCATTCAGACCAAGCTCTTGGGAAATGATCATCTGAATGGCTACCGCTCGGCGTACAGACTGCTCTGTCGGCGTTGTAATCGCTTCGTCGAAAGCGTTCGTATGCAAACTATTACAGTTATCAAACAGTGCATATAGCGCCTGTAATGTGGTTCGGATATCGTTAAAACTGATTTCCTGAGCGTGCAGGCTTCGCCCTGATGTTTGCACGTGATACTTGAGCATCTGCGATCTTGCGCTCGCGCCATAACGCTCGCGCATGGCACGTGCCCAGATACGGCGCGCGACCCGACCGATAACGGTATATTCGGGATCCATACCGTTGGAAAAGAAAAAACTCAAGTTTGGTGCGAAGTCATCGATGCTCATCCCGCGAGCCAGATAGTACTCGACAATCGTAAATCCGTTTGCCAATGTAAAAGCGAGCTGGCTGATCGGGTTAGCACCCGCTTCCGCAATGTGGTACCCGCTAATCGAAATGCTGTAGTAATTTCGGACGCCGTTCTCGATGAAGAATTGCTGCACGTCTCCCATCATCTTCATGGCAAATTCGGTTGAGAAAATACAGGTATTCTGCGCCTGATCTTCTTTAAGAATATCCGCTTGCACTGTGCCACGTACTGTCGCAAGTGTGGCGTTGCGAATGCGCGCATAGGTTTCTGCATCAACGACTTTGTCGCCTGATATTCCCAGCAATCCCAGGCCCAGACCGTCATTGCCCGCGGGCAATTCACCAATATAAACGGGACGCTCGCGGTTTTCGAAGTACGCGTCGATTTTCTTGCTTGTTGCTTCCCAGTTCCCCGTATCACGCAGGTATTTTTCAACTTGCTGATCGATCGCACTGTTCATAAAAAACGCCAGGATCATTGGCGCTGGCCCATTGATGGTCATCGACACTGAGGTTTTCGGCGAACACAGATCGAATCCGGAATAGAGCTTCTTCATATCATCGACGGAGGCGATGGATACCCCGGAGTTACCTACTTTGCCGTATATATCCGGTCTTTCATGTGGATCTTCGCCATATAGCGTTACCGAATCAAAGGCAGTCGATAAACGCGCGGCTTCCTGGTCCAGCGACAAATAGTGAAACCGTTGATTCGTCCTTTCCGGTGTTCCCTCTCCCGCGAACATTCGAGTCGGATCTTCGCCTAATCGACGGTACGGATATACCCCACCGGTATACGGGTAGGCGCCTGGCAGGTTCTCCTTTTGCAAAAACAGCAGCAGAGCCCCCCAATCTTTAAACTTCGGTGCTGCTATTTTTGGAATTTTCTGGTGGCTTAGACTTTCGCTATAGTTACTTCCAGTAATTTCGCGACCACGCACACTGTAGGAATATTTTTCCGCCTGGACTCCGGCCTTGCGCTCGGGCCAACTCTGCAAGAGAGCGATCGATTCGCTGCTCAATTCGCCGAGCGCTTCCTGATAACGCTGCCGCAAAACCAGCAAGCTGCGATCCGCGTCTGCGGTAAGTGCCTCCCGCGGATAGCGCTCAAAACGGGTCGGCAGCAATTCGTCACCCAGAATATTCAGAGCTTCATACAGATGCTGTAGCTGACTGGCAACGTCTGCCTGGGTCGCAGCGCGGGCGTTGATTTCGCGGCCTTGCTCTGCAATCTCGGCAAGGTAGCGGATGCGCGAGCCCGGAATCATCGCGGTGGCGCGTGGCTCGCGTACAGACGTGTCGATGTCCGGTGTCCACTGTTGCGGGTCCAGCTTGATCTTGGCGGCGACCCGTCGACACAATTCGGAAAACATATAACTGATTCCCGGATCGTTGAACTGACTGGCGATCGTCGGATAAACAGGTATATCCTCGTCAGCGGTCTTGAACGCGACGTGATTTCGCTTCCACTGTTTACGAATGTCGCGCAACGCGTCCTCGGCGCCGCGTTTATCGTATTTATTCAGAACAATCAGGTCAGCAAAATCGAGCATGTCGATTTTTTCGAGTTGACTGGCGGCGCCGTATTCATTGGTCATTACGTAGACCGAAAAATCGACCAGATCCACGATTTCACTGTCGCTTTGTCCGATGCCGGCTGTCTCAACCAGAATGAGATCGAATCCAAGCGACTTGAGATAGCCGATGTGGTCGCCGAGCATCTCACTGGTAGCCAGATGCTGGCGACGCGTTGCGATCGAGCGCATAAAAATTCGTTCTGAGCGTAAAGAATTCATCCGTATGCGATCGCCGAGCAGGGCTCCACCTGTGCGACGACGGGTTGGATCAACCGCGAGAACGGCAATACGCATTTCGGGAAAGCTAGACAGGAATCGATTCAGTATTTCATCAGTCACGCTGCTCTTACCTGCACCGCCGGTGCCGGTAATGCCGATCACGGGTGTCTGGCCGGCTTGCACCTGCCATTCTTTGCGCAATGACTGCAATCGAGTGTCGTCAATGCGACCTTCTTCGAGAGCCGATATCATATTTGCAATTTGCGGCGACTCGAGCGCAGCGGAGGAGTAATTATCGCTGGCGACGTGTCGGTCCACCATAGTTCGATCGATTAAATCGACGATCATCGCCTCGAGGCCGAGATTCATTCCGTCATGTGGGTGATAGATGCGCTCGACGCCATATTCCATTAACTCTTCGATTTCTTCGGGCGTAATCGTACCGCCGCCGCCGCCGAACACTTTGATGTGTGGAGCACCGAGTTCCTGCAGGCGGTCAACCATGTAGCGAAAGAACTCCATGTGCCCGCCCTGGTAGGAACTTATCGCAATACCGTCTGCGTCTTCCTGAATCGCGGCGCGGACGATATCGTCAACGCTACGGTTGTGGCCTAGATGAATAACCTCGGCACCGTGTGCCTGTATCAGGCGACGCATGATATTAATTGCAGCATCATGGCCGTCGAACAGGGAGGCAGCGGTAACAAAGCGCAACGGAGCGTTACGACCTGAGGCGCCTGGCAGATTGCTGGCTGCAGTGTTCATGAGAGCACTTCTCCGGGGAAAAACAGCAGAAAGTTCCGTTGGCAGACCGGAAATTCTTTAGAAATCAATATGTTTTGCTATTGATAAAATTTTAATCTAGATTAAAATAATTCAGATCGACGAAAATGACAAGGGCAGGACCGACGAAAAATGGTGAGAAACCCGGACGAAACCAAATTTCAGCTGCAGCGCGACCGCATGCTCAAGGCTGCCGCCTACTGTTTTAATCAGAAAGGCTACAGTGGCACGTCATTGAAGGACGTCGCGAACATACTCGGATTAACCGATGCGGCTCTCTACTATTACGTCCGCAACAAGGAGGAGCTGGTCTACCAGTGCTACTTGCGCGCAGCCGAACTTGGCCAGCAAGCAATGGACCGGGCAATTGACGATGCCGATCGCGGCTACGATCAGGTACAAACCTACCTCCGTTATCACATTGAATATATGGTGGGTGAAAGCGGACCCATCGCGATCATGAGCGAAGTTCCGTCTTTGCAGCCCGAACATCGCGATCAGGTACTGGATTTCTCCAGGTCGCACAGCTCGCGCTTCGAAAAACTTCTGGAAAAAGGGATCAGAGACGGCAGCATTGCCAGCTGTGACGTACGCATGACGGGCAATTCCATCATGGGTTCAATCAACTGGATTCCCAAATGGTTTCACGGAGACGAAGACACTGCGGCGCGGGTGCTCGCAGAATTTCCCGAGATTCTGTGCCGCGGATTGCTGCCGCGTCTTTAGGAATTCGAGGCCAGGTTATTTGATCGCGCTTCCGGCGCGTTTTTCGACGTCCCGGATTCGATCAATTTCAGCTTTGGCCATAGGCTTCCCGGATGTAGTTGTGTCCTGCAGAAACTTCAAGCGACTCGCAATGCGCTCCCGCACTTCCTCGACATTCTGAGGTCGACCTGAGTTAAGGCCATACTGGGCACCCACCAGATCGTTGCTCAATGCCGAGCGCTGAGCACGACGTCCAAGCAACTCAAGATCTTTGTCAATGTAATTGGCGATGATCATTGCATCACTGTATTGCAGACGTAACTCAGCGTATCGCTTGTCAGACAGTATTCGCTGTTCATCGTTAAACAATTCCCAAACCTCGTCCCGGGCCTTCAAGAAGTTCTTATCGTCACGTTCCGCGGCCAAACGATACCAGGCCGATCCCGCGATATAGTCGCGTGGGACACCTTTGCCGACAATATTCATATAACCAACCATGTACTGCGCATACTTGTCACCGAGCGGAACCAGTTCTTCTCGATAAATGAAATAAGCGCGTTCGTAGTCGCCCTTATCGAAAAGTTCGTCGACTTTTTCTTGTGTTTTGAGAATGCGGCGATCAGGTTTGCTGCCCGGAAAATCATCCGCAGCAATCGAACCGACTGATGCCACCATGAACATCGCCGCTATTAACAGCTGGATTATGAGTCGGGGCTTCGCATTCATAGCTGAGCCTTTTTAGCACAAATTGGCACGTTTTAGTTCAATACATTCAGACTGTTTGGTTGGACTCAAACTCGGATCCATCAGTTCAAACTAAATCGTTCTGACGGCTCTAGTCCTGAAAATCCGGCGCCCGATTCTCCAGGTTTGCCGCCACGGCTTCGGCCTGCTGTGGGCCTCCCAATAGCGAAAACTGAAGCTGCGCCTCGAGCTGCAAAGCGTGCTTGGTGGTCATTTCAGCGGACTCGTCGAACAAGCGCTTTATTGCTCTGACCGCGCTGGGCGACTTGCTCACTATGGCCGCAGCGGTTGCGTGTGCTGCCTCCGTCGGATTCTCATGCAGCGCCGTAATAACACCAAGCTCAAGCGCTTCTGCAGCATCGAATATCCTGCCGGTCCAGGCGAGCTCCTTTGCCCGGTCTGCCGGGATCAATCGCGATAGCGTTCTGGAAATCGCCATGTCCGGTATGAGCCCCCATTTTATTTCCATTACGGACAACCGGCAGTCAGCACTGGCGAATCGCAAATCAGCTCCCAGGGCAATCTGCAGTCCGCCACCGAAAACCGAACCTTGCAGCGCACATATAACCGGCTGCGGAATTTCGCGCCAAATGTACGCAGCGCGTTGAAAAAAATTGGCCGGAGAGTCCGGCTCGGGCGCCAGCTTGGACAGCAAGACAGAAATGTCACTATCCTGAAATACGCTGAGATCGATGCCGGCGCAAAAACTCGGTCCTGCGCCCTCCAGAATAACGGCCCGTACTGAAGAATCGCTGCCGACCGCTGCGCCCGCTTCTGCCAAAGCGGTGAACATTTGTAAATTGATCGCATTGTGTTTGTCCGGCCGATTCAACGTAACAGTCGCTACGTGGCCTTCCTTGGTAATCTTCACTATCTCAGACATTGTTATTGGATACTCAGGCTTTTAGCGTGCACTTACCGTTGCGCAGGACGATACAGTCGCGTTCCTTGACCGAACATTGGAACGACACAATATTGCCGTCCTGCCACATGTCCGTTGTAATCGTATCGCCTGGAAGCACCGGTAACGAAAATCGAGCATCAAACCCGGCGATTAAAGTGTGGTCGTAATCGCAAATTGTTTGCAGGACCGCCCTACAGGCGATTCCGTAGGTGCAGAGCCCGTGCAGGATCGGGATTGAAAACCCGGCCGCGGTTGCTGCATCCGGATCCGCGTGCAACGGATTCCTGTCGCCGTTAAGTCGAAACAGGAGCGCCTGGTCTGCTCGCGTAGTTGCGTCGCAACTCAAGTCCGGCTCCCGACGCGGCGGACGATGTGGCTTTGGCCCGGATCCGGGTGGCGCACCAAATCCTGAATCGCCACGCGCAATTACTGTCGCACCGGCCGTAAATATCACACTGTCGTCCTTCGCCAGCCGGCCTTCCACTTCGAATAAAAACATGGATCCGCGCGTTGCGCCGCGGTCAAAGACATCGACGACACGTTTGGTGAGTCGCAGGTCCGCGGACGGCGGCATGGGTCGATACAGTTGCAACCTTTGTTCAACATGCAATACCTGACTGTAATCCCAGCCGAGATCGGGCGGAAACATGTCAGGAACTATCGCACTGGCCAGCGTTGGCACCGTGCGCAGGGGCTCGCCCTGCTCATACACATAGCTCAACTCATTGCGGTCAACCGCGTTGCGTCCAAACCCGATGCTTTGCGCGTACAGCATGGTCTCAACATCACCATACACCCGTTCGATATCGCGAATTTCGATTGCGATCAGCTTGTCGTAGTCCATCCCCATTTAGTGTGCTCTCGGCTCAACAAAGAAGTCTGGCGCCAACTCCAACTCAGGATTGACTGCGTACTCGCTGAGATCCGTAATGCCCTCGCCTTCCAATACGGAATCATCAATACAAAAATTTCCGGTAAACTCTCGACTCGGTTTGGAAAATATAACGTACGCCGCATCTGCGATGATTTCCGGCTTGCGCGAATGCATCAAAAGTTCATCGCCGCCTAGCATGCTCACCGCGGCGGTGGCGATGGTGGTTCTGGGCCATAACGCATTGACAGCGATACCCTGCTCTCGAAACTCACCCGCCATTCCCAACACGCACATGCTCATGCCGTACTTGGCCATCGAGTAGGCGACATGCGGTGCAAACCACTTTTCCTTCATATGCAGGGGCGGAGCCAGAGCAAGAATATGCGGATTCTCCGCCTTAAGCAGCCAGGGCAAGCAGGTTTTGGAGACAAGAAAAGTCCCCCGCGCGTTCACTTGATGCATGAGGTCGAATCGATTCATAGATACCGCCTCCGTTCCAAGCAGCGCAATTGCACTGGCATTGTTTACAACAATGTCGATACCGCCGAAATGAGCAGCAGCACTTGCAACCGCATCGGCTACCGCCTGATCGTCGCGGATATCACATACGAGGGGCAGTGCCTTACCACCGGCGGCCTCTATATCGGCAGCGGCAGTATGGATGGTGCCGGGAAGCGAAGCGTGCGGTTCAGAGGTTTTGGCAGCGATGACAATATTGGCGCCATCCTGCGCGGCCCGCAACGCGATCGCCAGGCCAATGCCGCGACTGGCGCCGGTAATGAAGAGTGTCTTGCCTGCAAGTATTGCCATTGATCTGTCGCTCCGAATCCAGGCGACATGATACAGGAGCGTGGCAGGACATCGACTACATCCTGAATATTCCAAAAGGAGATTCTTCGTCGCGCGGGCGGTTCATCGCAGCGGACAGGGCCAGGGACAGAACCTGCCGAGTGTCGACGGGATCGATCACACCATCATCCCAAAGCCTGGCGCTCGCGTAATACGGATTGCCTTGCGATTCATATTGCTCACGAATTTCTTCTTCAAACTCTGACTGTGACTCTTCCGGCCACTCTTCCCCGCGTAACTCCATGCCATCGCGCTTCACCGTTGACAACACCAGCGCCGCCTGTTCCCCACCCATTACAGAAATACGCGCGTTTGGCCACATCCACATCATTCTTGGGCTGTAAGCCCGGCCGCACATTGCGTAGTTGCCCGCACCGAAGGAGCCGCCGATAATTACGGTGAATTTTGGCACCGTCGCGGTCGCTACGGCGTTAACCATTTTCGCACCATCCTTCGCGATTCCGGCATGTTCAACCCGCTTGCCAACCATGAAACCCGTAATATTCTGCAGGAATAGCAGCGGTATTCCACGCCGGTTACAGAGCTGCACGAAATGTGCGCCTTTCTGTGCGGACTCCATAAACAGAATACCGTTATTGGCGATGATTCCTATTGGGCAACCGTTGATGTGCGCGTAGCCGCAAACCAATGAAGATCCGTACAACTTTTTGAACTCCTGAAAGTTGGAGCCGTCCACAATCCGCGCAATTACTTCACGGACGTCATACGGGTATCGGTACTCTCGGGACACGATGCCGTAGATTTCCTCAGCCGGGTACACAGGCTCGACCGGCTCGCGCATTCTGACAGGCGGCTTCTTTTCAATGTTGAAATGGGCGACGATTTCCCTGGCTATCTCCAGGGCATGCGTGTCGCTGTCCGCCAGGTGATCCGTTACACCGGAAATACGCGAATGCACGGCACCCCCACCCAAGGTTTCAGCGTCCACAATTTCTCCGGTGGCCGCTTTTACCAGTGGCGGCCCACCCAGAAATATAGTGCCCTGATTGCGCACAATGATTGCCTCATCGCACATCGCCGGAACATATGCGCCACCAGCGGTGCAAGAGCCGAGCACGGCTGCCAATTGCGGTATGCCTTTTGCCGACATACGTGCCTGATTGAAGAATATGCGACCGAAGTGATCTCGATCCGGAAATACTTCATCCTGGCGTGGCAGGAATGCTCCGCCGGAATCAACCAGATAGATGCATGGCAGATGATTCTGCTCGGCAATTTCCTGGGCACGCAGGTGCTTCTTGATTGTAAGCGGGTAGTAAGTCCCGCCTTTGACGGTCGCGTCATTGGCGATAATCATGCATTCCGTATCCTGCACTCGGCCGATACCCGCAATGAGACCGGCCGACGGAAGGTCGTCTTCGTATACGTTGTGCGCCGCCAGGAGCGCGACTTCCAGAAACGCTGAATTATCATCAATCAAAGCGGCGATGCGATCGCGGGGCAACAGCTTGCCACGTGACAGGTGCCGTTCTCGTGAACGGGCCGAGCCGCCTGTCTGTACTTGCGCAGACAGTTCTCGCAATTCTACAGCCAGCGACTCATTGGCCTCTTTGTTTTTAGCAAAGTCTTCCGACTCGCGGTCAATCTTGGTTTCAATTCGTGGCATTGAATAACTCGCGCCCAATCAGCATTCGTCGAATTTCGCTCGTACCCGCGCCGATTTCATACAATTTGGCATCTCGCAATAAGCGTCCGGCCGGCAGCTCGTTGATATAGCCGTTGCCACCGAGTGTCTGGATTGCTTCGCTCGCCATCCAGCTCGCTTTTTCGGCAGCCACCAGAATACAGCCTGCGGCATCAAAGCGGGTAGTTTGTTGACGATCACAAGCGCGCGCAACGGCATAGACATACGCGCGACAACTGTTCATCGCTGTGTACATATCCGCCAGTTTTCCCTGCATAAGCTGGAATTCACCGATCGGCTGGCCGAACTGCTGACGATCGTGCACGTACGGCATCACAAGGTCCATACAGGCGCGCATGATGCCGAGTGGCCCACCAGCAAGTACGACCCTCTCGTAATCAAGACCACTCATTAGTATTGCGGCACCCTTGTCTTCCTCAGCCAGCAGATCGATTGCCGGCACCCGACATTCCTGCAACAACACCTCACTGGTGTCAGAGCCACGCATACCCAGCTTGTCGAGTTTTTGCGGTGTGGACAGGCCAGGATTACCTCGCTCAACGAGGAAAGCGCTCAGGCGTCGCTGAGCAACGTCAGTGACAGCGTAAACGATAATTACATCTGCCTCTGGCGCATTGGTGATCCACATTTTTGAACCGTTAAGAACGTAGTCATCACCATCGCGGGTCGCCGTAGTTCGCATGCCCATGACGTCAGACCCCGCTCCGGCTTCACTCATTGCCAATGCGCCCAGGTGTTCGCCTGACACAAGTCGTGGCAGGTATTTTTGTTTTTGTCGATCGTCACCCCAACGTTGAATCTGGTTAACGCAAAGATTTGAGTGTGCTCCGTACGACAATCCTACCGATGCAGAGGCACGACTGATTTCTTCCATTGCAACGACGTGCGCAAGATAGCCAAGACCTGAGCCACCGTATTCGTCCGCGGCAGTAATGCCGAGTAACCCCATGGCCCCGAGCTCCGGCCAAAGGTCGCTCGGAAACTTGTTTTCGGAATCGATCGCGCTGGCACGCGGTGCGATCTGGTCATTTGCGAATGCGGCGACAGATTCGCGCAGCAGGTCAATTTCCTCACCGAGGCCAAAGTCAAAATCGAACATAGGGAATCCGGATTAACTACAATGTTTGATTCTGGAGGTTTGTTGCGGCTCGCTACATACCGCATTTCTGGTAGGTCACCAGGCGGCTCTAGGTAGATGACAACTCTTTGATAAACAAGGAAAATAATTCATATTGCGAAGTGATGCCAAGTTTCGAAAACAGATTGCGCTTATGCACCATTACAGTGCCAGGAGCAATGCGCAGTTCACGCGCAACCGATTTTGCAGAATGTCCTCGCAACAGCAGCTGCGTTATCTGGCGCTCACGATCGGTGAGTTTTGAATCGCCGAACTGATCGAAGCATTGTGACAGCCGACGGTGCAGATTGTGTTTACGCTGGACTCGCCGCGATTTATTGTCCCAGTGCTGCCATATACTGCGCATACTCGCAAAAATCACGGCCTCAATAGACTGCAATTTACTTAACTCAGTCTTGACATACTTTTTGCGCAAGCGGCCGACGACCAGAACCAGTGTCGCATCGCCGCCTGTGTCCAGCAGGAAGTCCATCTCGTCACGCAGATGGGTTCGTTCACAATATTGCCGGTAATATTCGCTGGAGTGAAATCGATCTGGAATTGCTTCGCGAAACCGGCACGCTGTCGGCCGCCGGGTAGCAATTGCAAGTTGGTACAGTGGGTCCAGAAGGTACGGACCGGCCAGGTAGCGATCGAGATAGTGAGTTGCGATCGCCGCACTCATTGAATGGTGCAGGATTTCCGGCGGCGCCTTCTTATGAAAGGCCATCAGGCAGGTTCCATCATTTTCGACAGCCAGACCAACCACCGCAACCAAAGAACGACACAGAGCTTGCGTATCTAGCCGACCTTTTCCCGTAACTGCAGCGGATTCACTCATCCAATTTCGACTCAGGCGCGATACAACATCATCAAAACGACGTTAAAAATGAGGCCGCGTTGCCACCAATTGGTCCCAATCCTTCACGAGCACTCTGCAAGTATTCGTCGCCCTGCGGATAGTCCTCCGGTTGTGGATTGCAAATCCTCAATACGCGGTTGCGATGATAAAGTTTTAGCTGCGACAGGAATGGAATCACACGCATTGGGTTGTCTGACATCAGCTCCGTGTGTAATTCGGGCAAGCGATACCACGGCACGTTCATATTCGAATGATGCGCGTTGTGATAGCCGAAATTAAGAGTCAACCAGTTCAGGCGCGGCAACCGCATCGATATCGGGACGCTAAAAGTATGTTCCTGCTCCCATTTGCTGTCACCCTTGTGCGGCGGTTGCGTATATTCAAACAATGTTGCGTGGTATGAATAGTCATGCTGCAGCGCATCCATGAAACGCAGCACGTGCATCATGAGCAGGTATGCGATTGCGTAAAGTGCAGCGACTTTTGGAAACCAGAATAGTAGTGCGACAAATATCGTGCCGCGAATCACAATGACAGCAACGTTTCGGACGCGCTGCTCACGGCGCTGCGGAATGATGAATGACGTAAATACCATGATGAAATGCATGATCAGATCGTGTGCCGGTATGTACATCCACTCCAGCACCTGGACGATTTTTAGAATATTCGGGTGCTTTTCGAAAAATTCTTCATACTCAAACCACACGACGTCGTCATTATCGACATGGTGCCGAAAGTGTTTATAGCGCATGTCTTCATAGGTGCCGTACGCCGCACCGCAAATCCAACTCATTGCTCGACCCAGTAAAGCATTGTGTTTGCTGCGTTTGAACACCAATTGATGGCCACACTCGTGGATCAGGTACGCGGCGATCGTCATGCTGTGCGCGAGCAGCAGGGTCGCGGCCGCGTTGATTGTCAATTCCGGGTTAAAAAGTCCATAAAATCCAACAATATAGGCCGCCAGAACATACAGCAGCGCGATGCCGTTGTAGCGCAGTCCCTGGGGTTCTTTGAGTATTACCGTCGTCATAGATACTGAATCGGGATTCCGATTTTCTTTGTACACTTCGAGTGACCGTATTGCTAGCATAGACTAATCGCTGCCACCCAACCCAGGATCAAGAATGAAGCTTGTCACCGCAATCGTTAAGCCATTCCGTCTAGATGATGTACGCAACGCATTAGGAGAAGTCGGAATTCAGGGAATGACAGTCAGTGAGGTAAAGGGTTTTGGCCGGCAACGCGGCCACACTGAGCTATACCGCGGCGCAGAATACGTTGTGGATTTCCTGCCTAAGGCAAAAATCGAAGTTGCGGTTTCCGATGATATGGTTGAGCGGATCATAGAAACAATCATCGAAAGCGCGAAAACCGGCAAGGTCGGTGACGGCAAAATATTTGTGACAGATCTGGAACAAGTCTGGAGAATTCGCACGGGCGAATCGGGCGATAGCGCCTTATAGCTTCTGCCAGGCGGTATTTTTCAACGGATCACTGATCGCCTTTCGCCACTGCTCTAATTTTGTGTCGAAGCCCATGGCTGCGTGGGCCGGGCTGGTTGACGGTAATATGAACGATTGTATGCGATTTTCGACCAGCTCGGGTGGCACCCGGGATGCGAAAATGTGTGCCGCTTTTTGCCCGTTAAAGCAAATGCGCCGAATGTCGACGTGCGTTGCAAGGAACTGCTCAAAATTGTTTACCTTAGCCGTGCGCATCTGAATATCAGCGTCCAGGCTGCCGGGTCGGACCGAGCTCGCCAATACATCCCACAGCGCGATCCCCGCCGTGCATAACGCGGCGCAGCGATCGCTGTAACTGCCTTCCGCGCCAACAAGTGTGGCCATAATCCGCCAAAACGCATTCTGCGGGTGCGCATAGTATTCGCTGGCCGCAAGGGAGCGCTGGCTCGGGAGGCTCCCCAAAATCAGGATGCGCGCATCATCACGAGCCAGCGGCGCAAATCCTTGGGAAGGCTCGGTCTGTAAGGACATCTGCAGATCAATAGCCGAGTTCAGGATTCACTACATTCAGGAGCGCTTCTCCCGCCAGGAAGCGCCGCAAATTCTCTCGCAGTACGATCATGTGGCGAACCGCATTGCTACCATTGCTCGAGACGTGCGGCGTAATGATGACGTTTTGCAACTGCCATAATGGGTGATCTGCTGGAAGCGGCTCCGGGTCTGTGACATCAAGTGCAGCGCCCGCCAATTGGCTAGATCTCGCATAGCCGTGTCGTCAGCTTCAATTCCGGTCTGCTCGAACGTCGCGCTGGCAGTCAGCATTCCTGCCACTGCAACGGCTGCGAATAAATGCATGTTTTTCATCAAGCAATCCTCGTTTCACAGGTTTCCAGTCAGTTTGTAAGCCTGATTGATGGGCTCATACGCAGTATATATAACTGTTGAGTTGTGGAGCAGAAGTCGATGATTGCGGTCAAGTGGGTGCTGACGTTAGTGGTTCTGGCGGCTCCGCTGGCAGCAGCGCACCCAGCGAATGATAAGGCGGCATGCGAAAAGGTGAAGCAACAGATTCGATTAATTGAGACCAAAATGCGCAATGGGTATAGCGCAGCACAAGGCATCCGACTCGAGGAACGGCTGCGTAAGCTAAAGGAAAAGCGCTACGAGCTGTGTCGCTAACTTACGCCGGGAAGAAGTCGATTGGCTTGGTGGTCGTGATTGATTCGACGTCTTTGGCTTCAAAGCGGAACAATTTGACGCGCGCGACCAATTTGTTTTCCAGGTCTGGATCACCCAGTTCGCTGGATACAACTTCGCAGAAAGTCACGGCACCGTTCGGTGCGATTGTCAGGCGTAGCACCAATTTTCCTTCCAGCGAAGGGTCGACGCGCAAAGCCCGATTATAGAGTGCGAAAATAACACCCTTGTTCTTATCGAACACGAGCTCAATTTCTTCTCGCGAACGCGACGCCTTACCGCTTGTGCCGGTACGACGTGCGCCACCGGCGGAGTCACCCAATCCTGCAACCGGACTGGTCACCTGCGTGGTACTACGCCCTGCAATTCCGGAGCCGCCTGTATTGCGACTGAGACTTGCAGTGTTAATACCACCCGATGCAGCACCCACTTTTGACGTAATCATCGAGCGCTCATTGCGTTCGGCTTCGCCGACAGATGCAGTCAGGTCTCTGTCATCAACTGCATCCAGCAAATCCTTGTCGACCAGATCCGCAAGATCCTCGGCGAACGGCATCATCGCCGCCTGTGCCTGCTCGAGCGCGACCTCGGCCTGATCAATCTCTGGCTCCGGCTCGGGCTCGGGAATTATTTCAGGCTCTGGCTCTGGTTCCGTTTCCACGACCTCCAGCGGTTCTTCGTCCGGCTCGGGCTCTTCTTCTGGTTCCGGCTCAGGTGGCGGTGGTGGCGGCAACGGTTTTTCTTCGAGCAATAACTGTGCAATCCGCGGCGGGATTTCTATGATTTCATATGGGTCGGGCTCAGGCGTCGGTATGAACGGCCAAACCAGGCTTAATGCAGCCACCCCAATGAAGATGGACCTAAGCAGGCGCTGAAATCTGCGCTCCTGATTCGAGTCAGAAGTCCATGGCAGCTCATATTCTCTGTAAAACGGTAAATCCACGTGTTACTCCGTAAAAATCGTCTGGCGTCCCTTAACGGGCCGCCTGGAAGTCGTCGAGCTTTTCCGAGCTCTTTTGCAGGACAGCCAGTGATATCTGTCCATAGTCCGCCCCGGTGCAGGTTGCCATTACTTTCTTCAGCACCTTGTACGGAATTTCCTTGTCGCCCATGATCGTGACTTCACGACCTGCGATATCGTCCTGCGCTTCACGGCGCAATACGCGATCGTTCTGTGACTTCAACGCTTCGCGCAACGCCGGGATGTCATTGCCCGACTGCACCATAACGTCGGCGACTTTCGCCACCACTTTGCCCTGAACAAGAATGTCCACCTCGCCAATGAGAATAACAACAGTTTCCTTGGCCTTCTGTTCAGCAATAGATTCCGGCAGCTGCAAATTCTCCGATTTCGGCAGGGTCTCCACTTCTGAGGAATTCACCAACAGGAAGAACACCAGGATCGTAAAAATATCCATCAGCGAAACCAGATTCAGAGCCCCCGACCGCGTATTGCGTGCGTGGTGCTTCTCCATTCGTTTTGCACGTGCTGACTTCATTGCCTAAACGCCTCCCGGCTCTACAATTGGTGCATCACCGATCGAGATATCTGGAAACAGGTCGGAGCGAACAACTGCATCGTCTTCAACAGTTTCTGCCACTCGCACCATGTCCATCACCTGTACCAGCGTGTTGTACTCAATATCGGCCTCGAGCAAGATCGACGCATCCGTCTTCTTTGGATACTTTTCCTTTAACTCAGCCAGTTTTGTTTCGACAGCTGCATAGTCGTAGCCATCCGCCGTATTCGGGTAGCGCCCGAGCAAACCCTGATTGCGATCGCCGACTTCTATCTTGTCCATGCGAACGATGACTTCCAGTTGAAACGTCTGGTCCTGCGGATCCACGGGCTCGGTCGAGGAGCCTGGCAAATTGAGTTCAAGAATTGCCAAACGCGAGAACACCGCTGTGATCAGCAGGAACGGAACCAGAATAACCATCAGGTTCATAAAAGCCGTGATATTGAGTTCGGCCGTGTCTTCATTATGACGACGACCGCCTCTGCGGCGAAGACTCACACTTATGCTCCAGCCTTAAGCGATCGTTCGGTCACTGCGTTTAAAAACTTCACAGTAGCCATCTCGAGGCTATCCACGAGTTGATTAGTCTTGGTTTGCAACAGCGCATGCACCAGCAGCAACGGAATTGCGACCATCAAGCCAAATGCAGTCGTGTTCATCGCAACCGAAATAGACGCAGACAGCAAATCGGCTTTATCCGCCGGATTCGCATTTGAGACCGCGGTAAATGCGCGAATAAGACCGATAATTGTTCCCAACAGTCCAAGCAAAGTCGCAATGTTTGCGAGCGTAGCGAGATAGTGAGTCCGCTTCTCAAGACGCGGCAACACTTCCATCATGCTCTCTTCCATTGCTTTTTCGATGTCATCTCGGTGCCGTGCCGACTTCACACGATAGAGACCATAAGTCAGGATCGATGCGATAGCGGCCTTTGATTTCGTCGTTACCTGAGCCGCCTCCTGGAAGTTGCCGGCCTTTAGAAACGGCACGATTTTTTTCCAGAGTGCACGATTGCTTGCACCCGACATTGTTAAGTACATCCAACGTTCCACCGCGATTGCGACGCCGAACGCGAATACAAACAGGATCGGGTACATGAAAGCACCACCGTCCTGAAAAAAGCGCACTATTGTGCCCATTGTCTTGCTCCTCTAGTTTTCAATGGCGTCCAAAGACACCGCTACTCTTCTTCAACTTCCGTTACGCCGTTCAGGTCCTGGTAATAATTGACCTGACGAACAAATTCTTCCCGATCCAGCGGTGCCAAAACCTCGTCGAGCAAGGTATTGACCGGCTTTCCCTGCATATCGCCCGGATCCGATTTCTGCCAGGGTACGATGTACAACACCGTTGGTAATTCCGAGTTACCCGTAATTTCTGTACGTCCCAACTCGATACTGTCCATCACATAGCCTGCACTTTCCTCACGCGTCACATCTGTTGCTAACGCAGCTGCGGGCACCGCGGGTTCAATTTCCTCAGCATCCTGCGCAGGCGCCGCGGAAGTATCGACCGCCGGTTGCAGCTCTGCAGACGTATCCACCGCCGGTTCCAGGCCTGCCAGGTCATCCGCCTCCTGAGCAAAAGTGGCAAACGCCGCCAACGACATGGCCAGCATGAATCGGGGGCCGACAACCGTTACTCGATGTTTTGGTTTCATGTCCGTCGTTCCGCCACGTTTGCCTATCCCTGAGCCGCTGCTACGCGGCGCCTCAGATCCGCAATCCAACGTCCGACTAGTTCGTCCTCGCCGACAAGGGATTGATATTGTTCAAAATGCTTCAATGCAGTATCCAGGCGTTGCAAATAGAGTTCGTTCAATACGCCCAGGTTGTAGTGTGCCAAGGCGTAGTCGGGTGAAGCTGTGACGGCCTTCATATAAGCGGCTTCTGCCTCGGAAAAATTGCCCGTTTTGCGAAACAGCATGCCTTGTTGGTTTAATGCAGGCGCATACGAGGGATTTAACGCCAAAGCGGCGTCAATCGAGGCCGCCGCCGCCGTTTCATTACCATTATTCGTGTGAATAATCGCCAAATTCACGTGCGCACCCGGGTAATCCGGATAGCGCAGCAGAAATTCCTTGAATCTCAGTTCCGCGTCAAGATAGTCGCCGGCGGCCATGACTGAGGTCGCCTGCTCAAACATTGTCAGCGCCTGCGCAGGAACGTCACGTTGCAGCTGTGCCGGGACGTTCGCCTTGGCTTCCGCCATTTCCTGTTGCTGCGCCGCGTCGGGCCGGGTTGCGGATCCGCCACACGCCGACAGTAGCATCGCTGCGAGCAACGACGCTATTAATGCCGGATTTCGACTAATACAACGTTGTGACAACATCTTCACCGCGCTCCGCTTTTGAGTATCTGGCTGGCATCAGGCTAGCCAACCGATCAAAACTCTTCTGTACCCATTCGTCATACACGCCATTGGGTGCCCTATCCGTGTTGGCCATGTGCAGCTCGATAGCCTTTTCTTCGAACGGATAAATCTGCTCCTCGAGCAGTAATTCGTACTGTTCCAATGCGGCTACATCAAGATTATTGGGCCGCTCAGAATTCACCAAATCAGTGCTGAAGCTTTCATAGACCTCGCCAAGACGGAAAGTTGCAGCGGTCGTAACCTCCGCGATGCCGTAGTCTGCAGACCGGGTATATGCCTCTATGACCTCTTCCATCAGCGATCGTTTGACTTTCAGACTTTCTGCCAACGGCTGACTCAATTTCACGACTTCAAATTGTCGCCGCACCGGCTCGGCCAATTCTAGAGACGCGATGGCAGCAAGGTAACGGGTTCGATCTGATCGTTGTGCACCTGCGGTCGCATCCACTCTAATCATATCCTCGAGCCGGGCGTATATTTCTTGCTGCGAATCATTCTGTTTGGCTAATTCTAACAAGCGGTAGCGCGCCTCGATCGATTCCGCCAGCGGATTGGGATAACGTTGAACGATATCGCCAAGCACACGTATTTCGCTGCTGATCGCGCCGCTTTGCTCATACAGCTCTGCCGCCTGCCAAAGCGCTTCTCTGCGTACCTCTTCGGTACTGTCTTCGGCAATTGCTATACGTTCGAATTCGGCGGCAGCATCTGCGCTGCGACCAGAACTGGAGTACGTTACAGCCAGCTTCTGATTGATGTCATTATTGTATTCACTATCCGGATAATTCTTGCGGAATTGCTCGAGTGCAGTCGATGCGCGATCCCAGGCACCCATGTTGATCAATACCGCAGCTGCGTCGTAATCGGCCGTCGCGCGAATGTCTGAATTTGGCACGACGACGCCCAGACGCGAAAAGTGTCCGACGGCTTCTTCATTAAAGCCCATGTCGCGTGCCAGTTCACCCTGCTTATAAATGGATGAAGCAATGCGATCATCGACGTCCTTCGCTGCCGCGGGGTCATCGACAGGCACATACGCCTGTAACTTGTAATACGCCTGCTCAGCCTCGGCAAACTTCTCCATATCGAATTGTGAGTGAGCGATTACGGTCCAGGCTGTGCGTGCCAGCGACGCGTCGACCGGTGGTTGCTTGACGACAACTGCCTGGGCCACTGTGATCGCGAGATCGAATTCACGCTGTTCGAACAGGTCTTCAGCGATCGTCGTCAAGACTGCCGCGGATTCAGGATGCTCTGGATAGGTGTCAGCAAATATGAGGCCGCTGTCAAGATAGCGGCTATGCCATGTAGCCTTCAGCTCCGCATCTTTCGGATCCGTAAGCGTTTTTTCATATTCCCGATATGCCAGGATTGCCGCGTATCCGGCTTCCGCAGATTTATCGTGAACCGGATACCCGTATGCCGTGCGCTCATACTCGTCCGCAGCCTCATCAAAAGCCTTGCTTTCAAATAGAATTTCCGCGAGCAGGAAGTTGGTGTCCGCGCTGCCCTCTGCGTTCGGGAAGTAGTCGAGGTACTTGCGATACCAGCGAGCCGCTTCCTGATAATCGGCCAGCTCGCCGCTTTTTTGTGCCTCGGCATGCGAATACTGCGCGAGATCATTCAAATTTGCCTTCAGATGTTCGTCAACGCCCGTATTTTCTTCTCTTGCGTTACTCGCCCAGAATTCGCCCTCCAGACCATAACGATTGACATAGTCTTTCTTGGCTTCCAGCACCAGGGTCGGAAATCCACCGAGCTTGTAAGCCTCGATAACCTCGACTTGCAACAGCGGCGACTTGGAATGATTCGGGTCCTGGTCCACAGAAGCTTCATACGCCTCGGCAGCGTCTACAAAACGTTCTTTTTCCAGGTACAAGTCGCCCAGGTTGCGATATATGACGTAACTAAACTCTGGACGCCCGCGACTATCAAGATAGTCATCGATGCTGTCTGCGCCTTCCAGATAGGAGAATCCGATACTCAACACGCGGAACGTGTCTTCGACCAGCTCCTGATCCGCACGAGACATTTCTTCAAGACGGTACTCGCCTTCCTGCCATTGCATGTCACTGATCTTGCGATCCAGCAATTCAAAAAATGGATCCAGACTTTCTTCATACCAGGCAAGCTTGAACTGGGACCAGCCGAGCTTGTAAAGCGACTGTTCATAGAATCGCGAGCTGGGACCGTAGTCCACGACGGCGCTGTACGCCATTTCGGCTTCATTGTATTGCTTGCGCAAAAACAACATTTCGCCGCGTCGAAACTGGACTTCATCAATATGCGGAGTGTCCGGATACAGGACTACGAGCTTATTCAGAACGGCCAGCGACTCGTCAGTGCGTCCAACGATTTCATAGGCACGACCCAGTTGGTACATGACTGTGTCATTGCGCCGATAGTCCGGAAATTCTTTCAGCAATTGCTCATACATTTGCACAGCGCTGTTATATCCGGACAGGTCCATCTCATCGATATTCTCGACCAGTTGGGCCGCCTCAGTGGCATCGAGCTCCAAGTCGCCGAGACGGCGCATAGCCTCGGCGCGTTGCTCCGGATCATCTACTGCGAGCTCCAGGAATGCCCGATAATTGTCACGGGCAAGGTCTTTACTGTGAACGATTACTTTGCCCGGGCGTACCTCAACTTCCTTGCCCTCCAGGCTCTCGATCGTGTCTCGTTTCTTGACGTCCGCATACGCGTGCGGTGCTGTCAGGAAACTGGCAGCGAGCAAAAAGAAAACGGGTGCGGCGCGGAAAATCATTGCAGAGTGTCCCCTGCAACTGCAGCCTGATCGTATATTGCCGCTAACGCGAATCGCGCTTGCAATGTATAGGTGTCCAGGCGTCGCTTCTGCGCCTGCAGCTCGTCAATTGCAATCGACTGAAGCAAGTCGCCCTGCGCCATCATTGCGTCACCAACATTCAGTTTCATCGCATCGATGCGTGGACCGAGCCCGTAGACACGCTCGCTGAACTGCGCAAACTTGATCGGCTCATTGCGCATCGTCTCGTCAATCTGACGCCGCGCTCGCTGCGTCTCGACCAGGGACTCACCAGTTTCTCGCAAATCACGACGAATGTTCCAGAGTCTGCCACCGAATTCGCGTTCCAGTTGCCACTGCAGTACACCTTTTAGTAAGTCGATTTTCTCGCGCACTTCGTCTGCCTCAGGAATATTTGCTGCCAGCGCCGGCGAATTTTCGATGTCGACGATTTCACCCCACATCTCAAATTCCTGTTCTTCGGCGAGCGCCAGCCAGTCATTGCTCTGCTCTATATTGTTCAGCAGGGTATCGAATTCAAGCTTGCGAGTAATCATGTCGTCGATATCGGTTCTGGTCAGGGTCGCTTCAACGCGCGGCACCCTTTCCTCATAGGCCTGTAAGCGGGTTTCCAACATCGCAGCATAGACGCCCACATTTTGCTGCCAGGTATCAAGATTGCCGTGCAGGTAATTCAAGTCACGGAAGTTCTTCAATCCCTCCTGAAAAGCGTTCGTCGCAAGCAAATGATAGAGGTAGCGTGACTCCGGACCCTCTGGCAATTCGTTTAGCTGCCAGTACCAACCGGTACTGTCGTCCGGCCCTTCTTCCAGAAATTTATCGAACATGTCGCCGGACTCGATAAACTCTATGGTGCGGTCAATGCGATTGGTTTCTTCGTAGAATGCCTCGACAGCATTGAGATAGTGGTCCGCAGCCTGGCTGATCGATTCGAGCTGCGCAAGGCCGTAGGGAATCGCCAGCATTGCCTCTTGCACAGCGGAATCGAGTAAGTCGCGTCCTCTGAGCTCCATCCACGGTACGAGCGCACTTTGAAAGTTATTCAGCTCCGCGTCGGCCCAGCCGACGCCCAGAAGCGCTTTGTTCGAAAACGGCCCTTCCAATCTGATTCGCTGCAATGCTTCTTTTGCAGCCGCAGGCCGTTCGTCCTGCAAAAGCGAATATCCCAGCGCGAGGTTTGCCTTATCACGCAGGGCAGCCAGCTCCTCGTTAAACGGGTTGATGGTACCCAGGTCATTAAGAATTCCCGATGCTGTCTCTACATCGCCATTGCGGACGAGCGCCACGCCGAGGTTGAACTGCGCATAACTCGCCCACTCTGTCCTGCCTTTCCAGCGAACAAGTTGCGCTACCGCCTCGCCGTAGCGTCCACTGTCAATAAGAATTTGCGCGTGCAACATTTTGGATTCGCGCAGCATATTGTCCGGCAAGCTATCACCCAACTGCTGCAACGCGTGCTCAGACTTCTCCAAATAGCCGCGCTGTTTCCAGATTTTTGCGAGAAAAAACCAGGTCCGGTCGCGGACTTCCGGCTGCACGTTGTTCGCCAGCAGTCGCTCGAATATTGCGGCCGCTTCGAGGTGATGGCCATACGACAGATACATACCACCGAGCAGCAGGTCGGACTGCTCTATGTGGTCGTTCAGCAGGTTTTGCTGTTGCGCCGAGCGCAAACGAACGATAGCTGGAAAATAGTCTTCCTGAAAAAAATAGAACAGAACTTCGCCATACTGCGGGTCATTGATGACAATGGGTTCAGGATCATCCCTGGCCGCAGAGGCCGGGAGCGCCATTAACAACAGAAGCAGCGCGAAAAATGAAGAGCGACGTTGCAGCAACGATCACTCCCATTCTTTGATGACGAATTCTGGCTGCTGTTTTTTCACGCGGTCGGTGATTTCGAGCTCCAGATATTTCGCACCGATGCCTTTACCGAAGGTCATCGTTGCAGCACGCCGATACGCCCGCGTTTGCGGACCCTTGCCCGTGAACACTGCAATCAGTTCATGGTTGCCGGTCTTGAGGTTAGCCATATGCACACGATGTACGCCGCCCCGAACCAGGGCGCCGACTTCGCGGTCGGTATACAAATAGTTAGCGACTTCCTTGCCATCGATTTTCAGGTTTACAGAGTCAAGCTCGAAGTACTCACCCACATCCAGTGAAACGAAAAACGCAACCTGCGAGTTAGCCGGAAAGAGCAATTCTTCCTCAAGCAAGAACAGGTCCCGATTCAGATCCAGTACCTCCTTCTTGAGATCCTGAACATCCTCATCCAGGACCCGGAATTTTTCACGCGAAGAACCTTCATCTTCCTGTGCGGTCGTCGCGCTAAAAATCAGCATCAGGCATACGCCGAAGCTGATCAATATTCGTCTTGTCACGTTATCTATCTCCTGCAAACCCTGAGTGTTCGCTGCTATTCGCGAAGCAGCGAACGAATTTCATCCAGATACTTGTCTTCGTATCCGGGCTTGTAACCTTGATGCACATAGCGAACATTGCCGTCGCGGTCAACAATCACCGTCACCGGCATCGCGTCAACCTGATACAACTTGCTGACTTCCTTACTTTGGTCGAACAACACCGGAAAATTAACGCCAAGGTCTGAAATCATGTTCATAGCCTTGCGCGAGTCATCATCGATGTTCACACCCAGCAAACTAAACCCTACACGTTCATAGCGTTGGTAGAGCTCGTCCAGCAACGGCATTTCCTGACGGCATGGACCACACCAGGTCGCCCAAAAATTAATCATAACGACGTCGCCACGAAATTCAGACAGCCGCAGATTCTCGCCAGTTGAACTTTTCAGCGCGAAATCCGGCGCCGCCTGACCTGTTAGGCCTGAAGAGGCCAGACTGGTCGCTGCAACTACACTAAATATAAGGCCCAATAAACAATGCTTGATCTTCATATTCTCATTCCTTGTCGTATTACCTGTTTTCCATCCCTGCGAAAATCAGCGCCTTTGCAGACAATATTCGACGCCAGTCATAGACTATGCATGGTGACAGCCCGGGCCCTACCAAGGCCGTGATGATCGTCACAAATGACTGGTCTTGTCTAAACATAACGGCGCGCCGCCCCTCTCGCGCAATTCGCCGCTATGGCTACAGATTACGTTAAATCGTTCTTTTTTCCAGACTTTTTTGGGCGTCAAGCGCGCCCCGGCCAATTTCTACGAATGACCTGCTGTGAACCATCCACAGATGCTCAATGATAAGCCTATCAGCATGAATTTAAAGTGAATATTAGTCTGTTTTCGGCGACATTAGGAAAATTCGGTCCGTTCGCTATTGCGGCTGCATCAGTCCGTCTGAGAAGAAAATCTGACCCTTGTCGTCGATGACGATGCTCTCATAGTCAGGCAGAGTCGCTATCAGCCGCAATCCAAGGTCGACGCCCATGATGAAAACAGACGTCGATAGCGCGTCCGTAAAGACAGCGTCAGGGCCAAATACCGTCGCACTATGCACTCCATTGGCCGGATTTCCGGTACTCGGGCTGATAATGTGATGATAACGCACGCCGTCTTCGTCAAAGAAGCGTTCGTAGTCGCCGGACGTTGAGATCGCCTCATCCTGCAAAGGCACGGTCATGGCTACCTCGCCGTCAACCCTGGGGTCGCGAATACCGACCATCCATGGTTGGCCGCGACGATCGCCCAGAAGTCGTGAATCACCCCCGGCCGTCACCACCGCATGCTCGACGCCGGCAACCCGTAGCAGATCGATGCCGCGCTCCACGACATAGCCCTTGGCGATTCCACCCAAATTTATGCGCACGCCCGGTGCGTTGAATTCGACAGTGCCATTCGCCTGATCGAGCTTGATCAACTCATAGTCGACCAGAGCGAGATTCGCGGCAACTGTCTCTGCATCGGGTCGCTCGCGATTTCGAAAATCATAGTGCTGACCCACGCTATCGTAAGTAATGTCGAAAGCGCCACGGGTGAGAATCGATATATCGAGCGAGCGCTGGATCAAGCGAAACAGCTCGTCGCCGGTAACGACCGGGTGATCGGCAGCATCTCTGTTGATGTCCGATATTCGACTATCCTCGATATAAGTGCTCATCAGTTGGTCGATTCGATGCGCCTCTTTAAACACCTGATCGACCAGCGCACGCCCTTTTCCCGGGTCGTCATGCCACAGGCGCACACTGACTTCGGTACCCATCATGGGTCGCGCGTCGGCATACCAGTCCGCGCCAGCGGGCATTGAAACAAAGAAGATTGCCCCTATTGCTAGAACTAGCCCTGTGCGAGCGTTATGCTTCGACATCAGATACTTCGACAAGGAGTGACATAGTGACTGCATTCGTTATTTTCCTCGCGATTATTGCCGCAGTAGTGTTTTGGGCAATCGGTATTTACAACCGGTTAGTCAATGAGCGCAATCGCGTCAAGAACGCATTCGCCCAAATCGATGTGCAGCTAACCCGGCGCTACGATTTGATTCCCAACCTGGTCGAAATGGTCAAGGGCTACATGAAACACGAGCGCGAGACGCTGGAAGCCGTTATCAGCGCCCGAAACTCAGCATCAGCCAGTCTTGATGCCGCCAAAGCGGACCCCGCAAACGCCCAGGCAATCAAAGAACTCGGCGCATCCGAAAGTACATTGACGAGCGCGCTTGGCCGATTGTTCGCCCTGTCGGAAGCTTATCCTGATCTCAAGGCGAATCAAAATATGATGCAGCTGCAAGAAGAGCTCGCCACCACCGAGAACAAGGTCGCTTTCTCGCGCCAGGCGTTCAACGATGCGGTACTGCAATACAATAATTCTGCGGAGAACTTCCCGAATAACGTTATCGCCCGATTCTTCAGCTTTGATCTGGCCAGCTTTCTCGAAATTGACGCCCCTGAAAAGCGCGAAACGCCAGAAATCAATTTCACGTCGTAATCTGATGCTGCAACCTGCGGCGCGAAGACTGTGAACTTCTTTGACGTACAGGATCGAGCTCGCCGGAGTAGCCGGCGGCTCGTTTTTCTGTACCTGGTGTCGACAGCGCTGATCGTTGCAGGCGTCTCGCTGATCGTGGGTGCCGCTCTTTTTAACGTAGGAGACCAGGGCCAGCAGTTTTCGCTGACCTCGTTTTTCACGAACCAGACACCCGTGCTGATAGGCACCGCGATCATAACCACGCTTTTCATTATCGGCGCGACCTTGGTGAAAACCGCACAACTGTCGTCTGGTGGCGGGCGAGTCGCCCTGCAAATGGGCGGGACGCTGATCTCACCGGACACTCGCGACCCGTTGCGCAGCCGACTGCGCAATGTCGTTGAGGAAATGGCGATAGCATCTGGCGTACCTGTCCCGGAGATTTACGTGCTTGAGCAAGAGATGGGCATCAACGCGTTTGCTGCAGGTTTTGCGCCCGGTGATGCTGCTATCGCCGTCACCCGGGGAACGCTCGAAATGCTCGAGCGCGACGAACTGCAAGGTGTCATTGCCCACGAGTTCAGCCACGTCCTGAATGGTGATATGCGATTGAATATTCGGCTCATGGGCGTTTTGTTTGGGATTATGGCGCTCGGCCTGATGGGCCGGATGGTTTTTCGGAGTGTTCGCTTTGGCGGACTCAGCTCCAGGCGTGGTAACGGCGGCGGGGTCGTCTTCGTCATTGGCCTCGGGCTCATCATTCTCGGCGGTATCGGCGTTTTCTTCGCGCGCATTATCAAGTCGGGGGTCTCACGGCAACGGGAGTACCTCGCTGACGCCAGTGCTGTGCAATTCACCCGGCAATCCGGTGGGCTGGCGGGCGCATTGAAAAAGATCGGCGGTTACGAGGCTGGATCCCTGATTCAGTCTGCGGATCCCGAAGAAGTCAGTCACATGTTGTTTGGAACCGGCTCAAAACTAAGCGGCATGTTCGCAACTCATCCACCATTAACTGCGCGCATTCAGGCCCTGGACCCGAGTTTTAAAGAGAGCGATTACCCGCGCGTAAAATTGAGGGACCGCGACGTCGCTACCCATCGCGGAGTCGACAACCGTAGTGCCGGGATTGGCGGTGCCACCAGCGTGCTGCCTGCAGGCATCTCGCCGGACTCGGTAAGTGCCTCGGTTGGTCAACCCACTGAAAAGCACATCGCCTTCGCCACGCGAATCCGACAATCGCTGCCAAATATCCTGTACGACGCCGCGCACTCGCCTGAATTGTCCTATTTATTGGTCGTTGCATTGATCCTCGACCGTAACGGTCCAACACTGGAGCGGCAGTTTTCATTAATTTCAGAGCAGCTTGGCGAGCAACGGACTCGCCTGATTCGCGAATTTTATACCCACATACTCGAATCCGGACCGGAATACCGCTTGCCACTGCTCGAGATCGCATTCCCCGCGCTCCGGCAAAGACCGGCGCCGCAGCTGAATTTTCTTATCGACCTGACAGCTCGTCTGATCGAAATAGACGGTGACATCGAATTGCACGAATTTTGTTTTTATCGCGTGTTGGCGACAAACCTAAGGCAGGTCATGCGACCGTCGCGGAGCCCCAGGCGCAAGCGTGCAGATCGTACAGCCGTTCGCGATGCTGCAGTCGATCTGCTGCGTATCGTTGCCCGGCACGGTCATGTCAATGTGACTGATGGCGAAGCTGCCTTTCGCTCGGGACTCGGAAAATTCGGCAATTGGGGTGACGACTACGAGTACGGCAGCGAAATGACAGCAACCACCAATAGCCTCGAGAAGAGCCTCGACCAACTGGTCTCCCTGAATAGCGAAGGGCGCCAGATGTTGCTTGATTCAGTCATTGCTGTAGCGATGCATGATGCGCAACTGACTGTTCCGGAAGCCGAATTGATTCGAACGATATGCGCCAGCCTGGATATTCCGTTGCCCCCGCAAATAGGCGTATCATTGAACCCCGACTCGACTTCCGGCTCTAACTAATGATGCGCAATTTGCACCTCAAAATCCTTGTTATAGCGGTTAGCCTGGCATTCTCGCTACCTGCCGCAGCTGCCTCAAAAGAAGAAAAACGCGTTGCTGACGCTACGGACGTTCTGGATCAGCTGTTACGCATTCCCGAGAAAGGTATTCCGCCGTCACTCCTGGCTCGCGCCTATGCGATCGCCGTTATTCCGGATGTCATCAAAGCAGGCTTTGTATTCGGCGCAAGGCGCGGCAAAGGCGTCATCGTTATACGCCAGAACGACGATACCTGGAGCAATCCGGCATTTGTGACTCTGACCGGCGGCAGCTTCGGCTGGCAGGCGGGCGTCGCATCGACTGACGTGATTTTAGTCTTCAAAACACGCAAGGGCGTCACCAACATTGGCAACGGTAAACTGACGCTTGGCGCGGAGGCATCAATCGCGGCCGGGCCCGTGGGCAGAAATGCCGCGGTGGCGACAGACATTCAGTTTGAAGCCGAAGTGATGTCGTATTCACGCAGTCGCGGCTTGTTTGCCGGCGTTGCGCTGGAAGGCTCGGGCGTCACAATGGACCGTAAAGCCAACACAGCGTTTTACGGTACAGCAGCGATGTCTCCGGATGACATTTTCAACAGTTCGCCGAATATCGCTCCTGCTGTCGCCAGCTCTTTTGTGCAGCTTCTGACCGCGCAAACGCGTCGCTTGCCGACTGCGCCGGGCATGCAAACATCAGACTCGAACGCGGCAACACGCACACCAGCGGCGCCAGATAGCGACACCACAGAAGTTCGTACCTATGGCATGCCCGATCCCGAAGAATAATCGAAATAAGGCGGTCTCCTAGTTCGACGATTCTTCCTGACGCCGCCGCAGCTCATCGCGAACAGAACCAAGATCCGTGTCCGGCTCAGGCTGATTGTTGATGCCTGGCGCGTTACCGCCGTCGGATGCAGGAAAGGAGTTACTTTGTGCTCTGACCGGCTCGTCGAAAATAACCGATGGGTCATCGGATTCTGAAAACGCAGTTGATTGCTCTGTTTGAACGGGGCTCGGAATTACCGCCCCGGGAGTATTCGCTTTGAGTTGCGGCAGGTCAGATTCAGACACCGGCGCCGGCACTTCGCCAAACTGCGCAAGATACTCTGCTTCTTCACGCAGTCGCGCTCGCTCGGCCGCTTGCAGCCGCGCGGCAGCCGCGGCCCTTTGGGTACGGCGCAGCGCGTCGCGCTTCTTTTCTGACTCTTGTTCCAAATTGTCGCGCCGCGCTCGCTCGTCGCGAGCTTCAATCAATGCAACAGCCTGGCGCGCATTGACGCATTCAGTTTCGTAGCGACTCTCTGTCCGATTTTGAGAGCAGCGAACCACAGCCGCCTCGAGAAACTGCGGATTGTCCATAAATTCCCGCACCGAGCGGGCTGGACGCTCTTCACTGCACGCAACCACGAACAAGCTGCTGCAGAGCAGCATCGATAGTATTGTCTTGTTCATTGTGTACATCAGCTCGATAATTGATTAAATGGCATAGTTTTCAGTGCACTGCACCACGGGATAATAGCACCGCTGGAAAAACAGGAAACCGCGCGAGTTCGCAGTTTTCAGCGCCGATACTGGCACTTTCACGCTATAGTGACGGCGAATTTCGCATAGGACGCCCGCTCAAGTGTCAGATTCCAGCCAATTCTCGCTCCTGGGTCAACGTCGTTTTGCGCCGTTTTTTGCTACCCAGTTTCTGGGTGCGCTAAACGACAACGTATTTCGTAATGGCCTGGTCATTCTGATCACGTTTCAAGGCGTGATAGTGGGCGGCATGGACCACACGCAGCTTGCGAACGTCGCCGCAGCCCTATTTATCCTGCCGTTTTTCCTGTTTTCTGCGGCGGCCGGGCAACTGGCTGACAAGTACGAAAAGTCACTGCTGATGCGGCGCATCAAGTTGCTGGAAATCGCATTGATGCTGGTTGCGGCGTACGCGCTGATCAGCGAACAATATGCACTGTTGTTGCTGGTACTCTTTCTGATGGGCTGCCAATCCACCTTGTTCGGGCCGGTCAAATATGCCTACCTGCCGCAGCAACTGGCCAGTACGGAACTCGTCGGTGGTAACGCGCTGGTAGAAGCTGGCACCTATGTCGCGATCATCCTCGGCCTTATTCTTGGCGGACTCGCGTCGAGCCAGTCGATGCTGGCGGCCTGCCTGATCGGGTTTGCTGTGTTGGGCTATCTGAGCAGCTTGCAAATTCCAGCTACAAGGGCGGTCGACCCTACATTGTCGATCCGCTTCAATGCGTGGTCAGAAACCTGGCGCATTGTTGGATTCGCGCGTGAAAATCGCAGCGTATTTCTATCCATTCTGGGCATTTCCTGGTTTTGGTTTATTGGTTCGGCAATGACCATTCAAATGCCTGCCTACACATTGGATATTCTTAGCGGCAATGAGGCAGTTACAACCAGTTTACTGGTCGCATTCGCTGTGGGGGTTGGTATCGGCTCACTACTGTGCGAAAAAATGTCGGGTCACCGCATTGAACTCGGACTGGTCCCGTTCGGATCGATCGGACTTAGCGTATTCGCCATAGATTTGTATTTCGCTCAACCGCTTGCGAGCACCACCGTCGTCACTACCATTGGTGAATTTCTGTCACGAGCCGGTAGCTGGCGAATTCTAATTGACCTCGCCCTGCTTGGCGCATTTGGGGGTTTTTACAGCGTGCCGCTGTACGCGCTCATACAGCAACGGTCGCGACGCAAACATTTGTCGCGCATCATTGCGGCGAACAACATTATTAATTCGATATTTATGGTTGCAGCTGCAGCGATATCGATTGCCGTACTACAGACGGGCTTTTCTATTCCCGAGCTTTTCCTTGTCCTGGCTGTTCTGAATGTTGTCGTCGCGATTTATATCTACTCGTTACTCCCAGAATTTTTGATGCGCTTCTTCGCGTGGATTCTGATCACCTTGTTTTACAGGGTGCGCCCGACCGGGCTCGAGAACATTCCGGATTCGGGGCCCGCGGTTGTGGTCTGCAATCACGTGAGTTTTGTAGATCCAATCCTGCTTAGCGGTGCAATTCGTCGCCCAATGCGATTCGTCATGTACTACAAAATTTTCGAGATGCCAGTGCTTAAATTTTTCTTCAAGGCCATGAAAGCGATTCCGATCGCAGGCGCAAAAGAAGATGAAGACATAATGACTGCGGCATTCGACACTGTCGACGAGGAACTTGCTGCCGGAAATATCGTCTGCATTTTTCCGGAAGGCGCACTGACACGCGACGGAGAAATTCAGCGCTTCCGCCCGGGTATCGAGAAAATTATTGCACGCAGGGCAGTTCCGGTAATTCCTGTTTCTCTGGGCCGCCTTTGGGGCAGTTGGCTCAGCCGTCGCCGCGACGGCACGATGCGTCAAATACCACGTCGATTCTTCACCCGTATACCGATCATGGTGGGCCCTGCGGTTGCGGCGCCGGAAGTAACGGCTGCCAGGATGGAGCTATTGGTTCGCACGCAGCGCGGCGATGACCGCTAGTTCAGCCCAAGCCTGAGACGCCATTCTTCGAGTAGTTCATTCTTATTGCCAAATAACGCCTCTCCGTCGCTGGCATCGAAGTTTCGCTCGATTAACTGTACGAATCCGTCGGCACCCACCGGAATGGAAACCCGATTGCCCAGTGGGTTTGTCGAGCGGGCGTCCGACTCTCCGAATACCATGCGCGAGCCTTGCGCCGGGCGCGGCACGAGAACCGCGTCCAGCCAGATCAATCCTGAAGCGGCTGAGCTGGCCCGGTGCACCCAGCCTGCCGTGCGGAACAAAACTCGCGAACCACTGGGAGCGAAAGTCACTTCTTCGACGCGGCCCGGTAACTGCAACGCAAGTTTTCCAATACGTCCTTCGCCCAGAATAAACTGTTGCGCCAAATTATTCTGGTCGACGAAAACGAGGTAGCGAGACTGCGGAGAGGACTCCAGCCAGCGTATAGCAGCATCGCCTTGCCAAAGCGTTTGCAAATTCCAGTTGTCTGCCGACTCGCGATTGACAGCACGCAGGGTACCGTTTTCGCTGCCAACGAATAGTCGATCGTCATCGGCAAAGGAGATACTTTGATGTTGTTCTGCAAGCTCGAACAACGCCAGAATTGAACCGTCGGCTGTGTCCATGATCTGGACGCGGTTGCTACTAAGTATCCCCAGCAAAGCAGCGTTCGGTGAAAAGACGATACGCTCGACTTCGCTGCCCGACACGTCGCCAAAAAATGGTTGTGGGAGGCCGGTCGCCGTATTCCAGACACGAATCGAATTGTCACTCGCGACACTTACGACCTTCTCACCATTGGAACTAACGCTAAGCAGCCGAATTTTGCTGCTGTGACCCAAAAAGCTGACCTCCCCTTCGGTCGCAAGAAATGACTCGGGCCCTTTGCCTGCAGGCAGAAAATGCACATTGCCAGATCTATCGCCAACAACTATCTTCGACGCATCGGGCGTAGCGGCGGCGATCGCATCACTCGCGTGCGGCCAGATACTCGCTCTGTGCGTCGCAACCTGGTCGGGCGCAGAGCCGGCTGCTGGCACTCGCCAAAAACGGGCAATAGCCTCGGGTCCGCCCGTGACAACCGTTAGCTCGTCGGCACTAAATCCCAGCAGACTATCCGCGCCGACGCTCTCGCCCGAAGCCAAAGCGGGTCCTATCGTACGACCATCGCGGGTATCATAAATTTGAAACCCGTGGTCTGGCCTGCCTACCAATGCCTTGCTGCCGGACGCCGAGAATACCAATTGCCATTTACCGTACCCGACGTCTTCCAAAATAGGCTGGACCGACTCATCAATACGCCAGATCGCTGCCCCCTCGTCTGCGAAGACCACGCCAATAACTTTGCCGCCCGCTGCCAATTCGATGTTACTTGGCTGCGCGGCGAGATCGATCTGTGTCACCAGATCACCACTTTGCATATCCCAGACTCGCACCGCTCGATCATGATCTGCTACAGCGATACGACTTCCTGTGGAGTCCAACGACACCAGCGCCGGACTACCCGCGATGCTGATGGTTGCCGACACAGCCGCATCCGCCAGAGACCAGAGTTCAAAGTCCGTCTGTTGCTCACTTCTTCGCTGCACTAGTAAATGGGTACCACCAGACGCCAGTGTTGACGTACTGCTTGCCGCACCGATCGCGAGCGTTGCCGTACGGTCGCCGGTCGACGTATCCCAGAGGTTAACTGTGTCCTGGGTCGCAGTCACGAGCTGCCGTGCGCCGGCGCTGAGTCCGATAAATTGCTCCAGCTCACTTACCGCCACCGCACGCACCGGTTTGGCGAACGTCAAGTCCCAGATGCGCGCGCTATCACTCTGGGTTGCGCGCGCAATCGCGAATCTGCCGTCGTCGCCGAACCAGATTTTTTCGGATTCGCGCTCAACCGGATCCGAGATATTCAGACCACGTTGAAAATCTTCGACCAGTCCCTGTGAGTTAAGTTTGAGATTCCAGCCTACGAGCTGACCCGCAACTCCAAGCTCCTCATCTCTGATACTCAGGCTCCATGTTCCGGTCATGGACTCCCCGATCAGGTCCCCGAGCTGGCCTGTATCAATATGGATGTCCTCATTTGCGAACGCGCGCCCAACGTCGGGATCTATCTCGACAGTACGACCCGATGGAGCAATGACCTTAATTCGAAGATCGTCTACGCGCGCGTGACTCAGGTTCAGCGTCAATCCAACGCGCTGCAAGCGCTCTTCCCGATCAACAATAACCCGGCGCACCAGCGGCTGAACCTCCAAAGCCGTGATTTTCCAATCGTCGCGCTGCTGCAATTGTTGATTGCCCAACGACCACTGCGAAACCTGTGCCGATCGGGTTTCTGTCAACAGCATGCCACCAGGATCAAAAGCGACAGCGCTACGGCCAGCACCGGGCAAGCTGGCGATCAGCAGGGGATAATCCGCGCCCACTAACGATGCTGCTCGACTACGGCGCTGCGGTGTAGACAACGAAAGCGACTCGATATTCGCGAGCAAAGCCTGATCACGATTCTCGTTGCGCATTGCAGTTCGAACTTTTCGATCCCAAAACTCGGCGCGTAGCTGGTCTGGCAGCCTCTCCGCTGCTGCGATCTTTGCCGCCATTGCAGTGATTGTATCGATGCCTGCGACATCATCCGTAATCGCGGCCCGATTGCGCAACGCACTTCGGTACAGGTTCTCCGCTGATTCAGCGTGACCGGGAAATGTGCGAAAACTCTCATAGGCGCTCTCGAATGCTGCGAGTTCGGCAGTATCCGACGTCAAAATATCGACATAAGAACGTGGTAGCAGCTGGGTATACCAAAACGGCACGGCAACAATTGCAAGAAGAGCAACTACCGCAATGGCAGGAGCACGCCAATCATTCGGCAAGTTTTCGTTTGCCCAGCGTGTAGTGAACACTGATTGATACAATCGGTTGCGCACCTTTAGTCGTCCTTCGTCATCAATAACAATCAGACCAAGAGCAATAAGTCTGCGCTGCGTCGGCGAACCCAGGTCAGTCGCCACCACCACATTTTTGGATATACGTCCGTACAGGTTGAGCAAGGCCTCACTGCGTTTCGAGTCATTAACAACCTCGCGATGAATGTGACTCATATGCGGTTCATTGTGCAAAGCTGCGCGACCGCCCAGTTGGTGCATCGCAATACTGTCTACAATCGCGGCGACTTCACCGTCGCGTTTTTCGCGGGAAATCGCTCGCGCAAGTTTTTGCGAAAGATACGGTTGACCAGCAGTCCAGTAAAAAATCCTGTCCATCGCCAATATCGAATTGGCAGGAGACATGTTCAGTTCGGTAATAAAAAGATCAAGTTCTTCGCGTGAAAAGTCGCTCAACGTAACAGCCTGAGTAACGTTGAAAGGCGAGAGTTCCGGCTCATCAACCAAATTCAGCGGATCGCACTCTCCGAGGAGAACAAAAGTGAGCCGTGAAAAGTCCGGGTCCGTTGCTCGTGCATTGTGCGCAGCACGAAAGCTGGCGAGTAATTGATCCGAAAATGGCAAATTGCCGACGCATTGAACCTCATCGACAAATATCACTATGCGTTCCGGCACATTTTGCAGAATAATTTCCGAATAGAATTCCAGCAATCGCTGCCGGCTTTGCAGAATCGATTTCTCCTGCCACCAGGACTGGAGATCAGCTCGAATTCGCAGTTGCCGGAGCAATCGGTACGCAACGCTGTAATTCCAGCGACCAACGTCATCCCCGGCATCGCGGGCGCCAATCTGTTCAAAGTCCAGTACCGCAACTTTGTAACCGTTGTTCTCGAGACGAGCAGCGGTCGCAGCGATCAAACTGGACTTACCGCTGCGATCCGGGGCTATGACATGCGCGTAGCGACCCGATTTAATCGTTTCAAACAGAACATCGTCGGCAACACGCCGCACGTATCCAGCGCGCACGGCATGCAATGGCGTACCAACGCTGAAAAATTCGCCGGTCGCGTCCAGCTTGGCGCGATCGCTGCCAGGCGTCTGTTCGTCTGATTCGCCGCTCATTACAAATCCCGATCCTTAGATGCTGCTGTATTCTAGGGCATAACCATGACTGATTCGACGATACTCAAGAAGGACCTGTTTGGCGAAATCCGCCTGACACGCCATGTTGGCGAGCGCGTCATCGTGCGCGACACTTCGACTGCAGCGACAGGCCTGCGGTGGTTGGCCAGATTCTTGATGCGGCGTGAAGCAAGCGCGCTGGCCGCGCTCACGGATATTGAAGGCTTTGCCGAACTGGTTTGGCTGGAACGAGACCGACTAATGCGCAGATTTCTTGACGGCGAGCCGATGCAGCGCGCCAGACCTGCCGATCTCGCGTATTTCAAGGCCGCAGCAAAACTGGTGAGAAACATGCACCGAACCGGCGTTGTGCACAATGATCTCGCCAAAGAACCCAATTTTCTGGTACGTCCCAACGGCATGCCTGCAATCGTCGACTTTCAAATTGCCTGGACCTCGGCGCGTCGAAGTAAATTGTTTCGTCTCGCTGCCAGAGAGGACCTGCGCCACCTTCTTAAGCACAAACGCACCTACTGTCCCCAGTATTTGACGACCCGCGAACGCTCGATCCTGGAACACCCGGGTATTGCGGCACTTGTCTGGTCCAGGACTTTCAAACCCGTTTACCAGTTCATCACGCGCCGTTTGCTGGGTTGGGCAGATCGCGAAGGAGCCGGCGATCGTGGCGAACAACCCTGAGCATTGGGTATACTGCCGCCCCGCAACACAGGATGTCTGTCTCGTGAGTTTTTGCCATCAACACAATCTGGTCGACCCGGGTAGCGTATCGGCCGAACGGCGTTACGGCATTCGAGTAACCCTTCCCGAGAATGACACTTTGCGCAAAGTGCTCGGCGAGGACTGGGAAGGATTGCAATGGTTTAGCAGCGAAATCGAGCGAGATGCTGCCTACGAGAATATGGCGATTCGGCATGGCTACTATCGTGACACCGATTCTCCAACCCAGATTCTGGAAAAGATAACCCGCTAGTAGACTCGTCGCGACGGCGAACCGATTGACAGGTAATACGCTTTATCGCCGCCCTCAGCGAAACCTACTGCGAGGTAAATTGCGCCAAAGTAAGTATCGAGTGCGGCGAACAGGCTGCCGTTTGTTAGCAGAGAATTAAAATCGATATCTGAGCGATTCTGCCAGACGTTGCCAAACTCCGCGGAGGCACCGATATAGATCGGAATCTCTAACAGTCCGCCACTGTAGTCACCGAGCAAGCGGTAGTAGACCAGGCGTCCTACGGCTGCATGCGGGCCACTAATCTGACCTTCATCCAATCCGGACAGGCGTAAGAATCCACCCAGCGGCGTATATTCCTGCAACTGACCAATGTCATCGAAAGTCGTCGCGTAACTAATGCCGGCGTGCAAGGTACTCTTGCCGTGACTCCAGACCGATACAAAATCGAATTCCAGCTTGTCGTAATCTTCGTCCGCTCCCAGCGCTTCCAGGGACGTGTCCCACTGGAGTCGCCCTGCAATTCCGGTGCGCGGGAATCGTGATTGGTCAAGCGTATCCACTTGCAGCAAAGCGAAAATTCCACCTGTCTCGTATTTGAAGTCGGGAACCAACGGGTCGCCAACCTTGACGCGTGCATCACCGTCGCCGCGATACATTCCGAATCTAAATTCGCCGAAAGTTCCGAGCTCGGCACCAATATCAACTCCCAGCTCCCTCTCCAGAACGCGCAACTTCGCGATATTCTGGTTACCAACGAAGACATTCTGATTGTTCTGATGCAAGTTAATCCGCGGCGCAACAAAATACTTCAACCCGGCGCCAAACGGTTGATAGAACTCGGACTGCAACAGCAGGTCAGTACCCAGTTGAAAGTCGGTGCGCCATTCAGCGCCAAGATTATTGAGAGCGGTCCTGGTCAGACGAGCAGCCAGATTAAACGTCGTAGTGCCGTCGAAGTCTTCTTGTAAACCTACCCCGACATTCAGAAAATCCGGGCCCCAACTTTTCGGCACCGCTGTGTACTCGACACCGACCCTGCCGTCGTCGTCAACAATCCTGTAGCTGACTTGCTCGTACAGGTCGAGCCCAGCCAGGCGATTTGCACCCTTAGCCAGATGTACCGGATCGAGTGGATCGCCTGCATACACACCAACCCGAGCCATAAGCAACTCAGTTGCCAGGCGACCATCATGGTTGACCCGCACAAACTCCAGCGTGTCAGTTTCTCTCAGGCCTGGCGTCCGCCCTGCTCTATAGATTGCGTAACTTGCATCGTCCACTGCCAATTCACGCAAGCGCTCCTCCACTGCTGCGATCGCTTCGACGCCCTTACTGATGGCGTAGCTCGAATCGGAAAAATTGCCGGAAGAGAAAGTCCCAAGCGCCGGTCGAATCACGACATCATTGTCCCCGAGCGAGGCAATCTGGCGCTGCGTATCTTTACGCATCAAAATGGTGAGCATCTGCTCGGTAATCGCAGGCGCGGACGTCAGGTCTTCCGTCGCATACAGCGGAAAATCGACCTCGACGGCAATGATGACATCGACGTCCATAGTACGCATAACTGATATCGGCACATTGGCGACGATCCCGCCATCAACCAACAAGTTCCCGTCCAGTTGCGTCGGCGCGATCAGTCCCGGAACCGACATGCTGGCACGAATCGACCGTGCCAGATCACCGCTGGCCAAAACGTGCGCTTCCCCGGTTTCGATATTCGCCGCGAGAGCACGGAACGGAATGGGTAACTCGTCAAAATCGGAGATGTGTGATACATGTGCCGTCAATTCGCGCAGTATCAGATCGAGATTCTGGCCTTGCACAACGCCCATCGGCAAAACGACTTCACCTTCGCGTAAGCCTAATTCAAGATCTATCGGGTAGCGCTCATCATCTTGTTTGCGTCGAAAACTCAGGCCGCGCCGCAGCGGCGTGTCGGACATCGCCATCCCCCAATCCAGCGAGTTCACAATCGCTTCGAGTTCATCCGCACTCGTACCTGTTGCATACAAGCCACCGACTATGGCACCCATACTGGTGCCGGCTATCGCATCAATCGGAACCTGCAATCGTTCCAGTTCCTGCAAAACGCCGACGTGCGCCGCGCCGCGAGCCCCGCCGCCGCCCAATACGAGCCCAACCCGCAGGCGCTCATTTTCTGCTGCGACCATGTTTCCAGACGAAATCAGCAACATTGCCAGCAGGCTTAATCCTGCACGAAATTTTCCTCTTGAGTTCATCGCGGTCAGAGTCTAAATGAATCGCTATATGCCCGCAGCGAATCCAACTCGGCTGCGCGCCGATTTTGGTTCCAATTGCCGGCCGCGGCCGCAAGCGTCGCGATTTCGTCGTACATCGGTCGGCCCTGGTCTGCGTTCAAACCCAGCATAAGCCGGCGAAACACGATATCGATGAGCGTCCGGGCCATTTCTTCGTTAACCGCAAATGCAACTTCGGCCGCCAGAACGGTTGCCTGTTTGTCGATACAACGCATCGATCGCAGGTCACTGCCTGCAAGCTTGACGATTGCCGCGCTCCTGCCGCCATAAATTGACAAAATTCTTGCCACTCCAGCGGGCGACAAAGCATCGATCGAGCCCAACAGCGAACGGGCCTCGCTAACTCGATAAGCACCGGGCAACAAGGTATCGCGTGTTCGGCAGGATGGAAGTCGCTGGCCCAGTATCTTGCCGATTCTGTCTACTGCCTGCTCGGCCAGGTTGCGGTACGTCGTTAGCTTGCCGCCAATAATCGAGATGAGCCCCTGCGCAATCTGCGAATTCTCAAGAATAATGTGACGCCGCGTAATTGATGACTCCGGCCCTTTATCTCGCCTGGGAAGCGGTCGAACACCAGCATAGGCATAATGAATATCGTTCGCTGTCAGTTGCGCTGCCGAGAATATGCGATTCGTCTCGGCAAGCAAATAGTCGATTTCTTCCGGGCTGGCCCGGATTTCAGCCAGGTCCCCATCGTAGCGAATATCCGTGGTTCCAATCAGATACTGATCGTTCCAGGGAATAATAAAAATAGGCCGTCCGTCTGCCGCCGCTTCTACGTAGAACGCATCCGCAGGTGCGCCTTCAAACTTGCCGACAATGATATGGCTTCCTTTGGTGCCGCCTACCAGCTGCGATCCGTTACTCGCCGCCGAATCGACAACAGCATCGACCCACGGTCCTGCGGCATTGACCACGACCCGCGCAGTAATGCGGCGGCGTAGGCCGTTGATGGTGTCGACACAATCGAGTGACGTGACTCGCTCATTTGCAACATTGATGGCACGGACTTCAGTGTGCGTCAGGACGTCGGCGCCCGCCGCTTTTGCCGCGAGCAGGTTTTCCAGTACCAGTCGTTCCGCAAAGGTGATTTGCGCGTCGAAGTACCGCGCTGCTCCGAGTAATCCAGCATCAGTGAGTCCGGGCTCGACTTCAAGCGTCTCGTCACGGTTGAGCATGTCATGGTGGGGCACGCTCTTGCCGATTGATAACAGGTCGTATGCGATCATTCCCAGGCGAATCAACCATCGGCCACGCTTGGCGCCCTGGTAGATGGGAATTGTAATTCGTATCGGTCTGATCAGGTGCGGGGCTATCTTGCGTAGCGTTATCCGTTCGCGCAGTGATTCAAACACCAACGGAATCTCAGCATATTCGAGATACCTCAAACCACCGTGAATGAGACGGCTGGAAATCGCCGATGTACCGCTACACATGTCATTTTGATCGAGCACGACGACGCTAAGACCGCGCAAGGCGGCGTCTCGCGTAATCCCGGCACCATTAATCCCCGCGCCGATTACGGCTACATCGTAAGATTTTTCAGACATTAGCTTCGGACCTGGCCACTGCCGCGTACGACGTATTTGTAGCTGGTCAGTTCATTGGCACCGACTGGGCCTCGCGCATGAACACGTCCGGTAGCGATTCCTATCTCTGCGCCCATGCCGAACTCCGCGCCATCAGCAAACTGGGTCGACGCGTTATGCAGCAAGATGGCACTGTCGACGTCGCTGAAAAACTTCTCCGCGGCGCTAAGATCAGCAGTGACGATCGCTTCCGTATGCCCGGAACCGTATTCCGCGATGTGTGCTATGGCAGCATCAATGTCAGCGACGATACGAATTGAAATGATTGCGTCAAGATATTCTGTTGACCAGTCCGCGCTACTTGCCGTAACTGCGTCGGGAACAATAGCGCGCACTTTTGCATCGCCGCGAATTTCGCATCCTGCAGCCAACAACGCGTCTGCAACGCCCGGCAGCACCGTCGTCGCGATTGCCGCATCGACCAGCAAGGTCTCGGCCGCACCGCAAATCCCCGTGCGGCGCATTTTTGCATTGAGCACCAGGTCTCGCGACATCTTCGCATCCGCCGCTGTGTGCAGGTACACATGGCATATACCCTCCAGGTGCCCGATCACCGGGACCCGCGCATCCTCCTGCACGCGCTTGATCAAACTCTTTCCGCCGCGCGGCACAACAACGTCAATCCATTCACGCATTGAAGACAACAGGTAGCCGACTGCGTCACGATCTGTGGTTGGCACGATTTGCACGGCATCAATGGCAAGGCCCGCATCCTTCAAGCCGATGCGCATGCATTCGTAAATCGCCTTGTTTGATCGAGTGCTCTCTGAGCCGCCACGCAAAATGGCCGCGTTGCCCGATTTGATACAAAGCGCTGCCGCGTCGGCAGTGACATTCGGCCGACTCTCGTAAATTATCCCAATGACTCCCAGTGGTACTGTTACGCGTTGAATTGAAAGCCCGTTTGGACGCTGCCATTCAGAAGTGACCTTGCCAATCGGGTCCGGCAAGCTGGCGACTGCCTCCAGTCCGGCGGCGATCGCGTCTACCCGAGCTGCATCCAGCAGCAGTCGGTCGAGCATCGCAGCGCTGTGTTCGCGTTGTCGAGCGCTGGCCAGGTCCGCATTGTTCGCGCGCAAAATAGCGTCGACGTTGTCACGTACCGCTCCAGCCGCAGCTTGTAGCGCTCGATTGCGAGCCGCATTACTACTAAGCGCTAATGATTTCGCGGCACGCCGCGCTGCTCTTCCCATACCATCCATCAGCACGGAGATTTCCACGGTCGTATTTGAGTCAGCTGTCATTTTCGAACAATACCAGTTCATCGCGATGCACCATGACAGAACGACCCCGATAACCAAGTATCTCTTCGATGTGCTCAGAGCGGCGCCCTGACAGGGAGCTGGCTTCTGCGCTGGAATACTCCGCCAGTCCGCGGCCGATCTCTACGCCGTCGCAATTGACCAGGGCAAGCACATCACCGCGTCCAAATTCACCGTGTACTGCCGTTACGCCAACCGGCAAAAGGCTGTTACCGTTATTCAGCGCATTCACTGCACCATCATCGAGTCGCAATTCACCACACACTTCGAGCACGCCAGCCAACCACTGTTTGCGAGCAGCGGCCGGTGACCCTTGCGCATGGAATACCGTACAGCGGCCGCCATCCGCCAATGCTGATAATGGTCGTTCGATAGCGCCGTTTGTAATGACGGTCGAGCATCCGGCATGCGTCGCAATTCTTGCCGCCTGAACCTTGGTCGCCATACCACCGCTCCCAACCTCCGATTGTGCCTCACCCGCGGCATGCAAAATTTCATCCGAAATTTTGTGGACTTCCGGTATATGTCGCGCTGCCTCGTTTTTGCCAGGATCATCGCTATACAGGCCATCCACGTCGGATAGCAGAATTAGTGCATCTGCCATCACTAGTTGGCTAACCCTCGCCGCTAAACGATCATTATCGCCATAGCGAATTTCTTCGGTTGCAACAGTGTCGTTTTCATTGATGACAGGCACTACCGATTTTTTCAGGAGTCGTGCCAAAGTACCGCGCGCGTTCAGGAATCGGCGTCGGTCTTCAGTATCCCCTGGCGTCAGCAGAATTTGTGCTACAAGAATCTTGTGCATGGCAAGTGCTTCCTGATAGGCGTGTACCAGTTGCACCTGACCCGCGGCTGCTGCGGCCTGTAAATCCGATAGCTTCGCGCGTCGCCGGTTGGTTCCCAGAATCGTACTGCCAATGGCAATCGCTCCGGAGGAAACAATGAGAACTTCATGGCCGTTGGCGTGCAACCTGGCGACGTCATGCGCGAGTCCCTGTAGCCAGCGATGATGCACATGGCCGTCATCGCCGATCAGGAGCGATGAGCCTACCTTGACTACAAGGCGCTGATTACTTTCGAAATCGAAACCCGTCATGCTTCAGGCTGAAAGATGATGGTTTGCGTCGAACGACGACAGCGTCACCTCTCCCTTCGACACTGCAACGCTCCCGCTCCGAGCAACTGCTGCAAGCTCCCCAATCGCACTGGCTTCAGCGACGAAGGCATCGATCTCCCCAACCCTGCCCGTCAATTGAATCGTGCAGCTAACCTGTGCCTCGTCAAGAATCTGTGCACCGTATTTTTTGGCAAGCAACATTGCCTTCGCCAAGCCACCGGTCGCGAGCTTTAGCTTTACGATCACGAGCTCGCGTTCGAAGTGTTCACCTAACGTCATGTCGTGAATGTTGACCACATCCACCAGTTTCGCGAGTTGCGAATTCAATTGTGCAATAGCCGCATCCGATTCCGTGGTAACGAGGGTCACCCGTGAAACCGTCGCATCATCAGTAGGAGCTACATTCAAGGAATCAATATTGTAACCGCGTGACGAGAACATGCCCGTCAACCGGGTCAGCGCCCCGACCTCGTTTTGCAAAAGTACTGAAATTGCGTGTCGCATTAGTCGCTCAATCCTGGAGAGTTCGATACATACAATTGAAACTAAACTTTTTGCATCGGCAACGTTTGCGGCCGACTGGGAGCGAGTATTGCAATGCCAAAGAAATTAGTAAACACTCGCCGAAAATCCGGTACTTACGTAACAGTTGGCGGTAGCGTGAACGATCAGGCAAACCAGGCGCAAGCGACTCTGCACCCACTCGCGGGAAAGCGCATGAGTGGTGCAGATATCGTCGTTCAGGTTCTTGCGGATGAGGGTGTGGACACCATCTTCGGTTATAGCGGCGGTGCGATTTTGCCGACCTACGATGCCGTATTTCGCTACAACGACACCCATAAGCGTGACAACGGCAAGTCCGCAATGCCACTTATCGTTCCTGCAAATGAGCAGGGTGCCGGCTTTATGGCGGCGGGCTACGCCCGCGCCAGCGGCAAAGTCGGCGTGGTGATGGTGACCTCAGGGCCCGGCGCAACGAATACGGTCACGCCTGTCCGTGACTGTATGGCCGACTCCGTCCCGATTGTGGTGATCTGCGGCCAGGTGCCTAAAGCAGCGATCGGGACAGATGCATTTCAGGAAGCACCTGTATCTGCGATTATGGGTGCGGTTGCCAAACATATATTTCTCGCGACTGATCCGGAGCAACTCGAAGCCACGATGCGCAGCGCGTTCGAACTGGCGCGCACCGGCAGGCCAGGACCGGTAGTTGTCGATATACCTAAAGACGTACAAAACTGGGAAGGTGAATTCAAGGGCGGCGGCTCGCTGCCTTTGCCTGGCTATCGCAGGCGCCTGGCTGCGGTCGTCAACAATCGCCTGTCGGATGCACAAAGCGAGCGCTTCTACGCGATGCTTGCAAAAGCCGAGCGGCCCTTGATTTACGCGGGTGGCGGCGTCATTAACGCTAACGCCGCCAAGCCGATGCGTCGCTTTGCGGCAGAGTACGGAATTCCAGTTACGACCACATTGCTGGCGCTGGGAGCAAGTGATACCACCCACCCTCTCGCGATGCATATGCTTGGTATGCACGGTCTCGCATCAGCGAATTATGCGGTTGAGGACTGTGATTTTCTGATTGCGGTGGGCGCGCGCTTTGACGATCGCGTCGCCGGCGACCCCCAGTCTTTCGCGCCGAAGGCGCAGAATGTCGCGCACTTCGATGTCGACATCGCGGAAGTCGGCAAGGTGAAACGTGTCAATTGGCATCACGTTGGCGTTCTCGACCGCGATCTCGATGACCTACTCGCCTACGGCAAACGAATTGAGTTTAAGAAAGACTTTTCGATCTGGCACGATGAAATTGCGACCCTGAAAGCAACCTACTGTCTGAACTACGATCGAGAGTCGAATCTTATCCAGCCCTATGCGGTAATTGAGGCAATCAATCGCCACACACAGGGTGAGGCAATTATTTCGACCGGCGTCGGGCAACACCAAATGTGGGCGGCACAGTACTTCGACTTTCGCGAGCCTCGACTCTGGCTGACGTCCGGGAGCATGGGAACTATGGGTTTCGGCTTGCCTGCCGCAATCGGTGCACAATTTGCGCAACCGCATCGTGTCGTAATTGATATTGATGGTGACGCGAGTATCCGCATGAATATTGGCGAGCTGGAAACAGCGACTACCTATGCTTTGCCGATCAAGGTGGTTGTCCTGAATAACTTCGGCGACGGTATGGTCCGTCAATGGCAAAAGCTTTATTACAATAGCCGCATGTCTGGCAGCGACAAGTCGCTGCATAGCAAGGACTTTGTCAAAGCAGCCGAGGCTGACGGATTCAAGTTCGCGAAACGACTCGATCGCAATGCGGACCTTGAGCAAATAATTCGGGCATTCATGGAATTTGAGGGTCCCGCATTTCTTGAGGTCATCATCGACCCGGATGCTGGCGTGTACCCGATGGTTGGTCCGGGTTTGAGCTATGCCAAGATGATCACCGGCGAGCACATCAAAAGTCGCGAAGATCCGACCGACGCGGCGCCAGGCCCAAGCGAGATGTTCTAGTCGTCCATCGGCAGGAGCCGATTTTCCCGGTCGGACCAATATTTAGTTCGCCAGTTTGTGAGCACAATCACGGTAGTTCCTGAAGCAAAGCCTAGACTCGTTGAATCGCAACAGATTCTCTACGAGGAATTGCCATGAATCGGTCCCAACTGCTCACCTTGAGTGCCCTCTCACTGCTCGCCGCATGCAGTGGCGGTAACGGCTTCAACGAAGGCAATAATGGCAACAACGGCGGCAACGTGCCGGGTCCAGGCGCCGGAAGTGTCCCCATTACGGGTGCCAACGCCATCCTGGTTACGAAAGTGTCCTATCAGGCGGCATTATCGGGAGGCGCATTGGCGGGCTTTTCTACGAGCACTGGCTTGCTGGGCAGCGAACCGGGTGGCCTGTCAAAGATCGATGGCAGCCTCGCGACTGGCAACAAGGCAAGCAACTCAGCAGCAAACGCACCAATCCCGGAAACCATTGCAGACTGTCCGCTGGCTGGGACGATGACCCTCACGGGAGAAATCGCAGACCCGCTCACACCAACCCTGACTCCGGGCGATTTCTTCGACATCTTCTACGAGATGTGCGACGACGGATTCAGCGTTATCGATGGCGGGCTGTTCTACGAGGTCAGTGCATTTATTGGCGATCTCGCTGCGGGTACGTACGGCCTGACTATGACAGCAACATTTACCGGCTTTCAGGTCGCGACCCTTGAGGACGAGTTGGTCAGCAATGGTGACGTGACCGTCAGGCTCGACACCTTGCAATTCCCCTATATAGAAACCGAGGTCAGTGGCAACTCACTGACTGTTGATGGCACCACCAGCGCAGTCGAAATGACGAACTTCGCGACGACGCATGCGCAGGACACGGGGCTGGATCCGTCCCCGTATACGCAGTCATCATTCGGAACGATTGACAGCACTTTGTTGCCTGGCATTGTCAGCTATGCAACGCCCGTCGATTTCGAGGGCTCTGACACTGACTATCCGAGTGTTGGTGAATTCCTCGTGACCGGCAGCAACAGCAGCGCCCGTCTCACGGCAATTGATAACGTGAATGTGCGCATCGATATCGATACCGACGGCAACGGCACTGTCGACGAGACTATCAATACGACCTGGGCGGAATTGCAGGGCTCCTGACCCGGAACGCTGGCAGTGGCGTGCAGCGAGGGTATTCAACTGGTATTATGTGAACTGACGCAACGACTTACGGGTCTTTTTTCAGGAAACTTATCAAGATCATGTTAATTACGCCCACACGTGAAAACCTGAACAAAGTCGTCATCCTGAACCCGAAGGGCGGCTGCGGCAAATCAACCATCGCGACCAACCTGGCCGCTTGTTACGCCGCCCGCGGATCCACCCCGGCGATAATGGATTACGACCCGCAAGGTTCGACTCTGGCCTGGCTTGACCGCCGCCCCGATGACCTGGCTACGATTCATGGCATCGCCGCATTCAAAAAATCCATGCAGGCGACCCGCAGTTGGCAAATGCGTATTCCCAGCGACACTGCCAACTTGGTCGTCGATTCGCCGGCTAGCATGAATCATGATGATCTGCGGGAAATCACCCGTGACGCGACCAGCATCCTGGTTCCGGTTCTGCCATCGGCAATGGATATTCACGCGGCATCCCGTTGCATCGCCGATCTGCTGTTAGTCGCCAAAATTGACCGACGCGACCGCAAGTTGGCTGTAATTGCGAATCGCACGCGCAAGAACACACGGAGCTTCGGCAAGTTGATGCGCTTCCTCGATTCACTGGGGATTCCAATCATCGCCGTACTTCGAGACAGTCAGAATTTTGTGCAAGCCGCTGAAAAAGGCATCGGGATCATCGAAATGCCGCCATCTCGGGTATTCAAAGACGTCGAACAACTTGAAAGAGTCATGAGCTGGCTCGATACTTGGCCAGACCGTCGCGGTATCGGCAGCAGTTCGAATGGCGTCAGGAAAGGGCCTTTTTCGAAAGTATCGTTTCTGCGCAAGACTCAGTCGGGACCTGCCTGAACAGACCCAAACAGGTCCGGGTCAACATTGCCGCCGGATAAGACGACCGCCGTAATACGGTCCCTGGTAGCGATCTTGCCGCTTAGAATTGCCGCCAAAGCAGCCGCCCCGCCGGGTTCAACAACCAGTTTAAGTTGTTGGAACGCAAAACGCATCGCAGCCTTCACCTCGCTTTCGTTTACTACCAGCCCATCGCTGACGTGCGTCCGCATGATGTCGAAAGTCAGTTTTCCTGGCGAGTCTGTAAGCAATGCGTCGCAAATCGACGGCACGTCGGTGGGAACGCTGACCCGCGCGCCGCTGCGCAAAGATTGCAGCGTGTCATCGTAGAACTCGGGCTCTGCTGTGAATATCTTGACGCTCGGCAGTTGCGCGTGCAATGCCACGGCGCTGCCGGACGTGAGCCCGCCGCCGCCGCAAGGTATGACAACCTGATCCACCGGCGCGCCCAGCCCTACTGATTGCGACGCGATCTCCAGGCCGACAGTACCCTGCCCGGCGATGATTTCGAGATGCTCGTAGGACGGTACGATCTCAGCACCACGCTGTGCCGCAATCGCACGTGCCAACGCTTCGCGATCGCCGCTGTAGCGGTCGTAAGTGATGACTTCGCCACCGAGTCGACGTGTATTCTCAAGCTTGGCTCTGGGCGCATCTTCAGGCATAACAATCGTGGTGTGAATCCCAAGCAGACCACCCGCCGCTGCTACCCCTTGAGCATGATTGCCCGATGACCACGCCACCGCGCCACGCCTGGCCTGATCCGAATCCAGCTGGCAGAGAAGATTGTATGCACCGCGTATCTTGAATGAGCCTGTACGCTGCCAACACTCAGGCTTCAACAAGATGGTTCCGCAGAGCAACTCGTCAAGGGCCGCCGAACGCAGCAACGGCGTTTCAATCGCCACTCCACGCAGCCTGTCTGCAGCCGCCTCGATAGCTGCGATTGAGATCATTCGCTCAACAAGTCGACTTTGGCAGCACAGATGAAGTCGTTCTCAGAGAGCCCACCAATCGCGTGCGTCGTCCAGCTCACTTTACATTTGGAGTAGCTCAATAGCAGGTCCGGATGATGGCCCTGCGTAATCGCAATCCAGGCTACCGCATTCGCGAATCCCAAGGATCGACTGTAAGCAGGAAACGTAAAAGTGCGCGAGATCTCAAGATTGTCGTCACTCAGATGCCAATCGGCATGCAGCAGCGCCAATTGTTGCTGCACCTCGTCGGCCTGCAACGGCTTGACGCCGCCTTCACAGGGCTTGCAGTTCTGCTTCGCCAGGTCACTGTTCATGCACCGAATATAACAGGGAATTCAGCCATAAAAAAAAGCCGGCCCGAAGGCCGGCAGCGGAGCGACTGAAAGCAGAGTCGCGGGGATCGATCGACTGGGGAAGCTGGCCTAAGGAAGTTGCGCGACGGACTGCGAGTCATCAATGAACAGCTTCAGGCTGACGCGGCGCTCCAGCGCATAGCTATCAGCCGTTGCGTCCTGGGCAGGTGCCTCGCCATGGGCAGATACCTGAATGCGAGACGGGTGCACCCCGGCTGCAACAAGTTGATCACGAACGAATTCAACTCGCTGTGCTGAGAGCTTGTAGTTGTAAGTCTCGTCGCCACGTTCGTCTGCGAAACCGTCAAGCTGTACCTGGATGTCGGTCATTGTCGCCAGCGTACTGCCGAGTGTCGCGAGTCGGTCACCCGTGGTATCTGCAAGGACATGCTCATCGGTTCGAAACAGCAGGTCCATCGCGATGCCGGCTTCAAGCATGCTGACAAGCTCCGGTCGCGCAACTTGCTGCATGTGCTCCAGCTCGCCGTGCACGGAATCGTAACTCGCGTTCAGCATTCGCAGATCGCTAGTCGACTGCTGCAGCGAAACAGACAGCTCCGTAATCGATTCGTTCTTCTTGTGCATTGTGTCGCCCACTTTCGCGCCTATTGCAGCGCCGATTACGAATCCGACCGGACCGCCAGCGATGGCACCGATGACCGCGCCGGAGGTAACTCCGACTTTTTCTTCTTTAGGCGAATCTGCAGCGAATGCAGGTGCCGCTGCAATCAGTGAAATACAACATAGTAGGGATAGTGTCTTGCGCATGATGATGTCCTCCAGGGGAATAAGTGGTCTTCGGAGTTCATTAGGCGATGCAAAACAGCTGGCCATGGGCCAACATCGTGGAAAGGCAGCGATCAATTGTGTCGAATTGTGGTCGCTAGCGTCCCGGGTCGGACAGCGCGACAAAGGTGCCGCCATTGCGATCGCAAAGTACCCGCATTAGCTGCGCAAACCGCCGGGAGGTGGCTGCAACCTGTCGGCCCGGCTCAAAGAAAAACGGGAAACCAACTGCGTGTATGCGCACCAACAAGGTGCCGTCCTCAGTAGGACGATTGACCGTTTCTACCTGGCGAATTACATTTTCGACCGAGCCGCCACTGAACTCGTCGCCGAACACATAAATGCTGATCTTCTTGTCAGGCGCCCAGAATGTGCTGATCGCATAGATGATGCCGTCCACCGGGTTACTGTCGCTAAAAGGTCGCCAGTTACGCATGGTGTTGATGATCGCCTCCCGTCTTCCCGGCGTATCCGGGATCCACTTGCCTCGATATTGCTGAAACATGTAGCTGCCATTGTCATTCATGATCTGAATGCCTTTGACTTGCGGATAGACGTCGAGCGTCTCGGTCAACTTGGCGATGGCCCGATTCCAGTTGAACTGTTGCATACTGCCTGACGTGTCGATGATAAAAATTATGTACTCACTGTCTGCAGGAATTCCTGCGACCGCATCGTCGGACGCACGACGATAATAGGGAGCCAGACGCCGCATCTCATCCGTCAGGCGCTGCTTGGTGATGTTCAGAGCTCCCTCATCAATGGTGGACTCCGAGTTGCTCTGTGTCATTGCATACTGACCGCGAATCGTACTGAGCTCGCCTTGCAGTCGCGCAAGTTTCAATTTGCTACTGGAGGTTTGTATCTGCACGTCCTCCAGGTCTCTGTTGATCGTTGCGGTTTCGCCACGGATATCAAATAACTCCTGCTGCAGCAGCGCTATCAAGGACTTAAGATCGTCCTGCGTTTTTTCGATAATCACCGGTTCATAAATCTTGCTGAGGACGAGCAACAGGATAATTGCGCCAAAGCCACAGCAGATACAGTCCAGGAAAGACAAGCTGAATGCTTCGATATTGCGACGACGTCTCATTGAGCTAACTCCTCAGCAGCTACGGCCAGTCGCGGCTGACGCTGATAAAAGAACCGCCGGACCGATACGCCAGAATCCAGTACAGAATTGGTGCGTCGTAGTCTCCTTCCAGCGGGTACAAGAAAACGTTGACCGGGACGCCAGACGGCAAAGCGCGTATCGCCCGGTCGTGCATTCTGAAGCGTTCCTGTCCACTTACGGTCGTACGATTTTCATCCGCACTCTCCATCGTAGGCAAGCCGTCGGCCAGCAAAATAATGTTATCGGGGCGCGGCGAAAGATTAGCAGCAACCTCGTAGGCGCTGAGCATATTGGTGCCCTTCTCGGGCGGCGTGCGCCGCAGAACCCGAATTGCTTCATCGAGTTGCGTATTGTCATCGGCTTTCAACCAGACACCATCGCTACCTTTAATAACAGGCACGGCCACGTCGTTGTACATGTAGATTTGAAATTCACTACCCGGCTCAAACTGGGCAGTCAGCCAATCTACGCTGGCTACGACCTGGCGCCACTTGACGGCAGCAAGCTTGTCTTCAACTGCCATATTGCGGCGTCGAATTATGTTCACGATCGTGCTATCGAGCATACTTGCTGAGCGATCAACCAGGATCAGGGTACGACGACCGCCGAGCTTCAGTCCGGTCAGGTACTGCCGATCACCATCGCCCTGGAATTCGCGCAATTTATTGCCTTCTGCGTCCTGACCTTCGGCCAAAGCGAGAAGTCGTTTTACCTCTTCTTCGAGGCTCTCAATATCGCTCTGGAGTTGTTCGACCCGCTCGATCGTGGCCAGCGTCTCGGCGTCGTACTGCGAAAGTTCGGCCTGCAGCTGTTCGATCAACGCGATGATCTGGGCAATCTGGCCCTCCGCGGTGGTTTTCTCAACATCGAGCTGTTGTATCGTATTCTTGGCCAAAACCAGATCTTTGCGGCCCTCGAGAATCTCGATCTCGATTTTCTTCGTTTCCGCCATCAGGCTGGTCGGATCACTTTCTGTTGTCTCCCGAACCTGCGCATTGATGATCATGAAAAACAAAATAACTGCGCCGAAACCGCAACTCATGCAGTCCAAAAACGACATGCTAAAAACTTCAAATTGTCTGCGTCTACGAGCCACTATCTGGCTCCGTCGTAATCAGCCGAAACTCGAATCCCGGTGTTCCCAGGCGAATCAAATCGCCAACTTGCAGGACGGCAGATCCTTCGATCGCGTGACCGTTTAGAAACGATCCGTAACGACTGAAATCGCGAATGACGCACTGACCGTTCTCCTGCTGCACCGCACAATGACGTCGCGATACGCCGGGCATATTTTCATTCAGATCGATCCAGCGCCCCTGATCGGGTTGCGACCCCAAAACCAGTGCTTCGCTGTTAATCGAATATGCCGTGTTCTTATACAGAATGTGCGTCGGGCGCCCACCCTGTGACACAGTCTCGGACAATGCAACCTGCACTGCGGATTGATCCCACGGCAATTGCCTGATCAAACTTACTCCGCTCCCACTCGGCTGCATGTCGCGACATCGCGTAATCAATCCGCGCGCGGTCGCACCTGGCTCAAGTAGAAACAATTCACCACCGACACGCGCGACCAGCATCTCACCCAGACCTGGCAATCGAGCCGCACGATCAGATAACTGAATCGCAGGTGTCTCATCAGCCCGGTACAGAGCACGCAGGTTGCTCGCGACCCGCTGATACACCGGCGCGGCCGCGGCGATCAGCGCCAGCGATTCGATCTCCGCCTGATGTTTGATACCACGATACTCGATCTCCAGCGCTACAGAAGTACTTGTTGCCGCCACGCTCAACCAATCCGAAAGGTGATCCTGCAGGGCCTGTTCCGTCTCTGCTGTGTGCAAAGGGTCGAATCGCGACTGCTGTACGAATGCTTCAGCAATTACTTTGCGCCAGGCGTCAAACAAGTTAAGGAGCCCCGCATCTTCGATAATCTCTGTACGGTCGACAGCAGCAAGTCCCGCTTGCGACATGCGAGTCATAATTACCGAATGCAGGCTGAGGTCGATGTGCACCGGCACTGCATCCTTGTACTCGCGCCGAGTCGCCGCGACGGCCGCATCAACCAGCGCTATGACTGGCACCTCCAGCTCCGCTGCGATGCCAAGAAACAGGCCGAGACTGCTGTTATTCATGTAAGGAGGAACCGCAACGACCAGCGTGTCGCCTTTCTTCGCGACCGCTTTCCATATCTGTTCCAACTGGCGGCTAACCAGATCCGCGCTACTTAAGTGCTGGAACAGTCGATCGGTGAGCGGCTCTGTCTGCAAGTTGGCCCAGAAGCCATTCTGTATGTGTCGCGGTCGGATACGGGCACTGGCAAACGCTGCCTTGCCGGTCGTCAAAGCATCATCTTCGAGCAGTGCAAACCCCGGTTCCCGATACAGGATGCGTTCCGCATTGAGGATACAGATTCCGGCATCGTTCAAGTGTGCGGATAGCAGGCTCAAGATAAATACCGTTAGTCGGCCTTCATATGGCGGATTAACTTATCGTTCGTGTAACTCTCACTATCAAAAACCAGGCGCTCCTGTAATAACTGCAATTGATGCACAAGGAACATCAGAAAAATACTGATCAACAAAGCGATGAAGGTCGAGTTGAACGCCACACCAAGACTCTGTGTTACGCCGGCAATATCTCCTTGCACCGCCTTATCAGCTTGCGCCAGCGCTTCACCAATGCCGCGAACCGTCCCGATAAAACCGATAGACGGGATCGCCCATGAGATATAGCGAATCATCGACAACTCCGACTCAAGGCGCTCCGCTTCGTTTTCGGAAATCGTGTGCGTCGTCGTTGAAACGTCCTGGATGCTGCGCGTAGAACTAAATCGCCGTAGCGCCGCCAGGAGAGTGCGCGGCAACAGCATCTCCTGGCGGTCATCCGGGAGCTGCTCAATCTGGCGCGCAAATTCGCGCGTATCTTCCGGCAGGATGCGCATCCCTTCAGCAACTGGTACGAGGTCCACGTCCAGGAGACGACGCTCTCGAACTGTCAGCACTGCTTTGTACCCCATAATCGCAAGCGCCCATATTCCAAGAATGAAACAAGCCTCTTGTTCCAGATCCTTAATCAACACGGAAACGCGCCGCTCGCGCACATAATCAGGATCTGCAGCAGCAGCGGCATTCTGTTCTTCAAGAATCTGAGCCGCATTGGGTCGCACAACCGAGACATAGAATGCATGCACGATGATGATCGCAATGATTAACGCAAACAGCTGGTAAACGAATTCAAACGGTATGCTTTTCTTTTTCATAAGTCTCGGTTCTGGCTAGATATCAGTTGGAAAGGGAATTGACTGATCCGCTGGGATTTCTTCAGTGGGGCGAAAATCCTCGTCATCAACATCTTGATAAAACTCATCGTCAACAACGACCTCTTCTTCGTCTTCCTCTTCATCGTCGTCTTCCGACCGAGGATTGACTTCGTCTTCCGGCATTGTGTCTGCCGCAAGCTCTTCGTTCTGATCCGGCGTTAACTCGCTGTCATCCTGCGCCAAAGATGACTGCAGCAATATCGAAAATTCGAAAATGATGGCAACGATGATCAGTAATGCGGTTCTTTCCACACCGGGGCTCCAGTAGGACTGTCCAGGACTTATAGACAGCAATTACTCAGGATTGTCGCATGAATTTTCATTCCAGATTTCGGGCGATGCGAAACCCCACATCCGGTCGCGCACCGGTGCCATAATCGCGGTAACTCAGTCGTAGTTCCGTTTCTCCGGCGTGACGCCAGGACGAGCCACGAATGACATGCGGTTTACCGTTCTCCGGGCCCAAAGGATCGATGAGCGGCGTTTTTATACCCGGCGTAGGCACGGTGTACAGATCATTCACCCATTCCGCAACGTTGCCGCTACCGTCAAAGATACCGAGAGCGCTGGCTGGAAACTTGCCGGTCGCCGCAGTAGCGGCAAACCCATCGTCGTATCGCGGAATTACTGTGGGCACGAGATCCCGGGACGATTGATCTGCAAAATTGCCGGAGTTTTTCTTTGGCGGCATTTCGTTACCCCAGGAAAATCGCTCCGCGCCCTCGCTGCCGCTATAGCGAATAGCCCAGACCCACTCTGCCTCGGTTGGCAATCGGTAACCATTGGTAAGCGGGCGAATCACGATCCATTCACCGAATTTTTGTTCATACGCCGGCGTCAATCCTTCAATCGCACTCAACCAGTTGCAGTATTCAGCCGCATCACCCCAGGTAACCTGCGCAACCGGATTGGCGTCGCCGGCCATTGCTGCGTGTATATCGCTGCCGGAGTCATGATTCTCGCGAAACTGTCTGAACTCCTTATTGCTGACCTCACGGACGCCGATCAAAAAAGGTTTGGAGATCGTTACCGGCACGAGGACCTCATTGGCGCGGCGGCCTGGATCAGCACGCGATGACCCCATGGCGAACGTCCCCGGCTCGACGCGGCGCAAGATCTGATCTTGCGAGGTCTTTTGCGTCAACTGAATTTTGGCCCGTTCGATTTCCTCGAGTGAGCGTAGCCGTGCAGTCATTGTTTGCGGATACCCGGGGCGCGGCGTCACGGCGCGCGACCAGGTTTCGTAACCGTCCTTCTTGATTTCGATTCGATGCGGCGCTGAACTCAGATTGAAGCTGCCTGAGCCGGTACTGCGTGCCCGGCCGTCAATATAGATCGTCGCATCAGCCGGCGATACATTGACGGTCACGCTACCGGTACGGGCGGAAAGGTCGACCGTAATCGAATCACTTGCTGCAGCCTCCAGGCGCACCTGACGCCGTGTCGATCCATAACCGGCCTTTGACAATCCAATGACATAGTTGACGCCGGGCGACAGCGATAACGAAATCGGCGACTGCCCCCTATATCGACCGTCGACCGTGACGTTGGCTGCGCGCGGAATCGTATTCACCTCCAACTTGGCGTTAGCGGGCTGCAAATTTATTACCGGCAGCGCTTGTGCAACGTTTGGCGTCGCAGTGACAGCGCCGTCCCAGGCGCTAAAGCCATCACGAACAACGCTGATTTGATGCTTGCCCTCCAGCAGTTCGATTATTGCCGGCGTTTCACCGACCTCTTCATTGCCCGAGAATATAGTGGCACCGGAGGGCTCAGAACGAATAGTAACGTCAGACCAACGCGGCACCAGTTGCACCGCTAGCGACTCATCACGCCCGAGACCCGCGATATTAATGACGTCTTCGAACGGCAAATAGCGGTCAGCTTGTACGCCGACACTGTGTTCGCCCGGCTGAAGCTCTAGCGGACCAAACGGTGCCTTGCCGACAGTAGCACCGTCAATTGACACGAGGGCATCGACCTGCGGCTCGGTCGCCACCAATAGCCGCCCTGGCAAGCGGCGCATTTTTATTTCCAGCCGCATGCTGGCCTCGTCGCCCACCGAAAATGCCTGGCTTACGTCATAGTAGCCCTGCTTTTCAATGTGTACCGTGTGCTCGCCTGACCGCAACAGAATGCGATCACCGATCGGAAAACGAAACCAGCCGCCGCTTATTTGCACACTATCGGGATCGGCTGGTTCGATATCGAACTGCACTGAAATCGAACTAAACAACAAATATGAAGTGAGCAAGAGCAGGCTTAGCCCGATACCGACAATCAGCTTCAGGGGACTTTGGCGTGTCTCGTCGAGACTCGCTTGTGTCTGGCTGGCGCGCTGAAACGCCGTTGGCGCGATGGTTTCGTCATCGGCACCTTGTGCTCCGCTGTCGAGCTGCGGCGGCTGCGTGACATAGGCACTGTCTTCCAGATGAACTTCGAGAATCAATTGTCCGTCAGCCGCGACAATATGGATCCGACTGCCGAAAAATTCGAGTTGATCACCAACCTCGAGTCTGCGGCTTGTCACCAGCGGCGCGGAATTGATCTGCATCGCTGCGTCTCGGCCAACAGGTTGCACAAACGGCGCACCGTCGAGTAGATCAAGCAATACCACCGGCCCACCGCCGGGTCCGGGCAACCGCAGGCCACAATCTGCGCCCGTCCCGACTCGCAGCGGCAAATTGCCCTGGTCAATACGTCGCTCGCCCTCGGCGTCTCTAACAATCAGATGATCGAAACTCAAATGGCTTCCTCGCAACGAATGACGATGGGCTTGGCATCTTGCTCAGGCCCCACCAGAAACTCGAGTCGCACATCACGAAATCCGGGTCGACTTCCAACTGCAACATACGTGCCGGGCCGCAGGGTCAACTCGTGCGTCTCAAAGTTGCCGAGTTTACCAACTTTGTAGATCGAGACATTGGTCACGTTGTCTGATATCAACTGCACTTGTAGCGGCGTCGCCGCCCGCTTCAGTAATCGGGACAACTCATCCCGTTTTGCGCCCAATCTCGGACCGACCTCGGGCATGCGTGTAATGTCCACCACCATCTTGGTCGCTTTCTGCATGGTGGACGGTGCGCTGAGGCTATCGGGTTCCAGAATGAATTCGTCGAGCTGCGCGTGCAGCGTGCTCATCTGGCGTGCGTTTTGTAGTCCTTTCTGAGCAAAGTCCAGATTGCTGTCGATTTCCAGCAGCTTTTCATAAGTCGCCGCGGCCAATAGCCATGCTTCATCGTCTTCCTGCTGCTGTACCTGCTGCTCGTAATCGCTAATCTGATTCAGGCGAATTTCCTGTTCGACCTGTAGCAAGCCGTCGGCCGGTTCGCGCGACTCGGGCTTGAGTTCCTTGGCCATTCGGAACGCTGCACGCGCCGCGTCGTAATGACCGTCAGCAATAGCGAACAGTCCTTCCGTCATACGCGCATCAAATTGCAATTGGTTAATCTGGGCGTTGACACGCTGCAGCCCAGCCTGTGCCGGCTCCCATTTCGGGTCCAGCGTCACGGCCTCCGCAAAACTTTGTTGTGCTGCATCAAGTTCAAGGTCCCGTTCGAAGGTTGTACCGCGTTCGGTTAGTGCTAACACAGCATCCAGATTCTTGGCGCGAGCGTAACCCGCCTGTGCCGCCGCGTGACTTGGACTAATTGCGACGGCCAATTCGAATAATCTAAGGGCGTCCAGAGTGTTCGCCGCGGCAAGTGCTGCCTGCGCGTCGCGAAGAGTGCTGGCAAAAACCGCGTCAACTTCATCGAGTAGCGGCTCAACGACCTCCATTGTCTCACGATACTTTGCACGGGCAGTTGCATAGTCGCGTGCCAGATACGCGGTATCGCCTGCCGCGTAAAGCTCTTGCGCCTGCTTGTAACGCAAGCCACCCCAACGCTGCACAGCACGCTTCTCAAGCGTACTCATCATGGACAACAACTGACCTAGCACCGCCTCAGTCTCGGCGCGCGCAACAACTCGAACATCGCGCTCTGGCAGAGTGGGTTCTGCGTCTATACCCGCCCCCGCATCGGCTTCTGCTTCTGTCCCGACTAATGGCGCTTCCCGGGACCGCGCAGGTTCGTCAACCGTTGAGACGGTATCTGGCAGGATAAAGACAACGCCAAGTAGCAACGCAATAAGCAACAGCAAACCGACACCCAGCGTACGCGGGCTGATCCCCGTTTTGTCCGTCGCCGACGTTACGCTCTTCGTTGCGGCAGTTGCTTTGCGTGCCTGAACAGCCGTACTCGCTTCGATAATTTCTGCGTTTGCAGACTGGCTGGCGCCAATGTAACTCGCCGCCGCCGGTGCTCCCGTGTATCCGGCAGCAATCAGGCGCTCCACCACCGTTTCGGCATCCGGACGTGCGTCGGCATCCTTTGCCAGCATGCTCGCAACCAAATCCACCAAATTTTGCGGCACAGGTTCGCCTGAGGCTGCGGTCAATGGTTGCGGCACTTTGTACACAATGTCATCGCTGGTACTTGCAGATGAATACGGCGACCGCCCGGAAACAAGCTCATAGATCAGGCCGCCAAATGCGAAGATGTCATCGGCCGGAGCCGCCGCCTCTCCCGCTACACTTTGCGGGCTTGCTGCAATCAGAGAACCACCCGCAGCCTCCGATTCGATGGACACTGCGGCCCCGAAATCGCACAAATAGGGGGCGCCATTGCTGTCCAGCAGTATATTGCTGCTTTTGATATCGCGATGCACGATGCCTTTGGCATGCGCGTACTGCAATGCATTTGCGATCAGGATCAGCGGTGCCAGAATATGAGTCAGCGGAGCCCCGCTGAGAACAGAGACATCCGATCCATCGACGTACTGAAGGCTGTAAAATGTGCCGTTCGGATCGCTATGAAACTCGAAAACACGAACGATATGCGCGTGCATCAGGCGGATACTGGTCTGCCATTCTTTGCGCAGGACCTCCGTGGACAAACGATCGCTGCTGAGAATTTTCAACGCGACCGACGCTCGCGTCATGCGATCAGTCGCTAGCCAGGTTTGCGTATCCGCACCCGCTCCGAGTTTGCGAAGCAATGTATAACGGTCGGCAAGCTGCGTCCCTTTTTGCAGGTCTGGCGTCACTCCGTATGCTTATCCCGTAGGTTCGGGGACACGCTCCGGGAGATTGTCTTCGACCGGTTCCACGAAACCTGTTTCTGATTCGTAGATTTGTTTGAGCAGGCGCCGCCAGCTCTCGTACTGCGCCGCTGCCGTACCCGTCAAACGTCGCGACTCGCCTTCGACCGAGACAACCATTGGTGCAGCTTCAGCGCCGAATGACTCCGATAATTCCTTGATGGATTCCAGGTGAATACTGGCCTCCGAACGGCGCGAAATTCCGCCGAACATCGACTCAAAGCCCTGTTGAATCCCGATGCCCTGTAAGCTGCGATTGATATTGCGCGTCTGCCTGCCACCGCTATCGGTATTGACTGCGAGGGAACCCGCAAGCACAACGGCACCCATCAGGGTTTGCAGGTTCGCAGAGCGGCGCACCTGGCGATAATTGATAGATTCCTCACGCGCGGTCTTGCGCCAGGAACGATACGGAATGGCGATGCCGTAATAAAAATTTGCGTAGTGTTCGTTGAGCGTATCGACGACGAGACGATCTCGTTCTCGAATCTGCCGCAATCGATCCACGCCGGGGTCGTTCTCGGCAGGCAAGCGTACCGCGGAAGTGATCCCGTCTTCACCCACCGCCAAATGTTCGCCATATGCTTGTGGCGACATGTCGGCAAAAAACTGCAGCTCGGAGACATGCTGTATGTCAGCAATCATCTTGGGCGTTAACTGCGCCACATAGGTGCGCAAGTCATTCGCGATGTCATTAAATATTTTCTGGTACGGATCAAGTCTGCGATCGCGATTGATCGAGTAAGATGACACGCCGGTTTGGGTGGTATAACTCTTGCGATACCAGGTCTGGCCCCGCGCATCTCCGACTTTTATCTCAAGCGTTACGAATTCCCCGTCAGACTCGTCGATTTTGCCGCCGATAATGACGTCTGTGTAGGCGCTGCTTGACGGTATGACGCGCACCGCGCCCCAATGACCGGTTCCCTGCAGGGTCGTCTTCAGGTGATACGCGAGATAGCGCGATTCCGCGGCTCGAATATCTTCAAATATCTGCGTGTCATTGGAATCGTTGTCCTCCGGCACGCCTTCGGCAAACTGAATTATCCCAATATCAAGCAACAATGCTTCTTCGGGCGGAGCTTCGGCAACAATGAGTTCGGTTTCCTCTGCAGTAATGACCTCGTTAACCGAACAACCCGGCAATACGATATAAACGACGAATAGAAGCGTGATCTTCTTCATGCTGTGTAGAAAATTCCCATTGCTTAGCTGTTTTTATAGGCCCTTGTACTTGCGGTATTCTTCCCACAAGCGTTCGCGCAAGGCCGGATCTTCTTCGGTGAGCGCTGCCTCACGTAATTGCCGCGCAATGATGTCGTCATCCACCATAACGGCGACATCCTCGGGAGTGCGCTCAGTAATTTCTTCCTCCGTCATTCCTGCTGTTGCCGATACAGGTTTGCCGCCGGCACCGCCTGTGGAATTACTGCCGCCGGCGCCAGCTGCCTGTTGACCTAAGCTAATACCGCCGCCGCCACCGCTACCATTGCCGTTTCCAGCGCCGTCGCCGAACCCTTCAGTGTTGCGTCCAACAGACGCCACTTCCTGCTGCTCTTCCATCAGTACTTCATCGAAGCCACCAATGGACTCATCCAGTTCTTTGCCCAGCCGGGCTGCACGCTCGTCAGCGCTCTCTTCGGGAAATTCTCCAACGCTGCCAGCACCACCGGTACCAGCTACTGTTCCGTCAGCTGCGTCAGCGCCACCCGCACCACCGCCCGCTCCCGCACCACCGCCGTCAGCATCACCGCCGCCGTCAGCACCGCCGGAGCTTGCCTCTTCCGCATCTGCCGCCGCAGCGCCGCCGCCGCCAAGGCATTCGCCCGCCTGGCCCATGCCGCCTACGCCGCCCGGCAGAGCACCGGTATTGCCACAATCACCGCCAGACTCGCCGTCGCCATCACCGTCTCCGTCGGCGCCGCCTTGGTCGCCGCTACCGCCACCGGCTTCAGCTCCAGCACCGGGGCCATCACCTTCGCTGCCACCGCCGCCACCGGCCTCACTCGGAGGAGGTGGAAGGCCGTCCGTACCACTGCCACCGCCAGGAACACTGCCAACCTCACCGGAACCATCGCCGGCTCCACCGGAACTGCCGCTCGGACCATCAGATCCGCCTGACGCTCCGCCACCCGGCATTCCGCCGCCTGCGGAACCACCGCCGGACTGACTGCCGCCGGACTGACCACCGCCGGATTGACCGCCGCCCGCTTGACCACCACCGGATTGGCCACCACCGGATTGACCGCCGCCCGCTTCACCACCACCGGATTGACCGCCGGATTGACCGCCGGATTGACCACCGGACTGACCGCCCGATTGTCCGCCGGATGAAGGTGGCGGCATCCCGCCACCGGATGACGGTGGTGGCATGCCCCCGGAAGGCGGCGGCGACCCTGACGAACCCGACATCTCGGATTTGCAGCCGCCGATGACCAGAGTCGCAACGATCGTGAGCAACAATGGCTTGATCAAATGGAATACCGATGTGTCGGCCTGGCTGTTTTTCATCGTCCTGCCCTCTCAATGCGAGGTGTGGTGGCACACATAGAGCCACCGTAATTACTGGGTTTGAGCCACAAAGTGTGGTCCGAGTTCCATCGAATCCCGATGGCTGACTGTCTCTGACGATAATACGCGTCACAGCGACTATCAACACCCCCACTTAACAATACTTCCCGAGAATCTATGCCGCCGTTGACGTGATCGTAGCTGTTTGATTTTTAAGAACTAAATGGCTTGCGAAATAATATTAGGGAGAGATCATCGGGTTTGCTGGGTTGCTCGACTGCGGTGCCATTCATGCGGCGATGCGCGAGCGCGATTACCGCTTCCGCTGCCGCGTTCAGCGGTCCCTTGCGAACCCGTTCCAGCACCTCACCGACGAGTACGTTATCCATCAACCCGTCGCTGGCCAATAATATCGTGTCACGCGACTGCAATCTGACTTCGGCACCGATGTCGATCCGCATATCCGGAGTGCCTAAAAAATTGGAAACCAGATGACGATCCTGATGGCTCAACGCCTCACGCTCGTTCAGGAAACCAGCTTCCACCGCGAAACCAGTAGGCGACTGGACCGGCGTTTGCAATCGCAATAAGCCCCGTTGCCCGACGATCAGTCCTTCGGAGTCGCCGATCTGGTAAGCACGCGCAATGAGTCCTTCAACGGTAAGTACCGTAAACGTTGTCGCCGCACCATTGGCCAGGTCCTGTACGGCTGCATTGGCCGCCTCAATACCGTCAAGAATCGCGGTCCGCAGCATGATCGTTTTTTCGCCCGACATTTCCAGGTGCCTGACTAGTGTCATCACCGCGGTATGCGACGCAAGACGACCTGCTGGTAATCCGCCTGCTCCGTCTGCAACCACAAGGACCACTGCCTGCGGTCCATACGGAATCACGGCGACGCAATCTTCGTTTTCAGTAGTGCGGTCAGGCGACGGACTCGAAAATGCAATGACCTCGCCGCCGCCAACAGAACCATCGAATCGATCTGTCTGCAACGAACCACCAAGCACCAGGCTATCAGTGACTTGAGAACTATTCACGTCGCACCGGCTCTCTGCACCACGCACAGAAATTCCAAAACTCCTGTGCAATTCCCCACTTGCAAGCTTTGCAGCTGGTTTTTTCCGCTTCAAGTTTCCACGGTTTGCGCACTTTGGTTCGACACCAGGGGCAATAACGCATGAACGGCATCAATGCGCCTTTGCAGCGACGATTCGTGCAGCGAGTCGTATAGCGTTTGTCCGGATACACGCGCGTGGTTTCCTCCACAAATCCCGGCCCGTAACACCACGAACAATAATTCCAGTCATTCTTCACGCCGCGCTCACAGCGGGGACAACTGGATGCCATTTTAGATTCCGCGCCGCGTGCAGGATTGTCGAATCCGCACCATGGACAGGCCTGCATACTCTCGGCAACAGGCCCCTCGCATTGGCGACATTGATGCCGAGTGTCCAGCTTGCTACGAAACTGACGTTGGAATTCACGCCACTGGATGCGCTTCCAGGATGTGCCGTTGCGCGCAGCATTCCGCGATCTCGGTTTTTTCTGCTTGCGCGCATTGCTGCGCATGCGCTCGAATTCGATGCGCATTTGCTCGGCATTGCGGTAACGTTTCGACGGATCCAGCTGAATCGCTTTGCGCAGAATCGCGACAAATTCGGGGCGCACCCGTTTTTCCAGCCGGTCGTGTCCGGCCGCTGGCCACTCGAACGGCCATTCGGGCAATTTCCCGGAGAACAGGCGATACAACACCAGACCGAGCGAAAAAACGTCAGATTGAAATTTGGGACGACCCATCGCTTGCTCCGGCGCGATATAGTCAATGGTGCCCGAACCCGACGCCTTCAGCGTGCGTAGGCTCACTTTGGCGAATCCAAAATCGGCCAGCTTCAATTGATTGCCAGGAAACAAGATGTAGTTTTCAGGTTTGATGTCGCAATGGATAATCTTTCTGTCGTGCGCAAAAGCGAGCGCAGCGATTGCCTGGCCGGCGAGCTCCATCGCGAGCGCTGTCGAAGTGCGCCGCTCAATTCGATCGGCTAAAGATTGCTCACCGAGTTCCATTGCGATTACGAAATTATCGTCGATATAGCTGGCGTTCAGCACGGACAATATATTTGGATGACGCAGTTTCGTCGCTACCCGAACTTCGTGCAGAAACTCATCCTCGGTTGCGCCGTTGCTGGTCTTGGGAATCTTTAGCGCAACCCGTATTTTTTGAATCGTGTCGTATGCGCGATATACATCCGCAAGCGGACCCGACGCGATACGTCCAATAATCTTGTACTTGCCAATTTTTTGTCGTGCTCTAAGCATTACTACTCACGCGCCTGATCGCTGCGCCCCAGCCACTCAACAATTGCTCGCGTCGATCGGCGTGCATAGCCGGCTGGAACACGCGATCGCTTGACCACATCCGTGCAACTGTTGCGGTCGATTCATAAACCCCGGCGCACAAACCCGCCAGATAGGCTGCGCCCAGAGCCGTCGACTCAATGTTGACCGGACGTTCGATTGCAGTGTCCAGAATATCGGCAAGAAACTGCAGGAACCAGTCATTGTGCACCATGCCGCCATCGACGCGAATGATGCTCGGAGAAATCCCGTCTTCGACCATCGCATCAAGCAAATCTCGAGTCTGATAGGCAATAGCCTGCAGAGTCGCTGTCACAATTTGCTCCCGTCCGCTGCCACGGGTCAGACCAAGAATCGCGCCGCGCGCATACGGGTCCCAATAGGGCGCGCCCAAACCTGTGAATGCAGGTACCACGTACACATCGTCGACCACTCCGGTCTGCGCAGCGATAGTCGCTGATTCGCTCGCAGAATCGATCAACCGCAATTCATCGCGCAGCCATTGCAGAGCCGAGCCGGCAACAAAAACGCTGCCTTCCAATCCGTAACTGACTTTGCCGTCAAGTCGTGACGCCACCGTTGTTAATAATTGATTATTGGACTGCAGCGCTTCGTCCGCAGTATTTGCAAGGACGAAACAACCGGTACCGTAGGTACTCTTGAGCGTACCGCGCTCAAAACCGGCCTGCCCAATCAGCGCGGCTTGTTGATCGCCCGCGATACCCAGGACCGGAACTCCCCCGCCCAGCGCATCGCAGTCGGCAATACCGAATTCATGCGCGCAATCGTGCACCTCAGGCAGCATGTTAGCCGGGATACCGAACAGAGCCAGCAAATCGTCATCCCATTGTTGGGAGTGAATATTGAACAACAAAGTGCGCGATGCGTTACTCGCGTCGGTCGCATGCACCTGACCGCCGCTCAAACGCCATAATAGGAAACTATCAATCGTTCCGAACGCAAGCTCTCCGTTCGCGGCTTGTTTGCGTGCGCCGGCGACGTTTTCAAGTATCCAGGCGATCTTGCTGGCCGAAAAATACGGGTCCAGACGCAAGCCGGTCTTTTGCGCAACCATCGCTTCTGTGCCGTCAGCTTTCAGCGCATCGCAGCTCGCAGCTGTGCGCCGATCCTGCCACACGATGGCATTGTAAATGCAGCATCCGGATTCGCGATCCCAGATTAATGTTGTCTCACGCTGATTGGTGATGCCAATGCCGGTGACATCCGCCGCGTTCGCACCGGACTTATGCATCGCAGCCGCAGTCACGGCCGACACGGCCGTCCAGATCTCCTCAGGATCATGCTCGACCCAACCGGGTTGCGGGTAAAGCTGGCTGAATTCCTGCTGCGCGCTTGCGACTTCTCGCGCCAGATGGTCATAAATAATTGTGCGCGTACTTGTCGTACCTTCGTCAATAGTCAGCAGAAATTTTGCGCTCATGCGCTTTCCTTCACGACCGACCAAAGCGGCGTTCGTATCAGCATCGTGCTGCCTGCCTCATCCGGGTACTCCCAATCTCCCTGAAGTTTCGCGACGCGACTAATTCCATCCAGGATATCTTGCGGCCAGGGTGCGACTCTGCGCTTCCTCAAATCCACGTGCAGAGTCATCCATTCCGCCGTTGCCGCAAGATAGCCACTGTCGGCGTGGTACATACGTTGGAATTGATGAATACGTTTGCTATCAAACGCGAGGATTTGCGCAGTCACAATAAATGGATCGTCGAGTTTCAGTTCTTGCTGGTACAGTACATGCGTTTCCACAGCGAACGTCGAGCTGTGATTTTGTTGCACGTGTTCTGCAGTAATTCCGAAATCCAGCCACAGCGCATCAACTCCCTGATCGAATGCCAGAACATAGTATGCGACGTTCATATGTCCGTTGAAATCGATCCACTCCGGCAAGACGCTACCGGTACTTACAATATCGCCTACTAGCGCACTTTCCGGGGTATTCACTCGTTGCACGCTCTCAAAACTGCACGCCAACTGCCTTACAAAGAAACTGCATGTAGGGCGTACCTGCTTTGAACGCTGTTTCTACTTTGCGCTGAAATTGCGGCGTGAGACAATCCTCGACCGCAACATTTTTCACCGCAATAAAACTCTTGCGTTTGATATCTTCGATGCACTCGTGGTCTTTGTCGAAGCCGCGTGGCGGGCGCGTCAATTTTTCGCCGCCCAGTCTAAAATTCCGTTTGAACCTGGAATCGCCAATAGTGCGCTGCCACTCGGAGGGTTTAGCGGCAATTCGCTCGCGGATGCCACGCAACGAGTCTGAGTCCGGACGCCACATACCGACGCCGATGAACGCTTCTTCAGGCGCGACGTGGACGTAAAAGCCGGGCGAGTGCACGTCTTTCGCCCGTTCGTGACGAAACTGAATTCCAATATTGGTCTTATATGGCGTTTTATTTTTGGAAAATCGTGTGTCGCGGTAGACGCGCATTAACGACCCCCCGACCCGGGTAGCTTGCGCGACGAATCTCGGCGCGATCTCAGCTAACGGATCCTGCATGGACAGAATAAAACGCAGTGCAACGTCAAGTACCAAATCCTCGTAGCGACTCTTGTTCTCCTTGAACCATTCTCGATTGTTGTTATTCGACAGCTCGCGCAGGAATGCGATCGTTTCCGGAGTGAAGCCTGCGTAGCGTTGCGTGGCCATCAACACTGTACCTGATCGTTGTTGGCCTCCGGATGCGCAAACATATCGGACTCGTCTTCACCTTCACGCGGGGCAAGGCACGCGAAATCTTTCTCCACAAGAATCGATAACAAGTCACCGTCGTCAAGTCGTTGCTCATCAAAAATTGACACCTGTTCAGTGTTGGCCCACGCGAGCACCGTTGTCTCCGGTAGCCGCACGGTGACGATGCTGTCGGAGAACAGCGCTCCCGGGTTGACACTTGCAGGGCTACTTTCGACAACATACTTAAATTCCCGTCCACCCGGAAAAACGGTACGTCCGGATACCGCGCCGGCGTCACGTAAGCTCTCTACTTCTGCACGCGTGAGTCGCAGGCGAATCGAATTGTCACGTATTCTTAGTTTCACGGAGATTTATCGTTATTAATATGCGTGTATTAGATCATGAATGTACGCACGCGGTAAGACTTGCCTATACAAGCAACGTAGACTGGCAGCACCGACGAGGATGACTACTTGATCACTGACCCTTGGTTCTATGCTGTCGCAATTCCGGCAGTCTTGTTGTTCGGGATTTCCAAGGGCGGTTTTGGCGGCGGAATGGGTGTAGCCTCTGTGCCCCTGATGGCGCTGGTTATCTCGCCGGTACAGGCGGCGGCTATTTTGCTGCCGATTCTGTGCGTCATGGACCTCGTCGCATTGTGGAAATTTCGAGGCAAGTGGATTTTGCCAGAACTCAAGATATTGATACCTGCCTCGCTGCTGGGGATCGTCGTCGGCACTTTGTTATTTGAGTATATGAGTGTTGCCGATGTGCGATTGATCGTTGGCACGGTCGCCATCGCATTCACTAGTCATTACTGGATCAGCAGGCGCAGTACGCAACGATTTGAGCCGCAGAATTATCCCGAGTCTTACGGCCTGTTAGCGGGGTCTGTCGCGGGTTTTACCAGTTTCGTTGCGCACGCTGGGGGCCCGCCGATTAGCATGTACCTGCTTCGCCGCGGACTCGACCGAACCGGCTTCGCTGCAACGTGCATAGTGTTCTTCGCGATTGCCAACTTTGTGAAGCTGATTCCATACAGCTGGCTTGGCCAGCTTGATGCCGACAATCTTGCGACTTCAGCAGCCCTCGTTATTCTGGCACCGGTAGGCGTATTGATCGGGGCAGCGCTGCATAAGCGCGTTAGCGACAGATTTTTCTTCGCGTTGGTTTATGTGCTGCTATTTGCCGTTGGGCTAAAACTGGTTTACGACGGTGTGTCCGCATACATCTAAGCGGCGTCAAGCGAAGCCAGGAGTGCCTTAACGCTGGTATCGTCCGGTCGTCGCCTTGCGAGCTCGTCAGCGATTTTTCTCGCGCCAAGTCTATCCCCATTGTCCCTGAGCATCGTTGCGAGTGCCCAGGCGATGTCAAAATCCCCGGCAAACTGCTTGTGAGCATCGGCTAGCAATTCGAGCGCAGCTTCGGTCTGCCTCAGAGAATGCAGAGCGATACCGGTCACATAAGCGAATCGTGCATTTTCCGGCGCCAGTTCAGTCGCCTGACGCAGCTCTTGCAGGCCCTCGTCCGAGCGCTCCGTTCTCACCAGCAACAAACCCAGCGCATGGCGTAAGTCCGCATTTGCCGCATCCATCGTCACGCCATCGCGCAGTAGTGTCTCTGCGCCCGCTTCGTCGCCAAATCGCCGCAACGCATCGGCAAAATTCAGACGTGAATAGGAATATTCAGGATCCATCGCCAGCGCAAACGAGTAGTGTTCGATCGCTGTATCGGGATTCCCCATCGATGACTCAAAATCGCCCAATGCAACATGCGCCTCAGGCCGGCTCGCAACCGCCAATTGTGCCGCGCGATATTCGCCCGCCGCCGCTGTGAAGCCGGAACGCAGCGATAGGTATTCATGCAGTGGCGCCAGCATCCGGGCAGCCTCGATACGCACGCTACGAATCGGATCTTGCAGTAGCGGGGACAGCAGTTGCAGCTGCGTTTCCGGCGCAAGGAATTGCGCGCTCCCAATTGCTGCCATACGTACCAGCGGATCCGGGTCGCCAAGGCTTTTCTCGATTGCTGCCGCTGCAGCTTCATCTGGCGGCCCGGATAGCGTTGTCAGCGCAGTAGCACGCACAATTCCGGGCAGGTCCCTGTTGCCAATAACAGCGTCCAGGTCGGCGCTACCTGCGCCAGTTCGAACGGCGGCGAAAATTGTTGCAAAGTGCGGCTCAGGTTCGCCCCACCAGTCTTTTGCTGCGCTCGATGCCCATGCGGCGTCTTTGTCGACATGGCATGCAGTGCAGGCATTGGGCGCGTTGCTGCTGACACTGAGGTCCGGTCGCGGCACCCGAAAACTGTGGTCGCGTCGAGGATCGACCTGCATGTAGTTCCGAGCCGGCATATGACAATCGACGCAAGCTACCTCGGCGGGCGCGTGCCGGTGATGCTCCGCGGTCGCGAACTTGCCCGGCAAATGACACTGCGAACATACATCGCTGGGCTCCCGGCCGGTTACGAGTTGCAATGAGTGTGGGTTGTGACAATCGCTGCAGGTTACACCCGCCTGGTACATGCGGCTCTGCACGAAAGAGCCGTATACATAGACCTCATCACGAATCTGGCCATCGTCAAAATACAGCGGCGAATTGAGCAATGCCGGACGATGCGTTTCGGTCAGCGGTACACCGTATGCGTACTCGGCGCTGATCACGCCGCGTCGCGAATGGCAACGGCCGCAGGCCTCCGGTTGTCTGGTTTGCCGCATTGCGAATTCACTCCGTTCTGCAATGCCGGTTTGCGCATTCATCTGCCAGACCGCTCGACCGTGATCATCAAGGTCGACACGCAGGCCCTTGCGGCCTGAAAATTTTCCGCTTTGCGCTTCCGCGACGTGCCTGGATGCCGGACCGTGGCAACCTTCGCAACCCACGTTAATCTCAGACCAGGTCGTATTGAATGTGTCGGTATCCTGATCGTAGTTAACTTTCAGGTCAGTGGAGTGGCACTCGGCGCACATGTAGTTCCAGTTTTGCTGACGACCCGTCCAATGCAGCTCATCACCCGGTGGAATAAAATCGTCACCGTAGACATGAAACCAGCGTTGACCGCCTTGTGTCGCCGGGCGTGTGTCCCACGCGAACGGTACAGTCTGCAAACGCCCCCCTGGAAATTCGACCAGGTATTGCTGCAGCGGCGTGACACCAAAGGTATGCGTGACCACATAGTCTTCAATTTCACCCACTGAATTTGCGGTTCGAATTACAAACTGACCGTTGTCTTGGAAGAATTCAGTGCGCGATCCAAAATACTCAAAACTCGATTGTTCGAAATCGCCGCGGACTGACGACTCATCCGCAACCTGCATCGCCAGGTCGTGATGCGAGCCTGTCCAGTCCGTGTACTGCGTCGCATGACAATCGACACAGGCGGTACTTCCCACAAATTGCGCTGGCGTTGCCTGTGCAGGCGCCTCGGCAACCGGGTCCTGCCCACAAGCGGACAACAAAAACGCCCAGACAATTTGCTGGTTGCGGATATATCGGTGCATCAGAAGCACCTGCTGTGCAGGTATAGACTTGAAGTGAAAACCAAAACGGTCACTCGGATTCGTGACCGATTAAAGATGCTTAGTCAGCCATCACATTTTCAGCTTGCGGGCCCTTTTGCCCTTGCGTCACTTCCATCGTGACTGCCTGACCCTCTTTGAGGGTCTTGAAACCTTCCATTTGGATCGCACTGTGGTGAACAAATACGTCCGGTCCACCTTCACGTTCGATGAAACCAAATCCCTTGTCGTCGTTGAACCACTTGACGGTTCCTTTCACTCTTTCGCCAGACATAACTACCTCTTAAAAAAAACCGCCCCCCACAGGCTCGGCCTGTGCACATATTACTCGGAAATCGGAATCAGGGCGATAATATTGCGCTCTATAGTGAGCGAGAAATGCGTTGCTGGACGAAACTCCGGTCCAGATTCCGTACATTTTTGCAACCAACCAAAGCCAAGGTGCGCTCAAGCTCGGCTCTTAACAGTCCGAGTGCGCGCTCGACGCCGGGCTGGCCGCCTGCCGCCAGCGCATACACATAGCCGCGACCAATACTGCAGGCGTTTGCGCCCAGCGCTAAAGCTTTGACGACATGACTGCCCCGTCGGATGCCACCATCACAAATGATCTCCAGCCGGTCGCGCAACGCGTCGGCAATGGCGGCGATGCAGTCGACCGGCGCCGGCGATGAATCCAGCTGACGCCCGCCATGATTCGAAATCATGACAGCGGTCGCTCCTGAGTCCGCTGCTTTGCGACAGTCCTCGACCGACTGAACTCCTTTAATCACCAAAGGTCCATCCCAGCGCTCGGCCAGCCATTCCACGTCCTTCCAGGTTAGAGAACGTTCCAGCTCTTCCGCTATAAAGTTTCGCACCCCTGCTGCAATCGCGCGCGCCGCAGCCTCGCTGCTGGTGATATTGACCATATCCAGATCCTTGCACACAAGCGCGCGATACAACCAACCCGGATGCGCGGCGAACGCAGCAATCTGGCGCATCCTGGATCGTGGGGTGGCCGCAAAACCATGCACCAGATCGCGCTCGCGATTGCCGGCAACCGCAACGTCAACAGTCAATGCGAGTGCTTTGTAACCTGCCGCTTTGCTGCGCGCGATCCACTCTTCAGTCAGACCACGGTCTTTGAAAATATAGAGCTGGTAAAGCTTTGGACCGTGCGCCGCAGCGGCAGCGGTTTCGATACTCGTCGTCCCAAGAGTCGACAGGCTGTAAAACATTCCGAACTTGCTCGCGGCGCGCGCGACAGCAGCTTCGCCGTCGGCGTGGAATAGTTTCGAGGCACCTGTCGGCGAGATCATCACCGGCCAAGCAACGTTTTCACCAAGCAGCGTAGAACGCGTGTCAATACTGCTTACGTCATGCAACTGAGCGGGCAGCAACTCATAGTCATGGAACGCCGCGGTGTTGCGCTGCAAAGAAACTTCGTCGTCGGCGCCGCCATCGAGGTAGTTAAATACCGGCGCCGGTAGTCGGCGCCTGGCGATGCTGCGGAAGTCCATGAGGTTGTTGCACTGGCTAATTCGCATCAATCGAGAATATCACGTACTGATTTTCTGGCCCGGCCTGATAGTATTGCGCGCCAATGAACGACCGCAATACAGAAAACGCCCGCAACCGCGCAATCGCAACCTGGTTGTTAATCTGCTGTGGCCTGGTATTCGCCATGGTCGTGCTGGGTGGCGTGACGCGCCTGACCGGTTCAGGCTTATCAATGGCCGAATGGCGGCCAATTATGGGAATTTTGCCGCCGCTAAGTGAACTCGAGTGGCAACGCGTGTTCGAGATTTACAGGCAAACGCCCGAATTTCTGCTCGTGAACAACGCCATGGACGTCGATAATTTCAAGGAAATTTTCTGGCTTGAGTATCTGCACCGAGTGCTCGGCCGCCTGCTTGGCGTCGCATTCTCTATACCGCTGGTATATTTCCTCATTCGCAAGTACATATCGTGGCGACAATTACCATGGTACCTGTTCATGCTTGCCCTCGGCGGCGCGCAGGGACTGATTGGCAAGGTGATGGTGGCTAGCGGGCAAGTCGATACTCCACAGGTCAGCCCGTATCGACTGGTTGCACATCTCGCCGCAGCCTTTCTGGTGTATAGCATGATGTTCTGGCGGGCACTCTCGTTGCTGCAAACTTCCGCAAACACCGTTACACACCCCTGGTACGAACGTACTTATGCGTTAACAGCGCTCATCGCTGCGACGATTCTTTCAGGTGGTTTCGTCGCCGGACTCAAAGCCGGTTTAATCTACAATACCTTTCCTAAAATGGGCGATCGATGGATTCCGGAGGGCATCGCCGCACTTGATCCATTCTGGAGAAACCTGACCGAGAACATGACGACGGTGCAATTCGATCACCGCATGCTGGCCATTACGACCTTCATCGCGATTGTAATTTACTGGATGCGGGCCCGAAAAACGGGCCTGCCTGAACGCGCTGCGAAAGCCGGCAATGCATTGCTGCATACCGCTATATTGCAGGTCCTGTTGGGAATTTCCACATTGCTGCTAGGCGTTCCGACGTTCCTCGCAGTCGCCCATCAGGCAACCGCACTGCTATTGCTTACGGTTGCCTTGTATGGATCGCACAGTCTACGAAAGGTGCCCGTGTGAAGCGCCGCTGCAAATTCAGACCGTTGTTAACCAGTTGTGCGTATCCGGAGCTACACCTTTCTGGATATCTTGCAACGCTGCGCTAAGTCGCTGCGTATTTGGTCCCACGCCGCCGTCACGAACCACGATTTCTTTGCCGTTGTATACGAGACAACCGACTGCAGACAGCGTCGCTGCCGTGCCCGAAAGTGCAGCTTCATGGGTTGCGACCAATTGCAGCAACTCATTGACAGTAAAGTTGCGTTCGCTGACCCGGTAACCGTTGTCTGCTGCAAGCGTGAGAATTGAGTCCCTGGTAATACCGTGCAAAAACGACGAATCGAGAGGCTTGGTAATCACCTCATCGTCACTGAGCAAGAGGAAATTCGCTGCGCCGGTTTCCTGCACATTGCCATTCGGGCAAAACAGTACCTGGTCAACACCGTACTTGGCCTTGGCATCAAGCGTCGGCCCCAAAGCGGCAGCATAGTTGCCGCCAGTCTTCGTACTGCCCAATTGGTCAGTGGTTCGCGCATGCTGGTCGTCAACCAACAGCTTCAGCGTTTTCGCGCCGCCGCCAAAATAGTCGCCAACCGGCGATGCGATAACGAATAAGAGCGCATCTCGCGATGGCGCCGCAGCAGCACCGATGTTTTCCTCGATACCCACCAGGGTCGGACGCAGGTACAGCGAACTCGGCGGCTCCGGAATTTCGTCCGCGAGGCGCCCGACAAGGTCGATCACCATTTGCGCCAGCATCTCGGCGTCCGGCACCGGCAAGCGCAGCGAGGCGGCGCTTTTCTGCATGCGTGCTACATGGTCTCGCAGACGATAAATTCGCGCCTTGCCGTCGGCAAAACGGTACGCCTTGAAGCCTTCGAAACACGTACTCGCGTAGTGAAAAACATGCGACGCCGGGTGCATGGGAATCGGACCCATCGGCTGGATTGCGGGTTGTTGCCAGGATCCGTCAACAAATCGGACGGACACGTATTCATCGCAAAAAACGGTACCGAACTGTGCCATTGAAATTCTAATCTAGATTAAAAAAAACGAGGTGCGACACTTTGCATCAAAAGCTGGGCGGTGTACAGGCTGAAATGAGCTCGCAGGGCTCGGCGCCGGAATTGCGGAACTGGTGCGGCTGATCGCTGCGAAAATAGTAGGCATCTCCGGCCGTCAGAACCGCAACCTGGTCCGCGACCGTTACTTCCAGTCGCCCATGCAGAACGATTCCGCACTCCTCGCCCTCATGCGTCATCGCGTGCCGGCCAGTACCCGCGCCTGGCTGGTAGCACTCTTTCAGCAGCTGGATTGACTTGTTGTGTAGCTTGGCGCCAACCTGGCGAAACGAGACTCCGCCATCGGCGATCTCGGTCAACTCATTCGCACGAAAGAAAATGCGCTCTGCAAAATCGACGTCATCGGCAAAGAATTCACTCATACTGATAGGCACGCCGTCGAGCACCTTTTTCAACATGCTAACGGTCGGATTCAGCTTGCCGGCTTCGATCTGCGAAATCGTCGCATTCGCAACGCCCGAAACCCGCGCCAACTGGCGTTGCGACACGCCCAGACGGGTCCGGATTTCGCGCAATCTGCGACCAATTTGTTTGTCCATGAGAAACAGTCCAATCAGTGTTTAGCAAGCTAAACATTTTGACCCCTGAAACGTATAAAATCAATGACTTAAGTTCGACCCGATATGCAATTGTTTAACATAGCTCTCCGGAATACACTAACCGCCCCATTCATTCCGCCGGACTGCAAATCATGAGCGCTACCGCAAAAAACACTGCTGCCTACTGGATGCCGTATACGGCCAATCGCGACTTCAAAAAGAGCCCGCGCATCGTCACCGGAGCGTCAGGACACCACTACACCGCGGCAGACGGGAGCAGGATTTACGACATGTTCTCAGGCCTTTGGACCTCCGGCATTGGCCACTGCCACCCGAAAATCGTGGCTGCTGTACAAAAACAGGTCGCGTCGCTCGACTACTGTATGTCATTTCAATTGAGCAATGATAAAGCGTTTGAGCTGGCCGAACGTGTTGTCGACATGGCGCCGGACGGATTTTCGAATTGCTTTTTCACAAACTCCGGATCGGAGTCGGTTGATACGGCCCTGAAGATTGCGCTCGGCTATCATCGCGCCCGTGGGGAAGGTAATCGCACCCGCCTGATTGGCCGCGAAAAGGGCTATCACGGCGTAAATTTCGGCGGCATGTCGGTTGGCGGCATCGCGCCCAACCGCAAAATCTTCAGCGCCAACCTGATACCCGGTGTTGATCATATTCGACATACATTCAATCTGGAGAAGAACGCGTTCAGTCGAGGACTTCCGCAACATGGCGTGGAATTGGCGGACGATCTTGAGCGCCTGGCGCAACTGCACGACGGCAGCAATATTGCCGCGGTCATCGTTGAGCCGGTTGCCGGCTCTGCAGGCGTCCTGCCGCCGCCCGATGGCTATCTGCAGAAGCTTCGCGATATCTGTGACCGCCACGGCATTCTGCTAATTTTCGATGAAGTGATTACTGCTTTCGGTCGCGTCGGCAAGGGCACCGCGGCCGAGCGCTTCGGTGTCACTCCTGACATCATTACGACGGCCAAGGGTCTCACAAACGGCGTCATTCCGATGGGAGGCGTGCTCGTGCAGCAGCATGTGTTTGACGCCTTCATGCAGGGTCCGGACCATATGGTTGAGCTGTTCCACGGTTACACCTACTCCGGCCACCCGGTTGCCGCTGCAGCGGGTCTCGCGACCATGGATGTTTACCAGGAAGAAGGGATATTCGAACAGGCTGCGGAGCTGGAAAACACGTTCGCTGATATTTTGCATTCCTTCGATGATCACGCGAAAGTGATCGACGTGCGAAACTTCGGCATGATGGGGTCAATCGAATTGGCATCGCGCGATGGCGCACCAGGCGCGCGGGGCCTCGAGGTCCACAAAAAGTGTTTCTGGGACGAAAAACTGGTCGTACGCAATGGCATGGACGCGTTACAGTTTGCGCCATTTCTCAACTCCAACGTTGATGAAATGCAGGCGTCGTTTGAAGGTATTCGCCGTGTCATCGACTCGGTCGAGTAATAATAGTAATTGGAGATATCATGAACGCACGAGCCGCTAAAGACATTGACACCGCCAGTATTGTTGGCCACTACATAAATGGTCGCGACGTTGCGGACAGTGATCGCACCCAGGCTATAACCAATCCAGCCACCGGAGCGATTACAAAGCAGGTCGCAATGGCCTCGCGAAGCACCGTTGAAGACGCCATTGCAGCGGCAGCGGAGGCTTTTCCAGCCTGGCGCAATACGGCACCGGCGAAGCGTGCGAAAGTCATGTTCAAATTCAAGCAGTTACTTGAAGAACATGCCGATAATATTGTCGCATTGCTGACCAGTGAGCACGGTAAAGTGCTGGACGATGCGATGGGTGAATTCATGCGTGGGGTCGAAGTTGTCGACTACGCGTGTGGAATTTCCGAATTACTCAAAGGCGAGCACACCAAGAACGTTGGCCCGAATATTGATAGTTGGTCGGAGTTTCAGCCTCTGGGTGTCGTCGCCGGAATCACCCCATTTAACTTCCCCGCCATGGTGCCAATGTGGATGTTTCCGATGGCGATCGCCTGTGGCAATACCTTCGTATTAAAACCATCCGAGAAAGACCCCAGTGCGCCAATGTACATCGCGAGACTGTTCTCGGAAGCGGGACTGCCTGATGGTGTCTATAACGTCGTCAATGGCGATAAGGAAGCTGTCGATACCTTGCTTGAGGATCCACGGGTACAGGCGGTTAGTTTTGTCGGCTCAACACCGATCGCCGAGTATATTTATGCAACCGGCACCAAGCATGGAAAACGCGTGCAAGCGTTGGGCGGTGCAAAAAATCACGCCATCGTTATGCCGGATGCAGATATAGACAACGCCGTCAGCGCCCTCATGGGGGCCGCATACGGTTCTTGCGGGGAGCGGTGTATGGCGATCTCGGTAGCCGTTTGCGTTGGCGACGAGACAGCAGATACGGTCGTCGGAAAACTGAGCAACGAGCTCAAAGGCCTCAAAGTCGGCAACGGCACGGATAAGAGCAATGACATGGGCCCGCTGGTGACCAAAGTTCATCACGACAAAGTGCGCAGCTACATTGACCTCGGCGTCGAAGAAGGCGCGGATTTGGTTGTTGATGGTAGAACACTGACGGTGGATGGATACGAAGATGGTTTCTTTTTAGGTGGCTGCCTGTTTGACAGGGTTACGCCTGAGATGCGTATCTATCAGGAAGAAATTTTTGGGCCGGTACTCTGCGTTGTCCGAGCAGACTCGCAGGAGCAGGCCATGCAATTGATCAACGACCATGAGTACGGCAATGGCACTTGTATTTTTACCCGAGATGGCGAGGCAGCTCGCTATTTTGCAGATAATATCCAGGTCGGCATGGTCGGTATCAATGTGCCACTGCCGGTGCCCGTCGCTACGCATAGTTTCGGTGGCTGGAAACGCTCGCTGTTTGGCGATCTGTTTGCCTACGGTCCGGACAGCGTTCGTTTCTACACTCGACGCAAAACCATTACCCAACGCTGGCCAAAAGGCGGAGTCAGAGAAAGCGCGCAATTCTCTTTCCCCAGCAACCATTAGCAGGAACCCCAGGAGCGCACCTTATGAAAAAATTCGTCGTATTAGCACTGGCTTTTGCACTGCCTGCCTCCGCCCAGGAACTGGCCACCACAGTCAAAGCGACCGAGGCCGTGCCTGGCATCTATATGCTGGAAGGCGTGGACGGATTCAGCTCGAACATCGGTCTGATGGTCGGGGACGAGCACGTTCTGCTGATAGACAATGGCATGGCGCCGATCACCGCCAGTCTGGTCGCGAAAGTTAAGGAGCTGTCAGGCCGGTCGGTGGATTTCATCGTCAATACCCATGCGCATGGCGATCATGTTGGCTCGAACGCAACTCTGGCGGAGGCTGGCGCGCTCATTTTCTCGCACGATAAGCAGCGCCGCGCGCTGCTCGAATCCCTCGACTCCATAGGCGGATCGAGTGGGCTGCCTGTCGTGACATTTTCCGATCAGGTTACGTTTCATGCCAATGGTCACCGAGCATTCGTATTTCACCTGCCGGCGGCGCATACCGACGGCGACTCGGTGATCCATTTTCCGGAGCAGAACGTAATTGATGCCAGCGACCTTTTCTTTAACGGCCTGTTTCCGTTTATCGATATTGACAGCGGTGGCAGCGTCGCGGGATTCAAGGCGGGTCAACAGCGCATTCTTGATCTTGCGGACGACCAGACCGTGTTGATTCCCGGCCATGGCCCGCTAGCGTCGAAGGCGGATCTGCAAGCTGCTCTGGACATGCTCATTGATGCCGAAGCGCAAGTGAAAAAACTTGTTGACGCAGGCATGACCGAGGAGCAGATACTCAAAGAGAATCCACTCGGGCTCTATCACGAGCAATGGAACTGGGGATTCATCACAACTGAACGCATGACGAAAACACTGTACCGGTCACTCACAGGTGGATAACAAAAAAACCGCAGAATTCGTTAACGGTATCTGGGACGAGTCCATCATCCCGGAACTGTGCGAGTACATAAAGGTTCCGAACAAGTCACCGATGTTCGACCCAGACTGGGAACAGCACGGCCACATGGACAAAGCCGTACTGATGCTCGAAGCCTGGGCGAAGGCGCAACCGCTAGCGGGGATGCAGGTAGAAGTCGTTCGCATCGCAGGCCGCACGCCGGTTTTGTTTATTGATATTCCGGGCGCATCGGATGATGTGGTCCTTCTGTACGGACACTACGACAAGCAACCGGAAATGGTCGGCTGGGCAGAAGACCTGGACCCGTGGAAGCCTGTAATCAAGAACGGCAAGTTGTATGGCCGCGGCGGCGCTGATGATGGGTACTCTACTTTTGGATCGCTGGCGGCCATCCGTGCCCTGCAGGAACAGAGCATTCCACATGCCCATTGCGTAGTCCTGATCGAAGGATGCGAAGAAAGCGGTAGTTTTGATCTGCCGTTTTACATCGATTTGCTCGAGGACCGAATTGGCTCGCCTGACCTTGTGGTCTGCCTTGACGCTGAGTGCGGCAACTACGAGCAACTCTGGTGCACGACCTCCTTACGCGGCAACCTGACCGGTACGCTGCGCGCTGAAGTGTTGACCGAAGGCGTGCACTCGGGCAGTGCCGGCGGCATTGTCCCTTCCAGTTTCCGCGTGCTGCGAAGTTTACTGAGTCGCGTCGAAGACGAAGCGACCGGACAACTCAAACCGGCTGGCCTGTTTGTCGATATCCCGGAGCAACGCACAGAGCAGGCCGCCAAGGCAGCAGCAACGCTTGGCGAATCTGTTTATCTGAAATATCCGTGGGCTGTGGATGATCCGGCGCCGGCCGAGTCACCGTATGAGCTGCTGCTCAACAATACCTGGCGACCGACGCTGAGCGTCACCGGTGCCGATGGATTGCCGTCTCTCGTTGACGCAGGGAACGTGCAGTTGCCTTTCAACACGATCAAGCTTTCGTTCCGGCTGCCGCCCACTTGTGACGGCGACGCAGCCGCTGCAGCAGTCAAGTCGGTTCTGGAAAAAGATACGCCGCCGCTGACGAAGGTCGAATTCGAGGTCGAATCTACGATGGCCGGATGGAATGCACCGCCGGTAGCAGATTGGCTGGAAGCATCAATGCACAGGGCGTCGCAAGCCTTCTTCGGCGAACCGTCCATGTATATGGGCACGGGTGGCACGATACCGTTCATGGGAATGCTGGGCGAAAGGTTTCCCGACGCGCAATTTCTGGTAACTGGTTTACTCGGACCGAGCTCGAATGCTCACGGACCGAACGAGTTCTTGCACATCGAGACTGGCAAGCGACTCACGTCCTGTGTTGCACAGGTATTAGAGGATCATTTCAAGCGTTGAGCCGGTCTGCCTACTCTGTGGACAGGTTCGCGGCCAGAAATTTCAACACAACTTCCCACGCGGCTTCGGTCGACTCGCCAACACGTTCGGCGTTGAGCATCGACGACCCGTGCACACCCGGATTGGCAATGTAGGTTTGTATGTCATGGGCTTCGAACTCCTGCATCTGCGCCTGCACGGACTCGATTTCAAATTCGCTTTGCGGGCGCAGTACTAATGCCGGGATCGTGAGCTGAGATAAATACGGAAGCAATGAGCACTCGGCGAGCGGCGGGCCGGATGCCGGCGAAAATCCGAGTATCGCACTGACCTCATCTCTGTTTTTTACGCCCAGCTGAAACACCAGGGCAGCGGAGTAGCTACTGCCCCAGATCGCCAGCGGGCCGCCGAAACCCTCCTCGCGAACATAGCCAAGAGCGGCCTCGAGGTCCGGGTAAGCGTCGCAATAGCCGTACTCCTTGCCGTCGAGTGCGGCCATTGTCCTGTTCACGCTGTCAAACCGGTCGCCACCAGCGCGCTGGTCAATCGCCAGCACGTTGTAACCGTTCTCAAGCAATCTGCTGGCAATTAGACCGTATTCGCCGCGCGCATCGCCACCGCCCTGGTGAAACTGCAGGATTATTGGCGCGCTGTCGCCCTCCGCGCTGCGGTAGATATCGCCATAGACGCGTACGCCGTCGGCAGTATCGAAGCTAACCTGTTCCGAGGCAGCGCACACATTGACTGCGACGAGGAGTAGACAAATGGACGTTAAGGCTTTGGTCATTTCAAATTCCGTTCAGGACTGACGGTATGTTAGCGCTGTGATCTGCTCAGAGATAAGTCCAATTAGGAATATGATCACCGCAGCACTGAAAAACAACATGCTCATGTTCGTAAACCGACCTGCTGTCGCGAACGTGTACAGGTAGTTGACCAGGCCGGCCAGGAAAAACAGTGCGCTGGTCGGCAAAAAAATCTTGAGCGGCGCGTAGAGTGTCGCGATCTTGAAAATAATCACAAGAAACCGAATCCCGTCACGTATCGGTCGGATATGACTCTTGCCCGTGCGCTGTGCCGCTTCGACCGGTTCGAAGCAAACCGGAAACCCGGAACGGAGAAAGGCCATCGTAATCGTCGTCGGATAGGAGAAGCCGTTGGGAAGCAAGTACAGGAATTGCTTGAACATCCGCGCTCTCGCAACTCGAAATCCGGAGGTCAGATCAAGGATGCGCCGACCACTCAGTCGCGATGCAATCTCGTTGTACACGCCATTCGCGAACAGCCGACCAACGCTCGCATGCGAGCCTGAGTCGCGCGCACCGACGGCCATCATGTAGCCCTCTTCAAGCTTCGCCAGCAATACACCGAGATTGCGTGGATCATGCTGGCCATCGCCATCCATGAAAGCCAGAATCTCACCCGTTGCGGCACGTGCGCCACTCTTGACGGATGCTCCGTTGCCAAGGCTTTCCGGGTGGCGCAACACGATAGCGCCGGCACCTTTCGCCAACGCGCCTGTTTCATCGCTGGAGCCGTCGTCAACAACAATGATCTCAGCGTCGGGAAATTCGGAGCGGGCCGTAGTTACGACCTCGGCGATGGATTTTGCTTCGTTTTTCGCGGGAATAATGATCGACAGCGCATTTGGATATTGTTCTTCACTCATCGCCACACTTTCTCCAACTCGTCAATGTACACGGCCAACTCATCCAAATTACGATGCCAGTTTGCAGCTCGCAACGGGTTCCATGGTGCCGCTACTCTAACATCGTCAATAAATTTTCTGGCGGCAGTAAAATTTCCACTATCAACCAGGGCGGTTACCATCATTAAGTTGAGCTCCGTCGTAGGGCCGTACGCAATCGCCGCCTTCAGGTGCTGCAGCGTTGCCTCATCTTCACCCCGGTAACGCGTAATGCCCGCCAGCAATTTTTCAGTAAACCGATTGTAGGCCGGATCCCCGATGTAACGAGGATTATTGCGCAACAATATTGCCAGAGCGGCGACAGTCTCTGTATCGAGAACTGTGCAATCGGTCGCAACCGCCGCGTCGAAAAGTTGCGACAACATGGTTCCTGCGGTGTAGGTGAATTGCACTGCCGGCAGCTCGTCGCGTAGTTGCGTCAGAACGCCCTCATGATTCGCAGTAGCAAAATAACGGCACAGCAAATTGAGCTGCTGAATACGAAGGTACGCATGTTGTGGATGACGCGTGGCAAAATCGCTGAGCGTGTCTAGCGTCCGGCGCGGGCCTTCTTCGGCTAGCTGAAATGTCGCCATAGTCGTCACCGCACGTACCGAGTCCGGATAGCGCATGGCCCAATACCGCGAGGCCATGGACGGCTCCCCCGACATCGACGCGAACACAAACAAAAAGTACGCATTGATGGCAACAAAGGTCGCCGCGGCCGCGAAACCCAAGCGCCGACTTTGCAGCGGCGACAAGAACAAAAAGCAACTTATCGCCAGCACTGGTCCGATGATCGGCAGGTAATTCCTGTGTTCGAAGTACGGCTCCAGCGCCAAATTCGTCGACTCGAGCAGGTGTCCCGCAAGGTACCAAAGCACCGCCATTGCCAGCAGCGCATAGCGGCGGCGCCAGATAATTGCGCCTGCCAGCAAGATCGGCCAACTCAAGCAAGCCAACAATGTTGCCGGCTGCATGAGGCTGCGCGCGATACTGGGCGGGTCTTGATAAATGCCGAGTGTTGCGGGTCTGCCAAGAATGGCTTTGAACAGATACACCCATAGCAACCGGGCTTCGGTCATCAGGCGCTCGCCGGCCGTAAATCCGCGCCGCTGGGCCAGTGCTTCAGGGTAAGAGATACTCATCGCCAGATAGGCAAAGATGACCAACACTGGCGTACCCAGGAATACGGCCTGCCACAAACGCCAGGTTTTGCTTGCGACGTTTTCGGGCCTGACCAGAATAGTGGCCTCCAGCACCAGAACATATACCGGCAACAGCAGCCCCGATTCCTTGCACAACATCGCAAGTGTGGTGCCGACAACGAGGCTCACACTCATCCATAGCATGGCGCGATGCGGAGCACTGTCCAGGCGCATTCGCGCCAGCAGGTACGCCCCTAGTCCTAGCAATACGAATGTCGCGCTCAGCGTGGTCATACGTTGCACGACCAACAGCGATGACGTGGCCAGCAGGGGCAACAACACCCAAACACTCGCAACCACAACCGCGTTAGTCACCGCCCTGGCCCGCTCGACGGATAAGTACAGCGACAATCGGAACACGCAAAACGCCAGCAGAATCGCGTTCAGCAAATGAATCAGTATGTTGACGTGCAGGAACGCTGCTGCGCCTTGCTCCCAGCTCGCCGCTTGCCAGGCAAAGCTCGCAAGCGCAATCGGCCTGCCAAGTGGGCCGGCATCCCCCGACAATGTGAAGTTCAGCCCGCTTTCGAAGTCACTGACACGGGACAGTTCAGCAAGATTAGAAAAATCATCCAGCTGGAATGCACCACTTAAGGCCGGTCGATAACAGGCCCATGCCAGCAGCAGGGCCAGTGCAAAAACTACGAGTGCTACTCGATGTTCTGCAAACGGCCGCTCGATCACGACGTAAGCATGATCATGACGCCAGCGGCTATCGCGGACCCGATCACGCCCGCGACGTTGGGTCCCATCGCGTGCATTAGCAATATGTTTTGCGGATTTGCGTCGAGCCCTACTTTATTCGCAACTCGCGCTGCCATCGGCACCGCCGACACGCCTGCTGCACCAATCAAGGGGTTGATCGGATGTTTGGAAATGCGGTTCAGGAATTTCCCCATCAAAACGCCGCTGGCCGTGCCGATCGCGAATGCGACCATGCCAAGCAACAATATGCCAAGCGTGCTTGGCACAAGGAATTGCTCCGCGCTGAGCTTTGAACCTACGGCCAAGCCAAGAAAAATTGTGACGATATTGATCAGGGCGTTTTGGGTCGTGTCGGAAAGCCTGTCGACGACACCACATTCGCGCATCAGGTTGCCAAAACAAAGCATACCCAGCAATGGCGCCGCAGACGGCAGCAGCAATGCGACCAGAAGTAGCAGCAGGAGCGGAAAAATGATGCGTTCAGCTTTGGACACCTCGCGCAATTGCACCATTTCGATCTTGCGCTCAGCCGCGGTCGTCAAAAGCTTCATGATCGGCGGCTGAATGAGCGGCACCAATGCCATGTACGAATATGCGGCGACAGCAATCGCCCCCAATAGATGCGGTGCCAGCTGCCCGGCCACATAAATCGCCGTCGGCCCATCTGCCCCGCCGATAATCCCGATCGCAGCTGCCTCGCGCACCGAGAAATCCATGACCCCCAGTGACGTCAGGCCCAGCGCCCCCAGCAGGGTCGCAAAAATACCGAACTGCGCGGCGGCGCCGAGAAACACTGTGCGCGGGTTAGCAAGCAACGGACCAAAGTCTGTAAGCGCACCTACACCCATAAAGATAATCAGCGGGAATACGCCGGTCTCAATTCCAAACACATAGGCCAAATGCAGCAAGCCATCGCCCGTTGCGATCCCGGCGCCCGGAATATTGGACAGCAGGCCACCAAAACCGATGGTCACCAGCAGCAAAGGCTCAAATTTGCGGACAATTCCGAGATACAGCAGCAAGAGACAGATACCCAGCATGAGAATCTGGCCACCCGTTATCTGGTAGAGGCCGGACTCCTGCCAAATCTGTGCAACGAGCTCCATCGCCTAGCCTATCGCAACCAGCGGATCGCCAACCGAGACGACATCTCCCTCACCGACATAGACATCAGTCACTGTTCCGGACTGCGGCGCGCTGACGGTGGTTTCCATTTTCATCGCTTCAACAACGAGTAGCGGTTGGCCTTCTGTGACCTGCTCACCCGGCGCTACATGGACTTTAAAAATATTGCCAGCAAGGACTGCTTTGACCGCAACTCCTCCCGCAGACGCCGCGCCCGCAGACGCCGCAGCACTTGCTGCTGGACGAACATCGCTCAACTCACCGTCCTCGGCCACTTCAACCTGGAAGCTCTTGCCGTTTACGCGAACCGAATAAACGGCTGCGGACTGTTTGGTTGAGGTTGCTTGAGCGGGTGCCGCGGCCGCAGCTGCGGCCTCAGGATCCGGAACGGGTTCAAACGCTTCAGGATTGTCTCGATTTTCAAGAAATCGAGTCCCCATCTGTGGGAAAAGGGCATAAGTCAGTACATCGTCGATTTCAGCATCTGCAACTCGAATGCACTTCTTCGTGGCAAGTTCCCTGAACTCTAAGGTTAATTTTTCCACTTCCGGTTCCAACAAGTCTGCAGGTCTGCAGGTAATCGGATCCTTACCGTCCAGGACGCGTGCCTGCAGCTCCGCATTGACCGGTGCGGGAGTGGCGCCGTATTCGCCTTTCAGAATTCCAGCGGTCTCTTTCGAGATATTGGCATAGCGATCACCTGACATGACGTTGATCACCGCCTGGGTGCCGACGATCTGCGATGTTGGTGTCACCAACGGCAGCATGCCGAGGTCTTTGCGCACGCGCGGAATTTCTTCGAGCACCTGGTCGAGCTTATCGCTGGCATTTTGCTCGCGCAGCTGGCCCTCAAGGTTGGTCAACATGCCGCCCGGCACTTGCGCGACCAGAATACGTGAATCGATACCGCGTAAGCCGCCTTCAAACTGCGCATACTTTTTGCGCACTTCCCTGAAGTACGCCGCGATCTCCTCAAGCAGGATTAAATCCAGTCCCGTATCACGCTCGGTGCCTTCGAGAATCGCGACGAGTGACTCCGTTGGAGAATGACCGTAAGTCATGCTCATTGAGGAAATCGACGTATCGATATTATCGATTCCCGCTTCGGCGGCCTTCACACACGCTGCCGTCGACATGCCGGTCGTCGCATGACATTGCATGTGCACCGGAATATTTAACGCGCTCTTGAGCTTGGTGACCAGTTCAAACGCCACATAGGGGCGTAATAGCCCGGCCATGTCCTTGATACAAATCGAGTGCGCGCCCATATCTTCTATTTGACGTCCCATGTCCACCCACAGGTCCATGGTGTGCACCGGACTGACCGTATACGAGATAGTGCCCTGCGCGTGTTTGTCGACTGCCAGCGTCGCCTTGATTGCTGTCTCGAGATTACGCATGTCATTCAACGCATCGAAAATACGAAACACGTCAACGCCGTTTATTGCTGCGCGCTCTACGAATTTCTCTACCAGGTCGTCTGCATAGTGGCGGTAGCCCAGAATATTCTGGCCGCGAAACAGCATCTGCTGTGGCGTCTTGGGCATTGCGGCTTTAAAGAGGCGAATACGCTCCCACGGGTCTTCGCCCAAGTAGCGTATGCAGGCATCGAAAGTCGCACCCCCCCAGCTTTCCAATGACCAGAAGCCAACCTGATCGAGTTTCTCTGCGATAGGCAGCATGTCATCAATTCGCATACGGGTCGCAAGCAGACTTTGATGTCCATCGCGCAGCACTACGTCGGTGATTCCGAGGGGTTTTTGTTCGCTCATAGACTCTTTCTATTTGTTGCGGTGTTTGGAAATAGCGGCGCTGATCGCAGCAACTTGCTCGTCAGTCACGTCCGCGGCGGGAGCCTGACGCTGAAATTGTAATACCGTTTTGGACATAAGCGTCATCGCGAAGACCAACGTCGTCAGGAACGTGAAGACGGTTCCCATACCGGCCAGCATTAGCGTCAATCCCTGATTGAAGAGCTCTGTTTCCATGCGCACGGATTATACGCGAATGCTCGGTAGCGTGGGTATCCGGTACAATTACGTTTCAGATGAAAGGGAATAGCCAATGAAAATGTTGTCCGCAACCAATCTGCGCGCAATTGCAGTGTCCTGCGCGCTGCTCGCTTCCTGTTCCGAGACACAATTTCCTCAGAATACCAGCGCTGCACCATTGCCCGTTATCAGTGGTGATGCGGTCTTTGCACACGTTGCACTATTGGCCGATGACCTTTACGAGGGCCGGGAGGCAGGCAAACGCGGCTATCAGCTCGCCGCCAAGTACGTAGCGACCCAGTTTGCAACAATGGGGCTCGAGCCCGGCAATGACGACAGTTATTTTCAAACAGTTTCTTTCGCAACTGCCAATGTGGTTGCGGGCTCGCGCGCGCTCACCGTCTCTTCTGCCAACGGCGAGCGCAACTACAAGAAGTTTGAGGAGTTTACATCCAGCCCTACCCTGGCAGGCGAAAATGTTTCCATCACAGCACCGCTTGTGTTTATCGGCTACGGCGTCAATGCACCGTCTATTGAACGCAATGACTATGAGCATGTTGACCTGAACGGCAAGATCGCGGTCGTCGTGTCCGGCGCGCCTGCTGCGCTCGGCAGTGAGGTCCGCGCCTTCTATCGCAGTGGTCGTTATCACAAGTCGATCGAGATGGAAAAACGCGGTGCGATTGGCGTTATTTCCTTGCAGCACCGCCAAATCTCATCAGACGCTGCCGCGGTGCGTAACTCCAAATCAGGCAAGTATTGGTCAATTAGTGAGCATGAGGGGCCGAAATATGCGTTCGAGGGCTTGCAGGCGGAGGCTTTCATGCTTGAAAAGGGAGCGCGCGAATTATTTGCCGAAAGCCCACTGTCTTTTGATGAGATGGCAGCATCCATCGAGAGCGAAAACTACACACCAATGGACCTTGGTATATCCGCAACTATGTCGCAACGAGTCAGCACTGGAAATGTTAGCGGCAACAACGTCGTGGCAGTTCTGGAAGGCAGTGATCCGATTCTAAAGAATGAGTATGTCGTCTTGAGTGCGCATCTTGATGGCAAAGGCCTTGGCGATGAATCGGACGACAATATTTACAACGGGTTTTACGACAACGCGTCCGGTGTTGGTACAATGCTCGAGGTAGCCAGAGCGCTCGTCAATTCAAACGTCCGCCCGAGGCGGTCGCTAATTTTTGTCGCTACCGTTGGCGAGGAAAAAGGACTTTTGGGCGCGGATTTCTTTGCCAGCAACCCGACAGTTCCTATCGAATCCATCGTCGCCAACGTCAACATGGACATGGTAATGCTGCTGTGGAAAGCTCAAGATGTTGTTGCCTTTGGTGCTGAACACTCGACGCTCAAGGAAATCGTGCAGCGAGCAACTGATAAAGTCGGTATCGAACTAAGTCCGGATCCGTTCCCGGAGCGCGGCTACTTTACGCGCAGCGATCAGTTTCCGTTTGTGCAACAGGGTATTCCGGCCGTGTTTTTCGCGACCGGATTTAAGACATCGGAAGCCGGCGTGGATCCGGAAGCGTTGTACAATCATTTCATGCAGACTCACTACCACGGCGCGACGGATGATCAGGAACTACACTTCGACGAAGAGTCTGCCGCCAAAGTGGCGACCGCAAATTTCATGATCGCGTTAGAAATCGCGAATACTGAGCAACGGCCACGGTGGCACAAGGATAATTTTTTTGGTGACCTTTACGGCACGGAATTAACACGGACAGAATAGGACACGCGCGAAGAATATTACTGAGCAGCCTGCTGCTTGGCGCTTCGGCTGCGGATGGCATCGCCGAAGAAACGACGACAAATGTGGCTGACGGCACAATGGTCGGCGAAATCGTGTTGGTCAAGAAAGACGTGTTCGACACCTCTGACGAACGCGAAAATTACGCCTTGTACCGCCTGATTAACAGGCTGCACATTATCACCAAAGATCACGTTATCAAGAAGCAGCTGCTGTTAAAGCCAGGTGACGTTTACTCAAAGCGGCTTGCTGACGAATCTGCTCGAATTTTGCGACGCAGGAGTTATCTTTACGATGCAAAAGTCGAAGCCATCAATAACCGCAATGGAGTGGTTGATCTGCGCGTAACAACCAACGACGTTTGGACGTTGAAGCCGGGTATATCACTCAGCCGAACCGGCGGTGAGAACAAGTTTGGCATTGAACTTGAAGAAGTGAATCTCCTCGGCCACGGCCAAAAAGTTCAAATCGCGCACGTCGAAGACGTCGATCGAACGTCTGACTCGTTTGAATTTCAGGATCCGCACATCGGTAACAGCTGGGCCGCCGGTTCGCTCAACATTGCAGATAATTCCGATGGCCATTCGTTCTCCGCGGCGTTGATACGTCCGTTCTACGCACTCGATTCGCGCTGGTCGCTTGGTATATCGGCAGTTGACAGTGAACACCGCAATACCTTCTATACTCTGGGTGAACAGGCGGCCGAATACCAACACGAACGCGAGTTGTACACTTTGTTTGGTGGCTGGTCCGCGGGACTCAAGAACAAGCGGGTCCGCCGCTATCGCTACGGCATTATTTTTGACGACAACCGCTTCGAATCCGTTCCGGCCGGCAGCTTGCCCGCCCTGGTGCCGGACGTTCGACGTCTGAATTATCCCTTCGTGGAAGTCGAAATTCTCGAAGACGAATTCAGAACAGCTACCAACAAGGAACAAATCGGGCGCACCGAAGACTTCTATATGGGTCAGCGACTGACTGCGACCCTGGGATATGCCTCCGAATCTCTTGATTCGGATCGCGATGCATTGCTCTACTCGACTGGTTACAGTCGCGGTTTCGGGTCACTCGATTCGTCTGCACTGCTGACATCGATCTGGGCCTCAGGTCGCCTCGAGGATGGCGACACGCGCAATGCGCTGGCTGGACTTAGTGCGCGTTTCTACCTGAATCAGTCGGAAAAGCGCATGTTTTTTGCAACCATAGAAGGCGCCTACGGACATTCGCTGGACCTCGACAACATCGTGGAATTGGGCGGTGATACCGGACTTCGAGGTTATCCGCTGCGGTATCAGAGTGGCGACTCCAAAGTCCTGATAACGGTCGAACAACGCTATTTCTGGGACTGGTACCCGTTTCGCCTGTTCCGCGTCGGCGGCGCGGTGTTTGCGGATGCTGGCCGCGTTTGGGGTGAAAATCCCGTTGGAGAGGCGAATCAGGGCTGGCTTCGCGATGTCGGATTCGGGCTTCGCTTTGCACCTACACGAACCGGTTTCGGAAAAATAATCCACCTGGACCTCGCATTCCCTATTGACGGTGATGCTTCGATCGACGACGTTCAGATCTTGCTGGAATCGAAAAGCAGCTTTTAATTCGGGCAGTCAGGCAACTATTCGCGGCGATATTCTCTATTGGCACATGCAGCCGGCCCCACTTTTTGGCAGAATGCGTTTCATGCAAACACGATCGGTCAGCGGAATTGGCATTACCTCGGTATTTTTGCTGGTCTTGTTGCAGGCTTGCGTAACGACACCGCGAACCGCATTTTTGGCTGCTCCATCCAGTGATGATTGCGTCGTGCTGCTGCATGGCCTCAATCGGAGTTGGCGCGCGATGGATTCGATGGCCAAAGCATTGCAAGCCGCCGGTTTTTCCACGGCCAATGTTGACTATCCGTCGCAAGCGGGCCCCATCGAGGTTCTCGCACCGATGGCAGTTGAAACCGGGCTCAACGAGTGCCGTAACGCCGGCGCCAAGCGCATTCATTTTGTGACCCATTCAATCGGCGGAATTTTGCTGCGATATTCGCATCAATCCTCGCCAATTCCGGATCTGGGTCGCGTCGTCATGCTTGCCCCGCCCAATCAGGGTAGTGAGGTTATCGACATAACACGTGACTGGCCGACCAGCAAATTATTCGCTGGTGAAGCTGGATTACAGCTGGGCACGGACTTTGACAGCATCCCAGGCCAGCTCGGCCCGGTCGATTTCGAATTGGGCGTGATCGCCGGAACGCGATCAATGAATTTTGTGATGTCAGCGATGCTTCCTGATCCGAATGACGGCAAGGTATCGGTGGAAAGTACGCGTGTTGATGGAATGAACGATTTTCTGATTGTTGAAATTTCGCATCACTACATCACCAAGAACGAAGAAGTCATACGAAACACGACAGCGTTTCTTCGCAGAGGCTCGTTTGTGGATTCAGTTGCGCAGACCAATGATGGCTGGCAGCCGGCGCTGCCGGAAGGCTAACTACAGAGCTCGTCTTTCTTGGCCCGCGTCTCGGCGATAGTTTTAGCCACATCAGCTTTGCTCAGGTACTCGCGTTTGCCGTCGTCGCCGGTTTTGTAAAGCTGCGGGGCGTTCATGTAGGAGTCGTAGATCTCCGTCGCGCGCTTACAATAATATTCCTCAGCGGCCTTTCTTTCTGCGCGCTGTTCGGCCGTCTCGCCAGGGTATGCGTCGCCGTTTTCTTTCGGTGCAGCACCGGAATCACCCTTCTCGTCGAGTCTGCCGTCTGACACCCAAACGAGTTGTACAGATATTGCATCTTCATGGTCTGGATGATCCGCGTAGTGTACTTTGCCGGAGTCATCGACCCACGTGTATATCGGCCGTTTCGTATCTACGAAATGCGTCTTGCCCGCCGCATCGACCCACTTCCAGATATCGGCGCTGGCCGCTTGCGCAAAGCCGAGAATGAGTACGCAAATTATGATCAGACTTTTCATGAATTCTCCTGTACCTGCTAATTATGGGTTTTTGGTCCCATCCATCGCATGATTGGCGTCACAGAATTGGCAATTAGTCCGCTTGGTTTACGCGCGCCTCCAGCGCGTCGATCTGGCGTTGCTGGGCCTGAACGACCCGGGTCAGTACAGCAACAATATCCATACTGCTCAGACTCTTACGGTCGCTGGTGGCAACAATATCCGGCACGTCCTCAGCAATGAAACCTACATGCTGTTCAACGCGATTGGCCTTGTAATTGAAATGAACCGGTTCGAGGCTATCCAGCGCAGTCATGGCATCGTCGAGTGTCAGGACCTCGATATTTTCTTTCTTCGCTCGCGACGAACTGTTGGTCCACACGCCGCCCGCTGTAACATGCGCGCCGCTTGCCAACTCTAAAGGGTGCGCTGGTCGCGACATACCGATGCCCACATTCCCGTCACGGTCAATTGTGATTCGATCCACCGATCCGGCACCAATGGTTAAGGTGCTCGCGCGGTTGTGCATGATGTAGCCGGTGTCACCATCCGACTGAGTAATCATCAGTCCCGCCAGATTGCTATTGCGGTCATGAATTTGTACGTTGCCGTTGACCTCCAGACGTTGCGTCGGCGCATCGGTTCCGATTCCTATCTGGTTGCCGTTGTCGAAAATCTGGGATGCGTTGCCGGTGTTCTTGTCCTTGAACTTCACCAGATATCCGGGATCGCCTTTCATGGAGCCATCGCCGTCAGCACCGGGCGGACCGGCGGGACCTGGGGGTCCCGGAGGCCCGGCCGGGCCGGGCAGTTCTGTGGTTGCTGCTGCAGCGGCGACAGGCACAACGATCGACTCGGGCTCGACCTTTTCTGCAACCACTGTTTCGGGTTCAGTTTCTGGTTCGAGTTCTGGTTCGGGCTCAGGCTCTACGACCTCTGCTACGGCCGCGGCTTCAGGTTCGAGCTCCGGCTCAACTACAGCCTCCGGCTCCGTTATGGCCATTTCTTCCTCGGCAACGACAACGGTCCAAGCCGCGCTGATAAAGCCGGAATCGCCACCTTCAAGACGCACTTCGTTCCAGTCTTCGGTGGACCCGACCAGGGGTAGCGACGACCCCTGTAGTAACTGGCCGACGATTTCGGCACTACTATCTGGCGCCTGCCGGATATTCACGTGTGTTGCGACTTTGTCCACAGGCTCCACGCTGTCCGCAAGACCGACTAAAGGTAGTGCGACAGCCGCGAGGGCGATTAGAACTTTCATGACCTGCTCCAGAACCAGGTAGGACACCCTTTGTGCCATATTCGATGGCACAAAAAGGTGACCCAGTTCCGCTCTTCAGGGTCTGTCTAATCCGCCGCCGCCGCGAACGACCCCGATTAGCCGGTATCCGTGCCAAAGCACAATCCACAATCCGATCATCAAAGTGACACCGGCAAGCGTAAACACAATCAGGAATGGACGAATTGAGCGCATCATTTCCTGGAAGGAGGGTCCGTCATAGAGCCCCTTACCAACCCCAGCCAGTATCAATGCGGTGAAGAACACCGCCAACGACACGTTTGCCATCCAAAACCCGAGTTTCACCTGGCCGGTACATTCGGTATGCACATCCGGTGGCAGTTCTTCCCGAATCACGTAGAAGATCGAGGCGAGCAAGATCATTGAGTTGATACCGATCGTACTGCCCATGGCGTGAGCCACAGTGATATGGGTTCCGTGCGTTATCAGGTTGAGCGCCGGAACAGAGATAGCCAGCGCTAAACCAAGATTGATGAAGACCCAAATGTCTGCGGCAAACAAAAACCGATAGGCATTGCAGTAGCGATTTTTTTGCCAGTCTTCGAGGGAATTACGCCAGTCCCAGATAATTTTCCCGAATATAAACAGTTCCGTCATGCTGACCAGATATGCGAAGGTTCGAATCCATGTTGCGGAAGGCACCAGGTAGGTATGGTGCGCCCAGCCAAACATCAGGTTGAATAAACCCAGGAAGAACAAGCCGAAAGCCATTTTTGACTTTGCGAATTCATCGCTACCGCCAATTCGGGTTGCGAGATATAGAGCGGTACCGTAAACCAACATATTCCATGAGCCGGTTAACGCGCCGTAAGATTTCCACTGCACCATGATTTCACGCACCATCGAATCGCGGAAATACGGAATCAGATACAGGTGTGCTTCGGTATAGGTCAGGAAGAAAAATACGATGCCTGTGCCCCACATCCAGTAGTAGACAGGCCATGGCTCCTTTTCCTGACGAACGGTCATGAAGTAGTTGAGGCCGAATAAAATCCAGGTCAGGAAAATCGGCAAGCTCAGTATTGGCGGAAACTCAAAGTACTCGCGGCCACCAAACCGGCCCGACAAATAGCAGCCCAAAATTGCGAGACCGGTGACAACGAATACCCAGTAGTGCGTACTCACTGCGCGCTCTGACCAAAGTGTGTAGCGACATTGGCGTGGCAGGTAAAAATAGATACCGCCGATCGCAATCAGGAATATCCACGAGACTACCAGCGATACGTGCAGCGGCCGTGTCTTGGTAAACAGCAGCTCCTGCAGGAATTCGGGAAACAGGAACTGAAACCCGCCGATTACGCCGAACAGCATGCCGACAGCCAGTGCCAATATGCCCAGCTGCATAAATCGCAATCCGGCGAAAGACTTGTTTACCGCCATCACTGTGGATCGTCCTCTTGCTCAACCATGCCGTACCAGCGGACAGCGTATTCCTGAGGCGGATAGGTTCCGGTCTTATCGACGAAGCCCAGATACGCAACTACTTTGTCGACCTCCTCGGGCGCCAGGCCGAGATTTGGCATGGCGGCCGTTCCGGCGGTGATAAATGCACGCGCGTAAGCCTCACCCCGATTTGAAATGACGTTGGTCAGATCCGGCCCCATGTAGCCGCCAAGGCCGTAGAACTGATGACAAGCGACGCAGTTGTATTGCTGATAGACCTCGGCGCCCTGGCGCTCGATGCCGCTCATGGGTGGCAAGTGTGCTGCCTCGGTGCCTTGGGTGTAGACGTGGCTTGTATAGAAAACGAATGCCACGATGAGCATGCCGTACATGGCCCGATTGTTAATAATAGTGACTCCGCGAGACCCGCTGATTACTGGGCTACAGTGTACGGAAAGCGCCCTGAAACAGGGTTGCGATATTTGCAAGTTTCACCATCTTTTTAGTATATTATCCTTCGAAAGTGAGATTTCTAGAAAAATTTTGCTTATAAACGGCATTTTTAACGATCAGGAGACCAAAGCATGGACCGGATAGACAAAGCGATTCTTGAAATTCTGCAGGACGACGCAACCTTGACCGTCGCAGAAATTTCCGAACGTGTCGGCCTGTCCAAATCGGCATGCTGGCGACGCGTGCAGCTGCTGGAAGAACAAGGCATCATCGGCGCGCGCGTGACTCTTTTGAATCAGGAAAAACTGGGGCTGAATTTGACCGTGTATTCGGCGATCAGAACTCACGAACACACCGCCGAATGGTTTCGCAAATTTCACAAGATGGTGTCTGCAATGGAAAACGTCATGGAGGTACACCGGCTCAGCGGTGATATCGATTACCTCATTCGCGCCGTGGTCCCGGACATGCGCAGTTACGACGAAATGTACAAGGAGATGATCGGCAAAGTCGATCTCTACGATGTATCGTCGAGCTTCAGTATGGAGCGCATCAAGTACACCACAGCCCTGCCCTTGCACCATCTCTGACGGTATACCGGGATGTCTCACGAAAACGAATACTACGCAAACATGGTAACGATGCTTGAACTCATATGGGGTGACGGCTACATGGCGCCCGGCGGGCCCGGCAATGTCGCCAAATTACTGCACGGAATCGATACCGAAAATAAACGTATTCTCGATATCGGCTGTGGCATCGGCGGCCCGGTATTCGAAATGGCGACAACACACGCCGCCGAGGTCGTTGGAATCGACCTGGAAGCTCCGTTGATCGCGCGCGCAAATGCAGACGCGCGCAAGCATGGCCTTGAAGATCGCTGTACGTTTACGACTGTTGAAGCGGGCCCGTTGCCATTTGACGATAAATCTTTTGACGTTGTTATTAGTTCCGGAGCCTTTACTCAAATAGCCGACAAGAGCGGCATTCTGAGTGAAAGTTATCGTGTCCTGCGATCCGGTGGGCACATTCGCTGCTACGACTGGCTCAAGCCAGAAGGCGACAAGTACTCCGAAGAGATGCGGTATTGGTTTAAGGTCGAGGGCCTGACATACGCGTTGGAAACGCTCGACAGCTATGCACAACACCTGCAGCAAGTGGGATTTGTCGACATTGCCAGCGAAGACGCGTCGGACTGGTATCGGGTCCAGGCACATCGCGAATACGACCTGATCAAAGGCGATTTATACCCGCGCATGGTCGAGTTACTGGGTCAAGCCGATGCCGACCACTTTGTCGAGAACTGGCGCGCCATGGTTGTCGTTACCGACAAGGGCGAGATGCGGCAGGGATACAGCAGCGGTCGTCGCCCCTGATAAGTCGAGAGTCAGATTGAACGAGTAGCAATCGCCGGGGAAATTGCACTCGCGCGCCGCGCAGGCCCGGCAACCGCCGCCTGACCGACGACCCACAAAATAATCATGGCAATCGGTACCACGTACCATGCGAGCGGCGTAAGCGCGAATGCCTGCACCATGAAAATGTTCAATGCTATGGCGAACACCGCGCCAGCAATTATTCCGACACTACTGATGATAAAGTTTTCGACCATGAAGTAGCGCACTATTTCCGGTCGCGTCGCACCCAGAGCACGCCGAACACCGATCTGCCGCGTTCGGCGACTAACGCTGAAGCTTGCAAGTCCGACAATTCCGAGTCCGGTGATTGCGGTCAACAGGACGACGATGAATGACAACATCTTGATCATTGCCGCATCACCGGTATAACTTCTCTCCCGTACTTCTGTCATCGTCCTTACGTCTTCGATAATGCGCTCCTTGTTCTGGGCGAGCGCAGCTTCGATTTGTGGGATCATTTCGTCAAGATATCCCGGTTCAGTGCGAATCACGTAGCGTACATACTCGTCATCGCGACGGGACGGAACCAACAGTGTGTTCTCGACTTTATCCCAGCCATCCCAAGGCGCTTGCAAGCGATCAATGACACCGACGATTTTAACGGGATCATTTTCGTTGATGTAGACAGTTTTTCCGACGTACGAACCCTGCTCATCCGGAAATAATTCTTTCGCAAGCGCTTCGGTCACAATGCCGGTCGCAGGCCAGGTGTTGCTTTCGCTGTCATCCCAGGTAACTTCGTCGCTGGCGAAATTTTGACCGTCTATCAGAGTCGTGCCATAGGTCTCGATCGCATGCTCGTCCGAGAAATAGACAGTATGGCCGACGCCATCCGCATCCGGTCCTGCTTCGATTGCGAGGCTCATACCCCAGCCACCGCCGCGTAGCGGAAACGAGTTCGTCGCGATCGCGTCGTGAACGCCCGGCATACCACGAAGCATCGCCAGATCTTCATCAATCATCGATCGCATGTCGACTTCGGGGGCGAAAGCAATACTCGACAGTGTGACAATATTCTCTTCGTCAGCGCCGGTTGGCCGCGCCATCTTCGCCGAGCGTTCCTGAATAATCGCGATAGCATTTACCATGATCGCCATTGTCACTGCAATCTGCAGAGCGATAAGTGCGTAACTACTCTTGTTTTTAAGAATAGCCCGCCAGATTGGTCCCAATTCCATATCAGTCTCCGCCTACTGAATTCTAAGTTGAGTTGCAGGTGTCACGTTGCAAGCTCTCCAGGTTGGATACAACGCTGCCGCTAGTGCCGATGCAATTGCCAGGGCAACGGCCGCCAACACCATGACCCAGTCCATTTGCACAAGTTTGGTAATGAACTCGAAAGTACTGAACAGGTTTTCGATGCCGCGCAATCCGAGCCAGGTCAGAAATATGCCGAGCATACCGCCAGCAAGTCCAATCATGCTCGCCTCCACAATGTACTGCGCGAACAGCGTTGCTTTGCTCGCACCCAATGCGCGACGCAAACTGATGTCCTTAACTCGACGCATCACTTTAGCGAGCAGCAAACCAATAGTGTTGAGCAAACACACCATGAGAAACAGGATCGCGAGTCCCAACAAAACGCCAACGTCTTCGTCAACGACCTCGTTGTATTCCATCCATGCCTCAACGTCATCGATACGATTGTTCAGCGGCCGCGGAAATCGACCGACCAGTTTTTGTTCTTCAACGTAGGCGTCGAGAAATTGCAGGTACGATTGCCGCTCCGATTCGCTGTGCAGCTCAGCCCACATTTGAATCCAGATACATTCGGAATTGCGAAACGCTTCAGCGCCGCCGTCAGGAACCGGCTTCCAGCAATTGGTATTGCCAGAGCTACCGTGTTCGCCAGCGATTGCAACCGAAAATGGAAGAAATACGGATGCAGGGTCACCGTACTCGTTGTTGTTCAGATCGTAAAACAACGGGACCGGCGCCCAGTAGTCGAGTACGCCAACAATGCGATATGGCTCGCCGGTCAGAGTCAACATTTTTCCTACTGAGTCTTGTCCACCGAATAGTTGTTCGTTCAACGACTCATTAATTACGACGACTCGCTCCTGCGTCGCATCGGCCGACTTGTCCCAGGCTGAGCCGAACTTAAACGGGACATTAAACATCGCAAAGAAGTCGGCTGTCGTTGCGCGGGTATCGCGCTGAAACGGCTTGGCGTCCTCGTCGTCAGGCTGAACAACACGAGATGACACAAAACTGATGACCTGACGAGTTGCACGACCGGCTGCATATAAAGCTGTCGCATCGAGATAGGTCATCTGCTCGGGCGGCTCATTCGGCTCCTCGTATGCCTCGTTCGGATCCCAGCTGTCCACGCGAACGTGATAAAGCTGATCAGATTTCTCAGCAATCGGATTGCCGCTCATGATGTACTGGATGGTCACGATGGTCATACAGGCACCGATGCCGATGCCGATTGCCGCTACCATCAATGCGCTTAGTGCCGGATTGGCCTTTATGCTCAGTACGCCGAGACGCAGGTAATATCGGAACATGCTATTTCTCCCGCGCCGCTTAGCCGGCGACTGCCGCAAGATGGGGATCTCCCGGACCGTCACTCACGCTGCCGTCACGAACGAAAATATTGCGCCGTGCGCGCGACGCCAATGTCGTTTCATGCGTCACCATGATGATCGTGGTACCGGTTGAGTTAATTTCAGTAAGCAAATCCAGTACGCTTTCCGCCATAGTCGTGTCCAGATTTCCGGTAGGTTCATCTGCGAGCAGAAAGCGCGGTTCTCCGGCCAGTGCGCGTGCAATGGCCACGCGTTGTTGTTGGCCACCCGACAATTGCGCAGGCATATGCTGGAGGCGCGATGCCAGGCCGACCAATTCAAGACTTTCTTCGATGCGTCGCTGGCGTTCAGCCGCCTTGAAGCCGCGATAGCGCAGCGGCACATCAACGTTGTCAAAAATATTTAGCTCCGGAATCAGGTTAAAGCTCTGAAAGATGAAGCCGATTTTCTCGTTGCGAACTTTCGAGCGCTCCCTGTCATTCAGTTTCGAGATATCGCGTCCGTCGAGCTCGTAGGTCCCGCCGGTCAAATCCTCCAGCATTCCTGCGATATTCAGAAACGTGGTCTTGCCGGATCCGGACGGTCCCGTGACCGAAACGAACTCGCCCTCATCCACGGTGAGTGAAAACTCTCGCAAGGCATGTGTCTCAACAGTATCGGTACGGTAAATCTTCGAGACATTCTTCATTTGCAACATGGTGTGGCTCCTGCTTTGGGCAACTATTCGGTAAGTAGAACCGTATCGGCACTGCGAAACGGATCCAGGTTTGAGATTACGATGGTGTCGCCCTGATTCAGGCCGGCGACAATTTCAACGGCACCGAGACTTCTCGCACCGACTTCGATAGCACGCCGCTCGGCCAGTCCATCGGCGTTCAGAACATAAGTAACGCGACCAGCGCCGCTGTCCAGGAACTGTCCACGCTGGACAATCAGAACGTCATGATATTCGGCTAACAATATGCGGGTAGTCAGCCGTTGATTTTGACGCAGGTTCGTTGGGCCCGACTCGCGAAAGCGAATACGACCGTTGACCTGGTTGTTCACAATTTCCGGAGAGACCGCGACCAACTGCCCGGAATATTTATCACCACCGACCGTGATCTCCGCCTGCATACCCACGTCGAGGTCGTCGGCATAGCTTTCCGGAATTTGGGCATCGATCTCGAAGCGCGTCAGATCGACGACCGCCATGACCGGTGTATCTATTCCAACTGCCATCTTTTGATCGACCAGCAGGTCGCCAACGATGCCGTTGACTGGTGATTTGATTGCCAGATCATCCACTTGCCGCTGTAAATTCCCGACCAGCAGGGCTTGTCTGCTGAGTTCCAGCTCACTGGCACGGATTTCGAACGCCAGTCGCTCATCGAATAAATTCGCATCGGCCACGGCGTGTCCATGTGCAACCTTGGCGTTTTGCAGGTCATCCTGCGCTTTCTCAAAGTCGATGACGGAAATGACGCCTAGTTCGTAGGCCTGATCCGCGCGGCGTTTTTCACGATCAGCAGCAGTCAGAGATACTGCAGCGAGATCGGCAGACTTGCGTTTCTCCAACGCCAGCTGCCGAGATTCTATGCGTCGCCTTTCCAGCTCAACCTGACGTTGTTCAAGTGAGGACTCTGCTTGCTCCAGCTGACTTGCGAGGTCCGGGCTTTCCACAACCGCAACTACCTGACCCTCAATAACCCGCTCGCCGGCTTCCACGTTCAGTGTGATCGTTCCGGGCGCTGTCGAGTACAAAGTCGGACTCACAGCCGCGACAACACGCCCTTGTACCGAAATGTCTCGCACCAGATCACCACGCGTGACGGTGGCGACCCGGACGCGGTCCAATGGTATGGAAATAGTCGCGTTCGCCCAACGTTGAAACAGCGGCGTCGCCAGCCAGGCTAAAATGATGATGGCCAGTAAAGCACCACCAACCGCCAGTTGCTGCTTGCGCTTGCTTGGCGGTTCAAGGCGAATGTCCTGCCCCGATGTATCTGCGATTTTCAGAATAGCCCCCAGCTACAGACCGTGCATCGCCACACAATCAGGCGGTTTAAGTCTTAGATGCGCTAGCGGCGGTTTTCGTTTACCGATATTTTATTAGAGTCAGTCCAATGCGCGGTGTTCTGGAGGCGCCACCGGCAACGACTGCAGCAGCGACGCTTCTTAGCGGGCGGAATTTAATGCCCAGTCATATTCGTTAAACACCACGTCATAGTCGCCCGCGTCGGCTAGCTCAGATGCGAGTGGCTGCGGGGCGATGCTCCGAACGTAGGCAATGAGCCCGTCTCCGCCGGGCTGGCCTGCCAGACGCAGCGCATTTTCGAAATCCGAGCGATACCACTTGAAGATTCGAGACAGCACAACTTCGCGCGTTTGATGGTTGACCGAAATATTGCCTGGGTCACTCGCGAACTCGGTCGCCGCTGTTGTCAGGAAAGCATCCAACGCCTCGCCGGTTGGCAGGTCTGGTCGAACGATCGGACAACTTTCACTGGCACAACTCAGTACGAAGTGAATGCGCGCGTCCTGGTAACCCTTGCGAATGATCGTATTTTCGACGAACAATAAGCTCATATACTCGCCGCCGAACTTGAAACGCTGACGGTGAAAAAACCCGAGCCCGGTCACCGCTTCGACGGGCGCTTTGACGTCAGTCACGCTGGCAATGGGCCAATTGTCCAGCACACTCTTTATCACATAGGCGTTATACGCGTACATCCAGTATGCGAGTTCATCACTGCGCATAGCGAAACGCTCCGGCGCCGATCTCGGGCTGATGGAACCGACCGCCGCCAGATAGCCATTGAGCGAGGCCACGGACGAACGCGATGCGTGCCAGCCCTCGTAATCGATCTTGCCGTCCTGACTGACCCATTGACGCAACAATTGCTCGAAAGATTCGTGCGGGAATGTCGCGACCTGGAATTCGGCGGGAACCGGGACATCGATATCCACGTATCTTGGCCGATTCACGAACAACAGCAATACGATGGCTACGACCAGAAACCCGACTGAATAATATAGGTATTGCACGACTAGACAGACCGGACCTGCTGCCCACTTATTACATTTAATTGTCTAGGGCTGCAGATGGGCAGTAACTGCCTGAAAAAACGCGCTTTGGAATGCCCAGTCACCCGGCACGCTGGCCGCTTCGCGGGCACTGAGCTGAGCGATGACAATATTGTTTACCGGATCAATGTGAATCGCCTGGCCGAAGATACCGGATGCTGCGTAAGTTTTGTCGTCCCGTAGCCACCAAAGATAACCGTAGGTCTGCATGGCCTGCGACGGCGTGGTGGACTCCTGCATCCAGCCGTCCGGCAGTACCGCAGTGCCATCTCGAAGCTTGCCATTCGCGAGCGCGAACAGACCAAGACGCCCGTAATCCCTGAGCGTCGCGCTGAGGCTACTGCCTCCGAATTCGCCACCGCCCGGCTCGCTTAGATTCCATACCGCATGACTCTCCATGCCAAACGGCTTCCAGATTTTCTCACTCAGGTACGTCGAAAGATTATTGCCAATGGCTGAACGCAACAGTGTGCCAACCAGATTGGTTTCAGCCGTATTGTAGTTATGCAGCTCCCCGGGCCTGGCGAGTCGCGGCTTACTACGTAGCTGCTCGTAGATACTCAAGGTATCCCATCGTATTGTGTTGAGGTCCGACTCCGGATCAGCGTAGTCCTCGTTCCACTGCACGCCCGACGACATCTGCATGAGATTTCGAATGGTTACGTCATCGTAGGACGAATTCTTCAGTCGCGGGAGGTAGTCACTGACTTTTTCGTCAACATTCGCGATATAACCATCCTGAATTGCCGCGCCTATCAGCAAAGATGTTACCGACTTGGCCACCGACCATGATATCCAGAGGCTAGCGGCCGAATTTCCGAGCTCATAGCGCTCGTAGACGACGAGTCCGTCTTGAATCACTAATAAACCGGCAACATTGTGTACGCGGATGTATTCGTCAATCGTAAATTCAGATGCTTCGAAGGAAAATGAAAGATCTGAAAAATCCGTCTGTTTCTCTGGCAATGGGTATGGATCCAAACCGGCGTCAATCCGGCGAGTCCATGCCAGTTCCTGCATGTTGCGAAAACCGGCAACTTTCTGCGCGGTATTCCAGAACAAGACCTTTTCAATATCGCCGAAGTTGGACTCGTCGTCCGCCGGATCAATATACGGAGCATCACTGTGGGCCGCTGCTGTCCAGAAACCGACCACAATTGCGAGGAACGAGCCCAATACGGTATTTTTGGCACGCATCAGACGGTCACCAACCCAGGCAATTATCTTGGCGTTTAACAACGTGTGTAGCATGCGCATCTGGGTGACCTGATTCTCAGTATGAGGTACTCGCCCTAAAAACTAGGATTTCTCGCACAAATGGTAGACCTGATACTGCCAGCGCAAGGGCCAGAACCACAGAACCGCTGCCTGTAATCCACGCATCGGTATGGCGAACCAGCCGTTCATCGATATCCAGCTCCACGACATAACGTGTAGATCTTTCCACTTGGCTGTGACGCTTAGTCCGGCCTGATTGAACAAGCTTTCCCACTCCGGCAACGTTCTTACGACCTCCTTGGCATCTTTTTGATTGGTTCCGCCGAACAGTCCCAGCTTGCGGGTCAGGAAATCGGCATTGGGTACCAATAACAGAAACCTGGCATCCGGCTTGGCAACACGCACCATTTCTTTTAGCGCGATTACCGGTTCGACAAAGTGCTCCAAGGATCCCAGGCAACTCAACAAATCAAACTGCGCATCGTTAAACGGAAGAGATTCCGCAGGCACCGCGTGAAAGTCACCTTCAGGCATATGCTTTTTGCAGTAGTCAATTGCGCGCTCCGACAAGTCAACGCCGGCAACACTTGCACCATCTTTGAGACATACGTGCAACCATTCACCTAACCCGCAGGCTATATCGAGCACCGCGTCGGCGTCACTTACTGCCACGATCTTTGCGAGTTTTCTAAGGTGCGCTGAACTCTGCAAGGGTTTACTGGCGTCCGCGTAGTAAACGTCGTCGTAGTACGACTTCATATCTGCCAATTCTCGATTTTCTTCTGTCATCTATCCCAGCACCCTCTTTATAACCTGCTCAACCTGCGCGGAGTAACTATCCCAGGAGAACTGACTGGCAAAATTACTTGCGGAGTCGCGCATGTCAGCCTGCAAGACGCGTGTAATTGCAACACCGAAACCTGCATAGTCGTCCGCGTCGACCAGCGCACCGTTGACGCCTTCTGCGACAGCATCACTGACACCGCCACATTTAAATGCCACTGTCGGTGTGCCATGAACTGCTGCTTCTACGGCTACCATACCGAATCCTTCTACGTCCCCGTGCATTTCAAGCAGCGGAAATACGAACACATCGGCAGCCGAATATAAAACAGCGAGGGCCTGGTCATTCGCATGACCTAGCAATTTTACCTGGTCGCCAATTCCGTGTTTGGCGACGGTCATTTTAATTCTGGAAAGAACAGATTCCTTTGGTCGATTCAATGCATGTGCAGGTTCACTGCCCGCCACCAGCAATATCAGGCCCGGGTCAGCCGCGGCAAGCTCAATGAAACAGCGTTCGACGAACTCCGCAAGGCCTTTACGCGGCATTAACCGACCAACCGACAACAGTATCGTTTTGCCTTCCAGCTGCAATTGTTGCTTGGCGAGAGCCTGCGGCGTCGTATCTGTATTTATATCCACGCCCGGATTTACGATCACGATAGCGCTTTCCGCAACGCCGTGTTCGACGGCAAGACGTGCGGTATTTTTACTGTTGCATATGGCAAGATCGGCACGCCTTAGAAAGGGCACGAATAGCCATTGATAGATGCGCGAATCAGCGATGATATCCAGTCCGTGCAACAACAGTATTGATTTTGCGCCGGAGATTTTTGCAAGCAATATCACGACCGGGCCCACCAGGCCGCTGCCACCGATAACGATGTCACTCGCACCGTTCGAGATACGTGCGAAAACGCCCTTAACTAGAGTCGCCAACAGGAAAATCGGCGTGGGCGAGACTGCTGACGACTTGACGTTACTTTCCGGCGCAACGAAATTCTCGCACCCGCTCGGCCCCAGCAAGCTGACTTCATGATTCTCGACGAGGCCGCCATAGAGCCGATGCACAAGGCGCTCCATCCCGCCACTGAGTGGCGGGAAGTTGCGACTTACTAACATGATTCGTGCCATGCGCCGAAGTCTACATGAGTTGAATCCGGAGCAGTGTTATGAGCCTGAATCAGGTCTTAGGTTTTTCGACGACTCTCTCAACTTTCTTGATCATGACTTTGCCACGGCCTGCGTCAGCATGATCTACAAAATCGACTTCACCCGCGTATCCGGCCGACTCCAACAGTGACCTGATTGCCTGCTGGGTTGCGTCGTCGATAGGTTTCTGGCTCAGGATCATGGTTCCGGATAATTTCTTCTCATAATCTTCACCATCGGAAATCCAGTGCACCCCGCCGGGTTCGCCACTTTCAAAACTCGGCAATTCAATTGTTTCGCCGTCTATGTTGAAGCTAAATCCATCTTTCGCGCGCGTCACAAGAATGGACTGACCCGATTCATCGACTATGGAACGGCTCTCGCCCTATTGCATGTCGTCAAGATCAAAACCGAGATCTTCACTATTGATCATGAAGTGCCTGTCAGCAACACGCCAAACAACCATATTCTGGTATTCATAACTTCTTGCCCCTGTTTTGTTGGTGTATGCCCAATTGATGCCCTATCCGACGAATTGGTCGCAGGCTCAGTCAATTAATTGAAGCGAATCAATCGGCCCGGACGGGCGGCAGTCACCTGGTCACTGTCAATGACCTGTTGGCCGGCCACGAACGTGGCGCGAAACCCATGCGCCGGCTGCAAGAGTCGTTGCCCGCCCGCAGGCAGATCCTGAACCATTCGCGGTTGTTGCAAAGCGAGTTCTGTGTAGTCGATGACGTTGATATCGGCGCGTTGACCCACCGCGAGCCGGCCTCGATCCGCCAGACCCAGATAATCTGCGGCATCTGCACTAAGCATCTGCACGGCACGTGCAAGTTCAATTCGATCCTGTTGCCGATCACGAGTCCAGTGCGTCAACAGATACGCAGGGAAACTCGCATCACAAATAGTACCTACGTGAGCACCGCCATCCGACAAGCCCAGCAGAGCATTGGGATGCGTAAGCATCGTGTGCACATTGTCGAAATTGAATTCAGTGTAGTTGTAAATGGGAAAGTAGATCAGTTGGTGACCATCAACCTCGAGACATACGTCATACAGCTTCTCCATTACCGGCACGCCGTCCCGCTGCGCTTCCGCAGCAATGGATCTTGCCATGCCCTGATCGTAATCGGGACTCTCACCCAGGCGAAACAGTTTGAACGCAATGGTTTCGATATCGCCAATGATTCGATCAACAATTGGCGGCACAGCTGAGCCTTCACCTGCAAGCTTAACCGGTTGCTCGGACAGACAGCGTCTCCGAAACTCGGGATCTCGCATGATTGCCACACGCTCGGCTAAAGGCTTGTCTTGGATTGCCAGATAACTTGGCTGTGCCAGTAAAGGATGAAAAGTACATTGCAATCCATTGATCACACCAATTGCGCGCGGCGCGACCTGCACTCGAAAATCGACGCCATCGCTATTCAGCCTCTCGGTCTCACGCAAAATCTGTTGCCACTGATCGGGTGCAAAGTCTCGTTGCATCAAAGATATTGAACACGGTCGTCCAGCGGCCCGTGCAAATGCTTCGATTAAAGCGAACTCCTCTTTGAACTGATCGCCCGTTCGCTCAAGGTTGAAATCGTTGACTAACTGCAAGACACCTGACTTTCTGCCGCGGAGCGCCGCGGCCAGCCCGGTCAATTCATCGCGACTTGCCTCAGATGCGGGCGTCCACTCGCCATCGGCGGTACGATGCACGTCGGTGCGGCCCGTCGAAAAGCCTGCCGCACCCGCGTCCATTGCTTCGCTAAGCAAGCGTTGCATGACGACAATATCTTGCGGCGAAGCAACTTCCTCAAAGCCAGCGCGTTCGCCCATCGCATAGACACGCAGCGGATCGTGCACCGCCATCACACCAAAATCGATGCTGTGAGGCAACGCGTCTATTGCATCCAGATACTCCGGAAACGACTCCCAATTCCAGCTAATTCCCTCATGCAAAGCCGTACCCGGAATGTCTTCGACTCCCTCCATCAGGCGGATAAGGCGGTCGTGGTCCTGCGGTTTGACCGGCGCGAACCCGACGCCGCAGTTGCCCATAATTGCCGTCGTTACCCCAAAATTAACCGACGGCCGCATTTCTTCGTCCCAACTTACCTGGCCATCATAGTGCGTGTGCAGATCGATGAATCCTGGCGTGACAATATTGCCATCAGCCTCGAGAACGCGCGCAGCCGTGCCAGAACATTTGCCGATCTCGACGATCATCCCGTCCTGCACCGCGATGTCGGCACGCTCCGCAGCACCGCCGTTGCCGTCGTAAACCAGACCGCCCGTAATTTTCAAATCAAATGTCATATCGTCGCATCACCCCAACAAGTGCACCGCCCGCGATCAAATGCCAAACGCCCCATACAGCTGCTATCGCAGCGGCACCACCCAGTCCGTCGAACTGACCGAGGAGGATAACAATTGCAAGGCCTGAGTTCTGTATACCGACTTCAAAGATCAATGCTCGGCGTGTTGGAACATCCGCTCGCATGAGCAGACCGGCGATTGCGCCGGTTACGAAAGCCGCCGCATTGTGCAGCATTGTGAAAACCAGCAACATGGGAAGTGCCGCTACCAGTAGCGGAAAAAACTGCACCGTGCCGTACACAATTGCGCCGACCAGACCCAATGCCCCCGCCAACGCCGCCGGTTTTTGCAACCGCCTGGCCAAATCCGGAGCGCGTGCCGCCAGAAGCATTCCTGTCGCCAGCGGCACCGCCAGCAGAATCGTCGTTTGAGCGAGAAATGCGACCGAATCGAAGGCGATACTTGAAAGCAGGGTTGCAGTCGGTGCATACAGTTTTGACCAAAACAAAATAAGAGCCGGAGTGAGCAGAGCTGCGAGTGCACTCGATGTCGCCGTCAGGGATACCGAATACGCGACATTTCCGGAAGACCAATAAGTGAGAAGATTGGATACCGCGCCACCCGGGCAACAGGCAACCACGAACATTCCCAATGCGATCGAAGGTGGTGGCTCTAAGACCTGCACCAGCAGGAACGTGATAAATGGTAAAGCGATGATTTGCGCAGCGACGCCCGCGACAAAGAGTGCCGGGCGTTGCAGTAAGAATACAAAGTCTTTGACTCGCAAGTTCAGTGCGATGCTGAACATTATGAGCATCAGGGCAAGTGCAAGTCCGACCTGGCCGACCGGATCCAGGGCAATCCTTATTTCATCGAGTGCAGCGATCTCCATATAGCAAGCATCGTATCAGGAGGGGATCGATCTGGATCCCCTCCTGACGACGGGTACGGATCTTTTCAGCCACCGTTGTTGGTCTCACTGATCGAAAACTTCACCGGTACATTGCTGCCGTTGACGACACACGAGGTTGCGTACTCGCGAATCGCGATATTGTCGGTTTCATTGTAGAGCGATGTTTCAATGCTCAGCTTGTAGCCAACCGTCCGCTCTTTGACGCCGACGACGGCGTGCCTTACTTTGCTTGCGCCGTTGTAATTTGCGTGTTCCGCGACTGCTGCTACGCAGGAACTGATCTCAGAATCGATACCACTCCAAGTCTCCTGACCGGCTAACGCGCGTCCTGCGAACAGGATCAGAGCGGCGCTGCTCAGGATAGTTTTGATTGCTGCTTTGCTGTGTGTCATTGCATGTACTCCTCAGGGTTTGAATATTGCGTAATTGTTATCAGAATATTCATTCTGATTTGGTCAAAAAAAAGGCCTTAGCCGCGAAGCGAAGCCAACGTGTTCTCGACAATGCCATTTAACGTTGCCGTATCAAATCCGGAACGGCCCAGAACTGCCAGGCCGAACATTGTGCTCGTGAGCAACTCACCAGCGGCTTGTGCGTCGACGTCCGCGCGAACTTCGCCGCGCTCTTTCGCCGATTCAAGGCCTATCGAAAACGCCTTGGACATCCGCTTCATGAATTTCTGCAATACGCCGCGTATTTCGTCGTCTTGCGGTGCCAGCCCCATCGCCGTGTGTATAAACAAGCAGCCTTTGTGCTCTTCGAGGCAGCACATATCGCACACGCGCTCATCAAATATTTTCCTGATGTGCTCCAGTGAAGCGTCCGGCTCCAGTAATCGCAGGAAGGACTGTTTGCCCATGCCCTCTGCGAAACGCTCCAGCGCTTGTTCGAACAGCTCACGCTTGTTGCCGAAGGTGCTGTACAGGCCATAGCGGCTGACTCCGGTTGCCTGAACGATGTCCTCCATTGAGGTCTCCGCGTAGCCCTTCGAGGCAAATAGTTCTACAGCGCTGGTCAAAGCGCTGGAGGGATCGAATGTGCGTGTCCTAACCATGCGAATCAGAATAATCATTCTGTTTTGCTTTGTCAAGCCGGATTGGAGAAATGTTGCTTGGACACAGCCAAGCCCCATGCTCTAAGCTCTGCTGCTGATTCCGAAGTTCAACAAAGGCCGGACCATACATGACGATGACCCCTCTGGGCCGGCTGAAAACGGCGCTACGCAATGACGATTTCATCGTCACTGCCGAGGTAACGCCGCGGCTCACCGCCAGCGCTGACGAAATCCTGCAACAGGCGCTGCCCCTGAAAGGCAAAGTGCTTGCCGTCAATGTGACCGACGGTGCCGGTGCACGAGTCACAATGTCCAGCCTCGCTGCGTCCGCCATACTGGCCCGCAATGGTATCGAGCCCGTATTGCAAATGACGTGCAGGGATCGAAATCGCATCGCAATCGCTGCTGACCTGATCGGAGCTGCCGCATTGGGGATCGAGAATATCCTGGTTCTGACCGGTGACAATCCTGGCGCCGGCGATGAACCGAACGCCAAAGGTGTGTTCGACTTTGAAGCGATTGAGATCATGCAGCTCGCACAACAGATGTCGGAGGAAGGCACAATTGGTTCCGGCCGTGCGTTATCGCAACGCCCGGTTTTCAATATCGGCGGAGTGGATGCTCCGTTTGACCCGCCGCCAGAATGGCGACCGGACAAGCTCGCTGCCCGTGCTGACGCGGGCATGCGATTTATCCAGACTCAATTCTGTTATGAACCCGAAGTGACGCAGCGCTATGTGCGCCGATTGGCAGATCACGGCCTGCTCGACAAGGCCGCTCTTATAATCGGAGTGGGGCCTATCGGATCGCTACGGTCTGCAAAGTGGATGAACGAGAATTTGTTTGGTGTTTCCATTCCGGATGCGGTTATGCAAAGAATGCAGAATGCTGAAGATGAAGGCGCCGAGGGTCATCAAATCTGCGTTGAATTGATTGAGCGCTACAAAGAGATGCCGGGCGTTGCCGGTGTTCACATTATGGCGCCAGCACAGAGCTCACAACGCGTCGCCGATGTCATTGACGCGGCCTTCCCCGCCTGACTTGACGGGGCTGAATCGGAGCGGTTATTGCGCTGCCACCAGCTCTGCCAGCAAGACGCCTTCCGCACCCAGCAGCTGCAGACTTTCTTCTCGCATCGCGAACTGAGTTGTGTCCTGAAGCGCTTGCATGAATGCCGTTTCACTTTCCATGATTTCGGGCGTGCACGCCTTGCGTGTTGAACCAAGCTCGTCAACAGACAGGTCACCATCTACGGTCTGCAGCGTGCCGAAGAAGTCATTGCACCCGCCGTGCCCCTTGATACTGCCATCGACTGTAAACAGGACGTACATACCGCTATCCGCCGCAATTTCAGCGTTGCCCAGATTCGTCGGTCGCCATTCAATTCCTGTCATTGATGCTCCGCCACCCGGCATGTTCTGCCGCGCCATTTCGCGACCTTGCAGCATGACCAGCGCGATTCCCGCAAGAAACAACAGAAAAAATCCGAAACCCATAATAGCTTTCATGACGGTGCACTCTTGTAATCGACCGTGTATGTCTGATCGCGATCTTGGTCGTAGGCTCCGACGCTTATTTCAGGGCCCCACGTCCGGTAGCGCTCGACTTCAAAAACCGGCAACTGAGTGATGAGCCTGCGTCGTGCACGACAGCATTAGAAGGCAAAGAAACACAGGACTTCGGATCACTCCTGACTCTGCCAGACCTCTACTTCGCGTCCACTCGCCGCACTCTCTACAATTATGCTGCCCGATTTGCACGGCGCGACGCCGCGCGAATCCTCGCAGGTTTTGAGTTTCTTAAGTCGATCCTCATGCGGGACTAACGATGCGGCTGGCTCAGATTCCAGGTCCCGCCATTCCTCCGCGTTGCTCGCAGCTTTTGCAGCTTCCAGGCTCGCAAACGATTTGCTTTCGCGCGCGGAAATGGAACAACCTGACTTCCGCCGGTTGATGATGACGTTCTCGAACTGGTCTTTGAGCGCAACAAGCTCCTGCAGCGCTACTTCGCAATCCGCCCGACTAAGGAATTGCATCTCGATCTCGTGATCCTGACAAACTGTTTTGCCGGCTGGCGCCACACATTCACTCAGTGTCAGCACGAAGACCTGTATCCATGTGGTGTCCATGGCAGTCCTCCTTTTCTAGTTATGACCAGAGATTAGCAGAAAATAAGGGCCGGGCTGCGAATGCCGTTACATAAGAGGCAAGCTCGCACTGTCTACCAGATTCGGACACGCTCCTCGGGCGCCATCCACATACCGTCACCTTCCTGAGTCTGAAAAGCTTCGTGGAACGCATCAATATTGGGGTACGGCCCGTTGACCCTGAACTCAAGTGGCGAATGTGAATCGGAAGCCAGTCGATTGATTATCGACTCATCCTGGTATTTGCCTTTGCGCGACATTGCATAGCCGATGAAAAATCGCTGCGGCCCTGTAAAGCCATCAATCACTGGTGCCTGTTTGCCGTCCAGACTATTGATGTACGCCCGGTAGGCCATCGCTACGCCCGATAGATCGCCGATATTCTCGCCAAGCGTGAGTTCGCCGTTCACGAACATGCCCTCGATTGGCTCGAACGAGGAAAACTGCTCGACGAGAACACTGGTTCGCGCATCAAACGCAGCGCGATCTGCATCGGTCCACCAATTCACCATGTTGCCGTCGCCATCAAACTGGCTGCCCGAGTCATCAAAGCCGTGACTGATCTCGTGACCGATTACACCACCGACCGCCCCGTAGTTGATTGCGTCGTCCGCATTCAGCTGGAAGAACGGCGGTTGCAGGCGCGCAGCTGGAAACACGATCTCATTTTTGGTCGAACTGTAGTAAGCATTGACGGTTTGTGGCGTCATGCCCCACTCTTTGTCATCCACCGGCGTGCCCAGTTTTGCCAGTTCCTTGTCGTACGCCCACGCAGCAGCTCGCAGCATATTTCCATAGTGGTCACCTGCCACGACTTCGAGCGCTGAGTAATCCGTCCATTCATCCGGGTAACCGATTTTCGGCGAGAATTTGGATAATTTGTCCTTCGCCTTGGCTCGGGTCTCCTCACTCATCCATTCCAGATCATCCAGATTGGTGTCCAGTGTTGCGATCACGTTCGCCACCAGTTCTTCCATTTTGGCCTTTGCTTGCGGTGGGAAATATTCAGCAACGTAGAGCTTGCCGACAGCCTCGCCTACTGTCTTATTGACGACCGCGATGCCTGACTTCCACCGCGGCAGGGGCTCCTTCTGGCCAAACAGAATGCGATTTCGATAGTCAAAACGCATCGCAGCAGTGGTGGCGTCAAGATGCTGCGCCCGACTGTCCAGCAGTCGATACGCCAGATAACTCTTCCATGTTGCAAGGGGAACGTCAGCCAGCATCTTGTCCAGGGCCACGAAATAACTCGGTTGTTCAACAATGATCTGCTCTTCACCGTCGACACCTAACATCGCCAGCGTTTTCGACCAGCCCATATTTACGCCGATCTCCTGCAGCGAATCTACTGGGTAGGGATTGTAGATCGCCTTGGGATCGCGATTGCGGACTGAATCCCATTGTGCCAATGCAATTTGACCTTCAAGTGCGTAGACGTCAGCCGCTGCCGCCGGATCCATACCTGCCTGACTCAGCATCTTTGCAATGTAGGGTTCCAACCCGGCTCGTGCCGCAGAGAAATTCTCGTTATCCAGTTCCAGGTAGTAGTCGCGGTCCGGCATTGTAATTCCGGACTGCCAGAGGTAAACCGTGTAGCGCGAGGAGTCTTCAAGATCGGGGTAAACCTGCGCGATATAGGGCACCTCGACGCCTTTTCTGAATAGCTCGGCCATGACCTCGGTGAGCGACTCGACCGACTCGATGGATTGCAATCTGTCGAGCTCCAATAAAGCGGGCGCAACAGTAATTTCGTCAATCGCTTGCGTGTCCATCCAGCTGCCATAGATATCGCCGACTTGCTGCGATTCGCTGCCTTTTTCTCCGGGCGCGTCGGCTGCGGCATTGATGATCTCCCGCAACGCAATCTCAACGTTCTCTGTTACTTCGTGATAAACGGTGTAACCCGAGTAAATATCAGGAATCTCGGTGCTATCCAGCCAGCCGCCGTTAACAAACTGATAAAAATCATCTTGCGGTCGTGTGTCGCGATCCAAAGCGTCAAGATCCACGCCGGACACCGGCGGTGTTTCAGTCTCAGCGCTACAGGCAACCATGAGCAGTGCAGCGGCGGTAGCCGCAATTACGCATCTGAAGGTCATTTAGTCACTCCGAAGGTCTGTTCGACCTGCAAATTAAGGCGTGCAGATTAGCAGAAACCAAATCTGAGTTGGTACTTCACGAGCGTCACTGGATTGTCGAGACAGCATCCGCTGCGGAGAAATACGCGCCGTGAATGGTTGCAAAGTAATCGCTGGAACAGGCTTCACCGGCAAAATAGATCTTGTCATCGACGGCTTCAGCAAGGCGGGCGCGCTGATGACTCGCGCCCGGAACAGCATAACTATACGAACCCCTGGTCCAGGCGTCACCGTCCCATGCAGAAACTATTTTGCGCCGCATTGTCATCGGCAGGTCATTGCCCAGTAATTGCCGCAAACGGTTGCTGATGTAATCCAGAGTTGCTTGCTCACCGGATTTCTCCATCCACTCCGCAAGGCGACCACCTGTCGTGATTTCGACACAGCGATGCCCGCATGGGCGGTTTCGGAAGTGCAATGGTTCGTCATCGCCCATCTTGATCGTGAAGGCATCAGCCAGATCATCCAGGAAAGACTCCTCGAAGGTCATACCGACCCGCGTACAGCTACCGAGCGGCAGAGCATGGATAGCGTCCAGTTTCCAACCCGGCAATTGCGGCAAGAATCTGATTTGCTGAGTTGCAAGGACCCCCGTCGAAACAGTCAGGATGACTTTGGAAACGCGTAACACGCCTTTTGTCGTTGTGACCCGAACGCCAGACCCGGTGGTATCGATTTCCAGCACCGCGGAGTTGAGTCTGACAGGTACCTCGGCACCGTAGTGTGTGACCAGGTTGCCAAGCCCGCTGGACACCGCAATATCGATACCCTGTTGGTGATAACTGACCGCATCGCGCGCCGACATCATGTCCACATCACAGGTGTAGTTCTGACCAAAAAACAGATAGAAATAGGGGGCCCACCGATTCTCGTTGTCTATGACGTCGAACACGGAGCAGCTATCGCCTGCTTTGCCCGCCTCTGAAAGCTCGGAGAACTGCCGCTCAAAATAGTCGTTGAACTCAGAGACCGCCGATTTTGGCAACCAACGACCATCCTCAAAGTACTCGGCAATGGTGTAGTCCTCTGCGTCGTTCTCAAGGGTCGCACCCAAATCTTTTGCAATAGCGGCGAACGGATTCAATTCGTTCGAATGAATCCAGTGCGCACCGAGGTCGAAAGGTATGCCTTGAGCAAGTTGCTCTGTGAATGCCCTGCCACCGATCCGATGCGAGGCCTCGAGTAAGACAAAACTGCGTCCCTGAGACTGCAAGTCCTTCGCTGCCGTAATGCCTGCGACACCGGCACCGATAATCGCGATCTCCGCATCCAGGGTTTTTGGCAGTGCAGTCACAGAAACTGGCGAATTTCTTGTTCAACCTCAGACCAACCCTGTACGCGCACTGCGCGCAAGCCTTCTGCTCTGGCGGCAGAAATATTGGCGACATTGTCATCGAAGAAAACGATGTCCTGCGGTGCGCAGGCGAAGTGTTCAACAACGTCGTGAAATGCCGAAGCTGCAGGTTTGGCGTTGCCGGTCTCGTAAGAAAGAAATAATTTCGCAAAACTGGAAAAAACATCGGTTTGAGATGCAACATGCTGCCAATGAATCTCATTGGTGTTCGACAACAGTGCAATCGTGTTGGACAAAGTCAGTTCCTGTAATGCCTTCTCTGCGCCAGCAAACATTGGCAAATGCCAACGTCGTAGTGCCTGATCAAACTCTGCAGCATTTGTGAATCCAAGCTCTGCACCGAACTGAGCAACAAACTCTGTAGCCGTTAGCCGTCCGGTTTCAAATTGCTGCACTAGCGGCGACGCCAGCCAGGTCGTCCAAAATTCATCACTGCTCATATCCAGTCCGATCGAAGTAACTGGATCAGAAAGGTCAACGAGCACCCCGCCGAGATCAAATAGAATAACTTGCTGCTGCATGGCTAATCCGGTGACTTAGCGTTCCAAACGAATGTGGCGAGCACCAGTGAGACAACGGCCGATCCTATCCACATCGTTCCGGCGGCATCAAAATTGTAAATCGTCTCGTCACCTACAACAACGGCTGCATCATTGATCAATTTGCCACTGATGATGTCTTGAATACCGGCACCTATGTAGCTCGCAACACCAATGGCACCCAGGGCCGCGCCGGAGGCATCCTTAGAGCAAATATCAACTGCCATGAGTCCACCCAAATACACCATCAACGCACCAACGCCAATGCCAAACAAAATCATTGCTGCTGTATCGGTGACTGGATTAGCAGGCCCATGTACGAACCATGCGATCGCCACCACGAAGATGATGCCAAAAATAAGGGCTGGCACATTGCGCCGTCCGTTGAAGAATCGATCAGAAAGAACACCGGAGAAGAATGTGGCGAAAATCCCGGCTATGGCGTTCGCAGCAATAATCGACCCGGCCTCAATCGTGTTATAGCCTTTTTCAGCCTCCAGAAAAAACATACCCCAGGTATTAACGGCATATCGAGTGACATAAAAGCTTGCGCTTGCGAGAGCCAAAATCCACACGGCCGGGTTCTTGAATACCGCCCATTGCTTCTCGCTGATCGTGTGGTGTCGCGTGGAATCCTGCTCGCGAATCGCGCTCGGCAGACCGTAAACCTCAGGGCGCTCATACAGGTACCGCCAAATAAAAATACTTGCGACGATACAAAGCAGACCCGATACGCGAAAGCCCCACATCCAACCAAACGTGCTAACGACGAATGCGGTACCGATATAGGTAATAGCCTCTCCGATATTATGACTGCTGGCCCAGAAGCCATAAAACGTGCCACGCTTCTTGCCGTCATACCAATGCGTAATAGTGACCACACTGGATGCTGCGCCGAATGACTGAAACCAACCGTTCAGCGCCCACAATATGAGAAACACCGAGAACGCAGTGGAAAAGCCAAGCGTAAAATTGACGACGGCCGAAACAAACAATCCGGTCGCCATAAATCTGCGCGTATTCACGCGATCCGCGAGGATGCCATTGGCGAGTTTGCCGAATGCGTAGGCGAAAGATACGGCAGAGCCAATTAATCCCAATTCTGCTGCGTCAAACAGTCCTTCGTCAGCCATCGATTTTCTGGCGACATTGAAACTAAGTCGACAGACATAGTAGAAACCGTAGCCAAGAGTAATGGCGAGGAAAGCGGACCAGCGACGTCTTCGCAGCTCACCCTGTACCTCGGGGTCCGCGGGATCTCGCGGCGGCACGGAGGCACTCTTGGCATAGAAGCCGAGAAGAAATTCGATCATTCTGGTGGCGCCCCCGGGGATTTGCAGGGGTCAGTATACCGATTGCTAAATGTGGCGGTAATGCCCTTTCAATTGAAGCAAAACCTGTTATAGTCCGCTCCGTCTTGGCGCACATCGGTCTGCGCCACTAACTCCCCACCGCCATTTTGCGGTCGCTGGAGCCACCTAGAAATACCAGCCTGGACCGAATCTTGCGCGGCACTATTGCTGCCCTCGAGTCAGGCGTCCTGGAGTAGAAAATCAAATGTTATTTAATCAGCTCGGCCTGACGGCCGAATTGCTGCGTGCGGTCGATGAAAAAGGTTACCAAGAGGCAACCCCGATCCAACAGCAAGCAATCCCACTTATCCTTGAAGGTCGCGATGTACTGGCGGCTGCCCAAACGGGCACCGGCAAAACAGCGGGTTTCACATTACCATTACTGCAGAAATTGCAGCAGTCAGACAGGAACCGTCGCAGTATCCGCGCACTGGTTCTGACGCCCACACGCGAACTCGCCGCACAAGTTGCAGAGAGTGTGCGTGATTACGGCGCCCACTTACCTTTCAAGACCGCGGTCATTTTCGGCGGCGTCAACATTAAGTCGCAGATCACAAAACTGCGAAATGGCGTTGACGTGGTCGTCGCCACACCAGGTCGACTTCTGGATCACATGCAGCAAGGCACCATCGATCTGTCGAAGGTCGAGTTTCTGGTGCTTGACGAAGCTGATCGCATGCTCGACATGGGCTTCATTCGCGATATTCGCAAAGTCCTCAAAGTGTTGCCAAGAGAGCGCCAGAACTTATTGTTCTCGGCAACCTTTTCAGACGATATCCGGCGCCTCGCCAACGATTTGCTGGATGCACCGGTTGAGATTGAAGTCGCACAGCGGAACAAACCGGCAGATCTCGTCAAACAAATCGTCCATCCGGTGGACAAGCGGCGCAAGCGCCAGCTCCTGTCGGAACGCATCGGCAAGGAGAACTGGAGTCAGGTACTTGTATTCACGCGCACTAAACGTGGCGCCAATCGATTGGCGGAGCAGCTTGAGCAGGACGGCATCAAATCGGCGGCGATTCATGGCAACAAGTCACAAGGCGCACGCACGCGAGCGCTTGCTGACTTCAAGACCAACAAAGTACGCGTGTTGGTCGCTACTGATATCGCTGCTCGCGGTCTGGATATCGACAAACTGCCGTATGTAGTGAACTACGAACTGCCGTTTGTCGCCGAAGACTATGTGCACCGAATTGGCCGCACAGCGCGTGCCGGACAGAAAGGCAACGCGGTGTCGCTGGTCTGTGTTGACGAACTCGGCCTGCTCAAAGATATAGAGAACCTTTTGGGCACGCAGATCGAAAAAAATGTGTTGAAAGGCTACGAGCCCGACACCCGCATTAAGGCCGAACCACTGACCCAAGGTCGCGGCAATCGGTCGTCGAACAATCAAAACAAGACGCCCAGAAACCGCCGCGGTGGGCCCCCATCGAAAGCTCGTCGGCAACGCAGGGCCGGATGATGGGCGTGTGACTAAGAACGGCTGAACTAGATCGGCGCAGACAACTCACTTGGGCACAACGGCGCCTGTTTCGTATCGATATATTTTCGCACCAGCTTGCGCAGGTAGCGTCGATCGAATGAGCGATAATGCCCTGCGTGTACTTCGCGTGCGTCCAACTCAAGCAGAGTCTGCATACTGCTGACGTAGTCGTCGATGACACTTTCGGCCAATTCGTCGAGTAACTCCCCGTCATACACAACGTCGCCTGAAAACAGTCGCCCCGCACGCTGGTCGAACAAACCGATAGATCCTGGCGAGTGTCCTGGCAAATGTAAGACCTCAAATGCCTTGTTGCCCAGATCGATAATATCTCCATGCTGCAATCTGCTTGCCTGTGGGCAAGCCTCGACCGAGTAGTCAGAGGCTACAAATCCCTCAAAAGGCAGTTGTTCGAAATCATCCTGTGGCACAAATTTGTGTTCCGGTGAGGCCAGCATCAGGTCCTGATCGCCGTTGCACAGTGCCGCATGCTCATTAGCGTGGATATGCACGTCCTCAAACTCGTGGCAACTACCGGAATGATCAAAATGCACGTGACTGGCAACGACCTTCAGAGGTTTGTCGAGCAAGTCCGCCAAGTAGGTCTTGAGACTGGACACCCCTAACCCTGTGTCGACTAACAGGTCGGCATCCCGACCGCGAACCAGCCATATATTGGCTCGATTAAACCAGTGATAATGCGGCTCGGTTATACGGTACAAGTCGTCGTAAAGACGCTCATGCGAAAACCATTTTTGGGCGACTTGCGGCATCGCGCTCAGGATACGCACTGACGCCACTACTTTGAAGTAGAATGGGCTCGTGAGGCACACGCGAAAAATGAAACAGGCGCCAGGAAGGTGCGTTGTGATACTTCTGCTGGGCGTGCTCCTGACTGGCACTGGCTATGCGCAGGACTCCGACGACACGCCGCCGCCTGAAATTCCCGACATTTCCGAGTTGCAGAACAGTGGCTGGTTCTATTTCGAGGGCCCCAAGGCGGACGTTGAGCTTCGTGTTGAGGCTTTCTTCGCGGCAGTAGAAGCAGAGATCGCGGACCTTGATCCGCAAAATGAACAAACCGGCAACACACTGCTGGTCGCCGTCAGAGACAACTTGTCGGCGTACCTTGCGCTGTTGGATGAACCCGAACTGGTGCCCCGAGAACTCGACCCCGAGCGTGTCGAGTATTCGCTGGATGAGCTATTGCAATTTGCGAGATCGGCTCGTGCAGCAGCAACCGAAGCTCGTGAAGAACGACTGGAAGTGGAGCGCGAGCAACGCGTTCTCGCAGGTGCGAGCAAACGACGTGACATAGCATTCGGCAATTATGTTGACGCGGCCAGCGGCGACGAACGCTGGCTGGCCGGGATGCGGCTTCTGCAAGCACGCTCGGCACAGGCAATTTCTGCACGCCGCCTCGAGCTACTCACACTACGTTTCGAAGATTCGAACGCCTATGCCGAAGCTGCCGCCGCGCGCGTGGAAACAGTCAAGAACAGTCTCACAACATCGTTTGAAACCGCGGGGCTGCAAGATCTAACCGATATTGTGGCGGCAAACAGGACTCTGGTTGAAACAGCCAGCGAGGAATTGCGCGCCGCGCAATTGGCCGCTAGCAGCCTCGAAATCGACACGGCTGAAGGCCGCTCACAACAAAGACTGCTGCAGCAGGGCGTGCGCGGCGCGGAAGTTGGTATTGCACTGGCACGACTGGATCTCGCGCAAGCAGAAGCCAAACGCCGCTGGCTGCAGCTAAAACTCGGCACCAGCCCGAACATGAGTGTGGTGAGCGACCAGATGCTCGCATGGGATGAGTTTCTTCGCGACATCGACGCCCGGGTACCTGATTTGCGCAGACTGACGCAAGAGGAGTTGCTAGCCGTACAAACTGCAAACCGCGACGACCTCAGCCGGGATTCAAGCAGGCTCTTAGATCAGCGCCTTGGCACTGCTCAGGAGACCCTCGCACAGATCAACAAGCTAAATACGGCGGCCGAAGACCTGCGCCTGCTTGCCGAAGCTGTGACCGTGGTCGCAGCCGAACAAACCGGCGCGATCGGCAGCTTGCTGACAAATCTCAGGATTGGCCTCAAATCCGCGTACCACCGAGGTGTCAGCCTGGCCGACGCGACGCTATTTTCCATAGGCGAAGCGCCAGTAGCAGGACGTGACATTGTTCGTGTACTTCTCATTCTGGTCGCCGCCATGCTGTTGTCGCGCGGTATCCGTCTCGCGATTCGGCGCGTCGGGGACGGCGAATCCAGTGGTACGCAGGCCTCGCTGTATACCGTTGGGCGGCTTACTCATTACATCATTATCATTTTCGCCGTTTTCATTGCGTTGTCGTCGGTAGGCATTGAATTTGGCAACCTCGCCCTGGTTGCCGGTGCACTCAGTGTCGGTATTGGCTTTGGCCTGCAATCCATCGTCAACAACTTCGTCTCTGGCTTGATCATTCTGTTTGAACACTCACTGCGAGTTGGCGATTACATCGAGCTCGACACCGGGCTGACCGGCACGGTGAAATCGATCAACGTTCGCAGCACCCTGATCAACACCAATGACAACATTGATATCGTTGTTCCTAACTCCGAGTTCGTGACGGCGCGCCTGCAGAACTGGACACTCGGTGAGCGGATTTTGCGAGTTCGAATTCCATTTGGTGTGGCGTACGGCAGCGACAAGGACCTGGTCAAGCAAGCAGCACTCGAAGCGGCCGCTGAAGTTCCGTACACACTGACTCACATGAAAGGCCGCGAGCCGGATGCCTGGCTCACGGAGTTTGGAGACAATAGCCTCAACTTCCTGCTGTTGGTCTGGGTAAATCGGCAGGGTGCGCGGCGACCCACGCGCACTCGCTCGGCGTATCTGTGGGCCCTGGAAACCAAACTGACCGAGTACGGCATCGAAATCCCGTTCCCGCAACGGGATTTGCATTTGCGCACCGGTTGGTCGGAAGCGCCGAAAAACCCACTAGACCAGCAACGGCAAACCGAACGCGGCGATGAAGCCGACGCACCAGATAATTCCTGAAAAGATAATGAAGCGGCGATTCCAGGTATCGGCCCGGGCGCACGCCGCGGCTAGTTCAGGATCCGTCGGACAGGTTCTGCCTGGCCTGTAAACTGCCCAGACGGATAACGCAATTAACCCTCCGGAAAGCGTGAACATCCACCCTTTGTACATGCTCAGCTGTACCAGCCATGGGGCAGCCGAAGCCATCGAGGCGACGGTCGCGCCGAGCCCGACACTGACGAGCGTAATGGGTATCGCGCAGCACAGCAGAGTGCCTGAGGTCGTAAACAGCAACAGCCAACTCCAGGTTCGTGTTTTCTGCATAATGCTCTCCTAGTACACGAAGCCAATACCGATGTTTGCATAGCCGCCGGACCAGTCACTATCGCGCTCGTATAGCAGTGCCTTGTATTCGGCTCTGAACATCATGTTCTTCCGAAAATAGACGAACACCGGCCCGGACTGAATACGATCGCCCTCATCCGAGGTCAGCAATGAAACGTCCCACATGATGAATTTGCCACTGCCCTTGCCCGGAAATGCCAGCCCTACGTTGATGTCCAGGCCGGTAAGATCACCCCACGAATACAGATCGTAAAGTTGATAATAGCGCGGTGATTCCGAGCTGTACGACAAACTCAGACCTGCATCCCACTCGCCCTGGGCACCGGTCGGCACTTGCACCGACGGTGTGACACTCCAGTTCGATGTTCTGGCGCCGGCATTCGTATATTTCTTGAGCGGCAAGCCGAGAATCAGGTCACCGAACTGGCCGTCCTGATTGGGCAGCTTGAACGTCGCCCGAATTGACTTATCCCAAGTATACACGCCCTCGAGCCAGACCGTCGTTTGCGAGTCGAAATTTTCGACCCGGGTTTGCAAGCCATAGCCCTCGGACCACCGCGGAGCCATGTCCAATACCGGCTGGTGCGCAAGCGCCTGAGCGCTGGCGAGGCCCAGCACGACACATGCGAGCCCCTTCATGGCTGATACGCGATTCGTTCGCCGGCGGCGGATAGCGTGAAAATCTCGACCGGATTGTAGCCGCCGGACTCGATAGCTTTGAACAACGCATCCCGATCGAGAGTAGCGCCGTCTTTGACCGCGATTGTCACCCTCTGGTGTTCGATTTCGACATCGACTCCGTCGGTGTATTTACTGCGATCAATAAACGGCAGCTTCGCGATTTTTTTGGTGACTCCAAGGGAGCAAAACTCGCAAACAATGCCGTTCACTTCAATGACATAGTCCTCTGCAAGAGCAGCTGTCGCAAACAGCGTTATGCAGAACGCAAGTATCCTGAATTTGATTTTCATTGGTCTATCCTTCGTATAGGGTGAATCTGATGCCCTATTCAACCGGGCAAGCAAGCACTTACGAAAGGATGGCGATCGGCGGCCTGAATGGCGGGTCAAAGCCGCTACTGACGAGAACTGATGCTGACGGAGTCTCAACGTCGTCCACTGTAAACTGAGCAGCCACTCCCAGGCTGGCGAATAACGCCACTGAAACGCAGGCAGAACAACAGTCTTCAAGATCAACGTCAGCGGTCGCGACCTCTGTCGCTGTCCCGCCGGCAATGCCGTGGCAGGGAATTCGCTCTTCGGCAGTGTTTTCAGAGGCATACATCGTCATGTCACAGGCAGCATAAGCCGTCATGGCGTTCAGGAAGAATCCGATCGCTGCGACTTGCAAGAGCGCTTTGCCCATTTTGCTCACTCGCCTCATAACTCTATTAGATAGCATTTGCACCGAAAATTCCGAGAATCGCGTTCATTTTAGGTAAGAAAAAGGGAAACGTTTGGCCAGCGTACTGTCGTATCCTTGCAGACATGCCCAATCTTCGAACAAAAATCGGCGCCGTTGCGGGTCTGCTGCTAACGGCCTGTTCCAGCCAACCGACCATTGATGAATCAGTTCGAAGCTATGCAGGCGGTATGCCCGCCGACCTCAGTGGCTCGTGGGAACGAGACTATTCGCGCAGCGACGACATTCAGGGTGTGTTGAATAGCACGTTGCGTCGTATCTACCGTCCGCAGCCGGACTCGGGCTACCCCGCCCCGTCTCAGGACCCGTCCAAAGTCGTCGCGCTGGCACGATTCGCAGAATTGATCACTCGCCCGGATGTGCTCACGATTACACAGGATGACTACGAGGTAAAAATCGCGCGTAAGGACGATTTTACAATGCTGTGTGAGTTCTACGAAGGGTATGCGAAACGGACTGAAAGCGAATACGGGGCCGAGGTCTGCAGCTGGAACGGCCATCAGCTTGTATCGCACCTCGTTCTGCCTGACGGTTTGCTCGTAAGTCACCGCTTTACGGTTTCTGCGGATGCCATGAGTCTACATGTCTCAACGACGATTTCTTCCAGTGCGACCCGCATCCCGTTTACGGTCAATCGGGTTTACATGAAGTTTGAACCGCCTGAATCTGACTTCAATTGCGTGGAAACTCTCAGCATGAAACGTGTTTGCAGCACTGGAGAAATTACTCCGTGATGCGATTGCTTACTGCCGCGCTAATACTTTTCGCGTCGCCGTTGGCATTGCCGGCGGAGGCTGACCGTGAGGCATCCGAACTTAATATATCCATCGCAATGTTTGACCCGGGTATTCCGGCAGACCGTTCCGTGCATCGCGAACAGCAGGTATTTCCGAGAGTTCGCAAGATTGAAGGCCTGTACCTGCCGTTCGTTCTACGTAGCGTGCTGACCCGGCAGCAGGGTTGGGGGGCGATTCGAGTGGTACCTGATTCAGATATTGCTGCGGAGCTTTTAATTTACGGCCGCATTGTTGAGTCGGACGGCGACAATCTCGTTTTGCACATTCGGGCTGTCGATGCGCGTGGCCACGTCTGGGTAGATCAAAATTTCTCCGGCAGCACCGTCAATCAGAGTTTATACGCGGATATCGCCGCCAGCCTGCACAGCGCACGCAGTGAGCTGGATGACAAAGCGCTCAGAGATATCGTTGAAATTTCCCTGTTGCGCTATGCACAACAATTAGCACCAGCCGCTTTTGATGACTATTTGCAGCAAGGTGCCGACGGCAGCTTCATAATCCGGCGCCTCCCGGCCAGCAACGACCCGATGGTCGAGCGCATTGAACGGATCCGCGGTGTTGAGTATGTATTCACCGACGCAATTGACGCCAAATTTCGCGAGCTCAGTGCCGACGTCGAGTCAGTTTACGAGTTGTGGCGAGAATATCGACGCAAATTCAACCAGTTCCAGCGCGAAGAGTCGCTGCGCGTGCAAACCTCCAGGTCCGACGCGAATCGCGGTAGCTACGAGGCCATTCTGGAGCGCTACGAGAACTACAAATGGGACCGGCAGGCTGCCGAAGAACAGGCAAATTGGGCTGTGGGATTTGAAAACGAAATGGGCCCAACGATTTCAGAACTGGAAAAGCGTGTCGCAGAACTCGAAGGCTGGGTGGAAGAACGCTACGCCGAGTGGCAGCGCATTCTCCTTGAGCTGTTTGAGTTGGAGACCGAATTACCCGAGTAGTTCTTCAACTGCACGATGTGCTTGCGAAATCGCCTGATGAATGATGGCGCCTGCGCCGGCATCCGAGTTTGCAATCGCTATACGCCCGCGTGGTTTGCGGCCCTGTACGTGCGGATAGCGCTCATCATCCCGATCGTCGTACGTTGTATCTTCCAGGCCGTTGTAGCCATAAGCGTAGCCATGCGCCCAGCGATTCACTGTGATTCCAGCGATATCTTTCGCCGGATCAAAACCTCCACCCGCGAGAGTATCTGCAAGCTGCTGACGAATGTTTCGCTCAATCGTTTCGAACGAGGTTGCGTACATATCGTATCGTCCAAGACGGTGTTGCTCGCGCTGGCTCAAGCCTTCGTTCGATCGATAGAAAAATTTCTCCATATGCACCACGATCGGATCGTCGGGATTTTCGGCAAATTTATAATCACCAAGGCTGACCGGGAAATCGAGCAGCGCATTGGTGTGATAGCTACCGGGCGCCGAGACACCGCCGATACCTAGTTTTTTCCAAGCACGCCAATTACGTAGAGCCACTGAGGAATAAATCATCGGTGTCTTCGCCGGCCATGCTAACGCATCGCGCTGTGTCTGAGGCAATTCCGGACATAGCGATGGAATAATGGCGTTGTAACACGCTAACACGCAATGTCTGGCCGCGACACGCGCAGAGTCGCCGTTCTGTACGTAGCAAACATTGACCTGCTTCGCAGCGTCCGGCGCGCCGTCGTTTTCTACATGCACCGCAGTGCTGTTCAAACGCAGGCGGACCGCCGCACCCGCAACATCAAGTTGGTCGTAGTCGAAGCGCGCCGTAACGATATCTTCCATCGTAGACCCGGGCGCAGCATCAGGAATCATGGACCGTACCAGGAGGCGCGCGATAGATGCGTTACCATCCGGAAAGTGGTGGATATAAGGCTCTTTTCGTGCGCCGTTGGGAATCCCAATCGCGTCGCGGCCTGGCAATGACACGTAGAACAGCGCGTCACCTGCAGTCGCGGTTTCTATACCAACGCTGGAGTCGGTCGCAAGATCTTGCATTACTGCGAACACTTCAGGCTCCGTAATGCCCATGTGTTTGCTCAGAAATTCTCGATAACTGATGCTGTACAGGTAGTCCGCTTTCTTATCCGGTGCAATATCCGATATTCGATCTTCCGTCGTTGTCAGCAAATGTAGAATTTCTGCACGCGCCGCAGCTGATACGGGCAATTCATCTACAGCTTCGGCCACCGGCTGTTTACTTGCTGCGAATGGCACGTAGTTCCGGAGTGAACCGAGGTCGCAATGGACGAGCCGTCTGACACCCCAACTGGCGTTGTTGAAGAAAACGCCCGCGCCAAGACCATTACGTTTGTAGAAATCCTGATCGTATGCGGTCTCAAATCGCGACAGGTTCACACCGAGATCGCGTAACAGCATTTTTGACGGCTTGTTGTAGTTGCTTGGATTCTCCAGCGTTTGGCTGCCGCCGTAACCGATCAACGTTTTGCCATCCACAGAGAACTCGTTGCGCTTCGCGTGACCACCGAAGTCATCATGATTGTCCAGAATCAGGATCCGCGCATCAGGCTTTGACTTGCGGTAAAAATGCGCCGCCGCCAGACCACTGATACCCCCTCCCACGACCACCAGATCGTAAATACCCGAATCGGGTTGCGCGTACGGACCCCAGTCAACTTTACCTTCGCGCGCCAATTTGTGTGCAATCTCAAACGAACCCGGATGATTGCCGCGCATGCCGGTCAATGCGGGTGGATAGGCTTCGGACTTCTCAATCGCTAACATCTCTTCGGCAAAGACACGCCCAGGGATGAGAGCAGTCGTCGCGAAAGCGCCAACGCCATGCAAAGCGTCACGGCGTGAAATTTTCCGCTGCATTCCGAGGACCTGATCTTTTTTATTCACGACTGGTTACTCCTTGAATACCGCGCCGCCTTGCATGACGAAACTGACGTTCTCCATGACAGTAACGTCCTCAAGTGGATTACTGTCTACTGCAATAATGTCTGCGTACCGACCCGGCGCGACCGCACCAACCGCATCAGGCCACCCGATCAACTCGGCGGCGTGAATCGTCGCAGCCTGAATTGCCTGCATCGGCGTCATGCCGTACTCGACCATATACGCGAATTGTTTGCCGTTATCCCCGTGCGGATACACCGCACTATCGCTACCGAACGCCATCCGTGCGCCTGCTTTGAATGCTTTGCGAAAATTATCGCGTTGCCGCTGGCCTATCTCACGTTCCTTATCCAATGACTCCTGCAACATTCCAACTTCTGCACCATGCGCCAGAATATAGGTGTCGTTGTAGACATCGAAAACCAGAAACGTCCCGTGTTCCTTCGCCAGGCGAATTCCTTCGGCATCAATCAAGCTGCTGTGCTCGACTGAATCGACGCCAGCGATAATTGCTGCTTTTATACCCTCCGCGCCGTGTGCATGCGCAGCAACTTTGCGACTATGCTGATGGGCTTCGGCAACCAGCGCCTGCATTTCTTCGAGCGTGTATTGTTGGTCACCGACACTATCGCCTTTGGACAATACCCCGCCAGTCGCGCAAAACTTAATGAGGTCAGCGCCATATTTGATCACCTCTCGTACTTTGGCGCGCACCGCCCACGGCCCATCCGCTACGCCCTCACTGCTTACCTGATAATTGTCCGGCAGCAGGTTGTTGTCGCAATGTCCACCGGTGATACCGAGCGCAGGGCCGGAAACACGCATTCGAGGTCCGACAATTTCACCGGCATTGATGGCATCGCGTAATGCAACATCAGCGTATCCTTCCGCGCCGACATTACGAACGGTAGTGAAGCCCGCATGCATCGTCTTTCTGGCATTGAGCACCCCATACAATGCCGAGCGCGGGACCGAAATTCCTAAACCCTGATAACCGTGAAAGCGATGATCCGAAGTGAGATGCACGTGCATGTCGATCAGTCCGGGCATTACCGTCTTGGCGGAAAGATCGATGACCGTAGCACCTGTCGGTATCGTAACTTCCGCTGCGTTGGCAACTTCGACGATTCGTTCCTGCTCGACAACGATAATCTGATTGCTAAGCGTTCTGCCGCTGAGCACATCGATAAGGTTTCCTGCTTTGATATAGGTTGGCACCACGTCGGCAAGAGCGGACGCCGTTGGCAGTGAAGCGCCCGCGGCTGCCAGTATTAAGAACAGCATTGTCATTCGAGATATCGCGCGCAACATTTCACCCCCTAAATCCCAATCTGTCGGTCAACCTTCACCAATTTCGGCATGAATGGCAACCTCAACGAGCCTGGGCGCGCATGAGCGACTATTTCAAGTAATAGCTGGTCGCTAATCTTGCGAGTCCTGCTCCACACACCAGAATTCCCGTCAAAAGTGTGAAACGCATGGAGGAAACTTGTTGCGCAAGGCGCGATTATGTGAACTCAAGTCCATAGGTTAGCGCCCGATGAAAAGAACGCAAGAAGCATTTACCATGATTGAGCTGATGACGGTCCTGGCCATTATAGGCGTGCTAGCCGCGATTGCTTTGCCGGCATACCAGAACTACCTTATTCGCGCCCAAATCGCCGAGGGTCTGAGCCTGACGGGTCCACTTACTGTGGCAATCGTCGCGTACCATAATGACAACGGCAGCTACCCGAGCGACAATGCCGAGGCCGCACTGCCGCCGCCGGACGGCTTTGCGGGGCGCTTCGTCGAATCAATCGCAGTCAACGGCAATGAAATATCGATTGAGTATGGTAATCAGGCGAACGCCCGGATCAATGGTCACGATGTGATAATTACCGCTGACCGAACTGATGGCAGCACCCACTGGACTTGCGCGAGTGGTGGTTACATTTCAAGATCCTACTTGCCGCCTTCGTGCAGATAGCACCGCGGAAAGTCCCAGCAGTAACAAGAACGGATTCGTCGCTCCACCGCCTTCGTCTTTCTTGTTGTCGGGTATAACGACCCGGACTTCGCCGACCGCAGAATTGTCGGCAGGATTAATCTCCGCTTCCGCTGATCCCAGCACAACCGTGACATCCTTTCTGCCGCTGGTAATACCGGTTACGCGGATGCTAAGCACCGAATCGGTCTGAGCAGCGAAAGTACCTGCCACGCAGTCAATTTGTTGGGCCGTAACGGTACAGCTACCTATAGACCAGGTCGCGGAGTCAGCCCGCAGGCCTGTTTCCAGGGTAATACTCGCGGTCGCATCGGTCGCATTGATCTGCGACGCGTTATTCAATGGCACGCTAACCAGCGTACTGTCATCAATAAATACAGTTGCCGAGGTTGGCGCATTTGCCACCAGGTCTACGGCAGGGTCAACGGACACCTGCACTGAAATCTGATTATTGCTCGGTCGTTCATCGATACCGGTAGTACTGACGCTGGCCATCAATGTGCCACTGCCGAGAGTGTTCGGCGTCACCGCTAGCGTAACTGAAACACTGGCGAGGCCCGCCATATCTCCGAGGTCACAATCCACAACTCCAGCACCGCTGGTGCACGACCCGACGGACGTTGTTACAGATTCCAGCGACAGCAAGTTGGGCAAAGAAAAGTGCGCCAGAACGCCGGCCACGTCCAGCGTCCCGTTGCTGGTCACTTCGTACTCGAGGTCGCTTGTTGCACCAAGCAATACATTGCTGCCCTGCCCCACCGCCTGAACGCTTACATCGACCGCTGGAAGCGCAGCGACACACGCAGCAACGGCAGCTTCCGCCTGCATGATAGCGACGCTGCAAGTCGAAAATTGCTGGCTGCCATTGATCGAAGCAGACATGATGAATGAACCCGTTTCCGCTGCACATGGCGTAAGCGGCTCGCCATCATGTTCAGCGCCAAAATTGTGCCCGATTTCGTGCGCGGCGATCAGGCTGTCGTTGATCGGTCCGCCGTTTCCTTCACTCAGTCCCGTACCGAAATAGTCGTCGCACAACGTACCGCGCCAGGCGATGCCAACGGTTGTCGTATTGAGGTTTTTGCCGGTATACAAATGAGTCAGCCCGTGCGCGTTGTGCGCAGGCGTTTGCAAGCGATACTCAGACACCTGATCCAGCAACTGTCCCGCAACCAAAGTACCGTCGAATGGCGTATTCGGATCGTTGATCGGCTCGATAAACTGAACGTTTATTTGCACGCCGACCTGTTCGCTAAAATAGCCGTCCACGTTGTTCAGGCGCGTCGCGATCGCAGCCTGCGCGGCAAGGTCACTGCCGCGCGCCTGCGTGAACTCGAAATCACCGATTGCGCTCATGGTGATCTCTGTAACCGCCCCAGGTGCTCGAGCGATAGCCGCTTTTGTCGACGCTCCGATTTCCTTGATAACTGCCGCGGCACTGCCGGACAAAAAGTCAGAACCGCAGCTCATCGTGCCGGGAACAATGACAGCATCTGCCATGCGATACATCACTGGAGAAGTGATTGACAACGCACTGTCGTCCGGCGCTTCGATTGCATACATTTCCACGCCATCCCAAAGCAACCCGCGCGGTATACCATCGAATACGACAATCCGCGCCCAGGAACCCGGTTTGCCCGATAACTGCCCTCGATACACCTCGACCCGGTTCCTGGCGACATCAGACTGCAAGCCGGACGCAATCCGATCATTGGGAACCAACTGCAAATCAAAGCTTTGACCTAACGCATCGAAGCGCATCGCAACCTGTGCCGGCACGAACGACCTGGAGCTGAAACTTCGCCCATTCTTGTCGGTCTTAGATATCAGAGTTTGTTGTAATGGCTCGAAGTGCGACACAACAACTTCGGCAACGACCAGGGTTGGGGCGAGCGCTACCAGTGCGGCAAACAGTAAAATTTTGTGCGACTGCATCCGAGTCTCACCATAAGTCCCCGAGAAGTATCTAGCTAAACAAACGGTTGTGACTTCAACAAGGGCATATGCGTCTCCGATTGAAGACAATGCAGCGTAAAGTGTGCGTTATCTCCCAAATCGGGATATTGCTACAATTCACTATCCGTATTTCACTGCATTCCCCAGCCGGAGAAAGATCATGATTGCGCAGCCGCCTTGCCAGAAAATGAGCCATTCCTGGAGCTCATGCGCCGCGCTTTTGCTGGTCGGCACAGCCCTGGCTCAGGAACCGCCGACCCATATGCCGGAAGCACTGCGTACGTCGATAAACAATGTCGTCGTTGTCGGTGGCGCAAGCCCGATTGATCAGGAAATTACCGGCAGTTACGAAAAAGGAACGCCAGGATTGGCGGGCGGCATTGGTGCGGGCGCGGCAGCGGGAAGTCCATCCGCACAGGTTGGCCCCGTGAACGTCAGTTTTCCTTTTCCGATACTGACATTGCCCGGCGCTATCGTCGGTGGAATATCGGGAAAAGCGAAGCGAGATATCCAGGACTTTCGCGATGCGATGACCGAAGACCTGGCAGCCGCAAATAACCGGACCTTGATCAATGATGGCCTGGCACTCGACGTTTACCGTGGCCTGCAAAGACTGCCTGGCCTCGAGTCGCAACTGTTTGCTGCCAGTACCCCGGTGCCCGAAGATGCGGACGCAGTTCTGTATGTCAGCATCAAGGACATAACTATCGATGTACAGGACAAAGAAGCCATTCTGACTGCGGCCGCAAGCGTGTCGCTCGAGTCAGTTTCTACCGGTACCAAGATATACGCAACTACGATTCAATATCAGGACCGGGCATCTCTGCAGGAATGGACAGCGAATGAAAATGCCTTGTGGGACGATTTTGCCAATTTCGCACGTCATTACCTTGGCCGCGAAATTACAGCGGATGCTTTCACCAGGATCGAACTCAAGCATGAGTTGCGGCCAATTGAATCTGCCAACGTCGAGCTGCAACGCAAAAATGCCTGGCAAGGCAGCACCAGCGTGGCGACGCCCACTCTGGCGTGGGAGCTAAAACTGCTGGGTGACGATGCCTACGGAACATGGACCAGCGCGATCAACGCAGCGAATACTTATTACGACATTGAGATTTATGACGCGCATCGAATGGTCTATGAAATGAAGCAGATTTCAGGAACCCGACATACGCTGGTTTACGAACTCGACCCTTGCCAGACCTATCGTTGGTCCGTGCGCCCAACGTATCAAATCGACGCTGACGTCCGGGTAGGTGAATGGATGCACTACTCGTCGAAAAAAGGGGCGGTCATCGAAAAGGGCATTATTGGCAGAAACGCTGCTGCAGCTCCTGCGTATGTACAGGATTTCGCGTCCCTGGAATTCGAGTGTCGACGCAAGTAACTCCGTAGAATCACTAAATCATGATTACCCAAGCAAATTCGTCGCGCGTCGCGGGCGCGCTGCGTGAATTTATAGACCTGGAATCGGCCAGCGGCATTTTGTTGCTGCTGGCGGCAATTCTGGCCTTGCTCGTCGCCAACTCTCCGCTCGCCGAACTTTACGACGCATTGCTGCAAACTCCGGTAGCAGTGCAAGTCGGCGCGCTGGAAATCAGCAAACCGCTGCTGTTATGGATAAATGACGGGCTCATGGCTGTGTTTTTCTTTCTGATAGGCCTCGAGATCAAACGCGAGGTGATGGAAGGCGAGTTGTCTTCGTTCTCGCAGGTAATCCTGCCAGGCGTCGGTGCTTTGGGGGGCATGGCGATCCCGGCGGCAATTTATGTCTGGATGAATGCAGGCGACCCTGCCGCGATCGACGGCTGGGCTATTCCGGTAGCGACCGATATCGCGTTCGCCCTTGGACTATTGAGTGTGTTTGGCAGTCGTGTGCCAACCTCATTGAAAGTATTCTTATTGACGTTGGCGATTTTCGACGACCTCGCCGCGATTATCATCATCGCCATCTTTTACTCCGGAGACCTGTCGCTCGGCGCATTACTGATCGGCACTACAGCATTGCTGTTCGCAGGAGCGATGAATCGCTTGGGCGTGACCAGAACCTCCGCTTATATCCTGGTAGGCATAGTTCTCTGGATTGCTGTGCTTAAATCCGGTGTACACGCCACATTGGCTGGCGTCCTGATCGCCTTGTGTGTGCCGATGCGAGACGAGAATGGCGACTCGCCGGTGCGCAGTCTCGAGCACGACCTGCACGGTCCGGTCGCATTCGCGATTTTGCCGATTTTCGCATTCGCCAATGCCGGCCTCGCGCTGGGCGGCTTATCAGTATCGGATTTTGTGCATCCTGTAACTGCAGGCGTTGCGCTGGGATTGTTGCTCGGGAAACCGCTTGGAATACTAGGATTTGTGGGTCTCGCACTGGCGTTGCGGGTCACCAAACTGCCGCACAATCTCACCTGGCCACAACTTGCCGGAGTGTCGTTCGCCTGTGGGATCGGCTTCACGATGAGCCTCTTTATCGCCGGCCTGGCGTTTGAGCACGGTGGTGGTGAATACTTCGCCAGCGATAGGCTGGGCGTCCTCATCGGCTCGATCCTGTCAGCTGCTGTCGCGTACGGAATCCTTCAATTCAGTTTGCCCACGGCTGAACAGGACTAGCAGAAGTGCCGACTGTCTGAGAATCCTGGGCCACCGAACGAGCGTCTTGCTATTTCATACTTGTCGCGATTGCATTGGAATATTGAGCTTAAGCTGCGTCAACAGCAGGGTTCCCAGGGCAACAATCAGCAGCGACAGGTAGGGCTCGAAGGGCCAAAATGGAAACCATAGCTCCAGATCGGCCGACCACTGCGGCTTGGTGAGTATTGCCGAGACTGGCTTTTGCCAGTATTGCCCGGTCGCCGCCACTGCAAGGCCGAAGCCGATTACGGCCGCACCCAGCGTGCGCAAAACAGGCGCCGATCGGCGCGCCCGGGTTTTGCCCCAGGCGGCGATTCTGAGCGCGAACGCTATGAAACCAGACCAGTAGAACACATAGTCGATCGGATCCGGGTTTCCATAGTAGTGCGAAAAATTCCACCAATAGACACTGAACGGATAGGCCCAAAGAAAATAGATGCCAGTCTTGTGGATCAACTTCCATTGCGTCTGGCTAAGGTGTTTGCGACCAAAATGGAAAGAGGTCAACACCAGCGCAGGTAAAAAAATGTAACCGACACTGCCTTCGAGCTCGTCACGCAGCAGGTAGACATCTTCGTAATAGAAATCGCGCATGAAATACGACAGCACGAAAATGAATAGTCCTTGCCACGCCATCGCTACTGCGAAACACAAACCAAGATATTTGCGATTGCGCAGCCACCACGTCGACAACGGCCCTGGAAAAAGTACCTGAACTGACGACGCCGCAACTACCAGAAATATGAACGGCACTGCAAAGCGCACGGAAAACGAGATCATGTGCGATATGCCCGCACCGTTAGACAAATCGGTTGCCATCGATTCAAACACCATGATTGAGGACATCGGAATCGAGATGAGCCAGAACAATCCCCAGGCATTCAGGGCTTTGCTCTTTAGAAATGTCTGCAGACCTTTGCTCATGGATTTCAGTTACGCCTACCGTAATTTGACCGCTGCGTTACATGGTAATATTTCGGCATGCAAAAATCTTTGAAGCTGCAAGCACGTCACGCGTTCGAGGTCATCGCTGCGTTCGCGCCGTGGATTGCGTCGATGTTTGTGCTTTACTGGCTTGAATCTGAGCAGATCTGGACCACCGCGACGCCGCATCGCGGCAAGATATCGGTAGCTATTCTGACGCTGGGAATGTCGGCGTCCTTTTTCGTTTACTCGTATTTCTCAAAACAACAGACGAAATAGACGGCTACAAATGCTGACCTGAAGCTACAAGATACTTCGTCCAAGAGCACTTTGAATCAGCGTGACCGCGCGTTCAGCCGACACATTCGCCTGATCGACGAACGGGTTGAGCTCTACGACTTCCATCGACGTCAGGCGTCCATTACTTGCACATTGCTCGAGCAATAAGTGTGCCTCCCGGTAGCTGACACCGCCGGGCACCAGCGTACCGGATCCCGGGATGACCTCGGGGTCGCAGCCATCGAGATCGAAACTCACGTGGAAGCCCGCAGTGCCGTTATTGACAATCTCAAGTGCTTTGCTTGCGACCTGGCTCATGCCCTGTTCGTCGATATCACGCATCGTAAACGCTGTGATCCCGGAGTTATGAATGAATTCACGCTCGACCCGATCGATATCCCGAATTCCGATTAGCACGACATGCTCCGGTTTTACCGCAGGAGTATTGCCGAGAATGCTCGACAGGTCCGGGTCGCCGTAGCCCAACAAGTGTGCCAGAGGCATTCCATGAACGTTGCCACTCGGTGAAGACTCGGGCAGGTTCATGTCACCGTGTGCGTCAAACCAAATCAGGCCCAGGTCTTGATTAGAGTCCTTGAAGTGCGCGGACACGCCCGCCACGGTACCCATGGCAATCGAATGATCACCACCAATCACCAGCGGGAATTCTCCGTTCCGGAGCGCCTGCCGGGATTGTGCTGCCAGGCTTTCACAAACAGCGAGGATCTCATCCTTAAAACGAGCTTTGACATTGTTTGTCTGCCGCGTCTCCATCGCCGGCACCGGTATGTCCGTTTCCGCGGTCAGGCTGTAGCCGAGTTTGGTTACAGCTTTGCTGAGGCCGGCGATCCGAAATGCTGAGGGGCCCGCATCCGTGCCTCGTCGCGACGCGCCGAGATCCAGGGGAACATTGATAATGTGTATCGGCTTCATCTTGGTGTCATTCATTGCTATATCCTCCGGCAAAAGATAGCACGACTAGGCCGCCTGTCTCGATTCAACACGACCATGCCCGTTCAGAATGCGCTCAAACAGGTTTTTTGGATCATCCAGCGTGGGCACGAGCTCGATTTCGATGCCCTCGTTCAGCTCCACCGCTAATTGGTGCACATAAGACAGCGCTGAAAAATCTTCCAGGGCAAATCCTACTGAATCGAAGATAGTGATTTGTTCATCGGAGTCTCGTCCAATCGCTTTGCCCGCCATGACGCGCCAGAGATCGTGTACCGGGTGTGTGTCGGGCAGCTGCTGGATGTCGCCTTCAATGCGCGTTTGCGGCTCGTACTCAACAAAAATCTTGCCGGCGCGCAGGACGTCACTATGCAATTCAGTCTTGCCCGGACAGTCGCCGCCTATACCATTGATGTGCATTCCCGGCTCCACCATGTCCGCCATCAAAATCGTCGCCCAGGTTTTGTCCGCAGTGCAGGTGGTCACGATGTCCGCCCCTTGAACCGCTTGCTTTGACGACTCTACCGGGATTACACGTAAGTCAGGAAACTGCTGCAAGTGGCGTTGCAGTTTACGCATCGCGGCGCTATCGATGTCAAAGATGCGTAGCTCTTCAATGCCCAGCAGTGTGTGAAATGCAATCGCCTGAAACTCACTCTGCGCACCGCAGCCGATCATTGCCAGGATTTTCGAATTCGGGCGCGCCAGCGCTTCGCTCGCCAGTGCCGTAGCCGCAGCGGTTCGAAATGCTGTTGTCAAAGTCAATTCTGAAAGCAACACCGGGTAGCCAGTATCCGTGTTTGCGAGGGCACCAAATGCCATGACCGTCGACACACCCTTGTCAGGATTACCTGGGTGACCATTGACATACTTGAACGCGTAGCGGTCCGCATCCGAGACCGGCATCAGTTCGATCACGCCGACCTCACTGTGATTGGCCACTCTGGCGCTCTTGTCGAAAGACTCCCAGCGACGAAAGTCGTCGCGCATCGTGGTTGCGATTCCGGCGATAAATTCACTTAACCCGACCCGCTCCACCATGCGGCTTAATGTCGGTACGTCTACAAATCTGGTCATGGCTCGGTTCACTCGGTAATTAGCAGATTGCTTACTTTATAGGTTTGTAATGTCAAGTAATAGATCACAAATTGATAAATATATTGACACTATTTAGCTAAATGGTGCTATTTTCTACCGAAATACCATTTCTGGACGAGGGTTTTGCTTTGCTTAAACTGGACGCAAAAGATCAGGGATTGCTCGCGATGTTGCGCGCCGACTCGCGGACCTCGGTGGTCGATCTCGCGAAACGACTGGGCGTCTCTCGGGCGACCGTACAGAACCGTATGCAGCGCCTGGAGAATGAGGGAGTAATTCTCGGTTATACGATTGCGATGGGCGCCGCGATTGACGCCCCTGCCGTCCGTGCGCACATGTGCATACGCGTGGAAAGTGCCAACGAGGCGGCGGTGATCGCGAGTCTGCGTGGCAATCCGCAAGTCAACGCGGTGCATCACACCACGGGTCGCTGGGATCTGATTGCAGAGATTCAGACGGATTCGTTGTCGTCATTCAACAAAATTGTTGGCGCCCTGCGACTGATCGACGGAATTACCGCCACCGAAACCACCCTCTTGCTCGATAGCTACGAGTAGCAAACTTATTGCTAATGTTCGGCAGGCTTTAGTTCAGGCGACTTTTCAGTTCAGCGACCTCGGCTTCAAGTTTTTCAACGCGTTCCTGCAATTCCGCCGTATTCACGCGCCCAGACGAACCTGCCGTGGTTGCAGATCGCGCCCGACTCAGGTGTGCTTCCACGTCGACAGGCCCGGAGAATAGATGCATGTATTCTGAGTCTTTGCGACCAGGTGCGCGCGGCAACTTTAGTAACAGCGCTTCACCGGCGGTGTCGATCAAACTGTTCAGCGTTACTACGACTTCAGCATTGTCCGCGAACGTATGTAGTCGTCCGCTGCGAGCACGCAGCTCTCCTGGCGTCTGCGGCCCTCGCAATAGCAACAGGCAAACTACAGCAAGTTGCGCCGCATTGAACTGGTGATCACTGTAGCGCGTGCCACAAAATCGCTGCGAATACTTTTCGCTGCGACTTTTGAAATTTTCTTCGGTCAGCACGTAGTGCTTTTCCTCAAGCGCGCGGATCGTATGCTGCACTTCGCCCTGCGACATCGACAAAACCGGATCCCGGGCAGACTTTTGATTGCACGCATTCGTCAGCGCGTTTAGCGTCATCGGGTACTGATCTGGCGTCGTTATCGACTTTTCGATCAGGCAGCCTATGACCCGGGCTTCGTGTTGGTTGAGTATTTGCTGCACGCGCCTGTTCTCGATTGCGTTTGAACGTAAGAGGGTCTCACAGATTCCCGGGCCGGTGTTAGAATACCCGGCCGCTCAAAAGCGACGGCGAATTACCGTGATACCGCATACTCAGGATTTATTGAATTTTAGCAATCAGACTGTCGTCGTCACCGGCGCCAGTCAGGGCATTGGCGCCGGTATTGCCCGGCGTTTTGCCGAAGCGGGCGCCAGGGTGGTCGTGCATTACCGCAATGGCAAAACCGGGGCGGACGACACCGTTAAGGACATCAAAGAGAACCACGGCACCGCGGTGGCGATAGCAGCGGAATTGGCAAGCGAGTCCGGCAGCCAGTCACTTGTTGATCAGACATTGGATGTATTTGGCGGTCTGGACGTGCTCGTTAATAACGCCGGGATTTTTCCGAATGTCGCTTTTATGGACATGAGCCTGGCCGAGTGGCAGCAGATGTACAGCGCAAACGTGGAAACAGCGATGCTTTGCACCCAGGCAGCTGCCAGGCACATGATCACAACCGGTCGCGGCGCCATTGTAAATATTGGGTCTACTTCTGCGCTGAATCCCGGATCAGATCACAGCCATTACAACAGCGCCAAGGCCGCCGTGGTCATGCTGACCCGCTCGACGGCACAGGAATTGGCGCCTTACGGCATTCGGGTCAACGCCGTTTCGCCGGGCCTGATAGCAAGACCTGGCATCGAAGACCACTGGCCCGATGGGGTTGCACGCTGGCAGGAAAAGGCGCCACTGGGGCGCATGGGCGAACCAGAAGACGTCGCGGATGCCTGTCTGTTCCTAGCATCTCCGGCGGCGCGCTGGATTACGGCGCAGAATCTCGTGCTCGACGGCGGTGTATTGAGTAGCATGATCTACTGAATACGAGATGAACTTGAATACTCCCCCATACATCAGGGCCGCGCTGGTCGCGGCTGCATTACTTCTCAGTGCTTGCTCCAGCGGTAGTGGCTCGTCGAGCCCGGACGTTGCTGCGGCTGCGCCGCCGACTCAGCCTGCTCCGCCGACACCGCCTGCGCCTCCGGCACCACCAACGCCGCCCGCTCCCTGCAGTTATTGTGGGGTCGACCCGAGCGGCGGTTACGGCGTCAGGATTACGCGTGCAATCGCGTACACGACCGGGCTGGTCAATAGTAACAACCCGCGTTCAATGGACCTGCTGCTTGATTTGTTTGAACCCGATGTTGATCTCTCCGGCAGCTCCATTCCCGCCGTGATTCTTATTCATGGTGGCGGCTTCACGGCCGGATCACGTAACCATGGGCAACTGCAAAGATTCGGCGAGGAGTTCGCTCGGCAAGGCTTCCTGGCAGTCTCCATCGACTATCGTCTGATTCCACAAGACCCCGTACTCACGCCAGAATTTCAGGATGTGCTTGATGCGATGATGTTGCCGCCGGCGTGGGAGCCTTCATTGCGCGGCCAGCTGGCGCCTCTGGAAGACACATTAGGGTCAATCGACTGGATCAACGGCATAGCCAGTACAAACGACTACGACATCGCGGGCTTCGCTTTGCTCGGTGCATCGGCCGGCGCATTCACGTCGATCAATCTCGAGTATGTGCTGGACGATCTCGGCGTTGTCGTGCCTGAAATCGGAGCCATCGTCGGACTCTGGGGAAGTATCGGCCTCGGATCGGATTCCAGCGCGGTGGTGATTACTGTCGATGAGGCGCCAATCATCATGGTTCATGGCACCGCCGATCCGATCGTCAGTTTTGAATTCGGCTCGCAGCGTATTGCCAACCGCGCAACTGCGATCGGACTGCCGAATGAGCTCATCGCCAATGTCGGTGCCGGGCACAGTTTTTCAGAAAATGACCTGTTCACGCTTGAAACCATGCCGGGCAGCGGCGTCACACAAGCGCAGCGCATCATCGATTTTATCGGCGTAGCCTTGTTGGCCTCAGAATGTCTGCGCCAACAGGGCGTGATCGATGGCTGCGATATTCCCGGTACTGATTGATGTCCAAACCCGCCACCGCACTGCACGATTACGACAAGTACTGGGCTGAGTGCTACGGCACCGCACCGCAGTTGCCGATGTCGCGCGCCGAAATGGATGCTCTCGGCTGGGATTCCTGCGACATCATTATTGTCACCGGTGATGCATACGTTGATCACCCATCCTTCGGCATGGCAATCATCGGGCGGCTGCTCGAAGCAAATGGTTTCCGCGTCGGCATCATTGCGCAGCCGGACTGGCAGACGAAAGATGCGTTCGAGCAATTGGGTAAACCAAATCTGTATTTCGGCGTTGCGGCCGGCAATATGGACTCGATGATCAATCGCTACACGGCCGACAAAAAAGTCAGGAATGACGACGCCTATACACCGGGTGGTGTCGGTGGCAAACGGCCTGATCGTTGTTCGCTTGTCTACTCGCAACGTTGCAAGGAAGCCTACGCTGACGTGCCGGTCGTACTGGGTGGCATTGAAGCATCGCTGCGCAGGATTGCACATTTTGACTACTGGCAAGGCAGCGTGCGGCGCTCTATCCTGCTTGATGCCAGCGCAGACATTCTGCTCTATGGGAACGCCGAACGTGCCATCGTTGAAGTTTCCCACCGACTGGCCCGCGGTGAAGCCATCGAAACGATGACCAACATTCGTGGCACTGCTCTGATGCGGAATGACACGCCGGACGGCTGGTGGGAAATCGACTCAACCCGCGTCGATCGGCCCGGTCGCATCGACCAGATTGTCAGCCCATACGTGAATACGCAAGAGCAGGAAGCATGCGCGAGCAAACAGCTTGAAGTCATTGACAACGAAAATGTCCTGCGTTTTGTTCCTGATGCACGACGCAATCGCGACAAGACGGTAATTCGCCTGCCGTCGTTCGAAAAAGTCCGCAACGACGCCATCCTGTACGCGCACGCAAATCGGGTGCTGCATCTCGAAACCAACCCGGGCAATGCGCGGGCTCTCGTACAAGCTCATGGCAAGCGCGATCTGTGGCTCAACCCCCCTGCCCTGCCATTGACGACTGCCGAGATGGACTACGTCTTTGGCATGCCTTTCACGCGTGTGCCGCACACGGCATACGGTGACGCGAACATTCCTGCCTACGAGATGATCCGTTTCTCAGTCAATATCATGCGTGGTTGTTTTGGCGGCTGTACCTTCTGTTCGATCACCGAGCACGAAGGTCGTATCATTCAAAATCGATCGGAAGAATCGATCCTCGAAGAAGTCGCGAAGATTCGCGACACCGTACCGGGGTTTACGGGCGTCATATCTGATCTTGGCGGCCCGACAGCGAATATGTACCGACTCGCGTGCAAGAGCCGCAAGATCGAGGCTGCGTGCAGGCTCCCGAGTTGCGTGTATCCGGGCATTTGCAGCAATCTCAATACCGATCACTCGTCGCTAACAGCGCTCTACCGCAAGGTGCGTGAACTGCCCGGCGTGAAGAAAGTCCTGATTGCGTCGGGTCTTCGTTATGACCTCGCAGTTAAAGATCCGGAGTACGTCAGGGAGTTGGTCACGCATCATGTCGGCGGCTACCTGAAAATCGCGCCGGAACACACAGAGAGCGGCCCGCTCGACAAGATGATGAAGCCTGGCATTGGCTCTTACGACAAATTTAAGGAAATGTTTGAGCGGTTCTCTAAAGAAGCAGACAAAGAACAGTACCTCATCCCGTACTTCATCGCGGCACATCCCGGCACGTCCGACGAAGACATGGTCAATTTGGCGCTATGGCTGAAAAAGAACAACTTTCGTGCCGACCAGGTGCAGGCATTCTATCCGTCGCCCATGGCGACCGCGACCGCCATGTATCACTCGAACAAGAATCCGTTGCGCAAAGTGACTTACAAAAGCGACAACGTCGAGACTGTCAAGACCCCCGAAGCACGACGCCTGCACAAGGCTTTGCTCCGCTATCACGACCCGAAAAACTGGCCACTTATTCGAGCGAAGCTACAAGAAATGAACCTCGGCCGACTGATCGGATCGGGCAAGGACCAGCTCGTGCCGGTCGATCAGCCCAGCGAGCAGGACACGCGTGGGTCAGCTCGCCGAAAGAACACTGCGAAGGCGCATGCCAAGAGAATTCGCAAAGGTAAGATACTGTCGCAGCACACCGGGTTGCCGCCACGAGCGAAGCATTGACCTAGAAGATCAACCAGTCCGGAAAACCGGATGGCGGAACCCTGCTATCCAACGTCAGCGCTAGAGAACCATTTCCGGTACATCGTCCGGCACCACCAGATTCCCGTCCGTAAGGCTCTGAATCTCCGCAACGCTTACGCCGGGCGCTCGCTCGCGCAAAACAAAACTGCCGTCTTCAATGTCCAGAAAAGCGAGGTCAGTCAGTACGCGTTTAATGCAGCTTTTGCCCGTGAGTGGCAGCGTGCAATCAGAAAGCAGCTTGGACTGACCGGACTTGGAGGCGTGCGTCATCGTGACGATGATATTGTCGGCACCGGCGACCAGATCCATCGCGCCGCCCATTCCTTTGATCAGCTTTCCCGGAATCATGTACGAGGCAATATTGCCGTGGCAATCCACCTCAAATGCACCCAGCACCGTCAGATCGACATGACCGCCACGAATCATCGCAAAGGACTCGGCCGACGAAAATAAGGATGCACCTTCTATCATCGTAACGGTTTGCTTGCCCGCATTGATCAGATCGGGATCCACTTCTTCGTCTAACGGAAACTGCCCCATACCCAGCAGGCCGTTCTCCGACTGCAACATCACCTGCACACCATCCGGGATGTAGTTGGCGGCTAATGTGGGAATGCCAATACCGAGATTGACGTAGAAACCGTCCTGGAATTCCTGTGCGACGCGTTGGGCAAGTTGTTCGCGGCTCAAGGCCATGTCAAAAACTCCTCATGCGCTACGCACGGTGCGCTGTTCGATTGTTTTTTTGAAAGTACCTTTAATGAGGCGGTGAACGTAGATGCCCGGCAAATGAATTTCATCCGGATCCAGCTGTCCCACCTCGACAATTTCTTCCACTTCGACGACGGCAATAGTCGCCGCAGTAATCGCCATCGGATTAAAATTACGCGCCGTCTTGCGGAACAACAGGTTGCCAAATCTATCTGCCTTCCACGCTTTCGCAATAGCAAAGTCGCCATGGATCGCCTCTTCGAGTATGTAGTGCCGGCCACCGAACTCGCGTACTTCCTTGCCCTCGCCCACTGGCGTGCCATACCCCGTGGCCGTGTAGAACGCAGGAATACCAGCGCCGCCGGCACGCATTTTCTCAGCCAGGGTTCCCTGCGGCGTGAGCTCGACTTCCAATTCGCCACTCATCATCTGCGCTTCGAACAGGGCGTTTTCGCCCACGTAAGAAGCGATCATTTTTTTTATTTGTTTATTCTCCAGCAGCAAGCCCAGCCCCTCGCCGTCGGTGCCCGCATTGTTGGAAGCGACGGTCAGGCCGGTGGTGCCCTTGCGCTGGATTTCCCGGATCAGGTTTTCCGGTATGCCGCACAGACCGAAGCCGCCGGCGAGTACCGTCATATTGTCTTCAAGGCCGTCCAGGGCCTCTGCATAACTGTCTACCACTTTGTCAAATCCGGACACTGTGCTCCCCTGCTCTGGATGGCGTTCTTGAATCAGTATAGCGAAGCTATCTGGACCGAGATAGCGGCGATCTGGCGTGGCAAAACTACATCGCTAACTGCGCGGTGCCGTATTTTTCCTCTGCCGCTTGAAATAGTGCAGAGATGATCGACATTCAGCACCCATACGACCAGTATGAAAAGGGTCGCGAAGAGCTCAGAAACGACTATCAGGTCCGGTCGTTAGCACGTATTAATCCATAACGAAGAATCGATGTCTCGGCGGGACGTCACCGAGCCTGCACATATACAAGTTGGACTCATAACGCCATCAGGATAGACTGCCACTTCCAATCTCGCATGGCTGATAGTGAATGGCGTCTGTTCCAGAATCGGAGTCCGATCCTCAACCGGATCTGCAGATCGCAGTTATAGTTCCTTGTCGCAACGAAGCAGCCAGCATCTCCAGCGTTGTCCGAGATTTTCGTGCGGCACTGCCCGGCGCTACCGTATTCGTGTATGACAACAATTCTGACGATGACACCGCAAAAATTGCCGGTGACGCGGGCGCCGTTGTGCGGACGGAACTCCTTCCAGGGAAGGGAAATGTCGTTCGACGGATGTTCGCAGACATTGACGCTGACGTTTATGTGCTCGTAGATGGAGATGACACCTACGACGCTGCGAGTGCGGGCAAAATGGTCGAAAAGTTGGAGTCAGAAATTCTCGACATGGTTACGGCCGTTCGCGTATCCGTTGCTGACGATTCGTATCGGCCAGGCCACCGGTTCGGCAACTTCTTCCTGACCGGTATCGTTGCACTTATATTCGGCAGTCGCTCGTCGGATCTGCTTTCGGGTTATCGGGCATTTTCGCGGCGCTTTGCAAAATCGTTTCCTGCCCTCACCAGTGGCTTCGAAATTGAGACGGAGCTGACTGTGCATGCACTGGAATTGAGAATGCCGATCGCGGAGATTGAAACCCCGTACAGCGCGAGGCCGACTGGATCCGAAAGCAACCTGAGAACCGTTCAAGACGGTCTACGCATACTGAAAACGATCCTGGTGCTCACCAAGACTGAGAGACCGCTGCACTTCTTCGGCCTGTTTTTTATTGTTTTGGCCACCGCCGCAGTCATACTTTTCTGGCCGATACTACTCACCTATTTGGACACAGGTCTGGTGCCGCGCTTGCCCACCGCAGTCATGTCCACCGGACTCATGCTGTTAGCATTTCTCAGTTTGGCGTGCGGCATCATTCTGGACACCGTGACTCGCGGACGCCAGGAGTTGAAAAGATTGCACTATTTGGGAATTGCCCGTCACCGACGTGGACAACGTGACTAGCAAAAAGCTGTCGGGGTTCGTTGTCGTTGGAGCAGTTGGTTTCCTTATCGATGCCGGTATTCTCACCGCATTGATGACAGGCTTTGATTTCGACCCTTACCGCGCACGTGCGATTTCGTTCACGATCGCGGTGACCGCTACCTGGTATATGAATCGACGCTGGGTTTTTGAGCGCAATGCGGTCCCGGTAAGCGGTCGGGAGTACTCATCCTATTTTTTCGTGCAGGTCGTCGGGGCTGCAATCAATCTGTCGGTGTTTATCGCAGTAATCGAATTTGTACCCAGCTTGGCGATCGTGCCGGTGATTCCACTTGCCATCGGCGCGGCGGCCGCGTTGCTGTTTAATTTCGGTATGTCCAGTCGCTTTGTGTTTTCGAATTCCGAAAGCAAGAAGCCCGAGCCAGACAGGCCGCAACAGTGACTGCACCTTCATCCGATACGACCTATGGTGGCCGCGACAACCTCGAGGCCATGAAGCAAGCGACTCGCTATAACGATTTCCTGATCAATCTGATTCGTAAATATTCCCTCGGCCAACAAGTACTCGACCACGGCGCAGGCGCAGGAACATTCGCCATTCCCATTTCGAAAAGCGGCATGCAAGTTCTCTGCATGGAGCCGGACGATAGTCTGCGTGCCGAACTCGCAGACTCCGGCCTGGCGGTCGCGGCGAGCCTGGAGGAAATTCCGAATGGCTCGGTCGACTATGCGTATACGTTGAATGTTCTCGAGCATATCGAAGACGACCATGCTGCGATTCACGAACTGCATCGCTGCCTGAAGCCGGGCGGCCGTCTTTTGGTGTACGTACCGGCATTTCAAATTCTTTACAGCCAGATGGACACCCATGTAGGCCATTTCCGTCGCTACCGGCGCAAGCCATTGCGAAAACTTCTGCGAGAGACTGGTTTCGAAGTGGGCGCCGCTTACTACGTCGACAGCCTGGGGTTTCTGGCGACCCTGATCTACAAGCTCGTCGGCAATCGTTCCGGAAGTGTTAGTCCGGGCAGTGTGGCTTTTTATGATTCCTTGATATTTCCGCTGAGCAGAATCGTGGATTTCCTGGGGCTTGGTTCATTCGGCAAGAACCTGACCATCGTCGCGGCGAAACCGTTGGAAAATGCCGATGCATGACAGTGGCGTTGCCTGGACGCAGAGATCGGCGCCGATAATCTTATGGGTGATCGCCACCGCGATCAGCGTATTTCTGTCAATGCTGGTCATTGACGCAGCATTTTTTGAGGGTGAGTTCATTCCTATGGGGAATGATTCGTTTTATCACGCTCGCCGAATGCTGGACACCGCCGTAGGCGAACGTGGCTTTTACCAATTCGATGCGCGCAACCACGTGCCGGACGGAATGTGGATCCCATGGCCCTGGGCCTACGATTATTTGATGGGACAGGCCGCCGGGTTCGCACATTGGCTCAGACCTGCGACCGATCCGCTCGGTTTTCTGAGCTACGTGCCAGTGGTCTGGTTAGGGGTCAATGCGGCACTGTTTTTGGCAGCCGCCGGCCAGGCAGGGCTCGCGCTCAGCTATCGCGCTATGGCTATGCTGGCTTTTGCATTGGCACCTTTCATTCAACTCATGCATATGGTCGGTAAAGTCGACCATCATTTCATCGAATTTACTTTCGTATTGCTCGTGACCTGGCTCGGGCTACGCTGGTTCTCCGCGAATCAAAGCAGAACTTCGGCCATCGGGCTGGGCCTGGCACTGGGGCTGGCGCCTGGATTTCACAATGGCTTGTTCCTCCTGCAAATTCCAGTTCTTGTGAGCGTGGGATTGTTGTGGCTGCGTGGCGAACAGCGCGTTCGGCAGGACCTGCTCGCGTTGGCACTGAGCTTGGTGGCCGCCACCGTGGTCGTGGTTTTGCCGTCAGAACCGTTTCAGCAAGGTATGTTCGAATTCGGGCTTTTGTCCTGGTTTCACCTTTATGCGGCTGTCTGTACTGCCGTTGTGCTGATTCTCACAGGCTGGCGCGGCTTTAGTAAGAAATCCCTACTGACTCTGATCGGCGTTTGCGCGCTCCTCGCATTGCCATTGATCGGACAACTAATGCACGGCGCGGCTTTCCTGTCGCAGGACATCTCGATCCTGGCAGGAGTTCTCGAAGCGATGAGTCCGTTCAAGTTGTTCTTCCATGAGTTTGGGCCGATACGGACAGTCGCTCATTACAGCTGGTTACTGCTGCTTGCCCCATTGTTGCTGATCTATTATTTGTGGAGTGCTTCGCGACGCTGTTCGCCACGCGACCTGTTTTTTGCCGTAATGGCTGTGTTCGGTTTGGCGTTGTTGTTGGCCCAGTTCCGGTTCAATTACTTCGGGCTTTTCAGCTTGATTGTCGGCACTTTGCTCGTCGTGCAACGTCTCGCTAATCGATATCAGTGGAATAGCGGCTATGTCGTTGTCGGTTTGTTAGCTGGCATTTTGATTTCCTATCAACCGCCTCTGCGGCAACACTTGTTTGCTGTTTATGCGCTCGGCGCAGCACCGATTTACGAGCGGGCCCGTCCAATTTTTCTGGATCTGGCTGAGCGCTGCGAACAAGAGCCGGGTGTGATACTCGCAAATGCGAACGACGGCAACTACTTGCTGTTTCACACCGAGTGCAGCGTGATCAGCAATAATTTCCGGCTAACCGCTGCGGACGAACAAAAGATAGGGCAAATCGAGACGATGATGCACCTGACGCCCGACGCGCTGCGCGAGTATCAACCTGACGTCAAGTACGTGTTACTGCGCAGCAATGACTTTGACACCAGCGACTCCCCGCTTGCCAGAGCCCTCTTATCTGATTCCAACCCCCCCGACGGATTTGAGATGATTGGAACTATTCGGCTCCAGCAAGATGGCAACTCTGAACTCTACGCCAGGGCTTTTGCAGTGCGCTAGGCTAGCCTCTTGTAACTATAAATAGGTTAACTGTCCCTGGTTTTTGCTGAGCGGGGGCAGTCGCTCGCAACGAAATTGCGTTACTCTTGTGATCGGGCGAACGAGCCCGAATAAAGGACTGCAATGCTCGACCAAATTACCCGACTGGGCCGCGAATACGGCCAGATTGCCACCGATTACCTAAGCAGCCCAACCGTGCTGACGCAACTCGGCCTTATCATTGTGTTGTTCTTGCCCGCACTGCTTTTATCGAGACGGATCGAGCCCTTGTTCGAGCAACGCGCTCGCGGCATCAAAGGCATGCCTGGCCTGCTCCGCGTCGTCGTCGCATTCCTGCGGCGTTTCGAGTGGCTGTTTTTTGTCATTCTCCTCGCACTGACCTACCTGATTACGTCGGTTATCGCCTGGCCTGTAAGCAACACCCTGATCTACATTGCACTGCTGTTATCGGCGGCCTGGTTGTTTATCGCCGTCACATCGCATGCGCTGCGCAGCCGCTTGCTGGGCAAGATATTCGCCTATCTGGCCTGGGCGTATGTCGCAGCAGCAATTCTCGGTGTTGTGGACGATACCGCCGTGATCCTCGAGAACGCCGGGTTCAACATCGGCGACCTCCGCATCTCGATTTTGGGAGTGCTCAAAGCGGGGACGCTGGTCGCTGTCGCCATGTGGCTTTCGTTTACCGTCGGCAACTTTCTGGACCGTCGCATCCAGCAGACGGAAGAACTAACGCCATCGCTACGTGTGTTGTTGGGCAAGATTTCGCGCATCTCATTGATCGTGCTTGCGGCCATGATCGCTATTTCGGGCATCGGCATCGATTTGACGGCGTTGACAGTTCTGTCGGGTGCTGTCGGTGTCGGTATCGGCTTTGGCCTGCAGAAAGTCGTTTCCAATTTCATCTCGGGCATCATTATTCTTCTCGACCAGTCGATCAAACCGGGCGATACGATTTCACTCAATGAAACCTTCGGCTGGATTCGTGAGCTGCGTGCGCGCTTCGTGTCTGTGGTCACTCGAGACGGTCGTGAATTCCTTATTCCGAACGAGGACTTCATCACGCACGAGGTAATCAACTGGTCATTTTCCGACAAATACGTGCGCCTTGATGTCGATTTCGGCGTTTCTTACGATGCGGATCCGCACGAAGTAACGCGCATTGCCATTGAGGCAGCCGGCAGTGTCGGCAGAGTGGATGCGTCGCGCAGGCCGCCGGTTTGCTGGATGACCGAGTTCGGCGACTCATCCCTGAATTT
>JBBKWL010000032.1:0-9759 GCA_037968975.1 Woeseiaceae bacterium | reverse complement strand
GTGCAAATTTTCGGACAATGGTATCCATAGTTGAGCTCGCTATTTGAGTATTCATAATCATTTCCTCGGCACCAGAACCAGCACGCCTTCCGTAATTTGCTGGCGTCCCAATCCATCTTCCGCGCGATCGTAAGTGCTGGTGACACTGAATGACGCGCTGGTAAATTTATCCAGACTCGATTCAACGACTCGCGGTGGCGGTCGGAAAACAGTGCCTACACGCTCGACTCGTGCGGACACGTGGGCAGACGCGATTTGAGCGGTGAGTGTCAGGTCGTCAACTGCAAGGTCAGAGCGATTACACGCGTATTCGCCAGCCGTGCATGACGTATAACCCGTCTTGCCCACAACTGGCGTCGAGCCAGGGTTTGCGACAATTGCATCGGAAAGCGCCTGTGCAGCCTGAATTGCCGCGATCCGAGACTCATCATTTAATGCCATTTGCAAACCAATACGACTGGTTCGCATCGATGAAATAGTAAACAGAGTAATAGCAACCAGGAACATCAGGGCAATCACAAGAATCGCACCCTGTTGTTTTTTGACCGGTTTAAATGTTTGTCTGCGCATGTTTAGTAACCCATCAAGTTCATGCTGCGAATATTTCGAACTGTGGCACTGGTCGAAACTACGCGGCGGTGAAACGAGTCATTCGGCGTATAGTCGGCCGAATTACTCACGGAATATGTTTTGTCGTTGGTGTAACGCGTATCGATATCGCCGGTACGTGCGAGCAGGAAAATTCTTGCGGTGACCACGTTTTGCATTTCGAGCAATGTAGGCTCAGTCAAATAGATATTCGGATGGCCGTCTTCGCTGGTATCAATGCCGTACTCGACCTGCAGATTCTCGATACCAGTCGCCAGACATTCGGTTGTCATGCTCGGGCCTGCGCCCCGCAGGACTTTTCGGCATAAGGTTGGGTTGCCATCGCCCGGCGTAGTCGCGAATTGGCGAATGTAGTAGATGCTTGGGCTATAGGACCAATCGGCTCGTGGTGTCGCGACTGTTGCAGACGGAGTGGCCGGGAATGGCGCCTTGTACAGCAGGCCGACCGTGCCGTTGGTTCGCAGATAGATAGCGTTCGCAATTGGAGTATCCGTTTTCTGCCCGGCTACGCGCTTAATGGAAACGACATCGGTACCTGGAAGAATCTCGCCAGCGGCAAAGCAGGAATGCGCAGCAACCACTTCTGCACTTGTCGCGTTATCAAGGGCAGTAATAGACAGCGCATTCTCAGTGCCGGTATCGACTGTTCTATACATCCAGTTTGCTTCGCCAGCCGGGCCGCAATCGACATTGATCGACAGGTTGGCGTCGGGGGTCACAACGTCTGGCATGTGCAAGTCTGCATAATGGCCGGCCATGCCAATCTCAAACGCAATTTCGCGCAGCGCATGGCGTGCGTCGTCTTGCATGCGGGCAACGTTTTCGTCCTGGTTGAAGCTGTAACTGTTGTTGACAAAAACAGTAATGATGGCTGCCGCCAATGTCAGCGACAACAGCATGGAAATCATGATTTCCACGAGTGAGAAGCCTGCCTGAGTTTTTCTGGTTGTCATTGTCATAAATTCTGTGCTCACATCGTTGGGTCGATGTAGGTGGATACCTGCATGACGCGGCGAAATTCATTGTCCGCGCCGTAGTTACCGGTCAGGGAGCCGCAAGCAACATTGGCGGTGCTCGCAAGCGCAGCGCCACCGCGCCAGACGATCGCGATCTCGTACATTCCTGCGCCGCCAGCGACCGGGCCGGTCACACACAGGGTCGGCAACACCAAACCGCCTGCTGCGACTCCGCCGTTGGTCTCCAGCGTTCCGTCGATGGCCTGCTCCCAAAACCAGAGGTCATGCGCTGCCTTTTGGTCGGCGTTGCACCCGCTTCCGCTTCTGCAATTCGGCGCTGGTTCGTTGCCGCGACTTCCGTCACCCATCTCGCCGGCCGCCGCGTAGATATCGATCGCGTCGCCGTTGGTCCGAATGTCTTCGAGCAGGGCATACGCTACCTGCGATGCCGTGGACCGTTGAATCGCTTCAAAATTGGCCTGCTTCGATACAGTTTGCAGACCCGCGATCGCGAGCAGCCCGATACTAAAAACAACCAGAGCAACTAAAAGCTCAAGCAGCGAAAAACCGTTCTGAGAAGGCGATCGGATATTCATGGCTATGTACATGTTGGCGTACTGCCATCCGCGAGGTATTCGGAGAGTCGTGGCCGACCGGAAAGATCGATAATCAGGACCTTGGCCCGATCCGACCCGCGACTGTCGCAAACCGTAAACTGACCCGAATTTCCCGTGACCGACGCATTCATGACCCGGCCATTCGGGCGATACATCACGAACTCGGTAAATTCGCCGGATTGAATGGAGAGTCCTTCGATGCCACCTGACATCGAGATCACGTTCTCGTTAACATCCAGAGTTTGATCACTGTCCAGATCCGAAAAAACAATCCAGCCCTGGTCCCAATCCACGTCCTGACAGCTGCTGCCATTCGAACTGGCGCAAACTGTTACACGCGAATTGGTGGTAATGGCACTACTGCGAGCAATGTGCATCGATGACACGAAGTCATTGATCGCGCCAGTTTGACGTGCATTCGAAACGAACAGGTTCAATGCCGGAACGGCCATCGACAACAACATTGCTGTCAGGCCGATTCCAACCATCATTTCGATTAGCGTGAATCCGCGTTCCTGCTGCATTACATAATCCTTGGGTAGCCATCGTCCGCAAAGCAATTACTGCGAAGGTCAGGACTCTCCGAGCCAAGGGGAAATGCTACTGGTTATGCGGTCTTCCGGATGCGACGCAGGTTTGATTTGTCGCCATTTGGAGCCACTCGGCGGTCAATTTTGTGACCGAGTGCCGATCTTAAGTTAAATCGTCGGCTACACGCTCAAGTTCGCGCATGATCGCCCGACCGAGGGCTTCAGTACCCTCTCCGGTCGCTGCGCTGACTTCAAATACCGGTCCTTCCCATGCGATATCAGACAACAACTTTTGTCGTGCTTGGGCGAGTTCATCCGCAGCTAGCAGGTCTGTTTTGTTAATCACCAGCCAGCGTGGCTTTGCAGCTAAATCCGCCGAAAACTTGCTCAACTCCGTTGCGATCGCGGTCACGTCGTTTGCCGGATTTGCGTCGGGATCCATAGGGGCAATATCGACCAGGTGCAACAGCAACCCGGTACGTTGCAGGTGCTTTAAGAACTGAATTCCCAAACCCGCACCGTCAGATGCGCCTGCAATCAAACCCGGGACGTCCGCCATTACAAAGCTTTGCAGGTTGCCGACACGGACGACGCCGAGGTTGGGATGCAAAGTCGTAAAGGGGTAGTCCGCAATTCGAGGCTTGGCGGCCGACATCGCGGTGATCAATGTTGATTTTCCGGCATTGGGCATACCCAGTAAACCCACATCGGCCAGGACTTTGAGTTCGAGCGCGAGATGCCGGGCTTCGCCCTGAGTACCATTGGTAATTTTGCGCGGCGCACGATTGACGCTGCTCTTGAAGCGCGTGTTGCCCAAGCCGCCTCTGCCGCCTTCCGCGACCATTTGACGTTGTCCCTCCTCAGTCAGGTCACAAATCAGCTCACCCGTGTCAACGTCGTGCACGACAGTGCCACAGGGAATGTGAACATCGAGGTCATCGCCGGACTTCCCGGTTTTGTTGCGACCCGATCCGCCCTGGCCCGTTTCCGCCTTGAACTTACGCGCCATGCGGAAATCAGCCAATGTGTTCAGAGAGGAATCCGCGACCAGATAGACGCTGCCGCCATGTCCACCATCACCGCCATCCGGTCCACCGCGCTCAATGTATTTCTCGCGTCGAAAACTCAGGCAGCCGTGGCCGCCGTTGCCGGCCAATACGCGAATGCTTGCCTCGTCGACGAACTTCACTGGCGAATTCTAATCTCTCTGAAACGAAAAACCCCGCAATTGCGGGGTTCTCATGATCCGTATGAGCGCAATACTATTCGCTGACAACGCTCACGAACTGGCGGTTCTTTGGGCCTTTTTTGATAAACTTGACCTGCCCGTCTTTTTTCGCAAACAACGTGTGATCTCGACCGATGCCGACGTTGACGCCCGCATGGAAACGCGTGCCGCGCTGACGGACAAGAATGTTGCCGGCAATTACGTCCTGCCCACCGAACATTTTGACGCCCAGTCGTTTCGACTCTGAATCGCGACCGTTCCTGCTACTACCACCTGCTTTCTTATGTGCCATTGTCCTATACCTTCAAAAAATTATTCGTCGGCCGCTTTCTTCGTGGCCGTTTTCTTTGCTGCAGTCTTCTTCGCAGCAGGTTTCTTCGGAGCCGCTTTCTTCGCGGCTTTCTTGGCTACCTTCTTTTCGGCCGGCTTCTTTTCAGCGGGCTTCTCGGCAGCGACTGCTTGCGGCGCTGCCGCCTTGGCCTTGGCGCCGCTTCCGGAAATTGCCGTAATTTCCACCTCAGTGAAAAACTGACGATGGGTTCCCTGACGCAAGTAGTTCTGGCGGCGTTTGAACTTGACCACAGGCACTTTCTTGCTCTTGCCTTGACGCAAAACTTTACCGCTCACGGAGCTTCCCGACAGCAATGGGCTGCCGACTTTAATGTCAGAACCCTCGCCGACCAGCAAAACTTCCTCGAATTTAACCGTGGCGCCTTCGTCGGCCTCGATCTTCTCGAGCCGCAAAATATCACCTTTTACCGCCCGATATTGCTTACCGCCGGTGCGAAATACCGCATACATCGTAGTTTACTCCAAGTCGTAGGCCGCGGCTTTCGCGCAACCCACTGAGAATTAAGTGTTTTTTGTAGCTATCAAGCATTCGCGCGAGCATGGCTCTGGCGGCTGCCACAAAGGAGCGGGAATTCTATAGATTCCCCGTCGCCAAGACAAGCCGTTTCAGGCATCATCCGTCTCTTATGCAAGCGCTCGAAAACTCCGAAAATTCCTCTACATTTGATGACGTTGTTGCGTTGAGTCGTGACGACCTGCGGGCTGTCGATGAGTTGATCTCGACCAGCCTGCAAAGTGACGTCGCACTCGTGTCGCAGGTCTCTGAATACATTGTCATGAGCGGCGGCAAACGCCTTCGTCCGATTATCGTGCTATTGGCTTCCAGAGCGTTCGGTTACGCGGGCGAACAGCACATTCGAGCTGCCGCAATCATCGAGTTCATTCACACCGCAACACTCTTGCATGATGACGTGGTGGATTCCTCGTCGCGCCGCCGCGGTCAGGATTCGGCCAATACTGTATTTGGCAACCAGGCGAGTGTTCTGGTGGGCGACTTCCTGTATTCGCGTGCGTTTCAAATGATGGTGACAATCGACAGTATGCGCATCATGCATATACTGGCCGATGCCACCAATACAATTGCTGCCGGCGAAGTCATGCAATTGATGAATGTGCACAACCCCGATACCAACGAAGAGGCATACAGGCAGGTCATTTACCGCAAGACCGCTCGGCTGTTTGAATCCGGGGCACAGATTGCCGCTGTACTCGGCGACCGAAGTCAGTCTGATGAAAACGCAATGATGCGCTACGGACGACACCTGGGCACGGCATTTCAGCTGGTTGACGATGCACTGGACTTCAACGCCTCGGCAACAGAACTTGGCAAGAATCTGGGCGACGATCTGGCTGAAGGCAAAGCAACGTTGCCGCTGATTTATGCCATGGAAAATGGTTCGGCAAAAGATCGGGAAATCATTCGCAATGCAATACTTAATGGCGGGCTGGAACAGCTAGAGCGAATCACAGCGATTATCGAGTCTACCGGTGCATTGCAATACACCGCGTATCGCGCCCAGGAAGCGGCGGATGCGGCTGTGGCGGCCCTGGGGAGTATTCCGGATTCGCAATACAAGCAGGCGCTAATCGCTATCGCCGAATTTTCCGTGCAGCGTCGTAGCTAACCAGGACCAAAGAAAACGGGGATGATGAGTTGGTCGGGCTGGCAAGATTCGAACTTGCGACCCTCTGACCCCGAGACAGATGCGCTACCAGACTGCGCCACAGCCCGACCGAGGGCCGAGATTCTACAGCAGGCCCGGCTGCTCAGCCAAGCTTTCGTGACCCATGTCCTTGTCTAACGCCGTATTTTCCGCAAACTGGTACCCAGCTTGGCTTACGAGTGGGTATTGCGCCGCCAGTACCGCTCATTGTGGGAGTGGATATGAAGAACTTGGGATTTTACGCAGTAGTAGTGATGGGCTATCTGGCTTACGGCGCAGTCACGAATGCAGACCGCGATGAAAGTGGTGCCATCGTAGGTGAAGGCACTATCGACGCGTTCAAGATGCAGGTGGGCGATTGCTTCGACAACTCGTCGTCTATAGGCGATGAGGTATCTGACTTGCCGGGCATTCCTTGTTCGCAACCGCACGACTATGAAACGTATGCTGTATTTGACGTTTCGCTTGATGGTTACCCGTCCGAGGAGAGCATGAGCGAATTGGCTTACGAGTCCTGTGTGGATCGCTTTGACTCGTTTGTTGGTACCGACTACGAGAGTTCGGTGCTTGAGATCGTCACTTTGTACCCGACCAACGCAAGCTGGCAGCAGGACGATCGCGAGATCGTCTGCGCGCTTTTCGACATGAATGAAGAGAAGCTGGTCGGCAGCACCAAAGGCCGCGCTATTTAGCTGCAGCGGAGTACCGCGTTACTATGGGGCATGCAGACGCTTCGCACCCCTGAAGACCGTTTCACCGACCTGCCCGGTTTTGCGTTCGCACCCAATTATGTAGACGATCTGCCGGGACTCGCTGACTGTCGCATTCACTATCTGGATGAAGGCCCTGTCGATGCTGAGGTCACCTGGTTGTGTCTGCATGGTCAGCCCACCTGGTGTTATCTCTACCGCAAGATGATCCCGATTTTTACAGCGGCCGGGCATCGAGTTATCGCGCCCGACCTCGCGGGATTTGGTCGGTCCGACAAACCAGCTGCTGAGTCGCATTACACATTCGACTTGCACCGCAACATGCTGCTGCAGATTGTCGACTATCTGAATTTGAAAAACATTCGCCTGGTTTGTCAGGACTGGGGTGGCTTACTCGGCCTGACGCTGCCGATGGAGAATCCCGAGCGCTACGCTGCACTGCTGGTCATGAATACCGGGCTGGGCACTGGCGATATTCCACTCGGTGAAGGATTTCTGGCCTGGCGCGAATTCGCCAACAACCATCCGGACCTCGATATTGCGAAATTGTTGCAACGCAGCACCCCGATCCTCAGCGACGCAGAGGCCGCTGCTTATGCGGCACCGTTTCCGGATATCAGTTACAAGGCGGGCGTACGTCAATTCCCTCGCCTCGTTCCCGATAATCCGGACGCGCCCGGTGCGGCATTATCGCGTCGCGCCCGCAGTTGGTGGAAAAACGAGTGGCGGGGTAACAGCCTGATGGCAATCGGCATGCAGGACCCGGTCCTGGGGCCCGCCGCGATGCGGTACCTGCATAGCAATATTCGAAACTGCCCTGCCCCTATGGAGCTTGCCCAAGCCGGTCATTTCGTTCAGGAATGGGGGCAACCGGTCGCGGCAAAGGCCGTTCTGGAATTAGGCTAGGCATTCGGCCAGATTCTATTAGACTAAGGTCGATGGCCAAAAAACTAAAAAACGAGAAAGCACTGCTCAAACGCGCCCTGGAAATGGTCATGACGGATGCGGTCAAACGTGGTGTTGTGGAATTCGAAGCGACCGACTCACATGATCTGAAAACAGAATTCGCCTATCGCTTGCTGGTGCATGATAAAGAGATCGCACCTTTGCCCCGCGGCCAGGAATCTCTGCCCAGTATGCGGCATCGCCTCGCGATGTGGGTGACTCATAAGTTACCCAAAGACGACGAATTACTGGGCTAGCGCTTTAGGGAATAACGGCTGGCGTTTATCCCTGGCGTTTGTCCCTGGCGTTACGCGGAAAGACACCGGTCACGAGGGCTGTCCCGAGGAATATGATGACGCAGCCCACGATCATCAGCGCCGTCACTTTCTCATCGAGAATCAGCGTGCCCCAGATCACGGCAAATGCCGGTATCAGGTACGCAACGGTTATGGCTTTGGCCGGCCCGACGTTGGCGATGAGGCGGAAGTAAAGAATGTACGCAAAGCCTGTGCTGGCGATGCCCATTGCAATCAGTGCAAACCAGGCGCGTGCGGACGGCATGGCGTCCGGCCAGAAAAAGACCGTTAGTGGCAACAGGATAATCGCAGGGAATAGCATGCTGCCGGTGGCAACACTCATCGACTTGAGCTCCCTGGTATATCGACGCGCGTAGTTGGCGCCAATACCGTAGAAAAACGCGCCCCCGATAGCGGCAACCACCGCGAGCGTGGAACCAGCGTTCGCCAGACTTTCCGAATCACCGGCCAGCACTGCCACTCCGACGAAACCCACGAGCAACCCGATGATACCCATTCTACTGAGGCGCTCTGATAACCAGACCCAGGCGACCAGAGCGCCGAAGAGCGGCGCGGTCGCATTAAAAATAGAAGAATATCCGGCCGTGACATACAGCGTGGAGTAGGTCAGTAACAGCATTGGCACCGCTGAATTGAGCATCCCCAACATCGTCAGGGGCTTCCAATTCTGCGGCAGCTCTGCGAGCCCAACGCGCAACTTGAGGATTGGCAACAAGAACGCGGCCGCGATCAGCATTCGCAATTGCACTAGTGCGATTGGTCCAAATTCCGGCGCGCCCATACGCATGAACAGGAACGATGCACCCCAGACTGCTGCCAGAAGTACCAGATCGATGACGTCTTTGGCTTTCATTGTCGACCTGTCTACTGGACAAACAGCCTACAAGCAACCGTTTGTGAAATAATCGAGCAAACCAACCGGTCTAAAGATCGATAATCACAATAGGGGAACTTCAGTGAAAGCATCCGACCTGCTGGTCAAATGCCTGGAAGAAGAAGGCATCGAGTACATTTTCGGCGTGCCCGGCGAAGAAAACGCCGACTTCATGATCTCGCTGGAGCAGTCCACGAAGATAAAATTCATTCTGACGCGCCACGAACAAGGGGCAGCCTTCATGGCAGAGATCTACGGTCGCCTGACGGGTAACCCGGCCGGCGCTTTGGGCACACTGGGCCCCGGAGCTACCAATTTGATAACCGGCGTCGCTGACTCGAATATGGATCGAGCGCCGATGCTGGTGTTGACTGGCCAGGGAGCAACAGATCGTTTGCACAAAGAGTCGCATCAGATAATGGATGTGGTCAGCATGTTCAAGCCCGTCACGAAATGGGCAACCACCATTCTTAATCCGGACACAATTCCGGAGATCGTGCGCAAGGCTGTGCGCCTGGCGCGCACCGAAAAACCCGGCGCCGTGCATATTGAACTGCCCGAAGATATTGCCAGCGAAGAGTCCGACGCCCTGCCGCTGATACCGCGTCGCTTCCGTCGTTCCGTTCCTGACCAAAAAATAATCAGCCAGGCTTTCGCGATGCTCAAGGAGGCGAAGCGACCGATTATTATCGCTGGCAACGGTTGTATTCGACGCCGCGCCAGCAAGCAACTGCGGATGTTTTGTGAAAAAACCGGTATCGGTGCTATCAGCACGTTTATGGCGAAGGGTTGTGTCGACATGGACGCTGACTATTGCCTCTACACGATTGGACTCGGATCCAAGGATCGTGTTGCGAAGGCAATTGACGATGCCGACCTCATAATCACGCTAGGCTTCGACATGGTCGAGTACCATCCGCAATTGTGGAATGCGAACAAAGACAATCGTATCTTGCAT
>JBBKWL010000031.1:0-65379 GCA_037968975.1 Woeseiaceae bacterium | reverse complement strand
GTGGTCAGACTCAACCCGACGGCTGACAACATTGCCTTTTTCCAGGGATCCGGACTGGACCCGGTAGGGCAGGTCATTCAGACGAACGTTCCTTACTTCAACCTGGACAGCAGAGAATCTGCCGGCATCGATATATCGATCGCGTACGACCTCGAAACCAATCGCTACGGCTCATTCACCTTCGGCCTGGACGCCGCCAAACTGACCAAGACTTTCCAGACTTCAGCAGGGCCTGCTGACTTCATCAACGCGCAGAATAATCCGTTGGTGCAGGTTGTTGCCGGTGGTGACCTTATCGAGCAGGATCAGCGTCCCGAGTGGAAAGGCAGCGGTTATGTTCGCTGGAACTCGGAAAAATTCGGCGCAGGCATGTTCGTCAATTATGTTGGTGAGTTTAACGACACGGGCGTCATCAGCGATACGACGGGCGCGTTCTGGAGAGTGGACAGCTGGACCACAGTGAATCTGAACGGTGAATATCATTTCAGCATGGGTAATTTCGAAGACAGTTCGGTACGCATCGGCATCAACAACCTGTTCGACGAAGATCCGCCGCTCGCGGACGAAAACCTTAACTACCTTGCTTCCATGCACAATCCGATCGGGCAGTATGCCTACATCAATCTCACCCTGGGACTTGGCAACTAGCGTTTAGTTAATGACACCGGAAAAACGAGCTGCATACTGGCGCGCCAACCTTAAATTGGTCGCCGGGTGCATGCTCGTCTGGTTCATCGTTTCCTATGGATTTGGCGTGCTGCTTGTCGAGCAACTGAATTCCATACGGATTGGCGGATTTAAAATGGGGTTCTGGTTTGCTCAACAGGGGTCTATTTACGTCTTCGTGCTGCTGATATTTTTCTACGCATGGCGCATGAACAAGCTCGACCTTAAATACGACGTGCACGAAAAATGAGTTTGCAGGCAATGACCTACCTGGTGGTTGGCGCCACCTTTGCGGTATATATCGGCATCGCTATCTGGTCTCGCGCACACGATACGCGCGATTTTTACATTGCCGGCAAGGGCGTCTCGCCGATAGCCAACGGTATGGCGACCGCTGCAGACTGGATGAGTGCCGCGTCGTTTATTTCGATGGCCGGCCTTATCGCCTTCCTCGGCTATGACGGCTCCGTTTACCTGATGGGGTGGACTGGCGGTTACGTGCTGCTCGCATTGCTGCTTGCGCCTTACCTGCGCAAATTCGGCAAGTTTACCGTCCCTGAGTTCATTGGCGAACGCTATTACTCGAAAACGGCACGGGTCGTCGCCGTAATTTGCCTGATATTTGTTTCATTTACCTACGTCGCGGGCCAGATGCGCGGCGTCGGCATCGTGTTTTCCCGCTTTCTCGAAGTGGATGTGACGGTCGGTCTCATGATTGGTATGGGCGTTGTTTTTGTCTACGCCGTTCTTGGCGGAATGAAAGGCATTACCTATACCCAGGTGGCGCAGTATTGCGTGCTCATTTTCGCCTACACGGTGCCGGCAATCTTTGTCGCGATACAGATTACGGATAATGTGGTTCCGCAAATCGCATTCGGCAGCGATATCGAAGGAACCGGAATCAGCCTGCTCGACAAGCTGGACGACATCGTCGTGTCACTGGGATTCAACCAGTACACGAGTGGCACCAAAAGTACCATTGATGTGTTTTGCATCACCCTGGCGCTAATGGTAGGTACGGCCGGGCTGCCGCATGTCATCGTGCGGTTTTTCACCGTTCCCCGGGTGCGCGATGCCAGGGTATCGGCGGGTTATGCGTTGCTCTTTATCGCCATCTTGTATACCACGGCGCCAGCGGTCGGTGCGATGGCGCGGTATAACCTCGTCAATACAATGCAGCCGGGCGAAGTGGGCGCAGTTGATGGCAACTTGCGCTATGCAGAACGACCGGGCTGGTTTGATACCTGGGAGCGAACGGGTCTCATCGCATTCGATGACAAGAACAACGACGAACGTATTCAGTACTACAACGATGCCGATCCTGCGTTTGAGCCCGTGGCCGATGGCTACGGGTGGCAGGGAAATGAGCTTACTGTCGATCCTGACATTCTCGTTCTGGCCAACCCGGAGATTGCCGGACTGCCCGACTGGGTGATCGCACTGGTCGCGGCGGGTGGCATAGCGGCTGCCTTGTCGACGGCAGCAGGATTGCTGTTAGTCATTTCTGCCGCCGTGTCGCACGACATGATCAAGGGAATATTCGTTCCGGATATCTCAGAAAAAAACGAGCTGAGAGCAGGTCGCATCGCGGCGGCGGTGGCGATCGTCATCGCGGGGTATCTTGGTTTTGATCCCCCCGGGTGGGTGGCGCAGGTCGTGGCGTTCGCCTTCGGGCTGGCAGCCGCCTCGCTGTTCCCGGTCATCCTGCTCGGAATTTTCTACAAGCGGGCTAACAAACAGGGTGCCATAGCCGGCATGCTCACGGGCCTGATTTTCACCTACGGCTACATCGAATATTTTAAAGGGCTTTTTCTCAAATGGCTCGGATCGCCGTGGGGCGAGAACACCGCCGAGCACTGGCTTCTCGGCATCTCACCGGAAGGTATCGGGGCCGTCGGCATGGTGCTGAATATCATCGTTGTTCTAACGGTCAGCAAGTTGACTGCACCGCCACCGGCAAGCGTCCAGCACATGGTCGAGAACATTAGGGTGCCGCGCGCCGACTGACCACTGGTCGACGCATCCTTGCAAAATCTACCGCGAATCACGTGCTGCCTGATGACGGGCACCAGGTTTTCCCAAAGTCCTGAAGTAGACACCAAGAGAACAGGAGTCCGCAGCCGACGTTCCTTGGAGAAGAGCCCAACCCGTTCTGCATCGAACGGGAAGTCTCCTTTACTTTTCCAGTACCTTTGCCTCGCGCCATGCCGGGGTTCTTCGCAGCACTTGACGGGCGTGTCGCAGACCGATAGTTTGCGAAAGCGACGTGTCAGTGCGGACCCGCAGCTATTAAACGGTATTGCGTCCCAGGATTGGGCGAGAGCTAAGTGGCTGACGAGAAAACGAAAAAGCGGGCTAGCAATGGCAAGACCCCCAGACTGGTGGTCGGCGTCGGTGCCTCAGCGGGCGGGCTGGAGGCGTTCTCGACCCTGCTTAAAGCTGTTGCCGACGTCCGCGGCATGACTTTCCTGCTCGTGCAGCATCTGGATCCTACCCACGAAAGTCTGCTCGCCGATATTCTCAAATCAAAATCCGGACTAGCTGTCGTCGAAGCGGGACACGGCGTCCAACTTGCCGAAGACACAATTTACGTTATTCGCCCAGGCACGGCGATGGCGGTCGAAGATAACCGCATCGTGCTGAGTGTACCGCAGCTTATTCATGGCATCAGGCTCCCGGTCGACCATTTATTCAAATCGCTGGCGCGGGAGTACGGGACCCAGGCCGTGGGCATCGTGCTCTCCGGTGCCGGTAGCGATGGTAGCGCTGGCGTGCGCGAAATTCACAACGGCGGCGGATTCACCATTGCGCAGGATCTCCGTTCCTGCAGCCAGGCCGGCATGCCACAAAGTGCCATCGGCACTGGCGCCATCGATCTGGTGCTGGACAGCGAAGCGATGCCTGCTGCACTGGAGCGATTTGCCAGGATTCCGCCGGAGACGCGGGCCGCGCCGCCGCCAGCGGAAGACACGGACGTCGATGAGGAAACCCTACCTGCGTCAGCAGTTAGTAAAGATGGCCTCTCCCGTCTGGCAGCATTGCTGGAAGCCCACAGCCGTTTCGATATGCGGGTTTACAAGGAGGCTACCGTCTCACGGCGGGTGCGTCGCCGGATGCTGTTAGGGGGGATTGACGATTTCAATGATTACCTGAATCAGCTGCAGGCGTCTGATAAGGAACGCTACGCACTGCAGCGTGATCTGATGATCAGTGTTACTGATTTTTTCCGTGACGAGGATGCGTTCGCTGAACTTCGAATGCGAGTGATTGCGCCGATTGTCGAGTCGAAGCAGTCAGGTGAGACAATTCGGGTCTGGGTGCCCGGGTGTGCTACCGGTGAAGAGGCTTACTCCATCGGCATGGAGTTTCTGGACGCGATAAATGCCCAGAGTAAGCATCTTTCTCTGCAGATTTTCGCGACCGACATCGATACCGAAGCGCTCGCCTTTGCTCGTAGCGGCATCTATGCGTCATCCGTTGCCGGGAACATCAGTCCGGACCGAATGCGAACTTACTTCGAATCTTTCGATCAGCGCGGCTACCATGTTCGACCCCTGCTGCGCGACAGGATTTCGTTTGCTGTCCATGACCTGGCCAAGGATCCGCCGTTTTTCCGCATGGATCTCATCTGTTGTCGAAACCTGCTGATCTATCTGCGACCTGAAGCCCAGGAGGACGTCATCAATGGCCTGCATTTTGCGCTGTCGCCTGACGGGTATCTCTTCCTCGGTCCTTCTGAAGCGTTGGGCCGGCAAGCGGAATTGTTCAGCGCTGAATCAAAGAAGTGGCGTATCTATCAGAAGGTCGGAGATTCCCGGCAAATGCCAAGGCGCCAACGGCGCCGCTACGAAGGACGCGTGCGGCAAACGTCGCGTCCAATAACGCATGCTGCAGAAAAAACGGCTTTGCGTTCCGACTCAACGACGTCGATCGTCGGTGACGACGCGCTGCGCCGCGGCGTCATTGCTGCTCTGGTGCCGCCGACCCTTGTCTTGTCTGCCGAGGGCGATATTCTTTTTATGCATGGTGAACTACGTCCGTACCTCCGCTTCCCTGAGGGCAACGAACCGCGCCTGAATATAGCGTCAATCGTTTCACCGGAACTGGCGACCAGAACCCGCGGTGCGATTTACACATGCCGCAAGGAACGGCGCACCGTTGTCACACTGTCAGGCATAGGTAGCGAGGAAAATCAGCAGATCCGCATTACAGCGAACCCGTGTTCCGAGATCGGTGATGGTGCCGTAGTGCTGTCGTTCGAAACAGTAAGTGCTAAGGATTCTGCCGCGCCTGGCGACGCACCGACCTCCCACTCCGAGCTTGCCAGTCACCTGGAAAGCGAGTTGGTCGCCACCCAGGAAGACTTGCGCACTACCGCAGAAGAGCTCGACACGGCCAGTGAGCAACTACGCTCCTCCGGCGAAGAGGCAACCTCGATGAACGAGGAATTGCAGTCCGCCAACGAAGAGCTGGAAGCAACGACGGAAGAACTGCGATCGCTTAATGAGGAGCTGACCACTGTCAACGCGCAGCTGCGCGAAAGGATTGAACAAGTTGGACAGTCTCATGACGACTTGTCCAACTTCATGTCGAGTACCAAGATTGCGACCTTGTTTCTCGATGAGCGACTGAATATCAAGCGTTTTACACCTGCGGCAGAAGCGTTGCTGACGCTGGACAGTAACTCGGTAGGGCAATTCATCGGGGATATTGCGCGGGACGCCTTGCAGAATGAGCTGCAGGATGAATCCCTGGCGGTGCTTGACGACTTTTCCAGCAGGGTGCGTGAAATTCGATTGGACGACGGTAGATGCTTGACCCGCGAGGTCCTGCCGTATCGAACCAGAGACCGCCATATAAAGGGTGTCGTAGTAACGTTCGTCGACATCAGCGATTTGAAAGAAGCCAGCAATCTGCTGTCGATCCGCCAGCGCCAGAGCTCGGAGGTAGCACAACTCGGCCTGCATGCCCTGCAGAATCCGGATCTGCAGAATTTCATGGACGAAACGGTGCGCGTCGTACAAAAGGTGCTGAACGCGGATTTCACCAAGATTCTTGAACTGCAGCCGGGAGGCAAGAGGCTGTTCTTGCGCTCCGGCATTGGCTGGGAGGAAGGCATTGTCGGTGAGGCAACGGTTAGTACCGGTCTGGAATCGCAGGCGGGGTTCACGCTCAGAGCTTCCGATGCGATTGTCGTAGACAATCTGCAGAAAGAAAAACGTTTCAATGCGCCCGCGATCCTCGCCAAACACAGCGTGATTAGCGGAATAAGCTGCCCGATACGCTACGGAGACGGCGTTTATGGGGTGATCGGTGCACATACAAGGGATGAGCGTTCCTTCCTTCCGGAGGACGCAGACTTCGTTCAGTCAGTTGCTTCGATTATTGGCTATGCCGTCAGCCAGGAGCAGACACGGGTTCGGCTGGCGGCGGAAGCGGATGTTGCGGCGATTCTGGCAAAAGTGCAGCCGCTCGATGCTATGTTTAGCAAAGTACTTGATGCCATTCTAAAAATTGTCGATGGCGGAGTTGGTGAGGTCTGGTGGCCCGATGCGGGCAAGAAGCTGCTTGATTGCCGCTACCTCCAGGTGAGTGGGAGTTTCAACCGGAGCGTCGTTCGTGAGCAGTTCTCGAGCCGTACATTCACGCCGGGCGAAGGCCTTATTGGCACTGTTTTTTCATCGGCGACGGCGAATTGGCTGACAGAGTTTGCAGATCCGGCCATGTTCGTGCGGAATCAAATTGCCGGCAAACTGGGATTAAAGTCGGCAATTGCATTTCCTCTGGTCGCCGGGACAGAGATTCTCGGCGTTGTCGCCGTCTACGCGCAGCGAAGATTCTTTGCAAACCAGAGCCTGTTGCGCAGCTTTGAGACTCTGGGCCGTTTTATCGGCGACTATATTGACCGTAAAGACATAGAAAGCCAGGTACATCACCTCGCTGCGATTACCCGCTCGTCCCACGATGCCATTCTGAGCTATGACTTCCGCGGCGTAATCCGCGAATGGCTTGGTGGAGCGGAGTCTTTGTACGGCTATACGGCAAAGGAAATGGTCGGCCAGCCGTTGGACGTACTGGTCCCTGAATCACGACGCGATGAACTCTACGCAGTTATCAAGCGCATCAAAAGCGGCGAGGTGATAGACCCCCTCGATACGCCGCGATTGAATAAGGACGGCTCGATTTTTGAAGTGTCTAGCCGATGTTCGCCGATTCTTAATGCGAACGGTGACATCATCGCGATGTCATCGACAGACCGCGATATCACGGCGCAAAAGCGCGCAGAGCGCGATCTAAGGGACGCCGATCAGCAAAAAGATCAGTTTTTGGCGATGCTCGGCCATGAACTACGCAACCCGCTGGCAGCTCTGCACAGCGCTGCTGCGTTGCTACAAGTGAGTGAAGGCGATAGTCGAACCGTCAAGCGCACCCAGGAGATTATTGAGCGCCAGACCCACCACATGTCGAAATTGCTCGATGGTTTGCTCGATATCTCGCGCATCGTGCAAGGGCAGATCGTGCTGGATCGCAAGATCATCGATTTGTCAGAGATCTGCCTTCAAGTATTGATGGATGTAGAAAATCGGGCGCAGAAGCGTGAACTTCGGCTATCGAAGATGATTCCTGCGGCACCGGTCTGGGTGAATGGAGATCCGGTACGTCTGACGCAGATCTTTGAGAATCTCGTATCCAATGCAATCAACTACAGTGAAAATGGCGGATCGATCGCAGTAGAACTTCGAACTAAATCCGGCTACGCCGAACTTCGCGTGGTCGATACCGGCATCGGTATCGATGCCGATTTTATGCCGCACATTTTCGAGGTGTTTCGGCAGGGAACGCGGAGTCTGGACCGATCGCAGGGTGGTCTGGGCATAGGGCTCGCGTTGGTTAAGTCGCTTGTCGAACGCCATCACGGCACGGTCGAGGTGTCGAGTGGCGGAGTGGGTAAAGGTGCCGACTTCACGATATGGCTGCCACTGAGTGACGGCAAGCCTGAGGAGGTCAGCGAGACACTTTCTGAGCCTCCGGTAGCGCTCGCAATTTTGCTCATCGAAGACAATGAAGACTCCGCTGAAATGCAAAAGCAGGTGTTGACCTTGCTGGGTCACAAAGTGTGGATCGCACCGACCGGGAAGGAGGGAATTCAGCTCGCCAGGCTCAAGGCGCCGGACCTGATTTTTTGTGATCTTGGTCTGCCACAGGGTATGAGCGGTTACGACGTTGCAACGTACCTCAGAGCCGACGCCGAGTTAAGCCATATCCCGCTTATCGCCTTGTCCGGTTACGGTAGTCCGGAAGACAAGCGCAAAGCTGCTGAAACCGGCTTTGACGAACACCTGACCAAGCCTGTCGGTATTCAGGCCATGCAGCGCGTGATCGGTGGCGTGGCAAAGCAGCGGGCACGAGTCTAAATCTCTGATGCACAGGCTCGCCCGCGTTGACGGTTGGCAATATCGAAAAAAAGTTGCAACTTTTACTTAAGTTAGCGATGTCCGGTTCTTACCGGCGGTGCCTGGCTAATTAACTTCAGCGCTTTTTTGCGTAAATTTGAAGTCCTGCAAAGTCGTTTGCGCCTGCAAACGCACTCCCCATGTTATCGGCACGGATCTTGCTACCTATATTGTTAAGGCGGCCGATTTCAGTGACAGGCCGCCGATTGCCATTAACCAACAACTGGAGAAAACGAAATGAGCGAATTAAAAAAAGATCATTCCATCGGTGCCGGTACGGGCGCGACAGGCGGAGCGGTCGCGGGTGCGGCTATTGGCGCAGCTGGCGGTCCTATTGGCATGGCGATCGGCGCAGCGATCGGCGCAGTTGCCGGCGCTAAGGCGGGCGACAGCATTTCAGAATACGTGAACCCCACGGAATATGACGATCATTGGCGGAAGAATTTCGTCAAGCGCGATTACTACAACCCGGAACGTAGCTGGGATGACTACGCGCCTGCATATGGTCTGGGCTACCACGGCAAGTCAGCAAATCGCGGACGTAAGTACAACGAAGTTGAGAGCGATCTCGAACAGAACTGGAACGAGGTTAAAGGTGAGTCTCGACTGAAGTGGAACGAAGCCAAAGACGCAGTGCGGGATGGCTGGCACCACGTTGAGAGGAAGCTTCCCGGCGATTTCGATAACGACGGCCGGTAATGTCTAAGCGATGTGGCACGGTTTTTGTGCTGAATAGCTTTGCATGACCTGCGGGCCCGGTGCAAACCGGGCCCGTTTTCGTTAGCGCTGCGACATAACCGCTGCACGTCATTGCTTGCACCATTTCATGAATCTACTATCGTGCGCTAAATGCTTGATGGCGAGAGAAGTTGTTACTATTGTCGGCAATCAACCAACGCGTTCGAGGGTGGTGACATGAGGCTAACCTGGAACCCGGTTTGGCTGTCGTTGCAGGCATGTTCATCCCTCAGCTACGCAGGCCAGGAGTCTTTAAAACATGCCGGCTGATCCCGATAAACGTATGTCGTTGCCTAAAACGCGAACTCACATTAATGGTTTCGACGAGATAACAGGCGGCGGCGTCCCCACAGGCAGACCAACCCTGGTTTGTGGCAGTGCCGGTTGCGGAAAGACGCTCTTTGGCATGGAGTTTCTCGCCCGCGGTGCCGTTGAAGACGGTGAGCCTGGTGTGCTGTTCAGTTTTGAGGAGCGTGAGCAGGATATCGCCGCTAACGTAATGTCGCTGGGATTCGATGTTCCTGAACTCATCGCGAATAACCATTTGCGAATAGACGAAATCCGTATCGATGCTGCCGAGATTGCAGAAACAGGCGATTACAGTCTGGACGGGCTTTTCCTGCGCATGCAGGCGGCCGTTGAGGAAATTGGCGCCCGCCGCGTTGTGCTGGACACGATTGAAAATCTGTTTGCTGGCCTGAGCAATCATGCGATCTTGCGTTCGGAGTTGAATCGCCTGTTCCGCTGGCTGAAAGACCGCGAGCTTACCGCGGTGATCACGGCGGAGCGGGGCCGGGATACGCTGACACGCTATGGAATAGAGGAATATGTCTCAGACTGTGTAGTCGTGCTGGACCATCGGGTCAACGAGCAGGTTTCGACGCGACGACTTCGCATTTTGAAATACCGCGGTACGTCCCACGGCACCAATGAATATCCTTTCCTTATCGATAAATCGGGCATCAGTATCGTACCGATTACCGGCGCAAGACTGGATCACCCGGTTACCTCGGAACGCATTACATCCGGCATTGCCGGCATCGACGAGATGCTGCATGGAGCGGGTTACTACGCCGGCAGTACGGTGCTGATTTCAGGGACTTCAGGCACCGGCAAGAGTTCCATGGCTATCAATACCGCCTACGCTGCAGCACAGGCGGGGAAACGCAGCCTGATTTTTTCATTCGAGGAATCGCCTCAGCAAATTGTTCGCAACATGCTTTCGATCGGAATCGAACTTCAGCCACTGATCGATTCGAAATTGTTGCGAATCCGGGCCGCCCGCCCAAGCGTGCTTGGGCTGGAGCAACACTTGCTGCAGATGATTCGTGAGCTTGATCAGTTTAATCCGGACGTCGTAGTCATCGACCCGATCAGCAGTTTCGCAAATCCTGGAGCCAGCATGACTGGCGTATCTCTGCTGGTGGTGCGACTGATCGATGCTTTGAAATCACGTGGCATCACCGCGTTGCTAACCTATCTGGCGAGCAGCTGCCCCCAGATCGAAAGTACGATTGAAGGAATTTCATCGATTTCTGACACCTGGCTGCTATTGCAGTTGGTGGAGCATAGCGGGGAGCGCAACCGCACCATTCATGTACTGAAATCGCGCGGTATGGAACATTCGAATCAGGTCAGGGAATTTACTATCGGTGCCAAAAGTTTTGACTTCATCCAGCCGTACCTGGGTCCTGATCAGGTGTTGACCGGGACTGCGCGCTTTGTGCAGGAAGTGCGCGATCGCGCGGCCCATGAATTGCGGCGCGCCGACGTAACGCGAAAGCGCCAGGCGCACAAGCGATTGCAGAAGCAAATGGAGGCGGAAATTAGTTCGCTGACGTCGCGTTTCGAGACCCAGCTTGATGCCCTGCGCCAGGAACTGGCTGAGGCAGAACGGTTGGAGAGCCTGGCTAGTACGGATCACAATGCGCGCGCCGCCATGCGGGGCGCAAAAAACAAGAATGAAGCGGAAGTGGGGGGTTAATAGTGACCATGGATATCGCCGAGGGTGAAGAGTGGACTCTAAGATTGTACGTGGCCGGACAGTCGCCTAAAGCCGTCGAAGCCTTCAGTAACCTGAAGCGTATCTGTGAACAGCATATGTCTGGGCGGTACGACATAGAAATCGTAGATTTGTCGAAAGAGCCGGCGCGGGCGCGTGAAGACCAGATTGTTGCCTTGCCTACCCTGGTACGAAGGCTGCCACCGCCGATGCGAAAAATTATTGGTGACTTGTCCAATGAAGAGCGGGTCCTGGTCGGGTTGCAACTTGAACCCTCCAGGCAGCCCTGAGTGGGCGGGGTAGAGGCGATGACGACGACAAGAACAGCTCTGCAATCACTAGAGGCCGCTGCCGCCGACATGCAGTCCGGCATCTTCAAACTGACGTTGTACGTCGCAGGCGCGAACCCCAGATCTACCCGTGCGATTGAGAAGGTTCGCCGATTCTGTGACGCTTACCTCGCCAACCGGCATGATCTGGATATCGTTGACTTGTACGAGCATCCCGGAAGTGCGCGTAGCGCTGGCATCATTGCCGTCCCGACGCTGGTCAGGGAGTTACCTGCCCCGGTGCGAAAGCTTATCGGCGATATGCGCGACGAAACCTCCTTGTTCGCATCTCTCGGCATCCCGTTGCCGGTAGCTCAATAAGAAGCGTGTCGGCCTCAGCTCGCGAGCAGCAGCTGGAAGCAGAGATTCGGTCTTTGCAGGACCGGCTCGCTGCCGCAGAGGAAGCAGTCGATACCCTGGAGGCGATTCGCAGCGGCGCTGTGGACGCGCTTGTTATTGACGGAGCTGATGGTCCGGAGACCTATACGCTTCGGAGCGCGGATCAGCCCTATCGGGTGCTGGTTCAGGAAATTGGTGAAGGCGCACTTATTGCATCCCCGGATGGTCTCGTCCTGTTTCAGAATACGGCTGCCAGGAAACTTTTTGGCAAACGATTAACAGGACATCCCCTCGCTGAAATGTTTGCGGCTAAGGACCAAGGCGTACTGGCCCGATTGTTCAGCGGGCAGGGCGGCACCATGGATGCCGCGGTAGCGGCAACTGACGCAGATTCACAGCCATTGGAAGTCAGGGTGTCTGTCCGCCCGATGAGATATGACGAAACGCACCGTTTCGCGGTAATCATTTCTGACCTCAGCCAGCACAATAAACTCATCAGCAGCCAAGCGGCGAATACAGCCAAGGCCCAGTTTCTGGCGTTACTTGGCCACGAAATCCGCAACCCGCTTGGTTCAATTCGCGCCGCGCTGACGGTGCTTGCCGGTATGCCTCCACCGGACGTGGATCGCAAAATGCGACTGGTCGCGATGCGCCAGGTTTCACAAATTGCTGCCTTGGTGGACGATTTGCTGGATCTCAGTCGCATTGATCAGGGCAAGCTGCAGGTCAGCCTCGAGCGCACGGATTTGCGCGAGCTCATCATGGCCTGCGCTGAACCTCACCGCGTAGCTGCTAAAGAACGACAAATAGAATTCATCCTCGATATACCACAAGAGGAGCGCTGGGCCGACGTGGATATAACGCGCTTTCAGCAGGCGATCGACAATCTGATTGGTAATGCATTTGATGCGATAACAGAGCACGGCCAGGTTCGCTTGAGCGTTTGCGAGGAGGCAGATGCCGGCGGAATACACATCAAGATCGAAGACAACGGCTGTGGAATTTCAAGCGCCGAGCTGGAACGTATATTCGAACCGTTCGAGCAGGTCGACAATCCGCTGCGTCCAAAACTGGGATTGGGGCTTGGACTGCCGCTAACCCGGGGACTCGTGGAGGCGCAGAAGGGAACCTTGCGGGCGTTTAGCAGCGGGACCAACAAGGGATCAGAGTTCCATATTTACTTTACAGAGCAGCCGCCACCAGAAAAGCAGAATGAGCCCCGGCGTGAGACAGCGGCGTGCCTGGATCCGCTCAAAATCCTGGTCGTAGACGATCACGAGGACACTACGATGGCCATGCAACTGCTGCTCACTGCCGATCGCCACGAAGTCGCTGTGGCGTACAACGCCTCTGGAGCAATGGCAAAAATCGCAGAGGAAGCGTTTGACGTCGTCCTGACGGACATCGGCTTGCCGGACGAAGATGGGGTAACGCTGGGGCGGCGCATTCGACAAGAGGCCGGATTTTCGGGCGTGTTACTCGCCATTACCGGCTTTGCCGATGACGATATGATGGCCCAGTTGACCGCCGCCGGCTTTGCAACCCGATTCGCCAAACCGGTCGATCTGGCGAAATTGCGGCAGTACCTCCAGACGGTCCCCCGTTCTGGTGCAGGTGCCGCCGACTTCAGTGGAGCAAATGCCTAATAAGGAGTGTCGGGCTGGTTTACATATTCACCTGAGGCGAACTTCGGTCTTTAGGGAAACTTTAAATAAAACATATACTTAGAATTTTTGGCCCGATATTTGCTTTATATTAGTCGTGACCGGGTTTTAATCTTTCACTGTTGAAAGACCCGGAATGCGAAATTAAGGATTTATTGACATGAACATAGCTAACAAAGCTAAGGCAGCACTAGCATCGATCGCTATGCTCGTATCGTTTGGTGCGAATGCCGATCCGATTGGTACGGGTCTAGACGGTCAGATTGACTTTCGTACTGCTCCATTTTCGGCTTGTAACAACCTCTCGGACTGCGTAGTTGGCAACATGACCTTCCAGGGCACTGCAAACGATCTGGACGATCCGGCACCTATCTGGTGGGACTCCACGGATGGCTTCGGAATCATCGGTGGTCAGGAAAATGATGAGATAGACGGGATGAACGGCGAACGCCTGCGGGTGATTTTCGATACGCCTGAACTGTTGATCGGCGTGTGGTTCACGGACCTGTTCTCTGGTGGTGGTGATCCGGTTGAAAATGCTGCAACGCAACTCGTTTTGGCTGACGGCACCATTCTTGACTTCAACACGGCCGGTACCGATCCGCGTGGTTCCAGCAACGGTGAAGTGTTCCTGAACTTTGGTTCAGCGCTGCTGGTTTCCCGAATTCGTTTCGGCACACCGTCACAAGAGAATGATGACCACTCGGTAGCTGGCCTGGTTCGCGCCACGGTACCTGAGCCTGCAACGCTAGCCCTGCTGGGCCTTGGCCTGACCGGTTTCGCGCTTCGTCGCAAATTCCGTAAAGCCTAAGCTCGCAGAGCAGTAAGAAGAAAAAATGAGCCCCGTCTTGCGCAAGCGAGACGGGGTTTTTTTATGCTCAAGATTTCACCCTGGCACGCCGCGATGCCGTCAGCATGGCCCATGTTGCAAAGGTCTCAGGATCGACTCAATATTAGCGGCGCAAGCGAACGCATACGCGCAAGCCCGCTCCACTGTTTTTAGCTTCGAGCGAACCACCATGCAATTCAATCGCACGGTTCGCAATTGCAAGGCCCAGGCCGCTTCCCGAGCGTAGCGATTCACCCCGGTTCGGTTTCGCGCGATAGAACGGTTCGATGAGGTGCTCGAGTTCGTCTGGCGCAACGCCGCCACCGTCGTCCTGAACCGAGATCTCCACGAGCTTACCCTCGACAGCGACGTCAACGTAAACGTGACCGCCAGGTTTGCCGTGGCGTGCTGCGTTGCGAATAATGTTTTCAAGCGCAGAACGCAATGCGCCGTCGTAGCCGCTGATGAATATCTCGTCGTCCAATGCGTGTCGCAACTCGACACTGGTGTGCTCTCCAAACTCGAAGCGAACGTCGTCGATAATCGTCTGAAGAATGTCGAGCACATCTAGTGTCGAGCGCTGTTCTCTACTGTCGGAGTTTAGTTTGGAAAACTCAAGTATTTGACCGATTAATGCGTCGAGTCTCTCGGTTTCGATATCAATCTTGTTCAACTCCGTTATCTCGCCGGCCTTGCGGCGCGCGAGTTCGAGCGCAACGCGCAAGCGGGCTAGTGGAGAACGTAATTCGTGTGACACGTTCCGCGTCAGCTCTGTCTGTCGATGCAATGAGCGCTGCAGCTCACTGGCCATGCGATCGAAATCCCTGGCGAGCAGGCCAATCTCATCGCGCCGTTGCAAAACGGAATCGGCAACGCGCGTATCAAAACTACCTGCTGCAATAGCGGTTGCCGCGGTGCGCAGTTGCCGTACCGGCCGGGATATCGTGCCGGCGAGCAGGTAAGAAACCGCTGTACTGATCCCGAAGGCGATGAACGCGAGACCCGCCAATCCTCTATTGTTGATCCAGCGGGCGAGGGCACCCTGTGGCGGAAGCGCGAAAAACGTGTAAACGGTGCCATCTGGTCCTTCGAGTTCGGTGAACGGACGCGCGGGTCGAATATTGGCAAATTCCCTTGGAATTCGATGACCTCGGCGGCCGTCGAAACGGCGAAGTGCGATGGCTACCGCCGCAGGCAGTTGCCGGTCCAGAATATCGCGACGCCGTTCGTCGACGACATAGATCAGAGAACCCGTGACGCCCGGCAGCGATCTTATCCATTCGGTTAAACCCTCGCGCCCGTTAGATTGCAGCGCAATACTCGCGTCATACATCGCATCGCTTAGCTCAAAGCGTTCGATTGCCACGTGTGCGCGCTCTGAATAGTAAAAGCCAAACGCAGCCGCCAGCCCGATAGTGGCGACGATCATGAACCAGAAAGCAATAAAGAATCGCAACAGGAGACTGCGCATTAGCCGCCTCCCTCTGTATCGACGATCATCCGGTAACCGATACCGCGCTGGTTCTGAATTCTGGGACTGACAACACCCGCGCTTTCGAGTTTGCGTCGCAGGTTGCTGATATGGGTATCGATGCTGCGATCGTAGGGCAGCAAACCCCGGCCAAGCGCCTCACGGCTCAATACATCGCGGGTCACAACTTCGCCTGGAGAGCGTAACAGGCAGTGCAGCAATTCGAATTCAGTTCCCGTTAGCCGCAGCGTCTCCGCGCCTGCGGTGACTTGCCTCGATCGCAAGTCGAGCTTGAGTCCGCCGACCTGAAAACGGTCCGTGCTTGCCGGCGCTGGCCCGGCACGCCGCAAGATTGCTTTGATACGCGCTAATAGTTCGCGTGGGTTAAATGGTTTAGACAGATAGTCGTCGGCGCCGAACTCGAGTCCCAGAATCCGGTCAACGTCGTCACCGCGAGCCGTTAGCATGATGACCGGCAAGTCGTTGCTCTGTCGTACCTTCTTCAGTACGTCCATGCCGTTGATCCCGGGAAGCATTACGTCAAGGATCAGCAGGTCATAGCTGCCGTCCCGCAGTGCAATGAGACCGTCCTCGCCACTGGTGCTCGCAGTAAGTCGAAAATGGTCCGGCGCGAGAAACTCGCGCAGCATTTCGCCGAGTTCCCTGTCGTCGTCGATGATGAGTATTTCCGCTTCCATTACCGTTGATCGTGGGGCAATTCGAGGCTTTCCGCAATCGGCACTGACGCTTCCTGACACATCTTTGCAATCCTTATGTCGCGCTAAACCTACACTTGCACGTCATTTCGTATGCTTCCAGTCAGGCATTACCCAGTAACCCGATTATCTGAAGGAGAACAACATGAGAGCGAATCGAACTGGAACCACCGGCCTGTTGTCGGCGATAACTTTACTGTCAATCCTGGCGTATGCGTCTTCCGCATATGCTGAGGACGACCGCGGCGAGCGAGAAGGCAAACGATTTGGCATGCACGGGGGGCAAACGATCTCTGCGCGCATGCTGGAACGCCTGGACCTTGACGATATGCAGCGTCAGACCGTGAACAATATCCTGGAGGCGGCCAAACCGGAACTTGACGCGTTACGCGATCGGAAACGGTCCAATAGCGAGGCACTTTCGGCGCTAGATCCGGCCGACGTCAATTACGCTGTTGAACTTGAAACAATTTCCGCCGAAAACGGTCGGCTCGCGAACGAAGGAACGGTGCTGCAGGCACGAGTGCGCGCCGAAGTTCACGCAGTGCTGAGCGACGAACAACGTGCGGAACTGGAGCGTGCGAAAAATAGTCGCAAGGAACGTGGCGGAAACCGGAAACGCAGCCGAAACCACACGGAAAGCGAAAGTTAGGCAATCCCCCTGTTGTGGCCGACACCCCCCTGTCACGGCCACGACCGTTTGCAGGCCCCATTCGGGGCCTGTTTTTTTTTCGATTGGGTTAGCCGGGAGACGATGCGTCTCGTGCGCTCATCGCGACTTCCTCTATAGAGATACGCTAGACTGCCGTCGCCGATGGCAGGAACTGATTGTGGCTACAGTCTGTCCTCAAAGCGGCTGACCTTGGTGCAATATGTGCTGAATGTCATACTGAGGGGCCGACATCAGTTACCGAGCGGGTACAGAATATCCAGATGTAACTGTCGGATATGAAAGAAGAATATGACCAGGGATGCCGCATCGAAAATGCACTCAAGAATCTCAGTCGCGCCTATGATGGATTGGACGGACAGAATCGGAATTCCTGCACGCAATCAGTGCGTTACGAATAAATTGAAAGCTCTTGTCGCACGGATGATGCACTTTGATTTTCCGTAGATTCGCGGGTTTTGAATGTTGAATCGAGTTCTGATTTGTCGCTGACATTGCCGACTACTCGAGGGATTACGTAAGTTATGTATTATGGTGTCTGCAAAACTTTGGGACTGGGCCTAGGTTATCTATTTCTACGGATTGAAAGGCGATCTGATGAAGCGTCCTACGAATCAGGCTCCAGTAAGAAAATACCCAGGACCAGCGACCGGCAGAGTGGGGGTATCCTGCGATCATCTGGCCCTGGGGATCATGCATTATTCTTTTTTTGCACGCCAAATCTTCAGCGATTCGCGCCGGCTACAGACTAGCTAGTTGACGCAAGCGAACCCCGTGCTCATCCAACGGCGTCATCGTCAATCTTTTCACTTCGGCGTTCCCGCTGACGACGCAGTCTGCCCTCGCGATAATCTCCTGACTACGAGGATCCCTGGCGTCCAGGAAGAACCTGTTCAATCTATCCAGTCTTCGTGTGGAGAAATGGCTGTCACTTCCGATCGTAAATTCAATCGGTGCACTTTGTATCTCGGCGAGTTGTGATGTCAGTGCTTTGGCACAAGCATTGACACCATCCTGTTCCGATGCAGCGTTTGACATTACAGGCGTTAGCGAAATGGCCACAGCACATAGTGCATTCATTCGTGTTCGATTGCTCATTACAAATCTCCGTCGTGATAGAAAAGCCCAAACTACGATGAAAGACTATGGGTCACGTCGCGCGCTGACAAACGTTTTTTTCTATGCCTGGCGCAAATTTTTCTCACGCGCATTCCTGGAATTCTTTGACAATCCACTCGTTCAATTTGCGCACCTCGCACCGGTCTGCATCTTCCGGTCGATGTGCGAGGTAGAAATCATCACCCGTGTCCAACTCGACATCGAATAAACGAACCAGGGTGCCAGATCTGAATAGTTCCGAACCAACCGGCCAGGACACGAGCGCAATGCCAAGGCCCTGCTCGGCGGCGCGTGCAACCGCTGACATTGAATCGAAGCGAATCAGTTTTTTCGGTTTCGGCGCGGGGACGCCGAGCGCGTCAGCCCAACGATCCCAGCTATCGCTACGTTGTTCGTGGACAATTAGCGTTTGACCATCAAGGTTTTTGAGGCGTTTGACTTTTTGCTGAATTAGCAACGACGGCGCGCATGCTGTAACTACTCGATGCGCAAACAGGCGATAGGTTTTCAATTCGGGCCAGTTGTCGTTGCCGAGCAGAATCGACAGGTCGGCTTCGGCTGGGTGCGTCTGCATTGCACTGGGCATCGTAATGACGCGTATGTCGGTATCGGCAGACGAATGCTGATAAGTCGAAAGCTTCGGCAGCAGTGCTTCATTGGCGAAGAAGGGCGGAACGCAAATGCGCACGATTTCGCGCGCGTACTGAGTCCATAACTGTTGTGTTTGACTTTCGAGGCGAGCAAACATGCCGTCAAGGAAATCGAAGTAATTGCGCCCTGCGGCAGTGAACGCGAGCGAGCGAGTATTGCGCTCGAACAGGGCAACGCCGAGGAACGATTCCAGGTTCCTAATCTGCTGGCTGACAGCGGAAGGGGTGACCGCAAGTTCGTCGGCCGCCAGTTTAAAGCTTAAGAATCGGCCAGCGACCTGGAATGTTTTCAAGTATTTTAATGAAGGTAAACGCATCGTAATTCTCATTCGGATTGTCAGACCGGAATTTCAGAACAGAGGTGATTCGGGCTGACGTTGGAATTTCAGTTTCGCTGGAACAGGAACGAAGTTACGGCTAGTGAAGCAATTAGTGTGCCAATGGCATTCGCCCGTGAAATAACGTCTCAGCCGAGATTACAGAACTTTTATGACAACTTGTGGTGCAGACATTGAGTGCTTTTGCACAGGAACGGTGCGTCGACATGAAACGGGACGCAATTGAAACGCTGTCGATGCAATTCGAGGTTATGACGTAGGCTACAATTCGTTGCCCAGGGTCTGCAACGCACAGTAGCTGGCCCCCAGCAGGCCGGGTTGCGGGTGCATAATCACCATTGTCGGAATTTTCTCCATCAGCGAGCGATGACGGCCTTTTCGTTCAAAACCGGTACGAAATCGACTGTTTGTAATCAGTTCAGGTTTCCTGCCGACGATGCCGCCGGCAATATAGATTCCGTCAAAAGCGCCGAGGGCAAGCGCGAGGTTTCCAGCGACCTGGCCGAGAATTTCAAAAAATATTTCTACGGATTCCCGGGCCGTCATATGGCGGCCATCCGAGGCGAGCGAAAAAATTTCCGCCGCACCTAAGGGCAAAATTTTCTCGCCTCGAATATTGCATAGTGCCTGGAAGATGTTGACGACTCCTGGTCCTGACACCAGTCGTTCATCACACACGCGATCGAACTGGTCCCGAAGCTGGGCCAGCAAGTCGACCTGCACCTGGGTTTCCGGTGCAAATCCGATATGCCCGCCTTCCCCGGAAATCGGATAAGTCTGCTCGTTTCTCTTGCAAAGCCCGGCAATGCCGAGTCCGGTTCCGGGCCCTGCGATGCCGATTGTAAAATCAGGTTTATTCAGATCGATCGGTGGCGGCGACCCGACCGGCATACAGTTACGCAGTTGAAGGTGCGGTATTGAATACGCGATGGCCTGGAAATCGTTTAACAGCCTGACGCTGGCGCCGCCAAATGTTTTTTCCATTGCACTGGTTTCCAGGCTCCAGCGGTTATTGGTGAAGCGGACATTTCCGTCGACAATCGGCCCCGCCGCGGCAATACATATGGCGCTCGGCTGGGGAGCCCCTATTTTTTTCAGGTAAGCATCAATCGCGATTTCGGCCGAGGCGAAATCACGGCATTTTAATGTTATTTCCTTCGAGAAACCTGGTGTCTGTGGATCTGCCAGAGCGAAGCGGGCATTGGTGCCGCCAATATCGCCAACCAACAAGCACGGAGTCTCCGGGTTATTGCTTCGCACCTCCGTTGACCGCCACATTTTCATGCAGTCAGTCGCGCCGCATCGCGGGCCAGCCGGGCGATTGAAGCGAAGTCCCTTGCAGCAAGCAGGTTCCCCGGCGTTATCCACGAGCCGCCAATACAGGCGACGCTTGGCAATTGCAGATATTCCGCCGCCAACTCTGGCGTAATGCCGCCGGTTGGAAAAAATCGGGCTTCGGGTAGCGGTGCTCCCAATGCCTTTAACATTTGCGTTCCGCCGGCCAGTTCCGCCGGAAAGAATTTCATTAATGCATAGCCGTGCTCCTGCAACCTAATGATCTCGCTTGCAGTAACGGCGCCCGGCACGAATGGCATCTCGTTTATCGCGGCTGCTTCCAGTAGCAACTCGCTGGATCCCGGACTGACCGCGAAGCGGGCTCCCACACCTCTAATTTGTACAAACTGTTCGGCGGTACGCACGCTGCCGGCACCAACGCAAGCGTCGGGAAACGCGGCCATGATATTTTCGATAGCCTGGAGCGCGAGGGGTGTCCGCAAGGTGATTTCAATTGCGTCGAGCCCTGCCTCGAACAGCACTTCAGCGAGGGGTGCGGCTATTGCCGGATCATCGACGACGACGACCGGAACGATACGTGCACCACGCAGCAATTCTGTCGCGTCCACTATTCGATCACCGAGAAGATACTGGCACCCGATTCCGCACCCGAGACATTATTGCGAAACGCTGTAAACAACTCCCGGCCCATGCCGGTGTAATTGGCGGAGAGATCCGGCTGCATATGTGCCCGGGACTCCAGTGATTCGCCGCTGGATTCGACCGTCAACAAACCCTGTTCTGCGTCGATATGTATCAGGTCTCCGTCACGTATTTTGCCAATCAATCCACCATTCGAGGCTTCGGGCGTCACCTGTATTGCGGCCAGCACCTTGCCGGACGCCCCGGACATTCGGCCATCGGTAAGTAATGCCACCTTGTGGCCGTTGTTTTGTAATACGCCGAGATAGGGCGTCAGTTTGTGCAGCTCAGGCATGCCGTTGGCGCGCGGCCCGTGATACGGCAATACGGCGACAAGGTCCTGGGAAAGCTCGCCAGAATTAAAAGCCTTGGTGAACGCTGCTTGCGTCTCAAACACACGCGCTTCGGCTTTAATACTGCAGTGCTCCGGCGAAACGGCAGAGACCTTGATCATCGCGCGGCCCAGGTTTCCTTCAACGAGACGCAAGCCGCCTTCGGTATCGAAAGGTTCAGAAACCGGCCGCAATATCTCACGATCCAGGGATTCGGTCCGAGCATCTTTCCACGCAACTTTGTCATTGCTGGCGAATGGCTCGACACAGAATCTGTCAAGACCGTCGCCAAGAATGGTCGAGACATCCGCGTGCAGCAGTCCGGCACCGAGTAACTCTCGCATGACGAACCCAAGACCACCGGCCGCATGGAAATGATTTACGTCCGCACGTCCGTTCGGATACACTTGCGCAAGCAAAGGCACGACACCGGACAATTCGGAGAAGTCCTCCCAGTCGATTTTTACGCCGGTCGCAGCCGCGATCGCGACTAGGTGAATCGTGTGATTCGTCGATCCGCCGGTCGCTAACAGTCCGACAATACCGTTGACGATAGCGTTTTCGTCGACGATTTCTCCTATCGGTAGATAGTCGTCACCCAGGTTGGTGATCTGTAAAACCTGATGCACCGCAGCCACGGTAAGTGCGCCACGCAACTCGGTGTTCGGATTCACAAACGAGCCGCCGGGCAACTGCAATCCCAGGAATTCCATCATCATCTGGTTGCTGTTGGCCGTGCCGTAGAACGTGCAGGTCCCGGGGGAATGGTAGGAAGCCGACTCGGCCTCGAGCAGTTCGTCGCGACCAATGCGTCCTGCAGCAAACTCCTCGCGGATCCTGGCCTTTTCTTTATTGGCGAGACCGGAAACCATCGGGCCGGCTGGCACGAAGACCGTCGGCAAGTGACCAAAAGAAAGTGCGCCGATCAGCAGACCCGGTACGATCTTGTCGCAGACTCCTAGACAAACCACCGCATCGAACATGTTGTGCGACAGGGCAACGGCTGTTGAAAGCGCAATCACATCGCGGCTAAACAACGAAAGGTCCATTCCATCCTGACCTTGTGTCACGCCATCGCACATCGCCGGGACACCGCCCGCGAATTGTGCGACCGCACCTGCGCTTTGCGCGGCCTTTTTGATCGCCTCCGGATATACTTCGAAAGGCTGATGCGCACTGAGCATATCGTTGTACGCTGAAACGATACCGATATTCGGTACAACATTCCCTGACAGCGATTTTTTACGGTCGCTGCTGAATGCCGCCATAGCGTGTGCCAGATTGCTGCACGACAACGCCGATCGCGTCGGTCCGTCTTCGGCAGCTGCGCGAATCTTACGCAAATACTGGCTGCGAGAAGCGGCGCTCTTTTTTCGAATTCGTTCTGTTACACGTTCAATTACAGGATTCATTCCAGTCGTTCCCTATATAAATGACTACGGCGCCCAGATTGTGTGCACTGGCGTCCGCTGTTGCTGCAAGAGCCGACTCACCGGGTAGTCGCAATCCGGCAGCTTGGCCCGTTCGTATGTCTCGCGTTTAGTCGCGCCGAAAAACAGCAACAAAATTTCATTACTCCGCGACAGGGTCGACATCGTTAGCGTAATTCTTGGATGGCGGCTGGCCGCAGTCCGAAGCAGCATGCAGCGATGATCACTGTCCGGGTCGAGTCCTTCATTTAGTCGGTCGAAATCGGAAAACAGAGATGCGAAATGTCCATCTTCGCCCAAGCCGAGTAAGGACAGCGAAAACGGCGTGGGCATGGAATTTAACTTCTCAGCGATTGCGTCACACTGATCGTCTGGCGCCAATTCCTTAGCATAGATTGACACCAGGTTTGCGCTGGCTGCACGCTCGGTCATGAGCACGCGTCGAATCATGCCTTCATTACTCGCCTCGTGATCCACCGGGACGCAACGCTCGTCACTCAGCACAATATGAACTCTGTCCCAGGGAAGGGCAGTATTCGCCAATAATTGGTAGCAGTTTTCTGGCGTCGAACCGCCGGTGACAACCAACGAAGCTTGCGGTTGATCGACGAGACGTTTTTTCAATGCGTCGGCGACGCGTTCTGCGGCGGCCGCAGACGCCAGCGATTGGTTGTCAAAAAATTCCTCGGTGAGAGACATTAGTTTTCCGGATACCAGCTGCGTCCATCGCGATCGAGCAGCATTGACGACGCAGATGGTCCCCAGGTACCTGCAACGTAGTTCTCCACTTTATGTCGAGAGTCCTGCCAACCGGCGATGATCTGATCGATCCAGTGCCAGGCTGTCTCTACTTCGTCGCGGCGCATGAACAACGCCGGATTGCCACGCAAGACCTCCATCAATAGCCGCTCGTACGAATCCGGATACCGAATGCCGAAGGACTCTTCGAAGCTCAGGTCGAGCGATACGGGGCGAAGATCAAAACCTCCGGGACCGGGTTCTTTAGCCATCACCGAAAGTTTAACTCCCTCGTCTGGCTGCAGACGGATTGTCAGTCTGTTGGGCAAGATGTCATGTTTGATCTCTGTGAATATTGAATGTGGCACGTTGTTAAAGTGCACGACGATTTCGGAGTGCTTGGCCTTCAGGCGTTTTCCGGTACGTAAGTAGAAAGGCACGTTCGACCACCGCCAGTTTTCGATTTCAAGCTTAAGCGCAACGAACGTTTCCGCCGCAGTCTTCGTGTCGTCCAGCTCATCGGCATAACCTGAGACCGGATTGCCGTTGATCGCGCCCGCGGTGTATTTGCCCCGGACTGAATGTGTTTTTATATTGTCACGCGTAATCGGTTTAAGCGCCCGCAGGACTTTGAGCTTTTCGTCGCGAACCGCGTCGTGATCCAGGCTACTCGGAGCCTCCATCGCAACCAGGCACACCAATTGCAACATGTGATTCTGAACCATGTCACGCAGTGCGCCAGTATCGTTGTAAAAATCGACGCGGCCACCGACACCGAGCTCCTCGGCGACCGTAATCTGGACGTGATCTACGACGCCGCGGCGCCAAAGAGGCTCGAACAGCGTGTTACCGAATCGCAGAGCCAATAAGTTCTGCACCGTCTCTTTACCCAGGTAGTGGTCGATGCGAAAGATCTGATTCTCGTCGAAACACTGACCAACATCGTCATTAATAGCGCGCGCCGATTCTAAATCGTAGCCGACGGGCTTTTCCAAAACAATGCGGGTGTTCATTGTAATTAGATTGTTGGCCTGCAAGCCCTTTGCGATCGCGCCGAACAACTGTGGTGCCGTTGCCAGGTAAACAACCCGAATTCTGTTGTCCTCTCCCGACAGGAGGTCGCAAAGCGAGTTCCAGTTCGTAGGTGTCAGCGCATCGGCATTGACGTAGCTAAGCCGCGCTTCAAAATCGCGCCAGTCTTTCGCATTGTAGTCGCCGTCCTTGAGGTTTGCCTGTAATGCACTATCAACCAGCTCAATGTAGTGGTCGCGGCTCATGTCGCTGCGGCCGACGGAAATGATACGGCTGTCCGTCGTAATCTGCCAATCACGTGCGCGGTGGTACATGGCAGGCAGCAGCTTTCGCATTGCGAGGTCGCCGGTGCCGCCAAAAATAATCAGGTCGCACGTATCGACCGGAAGGAGTTGTGCCATCGTGAGGTCCTTTACAAACTTGGGTGTCGCTTGCCCCGAAATTGCTCGCTAGGTCGCAGCCGGTGCCGCGCCTAATTTGCCTGCATCGTTATGTCGTTCAAGCAGTTCTTGCTCGATGTCATCAATTTTGGATGAGTCGAGGCGGTAAAAGACGATAGCAACAGCTCCCATAATGGCGAGTATTGCCGGCAAGATGCTGAACATGAAGCGGATGCCTGCCATTGAAGCGGCGGTCTGGGTCTCGTTCGCAATAAAACCGAAGAGTGAAAGAATGATGCCTGCAAGGCCTGCACCGACTGCGAGCCCCATTTTTTGGGCAAATTGTAAGGTGGAAAAAACGAGGGCGGTTGTGCGTCGTCCGGTTTTCCATTCGCCGTAATCTGCGCAATCCGCATACATGGCCCAAACAAGTGCGGGAGTGGGCCCAATGACAAAAGCACCGATACAATTGACGGCGACCATAAGCCAATACTGTTCCGGCGGGATGATGTAAAACGCCGCCATAGAGATCGAATTCAGCACGGTAAGGAAAATTAGCAGACTACGTTTCTCGAAGCGCTCGCTGAGGCTTTTTGTTAAGGCAATTCCAGCGATCATCGCCATTAGCCCTAATGACATAAACACCGCAGTCTTGTCGAATATTAGAAAGATCCGGGCACCGTCATCACCGACGTAATATTTGAAGTAGTACAGCAGGGTTCCGCCGCGCACAGCCGCATTCATCAACGTGAAGATCGCCGCCAGGAACAGGGCGAGCCAGGGGCCATTGCGGAGCAGAGCCTTCAAATCCGCTTTGACGTCCATTGACGTTTGCGTAGGCTTGACGCGTTCCCTGGTTGTGGCAAAAGTTATCCAGAACAAGACCACAGAGATCACTGCGAAGATGATCATGGTCAGACGAAAGCCGTTTGCCTCGTCACCGGCCCCCAAAATGTTTTTTAAAGGAGTCACGAATGTGCCGATCACCCATGCAGCACCGAAGGCACAAATAAATCGGTAGCTGGCGACCTTTGTTCGCTCAATCGATGACGGCGATATCACGCCCAGCAATGCGGAATATGGAACATTGATTGCGGTGTAAGACAGCATCATCAACGTGTACGTGACGTACGCATAGATTAGTTTGCCAGAGTCTGAAAGGTCAGGGTTGGCGAACATAGCGTAACCGCAGACACCATACGGAATAGCTGCCCAAAGCAAATATGGCCGGAATTTTCCCCAGCGTGAATTAGTCCGGTCAGCAATCAGGCCCATTATGGGATCGCTTACGGCGTCCACGATCTTGGTCACAATGAACATGGTTCCGACGGCTGCAGGGGACAGCCCGAAAATATCGGTGTAGTAATAAAGGAGAAAAATATTGAAAACCTGAAAGAAAAAATTGGACGCGCTATCTCCTATGCCATAGCCGAGTTTTTCTCCAAATGTCAGGGCTTGGGATTCACTGGACAAAATCAGGATCCATTTTTTGGGCTTCCGGGCCGGCGCACTTGCATATCGTCCTGCATTGCGCGTTGAAGGCAAGGCGCCGTTGCAAAGTGGCTTGATTGTTTCATTGCGATCCAACCGACAATAGGTGGTTCAACGCTTTACGAATCATCGTCCATCAAATTGACAGCGCTGTCAAATATTGATAAAACACGCTTTCGTTTGCGCTCGCAAGATAATAGTCGCAATGAGATCATGATCGGGGAGATTGTAGTGGCTGGTGGCGACACCAAGGTCCGACAAGGCTGTATTTCTGACAACAGGTGCATTGGACTTTCTGTGATCCACCATGTGCCGCCACGACAATCAAGTCACAAACGATTCAGATACACACGAGTCCAAGCAATTGCCGCGTCGTGCGGTCTACTGGTGATAACGTTAATGAGCAACACTTGTGCAGAAGAAATTCATGGCCCGCAGACCATTGAGCAGCGTGTTACGAAGCTGTTGCGTGAGATGACGCTGGTAGAAAAGATTGGGCAGATGAGTCAGGTCAACGCGAGTGGTGGCTATCCTCCGGAATACCTCGGGGACGGCTTGCGAGCAGGTCATATCGGCTCGGTGATTAACCAGGTTGATGTGAACACGGTGAATGAACTGCAACGCATCGTAGTAGAGGAAAGCCGTCTCGGTATTCCGCTGCTGGTCGGCCGTGATGTTATTCATGGTTTCAAAACAGTGATGCCAATCCCGCTTGGGCAGGCTGCCTCGTGGAATCCCGATATCGTTCGGGCTGGTGCACGTGTCGCTGCCCTTGAGGCTGCGACGACTGGCGTAAACTGGACGTTCGCTCCAATGGTCGATATTTCCCTCGACGCCAGATGGGGCCGTATCGCCGAAAGCCTTGGTGAGTCGGTGTATCTGGCAAGCGAACTAGCGGTCGCGATGGTAGAGGGTTTCCAGGGTGACGATCTCGCGGCGATTGGCTCGATTGCTGCTTGCGCCAAACATTTCGCTGGCTATGGCGCTGTCGAAAGTGGTCGCGATTACGCGACCACGGATATACCGGAGCACAAGCTGCGTAACGTCTACCTGCGGCCGTTCAAAGCAGCCGTCGATGCGGGCGTAACGACGCTAATGACATCATTCTCTGACCTTAATGGCATTCCGGCCACCGGCAACGAGTTCCTGTTGCGCCAGGTGTTGCGCGACGAATGGAATTTTGACGGGTTCGTGGTCAGCGATTGGGACTCGATTCGTCAATTAGAGATTCATGGCTTGACTGAGAACGGCAAGGAATCTGCATTTGAAGCCGCCAATGCAGGTGTCGACATGGAAATGGCGGGAGACGCGTACATCAACCATCTCGCAGAGCTGGTCGAAGATGGACGCATCAACATTAGTACGATCGATGCCGCCGTTGCGAATATCCTGCGCACCAAGTTTCGCATGGGTCTTTTCGAGAATCCTTATACGGATCCGGAAAAGCTTCCGGCAATTGCAAACGAGCATGCGCTGGACACCGCGAAAACTGCGGCATTGCAAAGCGTTGTCATGCTCAAGAACGACCACCACACGTTGCCGCTGTCGGCCGACAACATCAAGTCATTGGCATTAATCGGACCATTAGCTGACGCGCCATACCAACAGCTGGGAACATGGATATTCGATGGCGATCGGGAACTAAGCATAACGCCGATGCATGCGATTCATAGCTTGGTTGGTCACGATGTTGATGTTCGCTATGTACGTGCGATGGAAAATTCACGGAGCAGGGGTGGCGACGGATTCGATGAGGCCGTAGAGATTGCGCGCGACTCGGATGCCGCGATCCTGTTCATCGGCGAGGAATCGATTCTCTCAGGCGAGGCGCACTCCCGTGCCGACATCAATCTTCCTGGCGATCAGGCCGAACTTGTGCGGCGCATCAGGGAAACTGGCAAGCCGGTCATTGCCGTGATTCTGGCGGGCAGGCCACTGACACTGACCAACATTGTGGACGAGGTAGACGCAATACTGTTTGCCTGGCACCCAGGGACGATGGGCGGACCCGCTATCGCCGATCTGTTGTTTGGCATTGAGTCACCGTCTGGCAAGCTGCCGGCGACGTTCCCGCGCATGGTCGGGCAGATCCCTATTTACTACAGCCAGAAGAATACAGGCAAGCCGCCATCGGCAGAAAACATCACGCATATCGATGATATTGAGTCGCATGCACCACAGACTTCGCTTGGCATGACCGCGTTTCATCTCGATGCTGGTTTCACGCCGTTATTCGAATTCGGATACGGTTTGTCGTATGCCAATTTTGAGTATTCCGACTTGAAAACGAGCGCGCCCCAGATTCGTCTGGGAGACACGCTGACGGTCAGTGTCAAATTGGTCAATGCGAGCGACGTTGCTGGCGAAGAGGTAGTACAGCTATACGTTCGTGACCTTGTCGGCAGCGTTACGCGACCGGTGAAGGAGCTTAAGGGATTCAAACGCGTACGACTTGGCGCCGGTCAGCATGAAATCGTTGAATTCCAGTTGCACACCGATGATTTGGCTTTCTACGGCCGAGACATGCGACTGAATACCGAAGCTGGACGGTTCCATTTTTGGATAGGTGGTAGTTCCAATGCCGAACTTCGAGACGAATTTGAGATAGTTGCAAGCGATTAGCGAATCGACGTGACGTCGTGAATGAAAATACCCGTTACACGATAACCGTCGCGTTAATCGTCGCGCTGGGCGGTTTTCTTATGGGTTTTGACGCATCGGTAATATCCGGCGTAGTCAAATTCATCGAGCCGGAATTCGGCCTCAGCAAAATCGAACTCGGTTGGGCTGTCGCATCTCTTACGCTGACGGCGACGCTGGCCATGATGGTCGCGGGACCTTTAAGTGATCGTATCGGTCGCAGGCCAGTGCTTAAAATGGCGGCAGCGCTTTTTTTAATTTCGGCAATCGCTTCGGCTGTCGCGCCGAATTTCATCGCGCTGGTATTTGCACGTATGGTCGGCGGTCTTGGCGTTGGTGCGGCACTCATCATCGCGCCAATGTTCATAGCAGAAATCGCGCCAGCGAAACTACGTGGCCGCATGGTTTCTTTCAATCAATTGAATATCGTGATTGGAATTTCGATTGCGTTCTTCAGCAACTATCTGATTCTGGAACTCGGCCAATCGGATCTAAGCTGGGCAAAGTATTTAAGGCTCGATGACTGGAATTGGCGTTGGATGCTTGGCCTTGAAACCCTTCCGGCCGTCATTTATTTCATCGCACTATTCTCGGTTCCGGAAAGTCCGCGCTGGCTTGTTATGCAAGGCAGGGACGCGGATGCCCTGCAGATTCTTGAGAGTGTCAGCGGCGAGGAGCAGGCCAGCGCAGATCTCAAAATCGTGCAGGACAGTTTGCTGGCGGAAGCGGAGAACGAACGGGTATCACTTGCACAACTGTTTCGTCCGTCGATGAAGCTTGTCATGACAATCGGCATATCAGTAGCGATTTTGCAGCAGATTACTGGCATCAATTCGGTTTTCTTCTATGCACCCATGATCTTCGAACAGTCTGGCATCGGTACCGATGCGTCGTTCATGCAGGCGGTATTGGTCGGAGTCGTCAATCTGCTATTTACGGTGGTTGCTATTCTCTTGATTGACAAACTCGGCAGGCGTCCGTTGCTCGGATTCGGGCTTGCAGGCATTGCGATTTGCATGCTCACGTTGGCCTATGGTTTTAGCGCGGCGACCTATACGCTCACGGGCGAATCAATCGATGGATTGCCGGCCTCAATCGATCGAAGCCAGATTGAGCAATTGCAGGATGTACGTTTCGACAGCGATATTGAGTTTAGGGAGGCACTGTCGCCAACACTGGGAGCCGAAACGTTTCAGTCCCACGAGTCGGCCGTGGTGGCCGCCGCAATTGACATGAATTCAACGCTCGTTCTCGTTGGCATTTTGGGGTTCGTAGCCAGCTTCGCATTGTCGATCGGCCCGGTCATGTGGGTCCTTTTTTCTGAACTGTTTCCGAACAGAATACGTGGCTTAGCCATTTCGTTCGTTGGTCTGATAAATTCGGCCGTCAGTTTTACCGTGCAATTAATCTTTCCGTGGGAGCTTGCGAATATTGGCAACGCAGGAACATTTCTGATTTATGGGCTGTTCGCAATTGTGGGTATGGTCATCGTTATGCGCCTGCTGCCGGAGACCAAGGGAAAAACTCTGGAAGAGCTGCAGACTCTGCTTGTACGGAATTGAGTGAGGTAAGAGTGGACGCTACAAGGAAAATTATTCGTTATTGTTTTTGCGTAATACTGTTGGGCGCGTTCGTGCAGGGATGCGCCGGCAGTGAACCTGAAACTCGAAATCCGAATGCAATCAAAGTCGAAATAGTTGTCGATGATGGCGGCTACCAGCTGCTACGGGGTGGCGAGCCGTACCAAATTAAAGGTGCCGGTCTGGAGTACGGCGATATCATTTCCCTCGCCGCCCACGGCGGGAACTCGATCCGTACCTGGTCGACCAAAAACGAAACGGAGACTGCAGCGGAGGTTCTCGACAAAGCGCTGGAAAATGGCGTGACCGTGGCATTGTGCCTGCGGATGGGCGTTGAGCACTGGGGCTTCGATTACGACGATGCTGACGCGGTCAGAGTTCAGTTCGAAGAGATGCGCCGCGAGGTCCTCAAATATCGAGACCACCCCGCACTACTCGTATGGATTATCGGCAACGAGTTGAACTACGACTACACCAACCCGAAAGTCTACGATGCCGTCAATGATGTTTCGAAGATGATTCATGCATTGGATCCGAATCATCCTACAACGACGACAATTGCCGGACTCAATGCCGAAGCTTTGAAAGACATTCATAAACGGGCGACCGACCTCGACTTCGTTAGTTTTCAGGTGTACGGCGAGCTTGTGACGTTGCCGGATTTCATTGAACGATCCGCGTACGACAAGCCGTTTTTCGTTACCGAGTGGGGCGCGATCGGGCATTGGGAGGTCGACAAGACCAGTTGGGGCGCGCCGATCGAGGCAACGAGTTCACAAAAAGCCGAAACCTATCTGAATGGGTACCGGGAGCGGCTTGAAACGGTTGAGGGCAAGCTTGTCGGATCCTACGCGTTCCTCTGGGGCCAGAAGCAGGAGCGTACCTCGACCTGGTTCGGCCTATTTACGGAGGCCGGGGAGGAGACCGAAACGGTCGACGTGATGCATTACATCTGGAACGGATCATGGCCCGACAATCGATCGCCTAAGGTCAGCGCGTTTTCCCTAAACGGTATGGGGGCCGAGCAAAATGTGATGCTGCGTGTGGGACAGTCTTACGACGCAACGGTGGAAATAATTGATCATGAGCGCGACGCTCTGACGTACCGCTGGGAGATCAAGCCCGAGAGTGACGCAACGCAGGTCGGTGGTGATTTCGAGCAGGACCTCGAGAGCCTCGATCAGCGCTTAATCAGCGCCGCGTCGGCGCAAGTCGAAATCACGGCTCCACCGATACCCGGAGCCTACCGTCTGTATGTATATGCGAACGACGGTCACGGGCATGCGGCACACGCAAACATTCCTTTTTACGTCAACAAATAAATAAGAATAAAGAGAACGTCAATGGTTAGTCCTGTATCAAATAAACGAGTCGACGCGCTGCTAGCCAGCATGACACTTACGCAGAAGATCGGTCAGATGACTCAGGCCGAGCGCATGTCCGTGACGCCCGATGAGGTGCGCGCATTTCACATTGGCTCAGTATTGAGTGGTGGTGGATCATGTCCAGGCGACAATAATCCGGCCGATTGGGTTGCAATGAACGATGCGTATTGGATGGCATCCATGGATGCGGACGAGGAGCACCTAGCAATTCCATTGCTCTATGGTGTCGACGCGATACACGGACATGCAAATGTACTCGGCGCTACGACTTTTCCACACAACATTGGTCTGGGTGCCAGCCGCGATCCGGATCTAATCGAGCGAATCGCGGCCGTGACGGCGAAGGAGATCCTTGCGACAGGCGTTGATTGGTCATTTGCACCAACGCTCGCGGTTGCACGCGACGATCGTTGGGGTCGCACCTACGAGAGTTTTGCTGAAGATCCGTCAATCGTCGCCAGCTATGCCAGTCGATTTGTGCATGGCATGCAGGGAAGTCTCGACGACGACGGCGTGATTGCCTGTGCCAAACACTGGGTGGGTGACGGTGGCACGCTCTACGGCATGGACCAGGGTGAAACCACGCTGCCGTATACGGAGCTCGAAAGACTGCATATTGCGCCATATCTTCCTGCGATCGACGCCGGTGTGTTAACCGTGATGGCCTCCTTCAATAGCTGGAACGGCGACAAGGCCCACGGACATCGATATCTGCTGACCGACGTACTCAAAGGTCGGCTCGGATTTGCAGGTTTCATCATTTCAGATTGGGACGGCATCAACTATCTGTCTGACGATATTGGCGAGGCGGTGGCGAAGGGAGTCACTGCCGGGATCGACATGTTCATGTTCGGTCGTGACTGGCGTCCGTTTATCGAGCACTTGCATCGACTTGTTGACGCGGGCACCGTCAAGATGGAACGAATCGATGATGCGGTGCGCAGGATACTGACCGCGAAAGATAGTTTCGGCCTGTTTGACAAACCTAGGCCGGCAGAGCGGGCTTGGTCAAACCATGCGTGTTTCGGCTCTCCCGAGCATCGCGATCTTGCACGCGCAGCCGTGCGTAAGTCGCTTGTGCTGCTAAAGAACGAAGCTAATGCTCTGCCACTATCGAAACAGTCGCGCATCCTCGTCGCAGGCCGAAATGCCGACAATCGTGGCGCGCAATGCGGCGGTTTTACGGTCGAATGGCAGGGTACGATCGGCAACGATTCGATTAGGAGAGGGACTTCCATCTGGGAGGGAGTTCAAGAGTACGCTCCTGAGTCCGAGTTCAGCATTGACGGGAGCGCAGCTGCATCGGATCGTCATGATGTAGCGATCGTCGTTGTTGGAGAAAATCCTTACGCCGAAGGCATGGGAGACATTCGTGCCGGCGATCACGTCATCGTCGAGTCGGGTTCCATGATTCGCGGAGAGATGAAAGTGCTGCAGGCCTACGGCACTACCCTCGAGTTGGCACAACTTCATCCCGAGGATCTGGCGACCATTCAGACCATTAGCGAGCAGGGCATCCCCGTGGTTTGCGTACTGGTCTCGGGCAGACCGCTCGTCGTCAACCAGGAGCTCGACCGCTCCAGTGCTTTTGTCGCGGCCTGGCTACCAGGCTCTGAAGGAAAGGGCGTCGCTGACGTGTTGTTCGGCGATTACGATTTTCAGGGTCGCCTGTCGTTTTCCTGGCCGAAAAATGCTGAACAAATATTGAACGTTGGCGATACGGATTACGATCCGCTGTTCGCGTTCGGCTACGGTCTTAGTTATTCGTCGTAGATTCCGCCAGGCGCTATTCTGCGAGCTTTTGCGAGCCATGTTGAGGCGCTGTCGAGTGGTTTGAGGATCTGGTATTCCCTTGATTGATGCCGAGACGACCGTTCGAGCCAGCGAGAAATGACGTTGCCATTGTCCATCTGCAGGCTGCCATTTGCGTCCAACTGACCGAATTGCAGCAAATCCCAGTTTTTAGATTGCCCCGCGCCCGGTGCTATATCGAAATGATAACGATTGGTATTGACAGCGCTGTCAGCATCGCATATAAATATGACAGCGTTGTCATAAAAAATTGGCGTATGCCTGACTTGATCGTCGTGCAAGTCGCAGTAGGTCAGGGGTCGAACAATCATTCAGTCTAGACATAAGATCATAGCCGGGGGGCTTTAAATGCGGGGACCTACCTTCAAGAAAACACCATTGGCTGCTGGTATCGCAGCAGCACTGGGGCTTACGGCAGCATCGCCGGTTATCGCACAGGATGCTGGTCAGGCAATCGAAGAAATCACCGTTACCGGTATCCGCGGCAGTCTCAGGGCGTCGATGGATGTCAAACGCGCGTCCAAGGGCGTCGTCGATGCGATTAGCGCCGAAGACATTGGCGATTTTCCGGATTCGAACCTTGCCGAGTCGCTGCAGCGAATCACGGGCGTCTCGATCGATCGTGAGCGCGGTGAAGGTGCGCGGGTCACTGTTCGTGGCTTCGGCCCCAATTTCAACCTCGTCTTGCTGAATGGCCGCCAGATGCCGACGGCCGGCGGCATTAACAATGAAGGGCTAGGGCGATCGTTCGATTTTGGCAACATCGCATCTGAAGGTATTACAGGGGTCGAGGTCTACAAGAGCGGCAAGGCCGACGTACCGACCGGCGGCATAGGCTCCACGATCAACGTCAAGACAACGCGGCCGCTGGAATCAGCAGGTCTCAATTGGACGGTAGCTGCTAGCGGCATGTCTGACACTTCCAGGACCAGTCTCGCTAAAGATGAATTCACTCCGGAAATTTCCGGTCTGTTCTCGAACACATTCGCTGATGACACCATTGGTGTTGCGATCACCGCCGTGCGCCAGGAGCGCAAGAGCGGCGGCGCCACGGCAAGCGTTGGTGGCTGGCGAACATACCCCGGCGACACGTCGTGCTGGGGCTGCGGCGGAGCGAACGAAGATTGGGGCGGCATTCCTACTGCGGCCGATCCAAACCAGGTTAACCGTCCCGACGATTCCTCCGTCTATTCGGTGCCGCAGACTATTGGCTACGAATTGGCGGATTACGACCGGGTACGCACCAACGGTCAGCTAACGCTGCAATACCGCCCCGTCGAGTCAGTTACCGCGACATTGGACTACACCTATTCCGAGCTAGAACTGGATCGCGTTTACAACAACTACTCATCCTGGTTCAATTTCGGCGGCCAAGAAACGGTCTGGACGGACGGGCCGCAAGCTTCGCCCGAGGAATACACCGAAAACTCCACCGGTTCGGATTTCGCCATGGGCGCTGGCAGGGACGCGATCCGCAACCAAAACAACTCAATCGGCCTAAATCTGCTTTGGGACGTCAGCGACAACCTATCGCTAGAGGTTGACTACCACGACTCGACGGCTGAAAATCAGCCGAACAGCCCGAACGGCACCAACGCATTGTTGGCGATTTCCGCATTTACGCGCGACAGGACAAGCGGCTATTTCAACGGAGCATTTCCGGTATTGGAATTGGGACTCTCCGATCCGCTCTCGCCGGACGACATGATCGTGACGGGTAGCGTGTTTGCGAACAATACGTCCAAGATGGATGTCGAGCAGCTGGAGCTCAGCGGTAACTACGGTTTCGACAGCGGCTTCGTTGAGAGTATCGACTTCGGTGTACAGTTGTCGGACGTCAATAACCGTGCAACGAGCTCCGTCGTACAGCGCGATGCCTGGGGTGGCGTAACGCAACCCGGTGCTATCGCCGACCTGATGACGCCGGTTTCAGCTGCCAGCGCGTTTGACCAAATCTCAGGCGGCACCGATCCACGCCGACAGATGGATTTCTTCACCTACGATATCAACGCTCTGATCGATCGAACCGCGTCGCTGATTGCCTCCGGCGATGCGACCTTATTCGTGCCCGGCAATGGCAACCTAGGCCCCTGTGGCAACGCATTGTGTCCTGATCCTGCTCCTGGCTCTGACCGTCGCACGGCAGAGGAAACCGAGGCGATTTATGTGCAGGTAAACATGTCGACCGAATGGGGGTCCAAGCCCGTCGATATGCGAGTTGGACTTCGCTACGAGCAGACCGAGGTACTCTCGACAGCGTTGTCGCCGAACTATACCGGACTCAACTGGGTGGCCGGCAACGAGCTGTCTCTGGTGTCCGATGGCTTCGATTTTACGACGGGAGTCGGTGACTACGACTTTGTACTGCCCAATTTCGACATCAGCATAGATTTGACAGACACCTTCGTTGCTCGATTCTCCGCCAGCAAGACGTTGACCCGTCCTCTTTACGGTGACATTCAGGGCGGCTTAACACTTGACTCTCCGGTGCGCGTGAATGGCGGTCTCGGTAGTCGAGGCAACCCGGCACTGTTACCGTTCGAGTCATCGAATCTGGATTTTTCGGTGGAGTGGTACTACAGCGACGACAGCTACGCGTCAGTGGGGTATTTCCAAAAAGACGTCAAGAATTTCATCGGATCCTCTTCGGTCACCGAGACTCCCTCCAACCTGCCACACCCAGCGCTGGGTCCGCTCGGCGCTCAGGCGCAAGCAGCGACCGGCTCAACGGATGGCGGTGTGCTGTATTCCTGGATTTTGGCAAACCTGCCTAATGAACCCGGAGTGGATGCCGTCAACGGCCTGATATCCGGAGTTGCTGGCCGCGATCCAGCGTCACCCTTCGATCTAACGATTCCGGTCAACATCGAAAAAGCAGAGGTCGACGGTTGGGAACTCAATTTACAGCACAACTTCGGTGAAACTGGTTTCGGCTTCATTGCTAATGCCACCTTCGTCGATGCCGATGTTGGCTTCGACAACCTTAGTCTCGCGCAACAGTTTGTGGTTAGTGGATTGAGCGACAGCGCAAACTTGGTGGCGTTTTACGACAAGAACGATGTAGCGGTTCGACTGGCTTACAATTGGCGCGACAACTTCCTCTCCGGTACCGGCCAAGCCAACGTGGGCGCCGCCCCGCCGACGAATACGGACGCGTACGAGCAGTGGGATCTGAGCGCCAGCTATTGGTATAACGAAAACTTCCAGGTATTCCTCGATGTTATCAATCTGACGGATGAGGTTACCCATGTGTACGGTCGCTCGGAGTTGCAGACACTGTTCGCCACGCAGCAGGGTACCCGTTACAACATAGGGGCCAGATACAAGTTCTGAGTATGCCACTTGCGAAAATAAAGCTGCCTCATACGAGGCAGCTTTTTTTTTGACAGATCCTCGGTCCAAATTGCGATTGCAAGCGGCTCGGGCTTGATCTAGGTTGAGGTCGCAGGGAGATAGGAAAGCATGAGCGGCACGATACGCAATATTGTCATAGTCGGCGGCGGGACCGCCGGCTGGCTCACTGCGTGCCTGATTGCTGCCGAACATCGTGGTCCTGGTGGTCGAGAACTCAACATTGTGCTTATCGAGTCTCCCGATATTCCGACGATCGGCGTCGGCGAGGGGACCTGGCCGTCGATGCGGATGACACTGCAAAAGATCGGCATTTCGGAGACCGACCTGATTCGGGAATGTGACGCCAGCTTCAAGCAGGGTACCGAATTTATTGACTGGTCTGGTTCAGGCAATGATCATCGCTACTACCATCCATTTAGTTTTCCCGCCGAATATTCAAGCCTGAAACTCGCGAATTACTGGCTTGATCGAAGCACGGAAGTTTCATTCGCCGATTTCGTTACGCCTCAGGCGCCCATAATTGCAGCCGGGCTCGCGCCCAAACAAGTAGCGACGCCCGAGTATGCCTTCAACGTGAACTACGGATACCATTTCGACGCTGGTAAGTTCGCGCAGTTATTGCACAAGCATGGGATCGGTGCGCTGGGCATCCAATACGTATCGGCCAATGTCGAGCAGATAGAGCCTCATGAAAACGGTGATATAGCCGCTGTGGTACTGGATTCCGGCGCCACTGTCGAAGGGGATCTGTTCGTCGACTGTACTGGGCAGCGCAGTCTGCTGTTAGGACAGCATTTCGGAATTGGCGTCGTTTCGATGCAGAAGTTCCTGTTCAACGATGCTGCGATAGCCGTGCAAATTCCATATTCGAAGCCGGACGACCCGATTGCATCGGTAACACGCGCGACAGCTGTTGAATCCGGCTGGATTTGGGATATCGGATTACAGTCAAGACGCGGCATTGGATATGTCTATTCGACGGCGCACATGAATGACGCCCTTGCGATGACCTGCATTAGAGATTACGTCGATCGTTCCTCGCCCGGTGTCCGGCTGGACGATCTCAGTTTTCGAACAATCCCCTTCGAGCCCGGGTATCGTGACCAGTTCTGGGTGAAAAACTGCGTCGCGGTAGGCTTGTCCGGTGGCTTCATTGAACCCCTGGAGGCATCCGCACTCGCCCTGATCGAGCAGGCCGCATCGATCATCAGCGACCAGCTCCCGGTCAATCGGGACATAATGTCAGTGGTTGCAAAGCGCTTTAACGCTAAGATGCTGTATCACTGGGAGCGCGTTATCGAGTTTTTGAAGCTACACTATGTGCTCAGCAGCAGAAGCGACAGTGATTACTGGCGGGATTGCCGCAAGCCCGCAACCTGTCCGGAAGGACTCAGGGATAAACTGACGCTGTGGGATCAGCAAGCACCGTGGCACGACGATGCACCAAGAGTAGATGAGCTGTTTCCGTCTGCCAGCTACCAGTATGTTCTATATGGCATGGGCTTCAGACCCAAATACTCTTACGCTCCTGGCGTCAGGAAAAATCAGGAAAAGTCGCAGGTCGACAGACTGCTGCATACGAACAACGACAAATCTCGTCAGATGCTCAGCCTGCTGCCAACCAATCGTGAGCTCATTAGTGCAATGACGTCCTTACGCGGCGTCGCCTAAAAACAGGAACTATCGTGACCAATCTCGCCCTGCTAAACAACATCGATCATGAAGAGATAAAGATTATCACCGAGCGATCGGCGAAATATGGTGACAACGTCATGTACGCGATGACCTTTCCGCATGAGTTTCGCGACATCCAGGCGCATTATCCAATTCTGTTTCATAAAGATGCCAAGGGTGAATTTTATCCATTGGCGTTGTTCGGTTTTCAAGAACAAGAAAACTTGTTTCTGGCCGAGTCGGGGTGGAATGCGCCGTACGTGCCAGCAATGATAAGGCGCGAGCCATTTATGATTGGCTTTCAAAATGCCAAAGATCAAGCAAGTGCCGAACCGCAGCGGATGTTGTCACTGGATATGGACCACCCACGTGTCAGCAAAGAAATAGGCGAGCGATTGTTTCAGCCGCTTGGCGGCAGAACCCCTTTTCTTGATGACACGGCGAATTTGCTGGAATTTATCTATCAGGGCGTCGAGCAGAACAAGAAACTCGTCGCGGCGGTGCAAGAGCACGATCTGATCGAATCGGTAACCTTTGACATTGTTCTTAGTGATGGCTCAAAAAACCAGTTATTTGGATATCACGCTATCAATGAGGAAAAGCTACAGAATCTGTCCGGCACAACGCTGGAGAGCTTCAGCAAGGACGGGCTCCTGATGCCGATATTCATGGCACTGGCATCAATGACGAATATTCGGACGTTGATTGAACTGAAAACAAAAATGTTGGAAGCATGAGTCATGACGGCGGCGTCGGAAATTACACCAGTAGAAGTTGTCGAAGGCATAAAGCCTGAGTCAATTCCTGCGCGGGTTTTCGAGTCGGATCACCCGTTGCTGTTGAAGGGGCTAGTCTCTGACTGGCCTGCGGTAAAATCATGTCGACAGTCGCTTGCCGCAGCGGCGCAATATCTGTCCGATTTCTGGACGGAGCAACCAGTTACGGTCTACGTGGGTCAAGGCATCGACGGACGATTTGGCTACAACGAAGACTTTACTGGCTTCAATTTCAAAAGCGGGACGGCTCACCTCGGCCAGGTTTTTCAGAAAATCGCGGCACAAGTGGAGCAGGAGTCGTCGCAATCGATCTATGTAGGATCTACGGCAGTCGACCGTTGGCTACCGGGTTTCAGGTCGAAGAACGATTTAAACGTGCCAGCCGCCGACGCGATGGTCAGCTTCTGGCTGGGCAATAAAACACGCGTTTCGGCCCACTTTGATTTTCCTGACAACATCGCCTGTGTCGTCGCTGGCGAGCGCCGGTTTACGCTCTTTCCGCCAGAACAGATCGACAACCTTTACGTCGGCCCCATCGATCGAACACCTGCCGGGCAGGCCATTAGTCTGGTGGATATCACTAACCCGGATTTTGAGCGCTTTCCCAAGTATGCGGACGCGCTGGAATCTGCCAGAATTTTTGACCTGCAGCCGGGCGACGCCGTATTCATCCCGAGCATGTGGTGGCACTATGTGGAGTCGCTGTCAGACTTTAATCTGCTGGTCAACTATTGGTGGTGTAATACCCCGCCCTCAATGGGATCACCGATGACGGCACTGATGCACGCCATTCTCTCGGTTCGGGATATTCCGGAGCGACAGCGTACCGCCTGGAAACATCTATTCGATCATTATGTTTTTGCGGCGGACGATTCAGTTTATGACCACATCCCGGAATCAGGCAGAGGATGTCTGTCGCCGCTGGATGAGCACGCGGCTAGGCAACTTCGTGCGGAATTGCTGAACAGGTTCAATCGCTAAAAGCTGTAACGTCCTTTAGGAGGACAACTGTGGAACAACGAAAAATACACAAGGTTGTAATTGCTGGTGGTGGCACGGCGGGCTGGATGGCCGCGGCGTCGCTATCCAAGCTGTTGGGCAAAACGCTCGATATCACCCTTGTTGAGTCCGACGTTATCGGTACCGTGGGTGTGGGTGAAGCCACGATTCCGACGTTACAAACGCTGCATCAGCTGTTGCAAATCAAAGAGCAGGATTTCCTTGCAGCGGTCCAGGGAACTTTCAAACTTGGTATCTCATTCGAAAACTGGCGCGATGTAAACAAAGACTATATTCATTCTTTTGGCTGGACGGGGCAGGACTGCTGGGCCGCCGGCTTTCAGCATTTCTGGCTCAAGGGCAAGCGACTCGGCATCAGCAAGGAGTTCGGCGAGTACTGTAATGAGTGGCTGGCTGCGAAGCAGAATCGATTCGCGGTCCTACCCGAAAATAATTTGAACTATGCGTATCACATCGACGCGTCGCTGTATGCGAAGTTTCTGCGCAAGATTGCCGAAGAGCATGGTGCGGTTCGGCAGGAAGGCAAGATCCGAGAAGTCCAACAGCATCCCGAGAGCGGATACATTACGGCGTTGGAACTCGACTCTGGGCAGCGCATTGAAGGTGATCTCTTCATTGACTGCACTGGTTTTCGCGGCCTGCTAATAGAACAGACATTGAATTCGGGTTACGAAGACTGGACGCACTGGTTGCCGTCGAACAGCGCGGTCGCAGTGCAAACGGAGTCGGTCGGTCCGGCGATTCCATACACCCGGGCAATCGCGCGTGACGTCGGTTGGCAATGGCGGATCCCGCTGCAGCACCGGGTGGGCAACGGCATTGTGTTCAGCAGCAAGCACTGGTCCGATGACGAGGCTATCGACGTTCTGTTGAACAATATAGAGGGCAAACCCCTTACCGAACCGCGAGTAATCAAATTTCAGACGGGCCAGCGCCGCAGGCACTGGTATAAAAACTGTATCGCTATGGGACTATCCTCAGGCTTTATCGAACCGCTGGAGTCAACGAGTATTCACTTGATCCAGCGCAGCATCATCCGGTTGATGCAAATGTTCCCCTACGACGGTATCCGTAAGCCCGATGTGACTGAGTTCAATAATCAGATGAATGACGAAATAGTGCATGTTCGCGACTTCATAATTCTGCACTATCACGTAACCGAACGCACCGACACCTCCTTCTGGCGTCAGTGCCGGACGATGGATATTCCTGAGTCTTTGGCACATCGAATTGAACTGTTTAAACAAACGGGCCGAGTATTCAAAGCGCCGAGTGAGTTGTTCGCCGAGAATTCATGGATACAGGTAATGTTGGGGCAGGGCTTAACGCCCGAGCAGTATCACCCGATTGTCAACATGATGGACGATGAGGAACTGGATAAGTTCTTGAGCGGGATTCATGGCGCTGTGCAGGACATGGTGGGCCAGTTGCCGGAGCATCAGCGCTTCATCGATCACTATTGCAAGGTGGCGGGAACATAGTCGGCACGACTCATTGCCCGGGACGTTCGGCGAAGTACATAAACATATTCGCAGTTAATCGACCGGTGGCTGGATCCGCATCGATATCCTGATCCGGCTGTATTAAACCGGAGTGCAAGAGGTTGCCCGGATACATTACAAGCCGATTTGGTTTGTATTCAATCTCGGCAATCAATTCAAAATGATCGTCGGAGGCGTTTATGTATTTCTCTGCTGGTAGACCGTTTTCTTTGATATGCGATTCCGCGGCTTGCACGTAGGACGGATACCGATCCTCTGGAATTCGTTCGTACCCTGTGGGTCGATGTCTAAATATTCCGGTGCCCGCATGATTTCCTGAATTCAAGTAGTGCACCGTCGCGAAATAGTAAGGACTATGGTTATCGAAGTGCGGCACTCGCTGCAATGGCCGAAGTTTCCCCGGCTCTTGGGTAACTAATGAATAAAGCTGGTGAATCAAGTGAAGCTCATGCGAGGGTGGAGGCTTGTATAATTGAGAAATTAGCTCAACCAACTCCGGCACCAACGCTTGACCATATGCTGGAGGCAAATCGCAGCGTATTCCCGGATATGCGAATCGGCCGTCAGAACTGAAATTTGCGTGCTGTGTTGCAAAGTGGATAAGTTCGTCCGTCGTGAGAATCGGCTCATCAATTACAATAATGGGCGTACGCTCGTTTCCGACTATTTGGATGTCAGGATGAAAAGGCTTGTTTAGTTTGATAGCAGACATGAACCTGACAGTTGTGGACGCAGGTGCCAGTATAAACCTCATTCCTCATGTGCGCTTGCTTCGGGTCGGGCAAGAAATTTGTTGCGAGGCCGATGAGAATCGTGACTCTGTCATCATTGAATCTAGCTCGACCATTGAAAGACGTCGCCACTTGTCCCAGCTTCGATCGTGAGGAGTTCGAAATCCATGCGCAATTCAAAACGCGGTAATGTCATGATAGGCAACGGAGTTTTCCGGATGATCTCAATCAGCCTAACGACGTTGCTAGTATGCGGCCTGCTGCTTGTCGGATGTGACACAAACCAAGATGAGACCGACCTTGCCTGGGCCGTTAATGTCGGTGGTCCGTTTTACGAAGGTGTCGATGGGACGCGTTACGCAAGCGATACTTCGATCTTACGCGGAGAAATCGGGCAGCTTGAAAACGTGCTCGGTTCTCAGGATGAATTTCTCTACCAAAGTTTTCGCGAAGGCGATATCGAGGTCGCTCGCCCGATCGAGAATGGCGTGTACGACATCACATTCCATTTCGCGGAGCCTGATGAAATCGAAGCGGATGATCGTATCTTCGATGTTTTTGCTGAGGGACGGCGAGTAGTCACCGACCTCGACGTGATGGTAGCGCGGGACGGCCAGATCCGGTCGGCGTTGACGGTGACAGTTGCTAACGTTGCAACTACGGATGGCGAATTGAATATTCATTTCGATGCTACTGCGATGTTACCCGTGCTGAGTGCACTGGTCGTCCGACGCAAAGTCCGTAGTCAATACTCGCGGGTTCTGTCATGGAGTGATGAATTCGACCACGAGGGCGCCCCGAATTCAGCTATTTGGAACGTTGAGGAATGGGCGCCACGTGTCGTCAATAGCGAAGACCAGGCATATACGGCACGTTCGAAAAACCTGCGTGTCGAGGATGGAGTGCTGGTCATCGAGGCGCACAAGGAAGTGTATGACGAGGCCGAGTATACGTCGGCGCGGATCCAGTCGAGCGGTAAGGGTGATGTTCTCTATGGTCGGGTTGAGGCGCGTGCGATGCTGCCCGCGGGGCAGGGGACCTGGGCGGCTATTTGGATGTTGCCGAGCAATCCGTTTACCTATGCGACAACCTGTACCGACGATGCCGATTGGCAGGGCAGCGAAACCTGCGACGCATGGCCAAATTCGGGCGAGATCGACATCATGGAACATGTCGGCTACATGATGGGCCACATACACGGCACCGTACATAATGAGGCGTACTACTTTGTCGATTGGCAACAGCGCAAAGGCCGGATCCTGGTCGACGACGCGGCAGAAGCGTTTCACGTCTACGCGCTGGACTGGTCTCCCGAGCGCATCGATGTCTTCGTCGACGACGTGCTGTATTTTACCTATATCAATGAAAACGACGGTTGGCAGTCATGGCCGTATGATCAGCCATTTCACGTGATTCTGAATCTCGCGATCGGCGGTAACTGGGGCAGGGCCGGTGGTGCTATCGATGATGAAATATTTCCAGTCCAAATGAAAGTGGACTATGTACGAGCATACGAATTCGAGCCGCCTGATCGTTGAGGCCTGGTTGCAGAATTAAATACAACGCGATTTAAAGTGATCTAACAGATTTTGTTGGTCTACGGCCTGCTCGAAAAAGTTTTGCAGGTATTTCCTGGCGGTGCTCGTTTCTTTCGGCAGCAGGCCCGGGATACTACTGGCAACGGCCATAATCTCTGACCTTTTGTCAATTATGTCTTGCAGCGCTTTTTGCAGTGCGACAGGATCTGTGCAGTAGCCGCGATACAATCTCCGCGTAACTCTGCTAATTCGTAATGATGGATCCGGTTTTGCATAGCGCGCATTGACCAGGCCTGACAGGTCGAAATCATACGGCACGAGGTATTGTTTGGACCCGACTGCAAACAGATCGCCATTGTGGCAGCAAAACTCATCGCCGTCCGCCGTTACGATCGACCAGTCTGTGTTGCCAATAAGGTAATGAAAGATGTAGACAAGTGCAGCCTGGTCCGGATCAAGAGAGTTTCGTGGAATGCCTATGAGATTGTTTGGTGTTGCCTCGACCCGAGCACTCAGTTCGTCCGTCGATTCGATTACAAAGCCGTAACGGTTGTGCGCGTTTTCGGCCAGCTTGCCGTCAACATCTGTATAAGTAATTCGCAACAGACGCACTCGGTAACTGATGTCCGAAAGCAGGTTGAATATTCGGTATGCCAGATATTCCTCAAGCATATCCTGTTCACCCCGCTCATGGTTTCGACAATGGGTGACAAGTTTCAGCTTGTCCTGATCTTCAAACAGCGTGCCGGCAGCCGCCTTGGTTGCAAAATTCAACCGAAGCGGCAGAAACTTGCAAACCCGCAAGCGGCTGTTGCCGCGCAATCGAACTTTAATTGTATGTTCGCTGCCGTCAGCACGTAGCGTAAAAGCTGATTCTATTTTTTCCGCGGAACCGGCAAATACTTCGGTGATGGGGCCGGTCAATTCTATCGTTAGTACCGAGTCCTGCTCGAATAAAGGCGCGGCACCAACGTGCGCGCCGACGAACACAGCAGAACCAAAAACGGCTAATAAGCAGCGTATCATCGATACGACAATATCAGGATCTCTGCTTGAGTTCGAACAGGCACAACACTATTGCGAATAAACTTACAGAGCGTGTTACGCAATGCCGAATATTTGATTGATCTCTGTCGTCACGTCAGGTGTGAATTTGTCGATAAATTCAATTGCTTTCATATTTTCCTGCACCTGTTCGACTCGGCTGGCACCTGTCAGCACAGTACTCACATTAGGATTTTGCAAACACCAGGCTAAGGAGAACTGGGCAAGACTTGCACCCATTTGATCTGCAAGTGGCTTAAGCGCCGACACTTTGGCCAACCGTTCTGCGTCGGTCAATTGATCCTGAAGCCAGTCGAGTTCTTCGAGGGCGCCGCGACTGTCGCTTGGAATTCCATCACTGTACTTACCTGTCAGCAGACCCGATGCCAATGGACTCCAGGTTGTCGACCCATAACCATGATCCTCGTACACGGGCTTATACTCCGGGCTGAAACGGTGACGCTCAAACAGGTTGTAGATTGGCTGCTCTACAATTGGTTTATGCAAATGGTGGCGCTCGGCAATGTCGATTGCGCTTAATATGTCAGCTGCCTCCCATTCAGAAGTGCCCCAATAAAGCGCTTTGCCCCGTTCGATAATGTTATGCATCGCCCAGACGGTTTCCTCGATTGGCGTCGATGGATCAGCGCGGTGGCAAAAAAGCAGATCGACGTAATCCAGGTCCAGGCGCTTGAGTGAGCCGTCGATGCTCTCGATTAGGTATTTTCGATTCAGCGTGTTCTGTTCGTTTGGCCCGCCGTGCAGACCCCAAAACAGTTTAGTCGAAACCAGAAAGCTGCTGCGGCGCCACCCTAATTGCCTTAGGGCAGCCCCCATGAGTTCTTCGGATCTTCCGGCAGCATAAACTTCAGCGTTGTCGAAGAAGTTCACGCCGGCATCATAGGCGGCCGCCATCATTGCTACTATCGACTCAAGTCCGGACTGGGAATGAAACGTAACCCATGATCCAAAGGACAATTCGCTGACGTGAATTCCTGATTTTCCGAGATAGCGATACTTAATGGTGGATTCGCATTTATTTAATGAGCGTTGGACTTCGCTGGTCCCGTGGACTCTCTTATTTTCAGCTCCGCAACTAATTTCAGCTCCTCGGCGGACGTTTGTGATTTGTCCGTTGCTGATTTTGAGCGCAACTGATCCATGAGAATTTCAAGCGCCCTTTCGGCCATGCTACGTACTGGCTGCCTGATTGTGGTCAGCGACGGGTAAATTTGCTGTGCCAGTGGGATATCGTCGAAGCCAACGACGGAGAGTTCGTTTGGAATATGGATGCCCAATTGATGAGCGACGCGTATTACGCCAGTTGCCATGTCGTCATTGCAGGCGAAGATTGCTGTGGGCGGATTTTTTTCCTGCAGAAACTCTCTGGCGCACGCCGCGCCCGAGCCAAATGAATTGTCGCCCTCCTTAACCAATCTCTGCATAAATTTCAGCCCGGAGTTTTTTAAGCCATCCTGATACCCAAGGTAGCGGTTTTTCAGTGCCTTGTGATCACGGTTTCCTGTAATGAAGGCAATCCTTTTATGCCCGAGAGAGGCAAGATACTCGGTCATTTTTGCGCAGATTTCACGATCATTTGTGGTAACCGCGGGCAGCGGATCTGTTATCTCGCCTGGCGCGATTTTGACTACTGGCGTACCCGTTTTTTTTATCGCCGCAATGAGTGACTTCTTATCCGACAATGGCGGCGTGAGAATTACACCGTCAAGTCGCGAGTGACTGATGAGAGATCTGATCTCGCTGTTCAGATTCCTGTTCCGGTAATTGCATGGATAAATCAGCAGATCATGATTTTCCGACTGGCATATCCGCAATGCGCCTTGCTGAACATTGACGATGTAATTCGAGCTTGGATTTTCATAAAGGCCTGGGTCGTCATAAAGAAGACCGATCAGGAACGAGCGCTTGCCTGCGAGGCTGCGCGCGGAGGGATTGGGGCGATAGTGGAGCTTCCGCACCGCTTTTCGCACGCGCTGCCTAGTGCTCTCGCGTACGTTGGGTTCGTTATTGACTACCCGGGAAACTGTTTTTATGGATACACCGGCCAAAGCGGCGACATCGTCAATGGTCGCTTTTTGCATATGCTATTTATCCAGCCTTGATCAAGTGTCCAGGCCCAATTCTAGCCAATTTTCATGGTAATTACGACAGCGCTGTCATATAGGGATAGGCACACCTTGTGCCGGTGACATATACTCAGTGGTTCGGATTGTCCTGTTGAACTACACCTGTTTCGAAGTCCTGGTGGCTGCACCAAACGAGCGTATCCCGTGTTCGCGACCGTTGAGTTAAGTTGTTGTAAATATGGACAATTTGAGCAGGTAACGCTGAGCACCAACGCGCCGGCAGGGCGCAAATTCATTGCAGTACTTTCAGGGGGCGTGCACCCGGTGCAGGCCTTAACGCGTCTATGACTGAGCCCATCGAAAAATCGCTGTATGACCCGTCATTTGACCGGGATAGCTGCGGCTTTGGACTCATCGCCAATCTGGACGACAATGCCAGCCATTGGGTCGTCAGCACGGCAATATCGGCACTTGCACGCCTGACTCATCGAGGCGCTGTGGGCGCCGACGGAAAGACGGGCGATGGCTGCGGTTTGCTCCTCAAATTTCCACAGACGTTTCTACGCGCTGTTGGCGAGGCCCTTGATTTCCGACTCAACGAACGGTTTGCCGCAGGCACTGTGTTCCTGAGCCAGGATGAGACGCTTGCCAACAAAGTGCGGGTGGAAATTGAGAAAGCGATAGAGGCGACCGAACTGGATTTTGTCGGTTGGCGGAATGTGCCAATCAATCCCGATGTTTGTGGCGAATTGGCATTGAAAACGGTGCCACGCATTGAGCAGGTCTTCGTCAATGCGCCTGCGGGCATGCCGTGGGGCACGTTCAACAGACAACTGTTTATCGCGCGCCGTCGGGCAGAGCAGGCATTCGCAACGATCGATCCAAACGCATATGTCGGGAGCCTGTCGGCTGCAACGATTAGTTACAAAGGCATGGTGCTACCGGAAGCACTTGCTGAGTTCTACCCGGACCTCAAAGATCCGCGACTCGAGTCGTCCGTCTGCATTTTCCACCAGCGATTTTCCACGAACACGCTACCGGAGTGGCGCCTCGCTCAACCCTTCCGCTTTCTTGCACACAACGGCGAGATCAACACGATCCAGGGAAATCGAAACTGGGCGCTGGCAAGGGCGGGCAATTTTCGCTCGGACAAGTTACCGGATCTTTCCGATCTGAACCCAATCATCTCAATGACAGGATCCGATTCATCCAGCCTCGACAACATGCTGGAGGTTATGCGTGCAGCAGGAATGGATGTCTTGCAGGCAATGCGCATTCTGATCCCACCAGCGTGGCAGTCGATGGGCACACTGGATCCGGATGTGCGGGCATTCTACGAATTCTACGATTGCCAGACAGAACCCTGGGACGGCCCGGCGGGCATCGTATTGACGGACGGACGTTACGCTGTTTGCTGCCTTGATCGCAATGGTCTGCGCCCGGCTCGGTATGTCATTACGTCCGATCGTCACATCACCATCGCATCCGAAGTCGGTGTCCACGACTACGATGAGCGCGACGTCGTAAGCAAGGGAAAGCTGGGTCCGGGAGAAATGCTTGCCGTTGACCTGAGAAATGGGAAATTGTTATCGAACGACGATATTCATGACGAACTGAAGTCACGTTTTCCTTACAAGAAATGGATGAAGCAGGGAGTTCGGTACCTGGATTCAGAGCTGGTCGACCGGCACATTGCGGCAGAACCTTTTGATGCCGAGACGCTGGCGATTTACCAGAAAATGTTCAACATTTCCCGCGAGGAACTACGCGACGTTATCAGTGTTCTCGCGAAAGCAGAGCAGGAAGCGGTGGGATCGATGGGCGACGACACGCCAATGCCAGTCCTTTCGACGAAAGTCCGTTCTCCCTTCGACTATTTTCGTCAACAATTCGCACAGGTAACCAATCCACCGATCGACTCGTTGCGCGAACGGCTGGTCATGTCGCTGCAGACGAATATCGGTCGGGAAAGCAGCCTGTTCGACATCGGGCCAGAGCATGCCCAACACGTCATCATGAACTCGCCAGTCCTGTCGCAGCGAAAATTGCGTCAGTTGCTGGGACCCGACATGTTTGCGGACAGTCATGCATTCATCGAACTGAACGTGCCAGAAAATATGCCATTGCCGGAGGCATTAGATCAGATATGCGCAGAGGTTGATGAGGCTATTGGGAGCGGCAAGTTGATCCTGATGCTGAGTGACCGGTATCTCAAGAAAGGGATGTTACCGGTGCACGCGTTACTCGCGACCGGTGCGGTGCATCATCACCTGGTGCGTAACGGACATCGCTGCGCGGTCAACATTATCGTGGAAACCGGCGTGGCCAGGGATGCGCACCACGTTGCGTGCCTGATTGCTTATGGGGCAACGGCGGTCTATCCCTACCTGGTGTATCAAAGCCTTTATGACCTCGCGCAACATGGTAACGTCGATCGGCACCAACAACTTGGTCGGAGCTACCGGCGCGGCATGCGCAAGGGTCTTTTCAAGATCATGTCGAAGATGGGCATTGGTTCTGTTTCAAGTTACCGCGGTGCACAGCTTTTCGAAATCGTTGGTCTGCACGAAGAAATCGTAAAACGCTGTTTCCGCGGCACGGTCAGTCGAATTCAGGGTGCGAAATTCGGCGACCTGCACGAGGACCAGTTGCAGCTCGCGAAGAGCGCATGGGATCCGCGCGAGTACCTCCGGCAGGGCGGGCTGTTCAAGTACAAGCACGATGGTGAGTACCACTGTTACAACCCGGACGTGATCGCGACGTTGCAAGCTGCCGTGCGCTCCGGTGATTTCGAGCGGTACATGGATTATGCACGCCTGGTCAACGAACGACCGGTGGCTACACTTCGTGATTTGTTCAAAGTCACGCCGGCTGGAAAGGCAATTCCGCTGGATGAGGTGGAGCCGATAGAGCAAATCCTGCCCAGGTTCGATAGTGCAGGGATGTCACTGGGTGCGCTTTCGCCTGAAGCGCACGAGGCGTTGGCTATCGCCATGAACAAGATAGGTGCGCGGTCCAATTCCGGCGAGGGTGGCGAGGATCCGGCGCGTTATCGAACAGAACGGATGTCGAAGATAAAGCAGGTAGCATCCGGTCGATTCGGCGTGACCGCCGAGTATCTGGTTAACGCAGAGGTCATCCAGATCAAGATCGCACAAGGTGCGAAACCAGGCGAGGGAGGCCAGTTACCCGGTCACAAAGTCAACGAGATGATTGCCAGGCTGCGCTACGCGAAGCCGGGTGTCGGCCTGATTTCTCCACCGCCGCATCACGACATCTATTCCATTGAGGACCTCGCACAACTGATATTCGATCTGAAGCAGGTCAATCCTGACGCGCTCATATCAGTCAAACTTGTCGCGGAACCTGGTGTTGGCACGATCGCGGCAGGTGTGGTTAAAGCGTACGCAGACCTGATTACTATTTCGGGTTATGACGGTGGAACCGGCGCAAGCCCGCTAAGTTCGGTCAAATACTCCGGCAGCCCCTGGGAGCTGGGTCTATCCGAGACACAACAGGTTTTACGGTCCAATGGAATGCGACACAAAGTGCGTTTGCAAACCGATGGCGGATTAAAGACCGGGTTGGACGTAATCAAAGCCGCATTGCTGGGCGCAGAAAGCTTCGGCTTTGGAACCGGACCGATGGTTGCATTGGGCTGCAAATATCTGCGTATCTGTCACCTCAACAATTGCGCAACCGGTGTTGCGACGCAAAACAAGATTCTTCGCAGCGAACATTTCGTTGGCCTGCCGAAGATGGTTATCAATTTCTTCCGTTTTATCGCAGAAGAAGTTCGCACTCATCTTGCAGAGATGGGGGTTCGAAGACTCGATGATATTATCGGGCGGGTCGATCTCGTCGAATTGTTGCCGGGGAGAACTGCACGACAGCAACAGCTCGATCTGACACCGATTATTTCGGATGCGGGACTGCCATTCGACGTACCAAGATTCTGCACTGATCTTCGCAATCATCCATTCGATCGGGCGGAGCTGGCAACAAAAATGTTACAGGAAATGATGCCGGCTATCGAGAGCAAGTCAGGGGGGCAGTTCAGTTATGACATTCGTAATTATGATCGCTCGATTGGCGCAATGTTGTCCGGAGAGGTCGCAAGGCATTACGGAAATATCGGCATGCAGGATGCGCCGCTCGATATCCGATTTAGCGGTACCGCGGGGCAGAGTTTTGGAGCCTGGAATGTTGCGGGTCTGCATCTCGACCTGGTTGGCGATGCGAATGACTATGTCGGCAAAGGTATGGCTGACGGCCGAATTGTTATCAAGCCGCCCACCGCCGCACATTACGCCGCAAAAGACACAATCATCATCGGCAACACCTGCCTTTATGGGGCAACCGGTGGTCAGCTATTTGCCGCAGGACAGGCGGGCGAACGATTTGCGGTGCGGAATTCAGGCGCCGTGGCGGTCGTAGAGGGCGTTGGGGATCATTGCTGCGAATACATGACCGATGGCGTTGTCGTCGTCCTGGGTCGGTCCGGCGTTAACTTTGGTGCCGGCCTTACCGGTGGTTTCGCGTACGTGCTCGATCTCGATCGCGACTTTGTCGACCATTACAACCATGACCTCATCGATATTCATCGCATTAATCCGGAAAGTATGGAGGCGCATGTTCATCACCTGGGGTCATTGATTGATCAACACATTGAGCTGACAGGCAGTGTCTGGGCCGAAGAGATTCGCGAGGAATTTCGCACTTTCCTGCCACGTTTCTGGGTGGTCAAGCCTAAGGCTGCCGACCTGGGTTTGCTGATTCAGTCGTTGCGCCAGGCGGCTTAGGAGAAACGAATGTCGATTCATCCTCTGCAATTCCTGGAAATACCGCGGCGCGACCCTGAAAAGGAACCGGTCGAAATCCGTGTAAAGCACTACGACGAGATTTATGGCTCGTTCGATAGTGCGGATGCCGCCAGCCAGGCTGGCCGTTGCATATCCTGCGGCAATCCTTATTGCGAGTGGAAATGTCCGGTTCACAACTATATTCCGGAATGGCTCCGACTGATCGAGGAGGGAAAGCTTTTCCAGGCTGCAGAGCTTTCACACCAGACCAACTCTCTCCCGGAGATTTGCGGTCGCATATGTCCGCAGGACCGCCTTTGCGAAGGTGCGTGCACACTTAACGACGGCCTGGGTGCCGTCAGCATCGGCAACATTGAAAAATATATAACAGACGAGGCTTTGAAACAGGGTTGGCGACCGAACATGTCACATGTTGTTGACAGTGGCAGGCGCGTCGGCATAGTCGGAGCCGGACCGGCAGGCCTCGCGGCGGCCGATGTACTGGCACGCAACGGCATCAGGTCCGTGGTTTATGATGCGTACCCGGAAATCGGTGGATTACTGACGTTCGGCATTCCGCCATTCAAACTCGAAAAAGCAGTCGTCCGAACGCGCAGAAAAATCCTCGAAGGAATGGGCGTTCAGTTTGTGCTCAATACTCGCATAGGCGAAGACAAGCCCTTCGATTTTCTATTAACTGAATATGACGCAGTCTTTCTCGGTATGGGCACCTACACCAGTGTGCGAGGGGAGTTTGCAGGCGAAGACCTTCCCGGCGTATTCGAGGCGCTGCCGTATCTTGTTAAAAATATCCGTCACGACATGGGTATCGCCGTGGCCGGCGAAAAGGACGTCAACCTGAACGGAAAAAGAGTTGTCGTGCTTGGCGGCGGAGACACCGCCATGGACTGCAACCGGACCGCCATCCGTCAAGGTGCCACCAGCGTGCATTGTGCCTACCGCCGGGACGAGGAAAACATGCCTGGCTCGATGCGCGAAGTCGCAAATAGTAAAGAAGAAGGCGTCGCGTTTCTATTTAATCAGTTGCCGCTGGAGATCGTCGGTACCGATCATGTTACCGGAGTCCAATTGATTGACACGCAACTCGGCAAGCCGGACATAAACGGAAGGCGGAGTGCCGAACCGGTTCCCGGAACCGAGCATGTCATTGCAGCAGATGCTGTAATCATCGCGTTCGGTTTTCGTCCGAATCCGCCGCAGTGGTTCGATAAATTTTCTATCGACACTTTGCCAAATGGGCGCGTCCGTACTGGCGGAAATGGTCGTGTCGCGTTTCAAACCAGCAATGCAGATGTCTTCGCCGGCGGAGACATGGTGCGTGGATCGGATCTCGTTGTTACGGCAGTGTTCGAGGGTCGTGAGGCGGCTCGAGGCATCGTCGAACATCTCGATGGCAAGTAGATTTCGGGAGTTGCTAGTTCCTGCTAGTTGGGCTATTCCGCGACCGTGAATTCCGGGTACGCTTCCAGGCCGCACTCGTGCAAATCGACACCCTCGTACTCGTGTTCCTCGTCAACGCGAATCCCGATCGTAATCCTGATTAGAAACCAGACGAACAAGCTAATGGCGAAAACCCAGAAGAAGATAGACAACAGGCCGACAAGCTGCACCCATAATTTCGCCGTTTCATCGGCAATTGGTGTGGCGAGTAGGCCCCAGATACCAGCAATGCCGTGAACTGAAATCGCACCGACCGGATCGTCAACCTTCAGTTTGTCGAGTGTGACTATTGATAGCACTACGAGTAGCCCACCGACCGCCCCGATCAGGGTTGCACCAAACGGAGACGGTGCCAGCGGCCCGGCCGTGATCGCAACCAGACCGGCGAGGGCGCCGTTCAATGTCATGGTCAAATCGGCTTTGCCGAACCACAAACGTGCCAGCAACATCGCGGCGACGAGACCGCCCGCGGCGGCCATGTTCGTGTTAACGAATACCAACGCTACGTTGTTCGCGTTACCTGCGGTGCTGATCTTCAATTCGGATCCGCCATTGAAGCCGAACCAGCCGAGCCAGAGGATGAGAGTGCCCAGCGTGGCAAGCGGAAGATTGCATCCCGGGATTGCCTGGATCCTGCCTTTCGGTCCGTATTTCCCCTTCCTGGCGCCGAGTAGAAGTACGCCAGCGAGCGCGGCGGCCGCTCCACAGAGATGCACGACACCGGAACCGGCGAAGTCATGAAATCCCAGTTGTTTCAGCCAACCGCCGCCCCAGTGCCAGAAGCCCTGCACTGGATAGATGAAACCTGTCAGGACGACCGAAAAAACGAAAAACGACCAGAGTCTCATTCGTTCCGCAACAGCGCCGGAAACAATGGACATCGCTGTCGCGACGAAAACGACCTGGAAAAAGAAATCCGACATGCCTGAGTAATAGATTTTACCTTCGCTGGCAATTACGTCGGCTGCGGAATGGTCGCCCGAGCCAAGCAATCCACTGAACAATGTTCCGAGGCTTGCAAACACGGAGCCGTCGATATCGCCCGGATACATAATTGAGTAGCCGCAGAGCATGTACATGATGCAGGCGATCGAATAGAGACCAATATTCTTGATTAGAATTTCTGCGGTATTCTTCGCTCGAACGAGGCCGGCCTCGAGCATCGTGAAACCAGCGGCCATCCACATCACCAGCGCGCCCATCATCAGGAAGTAGAGCGTGTCGAGCGCGTAGGTGAGTTCAATTAACCTTCCCGCTAGCGCCGTTGAATCTTCCATACGAATTGCTCTCCTCGTTAAACCGCTGCAGGTCCGATTTCGCCGGTACGTATACGGACGGTTTGTTCCAGATTGGTGACGAAGATCTTGCCGTCGCCTATTTTTCCTGTGCGTGCGGCTGCGGTGATCGCCTCTATAACCTGTTCGGCAATTTCGTCTGTGACAGCCAATTCAATTTTGGCTTTGGGCAGGAAGTCGACCACGTATTCCGCGCCGCGATAGAGCTCCGTATGGCCTCGCTGTCGACCGAATCCCTTAACTTCCGTCACGGTAATACCCTGAATACCGATTTCGGCAACAGCTTCGCGCACATCATCGAGCCTGAACGGCTTGATGATCGCTACTATCATCTTCATCAGGTGTTCCCCTTCGTTGCTGCGGATTTTTACGGGAGAAAAATCAAACACGCGTTTGGCCAATTCGTCACGTCGTCCTCGTCCGTCGTCGGGCCTATTGCATGTCTGCGGATCGACGGAACTGACTGGGCTCTGCACTACCAATGCAGCATCCGTGCCAAATTTCAGAAAGTGTCTAGTGACAACCGCTTACGAATCGTTCAGAGGAAAGTGCGCATCAATCTGGTGCAGTTCCGCGGTGCGATGCTCTATCCTGGAGCATGCCAGCGTCGTCGCATTGCGGTGAATGACTAGATGCATCCAGAGGGTCGCGTGGATGGTCAGTGTTGTCCGGCGCCGGATTCTACAGGGCTCATCTGACGATTCGGGAATTCGACCTAGACTGTTGAAGGTTTACAGTATCTGACTCGTGCTAAGGAAGAGGCTTGGACTGCCCAAAAGTCTCTTACTGCTGTGCCTTTGCGCGGCTAATGTTGAGCGAAATCCTCAATACCAGATAGTACAATTCCGTCGATAAAAGGCCGCGAACGGGTCACTATCGCATCTTAAGTAATTTTGAATCTACCGCAATGAAACTTATAACTATATGAAAAATAATATAAAAATAGCACCGATGATGGACTGGACGGATCGTCACTGTCGTTTTTTTATGCGGCTGCTCAGTCCTTCTGTTCACTTGTATACAGAAATGGTGACCGCCGCTGCGCTAGTGCATGGGAACACGCGTCGACTACTGCGGTTTCATGAGTGCGAGCATCCGGTCTCCTTGCAGATTGGTGGCAGCGACCCGGCATTGATGGCGGAGGCGGCGAGGCACGGTGCCGAGGAAGGTTACGACGAAATGAACATCAATGTCGGCTGCCCAAGCGACCGCGTTCAGAGCGGTCAGTTTGGTGCCTGCCTGATGTCCAGTCCAGAAGTTGTCGCCAACTGCGTTCAGGCAATGCGAAAGGCATGCGACAGGCCAGTCACGATAAAGACCCGTATCGGAATCGATGATAAGGATGACTATGAATTTCTGCGCCGATTTATTGAGAAAAATGCCAGTGTCGGCTGCACGACCTTCATCGTGCATGCACGGAAAGCGATCCTCGGGGGATTAAGCCCGAAAGAAAATCGCAGCATTCCACCTTTGATTTACGAGCGCGTTTACCGGCTGAAGCAGGATTTCCCAATGCTCGGGATCGTGCTGAACGGCGGCATAGATTCCATCTCTGACTGCCGCGCGCATCTGAAACAGGTTGATGGCGTGATGATAGGGCGTCAGGCTTATCACAAGCCCTGGTTCCTGACCGACTTGGAGCGGGAGTTTGGCAGCGGCAACGTGCCCGCATCACGTCGCGCTGTTGTAGAGCAACTGCTGCCTTATATCCGGGATGAACTGGCTGCTGGCACATATCTGAAACATATCACCCGGCATCTTCTGGGACTGTTTGCCGGACAACCCGGCGCCAGGGCCTGGCGGCGCTTCCTCAGCGAAAATGCCCACCGCCACAATGCGGGTATTGACGTGCTCGAACAGGCGCTGGAAAACTTGCCACAGGGCGCATGATTGTTTGCCCCGCTACGGTTAGAATGCGCTTTCTGAATGAGTACCGGAGTCACCTGAAAGTATGAGCGCTAAATCTGCCAAGTCTCGGCCCACGATGGCGGAGCAGGCTGACATTCATGAGCTATATGAAATGTCGGTCCAAAACGTCGAACATGAAATCGAATTCCTGCAGGATACTTTCAAAGACATCCGGGGCCGCGACGCCTACTTGCTCAGGGAGGATTTTTGCGGCACTGCGAGCGCGGCCTGTCAGTGGGTCAAACAAAGTGAGGAACACAAGGCCATCGGCGTGGATATCGATCCTTCCGTCCTGGAGTGGGGCAGAAATAACCGCGTTGGCCTGCTGAGTGCGGCGGATCAGGCTCGCGTCCAGCTCGTAGAATCCGATGTACTGACTGCCGACACGCCGCCTGTGGATATTTTGATTGCGTTCAATTTCAGCTACTGGATTTTCAATACCCGTGATCAGATGCGGGACTATTTCCAGAAAGCGCGGCAGGCGCTGAAAGACGACGGCATATTTTTTCTCGATCTTTTCGGTGGTTCCGAAGCGCACGAGGAAACCAAAGAAAAGACCAAGCACGACGGTTTCACCTATATATGGCACCAGGCTGAATTTCATCCGGTGACCCATTACATGCGTAACCATATCCACTTCAAGTTCCCGGATGGCTCCAAGCTAAAGAAGGCATTTACTTATGAATGGCGCTTATGGACGGCGCCCGAGATCAGGGAACTGCTGGCGGAAGCGGGTTTCAGCAAATCTACGCTGTACTGGGAAGGCGAGGACGAAGACGGCGAGGGTAACGGTGAATTTACCGCCGACGACAAAGGGGAAGCGGACCTTGCCTGGATCGCCTATATTGTCGCGGAAAAATAGTGACTAAAGCCCAGTAATTTAACGGCTTGCTGCCCATAGCGCAGACTGCACATGAATGTCTTTTACATGACATAATGCGGGTCATATCCGGTCCTTTCCGCTTATAATCGCCAAATATGGCGCTGCGGCAATGGAACAGCTTTTTAATTGGGTACTAACGGAATGGCCAAAGATCTGGAAGTCGCGATTCTTTTTGCTGATGTTGTCGGCAGCACCCAGCTGTATGACAAATTCGGCGATTCGAAAGCCAGTGAGACCGTGGCTCGCTGTCTCGACGTCATGAAAGATTCAACTCATCAATTTAACGGCACCGTCATCAAGACCATCGGCGATGAGGTGATGTCCACCTTCGCAGCCGTCGACGATGCGATGAGTGCTGCCAGTGAAATGCAGTCGCGCATCAGCACCAAGGATGACGACATTCCTGTCACCATTCGCATTGGCTGTCATTTTGGTCCGGTCGTCCAGGAACGAAACGATATTTTTGGCGCTGCCGTGCATACGGCCAACCGTATGACCTCCCAGGCGAAAGCCAAGCAAATTATTATTTCCGGGACGACCGTCGAACGAATGGGTGCCGAGTGGCGTAAGCACACTCGGCAGATTGATGTCGCCACCGTCCGTGGCCGACTGGACGAAGTCGCACTCTTTGAGGTCCTCTGGCAACCGGAGGAGGCGACGAGCATGTTGCCGACAATCGATTGGGAGAGTAAGTCGAAAGGCGCTACGGCCCTGACGGTAAGCTTTCGCGAGCAACATGTCATTGTCGATGAAAACTACAAGAACATTAATATGGGACGTGCCGAGGAAAATGATCTTGTGGTCAAGGGCAACCTGATCTCTCGCATTCACGCCCGCATCGAAATGCGCCGCGGAAAATTTATTCTCGTCGACCAGAGCACTAACGGTACGTTTTTGGAGAATGCCCGCGGTGAGGAAATTTTTATTCGTCGCGACAGTACGGAACTCACAGGCGAAGGCATCATAGGTCTGGGGCGGGTAGCGAAGCCGGGCACCTCACTCGCTATACACTTTCACTGCAGCAAATAGCGCCGCCTCGACCTTGGCCGCATCGCTTCCGAAAGCCGATGCCCCGCTAAAGGCGTTTAACCGGCTTTCTTCAAAGCTTCACTAACCGCCGCGTGTTCCTGCTTTAGCGCCGCCGGCAGCCGATCCCCATAGCTTTCGAGATATTCACCGACAGACCGCATTTCGTCCTTCCATTGCTGGATGTCGACGGACAACAGGTCCTTCATCGTGCCCTCGGCAACATTCAGACCGCTGGTGTCAATGTCGGCTGGCTTCGGTAGATAACCGATCGGCGTCTCGCGTGCGTCCGCGCGGTTTTCACAACGGTCGATGATCCAGCGAAGCACCCGCAGGTTTTCCCCAAAGCCGGGCCAGAGAAATTTCCCCTGCTTGTCCTGACGGAACCAGTTGACATGAAAGATTCGCGGCAATTGCTCAGATTTGTCGGCAAAAGACAGCCAGTGACTCCAGTAGTCGGCAAAGTTGTACCCGCAGAACGGCTTCATGGCCATAGGATCACGGCGTACCACACCTACCTCGCCGACATTCGCCGCCGTGGTCTCAGATGCGACGCCGGCGCCAACCAGTACCCCATGCTTCCAGTTCTTTGCTTCATACACGAGAGGTGCCAGTTCTTTTCGCCGTCCGCCAAATACGATCGCTGAAATTGGCACGCCCTCAGGCGCATCAGCCAGCGAAGAATAGCTGCTGTTCCTCTTTGCAGAGACCGTAAACCGGGAGTTGGGATGCGCTGCCGGTCCGGCTGCGGAGTCATATTTTTTGCCTTTCCAGTCTATAGCCGGCGCGCCGGTTTTCTTGTCTTCCCACCACGGTTCGTTTTCTTCAGTGACGGCAACATTGGTGAAGATGGTTTCGGCCTGGATCATGTCGTAGGCATTCTTATTGGTTTTTTCATTGGTCCCCGGCACAACACCAAAATAACCGGCTTCCGGATTGATGGCGCGTAGCCGGCCATCGTCGTCGAGATGGAGCCACGCAATGTCGTCACCCAGCGTCCAGATGCGCCAGCCTTTATGTGATTCCGGCGGTATCAACATCGCAAGATTGGTCTTGCCGCAGGCCGAAGGGAATGCACAGGCGATGTAGTGCACCTCACCCTGTGGGCTTTCAACGCCCACAATCAGCATGTGTTCTGCCAGCCAGCCCTCCGTGCGCGCCTGGTAACTGGCGATGCGCAGCGCGTGGCATTTTTTGCCGAGCAGCGCATTGCCACCATACCCCGAACCAATACTCTTGATTGAAAGCTCTTCCGGAAAATGCATGATGAAACGTCGTTCAGGGCTGAGATCACCTGTCGAATGCAGTCCTTTAACAAACGTGCCCTCTTTCTCGATTCGTTTGAGTGCCGCCTGGCCCATTCTTGTCATCAGGCGCATGTTGACGACGACATAGGGGCTATCAGTGATCTCGACCCCCAACCTCGAGTAGGGTGACTCAATCGGTCCCATACAATAGGGAATCACGTACATTGTCCTGCCCATCATTGCTCCCTGAAACAGGGCGTCGATCTTGTCATGCGCCGCGGGCGGCGCCATCCAGTTGTTATTCGGCCCGGCGTCTTCCTCGTTTTCGGTGCAGACAAACGTCAGATGCTCCACGCGAGCCACGTCGGAAGGGTCAGACAGGTGCAGATAGCAGTCCGGATACTTCTCCTGATTTAACGGTGCAAGTAGCCCGCTGTCACACATCTCTTTGATTAAACGAGAGTTTTCCGCATCACTGCCATCACACCAGTGGATTTGGTCAGGCTTTGTCTGCGCGGCGACGGAATCTACCCATTCCTGCAATGCGGCAAGCGTGGTCTTCATTATAAGTCTCTGATTTCTTTTGCGTGAATGGTCACGACACGTAATGCGTCGCCTTCAGGGTGCCGAATTATACCCTCCATAAGTTGCTCTGTATCCTCTTTCGCCCCGCAGGTACACGGGACGCGCAACGTGGTACACGGATTGCGCGACGGCGTCGAAGCAGCTGCTCGCCAGAAAATGAAACTTGTGTTAAAAAAACCGCACAACGCGGGAAGCCGTCAAATTCAGGCTGCGTTACTATCGGGATTCATCTGGCGCACAGGCTCCTGAAGTCTGCCGCAGCTTCGAGGGGGCGCTGACGCTAAGATCATGTTGATACGGAACAAAAGTTGAGCCGGCAGCTGGACTTTCAGACGATGCTGGTGGACGTGTCCGAACGTTTCATGTCGAGTAGCACGGAAGAACTCGACCGCGATATCAGGTGGGTCCTCGCGTACATCGGTGATGCATATGGCATCGACAGGATCAGCGTTCTGAGTTTCAATTCCACGGAAAACCTCGTGCGCCGTGTTTACCAATGGCCACCGAATAACGGGGCCCCGACTACCTTGTTCGTGAATGCTGCATCTGCCCCCTGGACCTTTTCCTCTATTTACGCAGGCAAAGGATTTCACTTTTCCACGATAGCCGACATTCCGGCAGAAGCGAAAGCTGATAAGCGGTTCTTCAAAAAAATGGGTATACGCTCAACCTACAACGTGCCAGTTTTCGTCGCGAACAGCGTCGCTGCCAGCGTGTCCTTCTCGATGCTGACCTGTCAACGAACGTGGGCAGAGCAGGACAGAAGAGAACTCGGCATTTTCGTCCGTGTTGTCGGCACGGCGTGGCAGAAAGCGAAAAATCAGCAGCAGCTGGAGCTGCGTGACCAGGATTTGCTGCGCTCACAACGCGTGGCAAGTTTGGGTAGCTTTTCCGAGACGGCGTTGCCCGGCCAGTCGCTGATCGACTGCTTCGGCACCGTCCGATATTCTCCGGAAGCATGCGCCATCTTTCAAATTCGACCGGGTACCGAGACCGTGGAACGTGCGCTCGAACGCATTCATCCGGATGATAAAAAGCTTGTACTGGATCGAGCCAGAGCGGCATTCGAAGGCGGAGCCAGCAATTTGATTGAATATCGTTTGGTGATGCCGGATAAGCGGCAAATCTACGTGGAGCAACGCGGCGAAGTGGAGTTCGACGTCGACGGTAAAGCCACTCGCTGGTTTGGCACGGTGCAGGATATAACCGAACGAGTAACGGCAAGGAAGACGCTTGAAGATGCGCTCGCGGAAATCGAAAAGTTGAGAGATCAGCTGCGTGACGAGAATCGCTATTTGAAGAGTGAAATAAAAACTGCGCAGAGTGCCAACAACATCGTAGGCAATAATCCTCGTTTCGTCAGAGCGTTGGTCGCTGCGCGTAATGTTTCCGCGACTGACGTCACTGTACTGATACTCGGCGAAACCGGGACAGGCAAGGAATTGATCGCGCGCGAGATTCACGCACACAGCCTGCAGAGAGATGCGTTGATGGTCAGCGTCAACTGCGCGGCACTCTCGACAGAACTTATTGAAAGCGAGCTCTTCGGTCACGAAGCAGGCGCGTTCACCGGTGCCTTTAAACTGCGCCGCGGCCGCTTCGAGCTTGCTCATAACGGAACGCTGTTTCTTGACGAGGTCGGCGATCTGTCGCTGGATGTGCAGGCGAAGATACTCCGGGCCTTGCAAACCGGCGAGTTTGAGCGACTTGGTGGCGCTGCGACCATGAAGGTCGACGTCCGGGTGATTGCCGCGACGAATCGAGATTTGCGCGCGATGGTGCTAAACGGTCAGTTCCGCGCGGACCTCTACTATCGCATTAATAGCTTTCCAATCGAGATCCCCGCATTACGAGATCGCAGAGACGATATTCCGCTGCTGGCCCGCTATTTTGTCGAGAGGCATGCACAGGGGCTTGGCAAGCGCATTGAAACCATTTCCGAAGCAATGCTTAAGAGGATGCGTAGAAAGAATTGGGCCGGGAATGTGCGCGAACTCGAAAGCTACATCCAGCGCGCGTTGATTTCCACCGCGGGATCGGCGCTCGACTACTCCGATGATGACGAGCTGACTTCACCCCGTGAGGCATTTGTGCCGCCGCGAGGAATTCGTCCCGTGGCAGACCTGGACTCTGTGCAGCAGGACCATATCAGACATGTTCTGGATCAATGTGACTGGGTGATTGGCGGTCAGCAAGGTGCGGCGCAGATCCTAGGGGTGCCTGCCAGCACGCTGCGCTCGCGCATGAAACGACTGGGTATCGCACGGCCTCACTGAGTGTGCGCTACTGGCATAGCTGCGGAGCCCCGTTGACGAATCGGGCACCGAATGCGCTGTGCAGCACAAATTTCTTGTGTAACTCGCCTGTCTGCTTGTCCGCCGTGAAAGTCCAGTCGATGACCTCGATCCGGTCGCATTGATCGGTCGCGCGCCTGAAGGCGAACGCCAGCATTAGCGTGTGCTCATAAGCAGTGGCGTTTTCGAGACTGAAGGTTGCGAGCACCTTGCTGTGTGCCGCCTCAAAGAAAACGAACTGCCACAGATACTCTGTGAGCCTGCCGAGCCCTGCGGGCGTGACCGCATTCGCGTTCAATCGCCCTGCAAAGCCGTCTCGAACGTTGCGATCTACACCGGTCCTGTCGACCGCATCGCACTTGAAGATGCGGGCGAAGCCAGGCGTGGTCAAGCCCCCCACATTGCCCGCGCCATCCGGATAAGATAGCTCGCGAATGAACTCGTAGTACAGGTCGTTTTCGTAACTGTCGACAAAATGCCCGTTAACCGCGCGGCTGTCGTTGTCCGCTTGTTCGAGTTGTCTCGCTGTCTCGAAATCACTGCTGCAGAGTTCGTAGGAAACGGAGGAATCCTTGACGTGATATAGAGAGTAACTGTCAACCGTGCCGGCACGCTCGTCCACCAGGAAATCCGCCGGGACGGTGTAATCTTTATCGTAGATCGCCGCAATGATGTCGCTGCGAGAGAAGTCGGGCTTGGTCGACTGCGATGCGCTGTCGGCTGTATCGGCGGTGGTTACCGTGCTGCCACTTCCGCATGCAGTGAAAAGTATGCTGCTCAAAGTCAGAAATAGGTGCCGCGAATTCATCCCTGGTTTTTCCTGCTTGCGCCTGTGGCCGGCAGCGACGTTTTCGCTGCCTTGGTTCAGGTCTTATCGGCAAGCAGTAAGCTTTCTTTAAAAGAATGGATGCAGGCGGGCGGCTGTCCGGACGGTGGCTGAGCGGTTCAGGCGGTCGCGGCGCTTTTCCGCCAAATGCACAATTGTTCCGGCGCCTGCACGCCCATCTTGACGCGGCTGCCGCCGGCGGAAAAGATCGTTATCTCGATCGGACCATGCTGAAACAGATCAGCAAGCGTCATTTTGGGATCTATGTCGTCACCCGGTCGAATCAGGATGGATTCGGCGTCTCGTCGGCTCACAATTAACATTGCTTCACTTCCTTTTTCAGTAAGAACGCGTTCAGGCCTGGGCCAGTGCCCGCGATCCCAGATTTCGGCCATCCTGGCCGGTGGGTCCATATGTACTGCTGTTTTCAACCTGACCTCTTAGCAGTCCAAGTGCGTCCTGGACCTGCAACTGACGTACACGGATGATTGCACCAATACAATTGTTCAGGTCGCTGCAGGTTTCCGCGATATGCAGGAATTCTTGCCAGCGCTCTGGCAGGGAACCGTCCTGGCACCAATGACTGAGCTCACCCAGCAACTGCGCAGAAGGCGAAAACCCGCAGTCCTTGCCGATCACGTTTCGTGCGCGGTCCAGATCGTCGAGACGTTCCACCAGTTCACGTTTCTGCAAAGCCGCGGTTTCGAGAGCTACAGTATCGCGTTGTTCCAGCGCGTGACGTTCTGTCATCAGGCACTCATAGAGTTTCGTGACCAGGTCCAGGCTTTGATCGAGGTTGCCGCGGAGCGCCGTTCTGCATTCGTCTGGCGTCATAGCAATCAATTCCGCCTGTCGATCTCATTATCGAGTCGCAGCATCGCTTCAGCGATCTGATCGGAGTCAATACTGTACTGGCCGTTCTCGATCTGCGACTTCACGGCATCGACGCGCGTCTGGTCCACATCCGGGATAGATGCGAGCGTCTTTTCAAGGCGTTCCAGCAGCTTCGCGCTGGACGTCAATTCAACGGTATCGGTGCTGACAGCTGCGGACGGTGACTCGCGGCCGGGTGCTGAGGGGTTCGAGTCCACCTTTTTGGCAGTACCCGCTTCGCCCACCTTGTTAGCAATTTTACCAAGCATGCCCTGATCCACCGGATTAATCCTGTCTGACATAATTTCCAACCTCAACATTCATTGTTGCTACCTGCAGCTATCGGCCCCTGTGGCCGGAACTTTAGGGTAAGCAGTGAGAAAAACGCTTAAATTATCACTCTCTTCATTGCACCAGTATTTCCACGTATTCTGCCGACCGCACGAGACCTTCCACAACCCGCTGGGAATTCAGGTTCTCTACCCGAATCCGCTGGTTGAGCGCGCCATCCGAGAGGGCTTTGCCAGCCATTCTGATGTTCAACTGAGCATTGCTGACCACCAGCGTTACAGATTGGCCGCGTCGTACCAGCGTCTCAGCGGCCAGAATGGACGGCGTGATGATCCTGCCACCCATGATCTGATGCTTGAGTTTCTGTCCCGCCGCGCTGT